>CAYMXO010000007.1:0-59355 GCA_964394445.1 uncultured Thiopseudomonas sp.
AGAAAACCGGTATCGATGCCTTGAAGGCAACTACCCGCGACATTCCCGATTACGATGTGTTGATGCAGCAGCGCCTGCGCATTCTGGACGAGCACGGCCTGAAACTGAACGACATCCAGGAAGTCATTGCTACGCTTAAACCACTGGATGGCGCGGTCGAGTTCGTCAACTGGCTGCGCGAACGTTTTCAGGTGGTGATTCTGTCCGATACCTTTTACGAGTTTTCCCAGCCCCTGATGCGCCAGCTCGGTTTTCCGACGCTGCTGTGCCACAAGCTGGTGGTTGATGAAAACGACCGTGTAGTGGACTACCAGCTGCGCCAGAAAGACCCCAAGCGCCAGTCGGTTCTGGCGTTCAAGAGCCTGTATTACCGGGTGATTGCGGCCGGCGATTCCTACAACGACACCACTATGCTGTCCGAAGCCCATGCCGGCATCCTGTTCCATGCGCCGGATAACGTGATTGCCGAATTCCCGCAGTTTCCTGCTGTACACACCTTTGAAGACCTGAAGAAGGAATTCATCAAGGCGTCCAGCCGCAAACTGGCGCTGTAAGCACGAACCGGGGCGATCAGCCCGCTGCCTGTCCGGGCTGACGTTCAAGTTGGCGGGGGTGATGCCGATACAAGGCGGTAATTACCCCTGGACCTTGAGAGAACGTCATGAGCAACTTTGCAGGCAGCATACTGGATACGGTCGACCAGCGTACCCAGCTGGTCGGTGAAAACCGTCTGGAAATCCTTATGTTCCGGCTGAGCGGCCGGCAGCTGTTTGCCATCAACGTATTCAAGGTGCAGGAAGTTGTACGGTTGCCTGCGCTCAGGCGCATCCCGCAACGCCATCCGCACGTAATTGGCGTGGTCAGCCTGCGTGGCCAGACCATCCCCGTGGTCGATCTGGCCCAGGCCGTGGGCATGCGTCCGCAACAGGCCGGCGAGAACAGCACCATCATTGTGACCGAGTACAACCGCTCGGTGCAGGCATTCCTGGTCAGTGGCGTGGAGCGCATTCTTAACCTGAACTGGGAAGCCATCCAGCCGCCGCCTGCCAGCGCTGGCCGCCAGCATTACCTGACGGCCATTACCCGCCTTGAAGAGCAGATTGTCGAGATCATTGACGTCGAAAAAGTGCTGGCAGAAATCGTGCCGATGGATACCACGATCCCGGAAGGCAAACTGGGCAATCCGTTGCTGCAGAGTGCGGTTGGCCGCGAAGTACTGATCATTGATGACTCACAGGTGGCGCTGCGGCAGTTGACCGAAACCTTGACCCAGCTTGGCTTGCAGGTGCATCGGTGTACTGACGGTCTGCAGGGCTTGCGCCAGTTACAGGCCTGGGCCGATCAGGGGGTTGTATTGACCGACAAGCTGTTGCTGGTGTTCACCGATGCCGAGATGCCGGAGATGGATGGTTACCGGCTGACTACCGAAATCCGTCAGGATCCGCGCCTGCGTGATTTGTATGTCGTGATGCACACTTCTTTATCCGGCAGCTTTAACAAGGCCATGGTAGAGAAGGTCGGTTGCGACAACTTCCTGTCGAAATTCCAGCCGGAAAAACTGGTTGATGTGATTGTCGATCGCCTCGAGCGCGACCTGTAGTTTCTGCGCCTGCACGGCTTCTGTAGGGGCGGCTTCAGCCGCGAACAGGGCCGCTGTCGGCGTTCTGTCCAGCCGTGCAAGGCAGGCCACTTCGTGCGGGGTTGAACCCCAATAGCCAACGCCATTCCCAGACGCTTTTGTAGCGGCGACCTGTGGTCGCCATGGGGGGCAGCCAGACATTCCGTTGCGTTACTTCTTCTGTAACTCGCGTTCGTGCCACTCGACCAGAGGGGCGGGAGCGTCGAGCTTCTGGCCGTAGATGACTGAATAGGTCAACACGTTCTGTACATACTGGCGGGTTTCATCGAACGGAATGGTTTCGATCCAGACGTCATAGGGCAGGTGGCCCCCCTCGCGCAGCCACTGGCGTACCCGGCCGGGGCCGGCGTTGTAGGCGGCCGAGGCCAGGATGCGGTTACCGCTGAACTGCTGCATGACGTGGTTCAGGTAGGCTGTGCCGAGCTTGATGTTGGTATCCGGATTGAGCGCGGCCTGTGGTGAGGCCAGCGGGATGTTGTAGCGCCGTGCGGTTTCCGTGGCGGTGGCCGGCATCAGCTGCATCAGGCCCATGGCACCGGCGTGGGAGCGGATGGTCGGCATGAAGGCGCTCTCTTGCCGGGTGATGGCGTAAACCCAGCTGGAATGCAGGCCCTGTGCACGGGCCTCGCGCACCAGCCCGTCGCGATAGGCCATGGGAAAGCGGATATCCAGGTCATCCCAGTATTTTGCCTGGCCCAGATTGCGGATCGCCGGGTTGAACCAGTTCATTTCATAGGCAATACGCGCCTGGGCCAGCAACTGGTCGTGGTTGAAACCCTGGCTGGCATGCTGCCACTCGCGATGGGCCGACAGCTCGTCGCCAATGACGCGAAACTCCAGGGCGCGCTGGATATTGGGACTGTTACGAACCTGTTCCAGGGTCTTGCTGTCAACGGCGGCCGGCTTGTGATTCAGCTGATAGGGCTGCTTGCTGTGATCAGCGGCAAGGTAGGAATAGAAATCCCGCTCGCCGGCAATTTTCTGAAATTGTTCTTGTGATGTTTGGTTGTCGGGCCTGGCAAACTGGGTACTGCGGGCGTGCCAGTATTGCCAGCGCAGAGTTTCTGCTGTGTCTGCCGGCAAGGCGGCAATGACTTTCTGCGCCTCGCTCCAGCGGCCCAGCCGCAGCAGCAGGCGGGCATGCCACTCGCCAACCAGTGGATCACTGTAGGCCGGGTCAAACTCCTGCATGACCGCCAGGCCGCGGGCGTCAAAACGCTTGGCCAGCAGGGTGCCGATATCGCGGGCCAGCAAACGCTTTTGCTCGTCGGTAAAGCTGAGCCGGGTCTTGTAGTGGTTAAGCAGCTGCAGGGTCAGGTTGGTGTTGTTGCGAATCAGGCGACGCAGACCAAGGCTGACGATATCGCGATTTTCCGCGCTATCGCGGGTAAACAGCGCGGTTTGTTGCAGCTTTTCCGGCTTGGCAGCCACCTCCGTGAGCAAGCGGGCAACGTCCGGCTGGCTGTATTCTCCGGAGAGGAATTTGGCCAGTCCGGCATTGCGGGCCTGTACCGCCAGAAACAGTCGTACCCAGACCTGGTCTGGTGTGCGCAGACCGGCGTCTTTCCATGCGGCAAACACCGGGTCACAGGCATTGGGCTGGGACTGGCTGCTGTGCCAGAGCTTTTCCGCGCGCTCAAACGCTTCTGTACGCTTGCCGGTTGCCAGCAGGCCCTGGCCTTCCAGACAATCCAGCTCGGTGAAATTCAGTTGTGGGCTGTAATGCTTGAAAAACAGTTCCCAGTTGCCGCGGTCGGCCTGCAGGCGCAGCCAGCGTAACTTCATCCAGCGCAGCTGGGGCAAATCCGCATGCTCGATAAAAAACTGCTCAACCTCGCTGTTGCCGGCGGTTTGCAGGCGCAAGGTCAGGGCGTCGTAGGCAAGGTAGGCAGACAGGGGGTAGTCACGCAAAAAGGAGCGGTTGGCCTGCCAGGTATCAGCGCGGCCGGCTTCCAGCTCGGCCTTGGCCTTGTGGTACAGACCACGTTGCTGTTGCAGACGGTTGTCGGCATGTGCAGTGTGCGTTGCCAGCAGCAAAGCGGCAGCAACCAGAGATAAAAAACGAACAGGCATTGACCACTCCGTAAAACTGAAAATTCCTGAAATTTCATGCCGAAAACCGGGCCGCATTCTACCTGTTTGCCGGCCGTTCGAGTAGGGCGTGCAGCAACCGGTCACGCCAACAGGTAAACTGTGCACCATCTAGACAAGGAGAACCGCATGACGTTGCTGAAAATGAACCAGATTTCTCTGGCCTATGGCCTGAATCCGCTGCTGGACGCGGTTTCCTGGCAAATCGCCAAAGGTGAGCGGGTATGCCTGATTGGCCGCAATGGCAGCGGCAAGTCCAGTATGCTGAAGCTGGTGCAGGGTAGCCAGCTGCCGGACTCCGGCGAGATCTGGCGTGCGCCCGGGTTGAAGATTGGCGAGCTGCCGCAGGAGCTGCCACAGGGTGAGCAGCGCAGTGTATTTGATGTGGTGGCAGACGGGCTGGAGGGCGTCGGCGAATTGCTGGCCCGTTTCAAGCAGTTGAGCCAGTCGATTGAAACCGATGAGGACCTGCAGGAGCTGACCCGGGTCCAGCAGGAGTTGGAAGCCCGTGATGGCTGGCGCTTGCAGCAGCTGGTCGAGAGCACCCTGAGCCGGCTGCAGTTGCCGGCCGACAGGCGTCTGGATGAGTTGTCCGGTGGCTGGCGCCGGCGGGTGTTGCTGGCCCAGGCGTTGGTGGCCGAGCCGGACCTGTTGCTGCTGGACGAGCCGACCAACCACCTGGACATCGGTGCCATCGCCTGGCTGGAAGAAGCCTTGCTGGACTTCAATGGCGCTGTGCTGTTCATTACCCACGACCGCACGTTTTTGCAGCATCTGGCCACGCGCATCCTTGAACTGGATCGTGGTCACCTGCTGGACTGGAATGGCGATTACGCCAGTTTCCTGGAACACAAGGAACAACAGCTGGCCGCTGAAGAAACGGCCAATGCATTGTTTGACAAGAAGCTGGCGCAAGAAGAGGTCTGGATCCGCCAGGGCATCAAGGCCCGCCGTACCCGCAACGAAGGCCGGGTACGGGCGCTCAAGGCTTTGCGTGAAGAGCGCAGCCAGCGCCGGGAGCGCCAGGGCACGGCCAGCATGCAGCTGGTGACTGCCGGGCGCTCCGGCAAGCAGGTCATAGTGGCCGAAGATGTCAGCTTTGCCCACCCGGGTGGTCGTCAGCTGGTAAAAAACTTTTCCATGGTGTTGCAGCGGGGTGACCGTATCGGTCTGCTTGGCGCCAACGGTAGCGGCAAGACCACGTTGCTTAAGCTGCTGCTGGGCAGTCTGGAACCGACTGAAGGCAATATCGAGCGCGGCTCGAAGCTGGAAGTGGCCTATTTTGACCAGTTGCGTGACCAGCTGGATCTGGAAAAAAGTGTTGCCGACAACGTGGCCGAGTCCAGTGACCAGGTCACCATCAATGGCAAGTCGCGCCATGTGCTGAGCTATCTGGGAGATTTTCTGTTCAGTCCACAGCGGGCCCGTACACCGGTAAAAGCACTGTCAGGCGGTGAAAGGGCACGGCTACTGCTGGCCAAACTGTTTACCAGACCGGCCAACGTACTGGTGCTGGATGAGCCAACCAACGATCTGGACACCGAAACCCTTGAGTTGCTGGAAGAGGTGCTGCTGGAGTTTGCCGGCACCGTGTTGATTGTCAGTCACGACCGTGCCTTTCTCGACAACGTGGTGACCAGTTTGCTGGTGTTCGACGGAACCGGGCGGATCAGGGAATTTGTCGGTGGCTATGAAGACTGGTTGCGCCAGGGTGGTTCGGTGCAGCTGCTGGGAATGACGGAAAGGTCAACCCGGGGAGTTGCAGCGGGTGCCGAATCTGCGCCTGAGCCTGCGCAGGAAAAATCCGCTACGGTGCAGGCACAGTCGGTTGCCGCGAGTGAACCGGCTACGGCGCCCAGAAAGAAGTTGAGCTACAAGTTACAGCGTGAGCTGGAGGCCATTCCCGGGCAAATTGACGAACTGGAAAGCGAGCTGGCAACCCTGCAGGAACAGGTATCCGATCCGGCATTTTATCAGCAACCCCATGAGCAGACGGAACAGACCCTTTTGCGGTTGCAGGAAGCCGGGCAGCAGCTCGATGCCCTGATCGAGCGCTGGGCCGAGCTGGAAGAGGGCTAGTCGTTCTTTTTCAGGTTGACTGCCAGCACATCGCAAGGCGCTGCAGACAGCAGGTCGCTGGCGGTTGAACCCAGCAAAAGGGCCAGGCCGTGACGGCCATGGCTGCCGACCAGAATCAGGTCGCAGCCGATTTCTTCGGCCAGCTGGTGAATTTCCGCCCGCGGCTGGCCATAGCGCAGGTAGCAGTCTTCACGCTGCAGTTTTGGCCAGCCCGGCAAAACTTCATTCAGGCGTTCGTCGGCCTGGCGGGTTTGCTGTTCTTGCAGGACGCCCAGATCCATGGGTACGTCGGCACCAAAACTCATGCTCAAGGGTTCGATCACGTGTACCAGTGACAGCTTGCAGCCCAGTGCCTGTTGCAGCTCGGTGGCGGGATCAAGCACCAGGTGACATTCCGGGCTCAGGTCGGTGGCGATCAGGATATGTTGGTAGGCCATGCTCTGCTCCTTGATGTAGGTTTTGCTGGTCAGTTTAGCCTGAAATGGCGGGTGGTTGTGTTGTCCTTTGTGGGGAGGTATTTACTGCGGCGTCCGGGTCTGGCAGGGCGCTACGCCGGGCTGGCGCTTGCCCCGTGTCAGTAAACTGCCACGGGCCGCTGACGCCCGGCTCCGGCCCTGTCAGACCCGAAGCTGCCTTGTGTTGGGGGGAGGTTTTGTCCCGCCTGTGGCGGGATGCTGTCGCTGTGGCGGGTCGATGTTTTTTAGAAGTGAATTCTATTCGCGAATCGGGCTAGATACGGGCAACGGATTATCCTGCGCAGTACGGAGTTGCGCGCTCCATGTGGCGGTCTGCCGGTTGCAGCGGGATGTACGATGCCGAAATGGTACGAACGGTGAATGACAAAAAACACCAAACCATTTGACAAAAGCCAGCTTTTGGCTGAATGTGTGCGAAGCCCAATCAAACGGTCGTATGAAATGCCTGTTGGGTATCCAATAACTATAAAGCAGCGTTACGGCTGCACGGGTGTCATGTCTGTTTTCTGGCTTTGCCAGCCCTGATGTTTGCCACCCTTGCTGCCGCCATCCAGCTTTCCAATCCAGTGGAGAACAGTGAATGATTTACGCAGGTAAAGCCTTCACGGTATCAGCCCTTGAAGACGGTATTGTCGAATTGAAATTCGATCTTCAGGGTGAGTCCGTAAACAAATTCAACCGCCTTGCCCTCACCGAGTTGCGCGAAGCCGTGGATGCCATCCGTGCTGACAACAGCGTGCGCGGGGTGATCCTGAGCAGTGGCAAGGGTGTATTCATTGTCGGTGCCGATATTACCGAGTTCACCGAAATGTTTGCTCTGCCGGATGAACAGCTGATCGAGGGCGTGATGGAGGTCAACCGGACTTTCAGTGCCTTTGAAGATCTGGAAGTGCCCACTGTGGCCGCCATCAATGGCGTTGCGCTCGGTGGTGGTCTGGAAATTTGCCTGAGTGCGGATTACCGCGTGATGGCGGACAGCGCCAAGATCGGCCTGCCCGAAGTCAAGCTGGGTATCTATCCGGGCTGGGGCGGTACTGTGCGCCTGCCGCGTCTGATCGGTGCCGACAACGCCATTGAATGGATTGCTGCCGGCAAGGAGGCACGAGCTGATGAAGCGCTGAAAGTGCGTGCAGTGGATGCTGTGGTTTCTGCCGACAAGTTGCATGATGCTGCGCTGGACCTGCTACGCCGCGCCATCAGTGGCGAACTGGATTACAAGGCCAAGCGCCAGCCCAAGCTGGAAAAGCTCCAGCTCAACCCGATCGAGCAGATGATGTGCTTTGAAAGCGCCAAGGGTTTTGTGGCCGGCAAGGCGGGCCCGAATTATCCGGCGCCGGTGGAAGCCATCAAATCCATGCAAAAAGCGGCCAACATGACCCGTGACAAGGCGCTGGAAGTGGAGGCCAAAGGTTTTGCCAAAATGGCCAAAACATCGGCCTGTGCCAGCCTGGTGGGCCTGTTCCTGAATGACCAGGCGCTCAAGCGCAAGGCCAAGGATCACGAGAAAATCGCCAAGCCAGTGAAACAGGCAGCCGTTCTGGGTGCCGGCATCATGGGTGGCGGCATCGCCTATCAGTCCGCTTTCAAGGGCACGCCCATCCTGATGAAAGACGTGCGCGAAGAAGGTATCGAGCTGGGCCTGAACGAAGCCGCAAAGCTGCTGACTCGTCGCGTTGAGCGCAAGCGCATGGACGTGGCCGGCATGGCCAAGACCCTGAACGCCATCCGTCCGACCCTCTCTTATGGTGACTTCGGCAACGTCGATATCGTGGTCGAAGCCGTGGTTGAAAACCCCAAGGTCAAGCATGCGGTGCTGGCTGAAGTGGAAGAGCAGGTGGGTGAGAACACCATCATTGCTTCCAACACCTCCACCATTTCCATCAACTATCTGGCCAAGGCACTGAAGCGTCCGCAAAACTTTGTCGGCATGCACTTCTTTAACCCGGTACACATGATGCCGCTGGTGGAAGTCATCCGTGGCGAGCACAGCTCTGATGAAGCTGTGGCCACCACCGTGGCCTATGCTCAGAAGATGGGCAAGAACCCGATTGTGGTCAACGACTGCCCCGGTTTCCTGGTCAACCGTGTGCTGTTTCCTTACTTTGGCGGCTTTGCCAAACTGGTCAGTGCCGGCATCGACTTCACCCGCATCGACAAGATCATGGAGCGCTTTGGCTGGCCGATGGGCCCGGCCTACCTGATGGACGTGGTTGGCATGGACACTGCCTATCACGCCCGTGACGTGATGGCCGAGGGCTTCCCCGAGCGGATGAAGGAAGCACGCGAGACTGCCGTTGACGTGCTGTACAAGGCCGAGCGCCTGGGTCAGAAAAACGGCAAGGGCTTTTACGCCTACGAAACCGACAAGAAGGGCAAGCCGAAGAAGGTGGTGGACGAGTCCATTACCGAACTGCTGGCGCCAGTTGTCTACGACAAGCGCGAGCTGACCGATGAAGACATCATCAACTACATGATGATCCCGCTGTGCCTGGAGACTGTACGTTGCCTGGAAGACGGCATTGTTGAAACCGCTGCCGAGGCCGACATGGGCCTGATTTACGGTATCGGTTTCCCGCCGTTCCGTGGTGGTGCGTTGCGCTACATCGACAGCATTGGCGTGGCCGAATTTGTTGCCCTGGCCGACAGGTATGCGGATCAGGGGGCGATGTATCAGCCCACCGAAAAACTGCGTGAGATGGCGAAAAACGGCCAATCTTTCTTCGGCTAACAGGAGATTACAATAATGAGCTTGAATCCAAGAGACGCCGTCATCGTTGACTTTGGTCGCACCCCGATGGGGCGCTCCAGGGGCGGCATGCACCGCAACACCCGTGCCGAGAACATGTCGGCGCACCTGATCGACAGCCTGCTGGCGCGTAACGACGCAATCAACCCGGCCGAGGTCGAAGATGTGATCTGGGGCTGTGTCAACCAGACCCTGGAGCAGGGCTGGAACATCGCCCGCATGGCCTCCCTGCTGACCCGCATTCCGCACACCAGCAGCGCACAAACGGTCAGCCGCCTGTGCGGCTCGTCCATGAGTGCGCTGCACACGGCAGTGCAGGCCATCCAGACCAACAACGGTGATGTGTTTGTGGTGGGTGGCGTGGAGCACATGGGTCACGTCGGCATGATGCACGGCGTTGACAGCAACCCTCAGTTGTCACTGCATGCCGCCAAGGCCTCCGGCATGATGGGCCTGACCGCCGAAATGCTGGGCAAGATGCACGGCATCACCCGTGAGGCGCAGGATGCCTTTGGCGAGCGCTCGCACCGTCTGGCTCACAAGGCCACCGTTGAGGGCAAGTTCAAGGACGAGATCATTCCGATGGAAGGCTACGACGAGAACGGCTTCGTCAAGGTTTTCGACTATGACGAAACCATCCGTCCGGAAACCACCATTGAAGGTCTGGCCGCGCTGCGTCCGGCATTTGATCCGAAAAACGGTACCGTCACTGCCGGAACCTCATCGCAGATCACCGATGGTGCTTCCTGCATGATCGTCATGTCGGCCCAGCGCGCCAAAGACCTGGGGCTTGAGCCGCTGGCTGTGGTTCGTGCCATGGCGGTGGCCGGCGTAGATCCGGCAATCATGGGCTATGGTCCGGTGCCGTCCACGCAGAAAGCACTCAAGCGTGCCGGCCTGACCATGGATGACATCGATTTTGTCGAGCTGAACGAAGCCTTTGCCGCCCAGTCGCTGCCGGTGCTGAAGGACCTCAAGCTGCTCGACAAGATGGACGAGAAGGTCAACCTGCATGGCGGTGCCATTGCTCTGGGTCACCCCTTTGGCTGCTCCGGTGCGCGCATTTCCGGCACCCTGCTGAACGTGATGAAGCAGAACAACGGCCGCCTGGGTATTGCCACCATGTGCATTGGTCTGGGCCAGGGCATTACCACCGTGTTTGAGCGCGTGTAACTGCCTTACAGGCTGTCACAGAAAACCGGAGTCTAGTGCTCCGGTTTTTTATTCTCGGCCGGTCTGCCGGCCAGGTAGGGCATGCTGTCCGGTGGAAAACGAGTGCTCTGATCAGGTCTTATATTCTTTGTGGTTATCGAAAAATAAATTTATATTCTTTTTCTATTGAGTGGTGATGGGGCATAGTACCGCCATGAATGTGGGTGAGAGCCCGGAATAGCGCTGGAGAGCAGCATGATTGATGCAAGGGTTACCTATGTCATAGTTCCGGGCTGGAACGGGTCACCGGACGGGCACTGGCAGTCACACTGGCAACGGGTGCTGCCCAATGCGGTACGGGTTGAGCAGCAAAACTGGCACCAGCCGCGCCTGGAACACTGGGTGGCTACACTGGAGCATACGCTGCGCGGCCTGCGGGGACCGCTGGTGCTGGTGGCCCATAGCCTGGGCTGCGTTACCGTGGCGCACTGGGCACGGCAGGCGGCTGTGGTGGACCTGGAGCGGGTTGCCGGTGCGCTGTTGGTGGCGCCGGCGGACGTCGAACGGGCCGGCTGCCCGCAAGAGCTGGTCAACTTTGCGCCCGTGCCGACGACACCGCTACCGTTTCCTGCCGTACTGGTCGGTTCCAGCAATGACCATGCTGCCAGTGCGGCGCGGGCTCTGGAAATGGCGGCGCACTGGGATTGTGAGGCGACCATCCTGCAGCAGGCGGGGCATATCAACATTGCCTCGGGACACAGTTGCTGGGAGCAGGGCTTTGCCTACCTGTACCAGCTGCAGGAAAAGATGTTTGCCGCTACAGGACAGCGCTGTGCCTGAAGGGCGGACAGGCTCTATCGGCCACGGTTGCGCACCCTCGTGACGTGACGTTCTTTTGACTAAACCACTATGTGACCATGCTTCTGGCTATGGTCGCAAAGTGGTTTTTTTGCTGGTTTCTTCATTTTTTTCGGCTGGAACATTGCCTGCGAATTGGACAAATACACTGGCTGTCCTTTAAGGTGTTTGCATCTTTGTGCTCGGATGCTGGGCCAATGGCGGGGTTGACCGGCACCGTGCAGCACTATATATAGCCTCTCTATTATTGATTTATGCCTTTGCCGGGCTGCCATATTGTTGCAATCGGCAAGGTAATTTCTGCTTTTCAAGCCAGGACAGTTTGAATTATGGGTAAATCGCTGGTTATTGTGGAATCTCCGGCCAAGGCCAAAACCATCAACAAATATCTGGGCAACCAGTATGTGGTCAAATCCAGTGTGGGGCACATTCGTGACCTGCCCACTGGTGGTGGTACGGCACGGCGCGGCAAGCAATCCGATGACAAGCTGAGCCCGCAGGAGAAGGCGCGCTGCCAACTGGTCGGGCGCATGGGCGTGGACCCGGAAAACGGCTGGAAAGCCCGCTACGAAATTCTTCCCGGCAAGGAAAAAGTGGTCGAGGAACTCAAGCGCCTGGCCAAAGATGCCGATGAAATTTACCTGGCAACGGACCTTGACCGTGAGGGGGAGGCCATTGCCTGGCACCTGCGCGAAGCCATTGGTGGTGATGGCAGCCGCTTCAAGCGCGTGGTGTTTAACGAAATTACCAAGAAAGCGATCCAGAATGCCTTTGCCGAGCCCGGCGAGCTGAGCATGGAGCAGGTCAATGCCCAGCAGGCACGGCGCTTCCTTGACCGCGTAGTTGGTTTCATGGTTTCGCCGCTGCTGTGGAAGAAAATTGCCCGCGGCCTGTCTGCCGGTCGTGTGCAGTCGGTAGCGGTCAAGCTGGTGGTGGAGCGCGAGAAAGAAATCCGCGCTTTTATCCCGGAAGAGTTCTGGCAGGTGCACGCCGATCTGGTCAACCAGAAACAGTTGGGTGCGCGTTTTGAAGTGGTACGCGACGATGGCAAGGTCTTCCGTCCGGCCAACAAGGCGCAGTGCGATGTGGCGCTGGCCAGGCTCAAGCCGGCCAGTTACCAGGTCAGCAAGCGCGAAGACAAGCCGACTTCCAGCCGCCCCAATGCGCCCTTCATTACCTCTACTTTGCAGCAGGCGGCCAGCACCCGTCTGGGTTTTGGTGTAAAGAAAACCATGACCCTGGCCCAGCGCCTGTACGAGGCCGGTTACATCACTTACATGCGCACTGACTCGACCAACCTGTCGACAGACGCCATCAATATGGTGCGGGACTTTATCGGCGAGGAGTTTGGCGACAAGTACCTGCCGGAAAAGCCCAATTTTTATAGCAGCAAGGAAGGCGCACAGGAAGCGCACGAAGCGATCCGCCCTTCGGATGTCAACCTGCGCCCGACCATGCTCAAGGGCATGGAACGGGATGCCGAGCGACTGTACGAGCTGATCTGGCGTCAGTTTGTTGCCTGCCAGATGCCGCCGGCACAATACCTTTCCACCAGCCTGACGGTGACCGCAGCCGGTTTTGAGCTGCGTGCCCGAGGCCGCATCCTCAAATTTGACGGCTACACCCGGGTATTGCCGCCGCAAGGCAAAAATGCCGAAGACGAAGTGCTGCCTGACCTGAAGGAAGGCGAGAGCCTGGACCTGAAAAAACTGGATCCATCGCAGCACTTTACCAAGCCGCCGGCGCGTTACAGCGAGGCAAGTCTGGTCAAGGAGCTGGAAAAGCAGGGGATTGGTCGCCCGTCTACCTATGCCGCGATCATTTCCACCATTCAGGACCGTGGCTATGTCACGCTGAAAAACCGTCGCTTCCACGCCGAAAAGATGGGCGACATCGTTACCGGGCGCCTGAATGAAAGTTTTGCCGACTTGATGGACTACGGCTTCACTGCCCACATGGAAGAGCGTCTCGATGACGTGGCCCACGGCAAGCTGGGCTGGAAACAGCTGCTGGACGAGTTCTATGGTGACTTCAAACAGAAGCTTGAACTGGCCGATGGCAGCGAACAGGGCATGCGCCGCAATGCGCCGACCCTGACCGACATTCCCTGCAAGGAATGCGGTCGGCCGATGATGATCCGCACCGCCAGTACCGGCGTGTTTCTTGGCTGCTCAGGTTACGAGCTGCCGCCCAAGGAACGCTGCAAGGCAACCATGAACCTGGTGCCGGGCAACGAGATTGCCGAGGACGACGAGGGCGAATCCGAGTCCTTGCTGCTGCGCCAGAAGAAGCGCTGCGCCAAATGCGGTACGGCCATGGATGCCTACCTGCTGGACGAGACACGCAAGCTGCATGTGTGTGGCAACAATCCGGACTGCTCCGGCTTCGAGGTGGAGCAGGGCGAGTTCCGCATCAAGGGCTATGATGGCCCGACGCTGGAATGTGACAAATGTGGCAGCGAGATGCAGCTGAAGACCGGACGCTTTGGCAAGTATTTTGGCTGTACCAACAGCGAGTGCAAAAACACCCGCAAGTTGCTGGCCAATGGCGAGCCGGCGCCACCCAAGATGGATGTGGTGCCAATGCCGGAATTGCGCTGCGAGAAGGTCGATGACACCTACGTGCTGCGCGACGGCGCTGCCGGACTGTTTCTGGCCGCCAGCCAGTTTCCGAAAAAGCGGGAGACCCGTGCTCCGCTGATTATCGAACTGTTGCCGCACAAGGATGAAATCGACAAGAAATACAGCTTCCTGTTCAGCGCTCCGACCCACGATCCGGATGGCCGTCCGACCGTTGTGCGCTACAGCCGCAAGAACAAGGAACAGTACGTGCAGACCGAGATAGACGGCAAGCCGTCCGGCTGGCGTGCCACCTATGACGGCAAGCAGTGGCAGGTTGAAGACAAGCGCAAAAAGTGATTTGCGATGGCAGGCCGGGTGTTGTTTTGCCCGGCTGCAGCCTGTGACCTGTGCCGATTTTGCTGCTACACTGCGCAGCCCGTTTTGATCCGGCCACCACAGTGGTGGCAGAAGAGAGTTATGTCCAAAGCATTTCTGGAAATTGTCGAGCTGCCAGACGGCCGTATTGTCTTGCGCCGCTCGAATGAAGAAAGCCCGCTGGTGACCCTGAATTTTTCCGGCGAGGCGCGCGAATTCCTGCAAGAGCGCTATATTGATGTTGCCCGTGCCATGTTCCATGCCGGACTTGAAGCTGCCGGACACATGGCAGAAGAGGAATCCTTCGAAAGCGAAGACGCCGAGCCGGTTTCCCATACCCTGCATTAAGCTGCCGGCCCTGGCTGCGGGTACTGCGTCCGGTCAGGCAGATATCCGGACAGCCCGGTTACCGGAGGCAATATTTCCGTACGGTCAATCATGAGCCAGAACAAGCCTGAAGGTGCCAGCCGGGTGGTGGTGCCGGAGAATGCTCCGGCCGCTCTTCTGGAGTTTCTCTGCCAGCGTTTTCCCCGTATCGAGCCCGATGTCTGGCGCCAGCGCCTGCTGCAGGGCCGGGTGCTGGATGCGCGACAGCAGCCGCTGGCTGTGGATGCAGTCTGTTTGCCCGGGCAGCTGATTTTTTATTTTCGCGAATTGCCACATGAGCCAGCGGTGCCCTTTGCCGAAGAGGTGCTGTTCGAGAACGAACACCTGGTGGTTGCCGACAAGCCGCACTTTCTGGCCACCGCACCGGTGGGCAATTACATCGAGCAAACCTTGCTGTACCGCCTGCAGCAACGGCTTGGGCTGCCGGAGCTGACGCCGGTGCACCGGCTGGATCGCCTGACTGCCGGGGTCCTGTTGTTGTGCAAAAGGCCACAGGACCGCGATGCCTATCAGGGCCTGTTTCGCCGCCAGCAGGCGGCCAAGGTATATGAGGCGCTGGCGCTGGCGCTGCCGCAATTGCAGTTTCCCCATGTGCGCAGCAGCCGTATTGTCAACGATGACGTATATTTTTTTCGCAGCCGTGAGGTTGCCGGCGAGGCCAACAGCCAGACGCGCATCGAGGTGCTCGAAAAGCATGCCACCTGGTGGCACTATCGCCTGGTGCCGCTGACCGGACGCAAGCACCAGCTGCGCCTGCACATGGCAGCACTGGGGGCGCCAATTCTCGGTGATGATTTCTACCCACAGCCGTTGCGCCGTGATCCTGATGATTTCAGTCAGCCCCTGCAGTTGTTGGCGCGCAGCCTCGCCTTTACCGATCCGCTAACCGGTACGGAGATGGTTTTTCATTCGCGCAGAAGCCTGGAAACAAAGCATTCTGCCCGATGCGATACAGGTGCAGAGGCGGCAGGAATGCCTTGACTGTTCCTTGTGTCCGGGTTGACAGCTTGCTATACTTTGCGCGCCCGAAACGGGCCCGTTCAGGATCAGACAATATCCCGCGAAGCCAGACTTCGACTATTGCGTCCCAGACGTATCAGGAACCACAGGTTCCGTTTTCTTTTTTACACACCGCATTTTGCGCACATACTCAGTACAGTTGCCGGGGCGATCGTTTCGATCTTTCATGGGTACGCAGCTTTCTTGGGTATTGCCAATGCATACGAGGCATACCATGACCCAGGAAACCGGCAGCTTTGCTGCGCTCGGCATTTTGTCGCCGATTTTGCACGCCATCGAAAAAGCAGGCTACGAAGAGCCTTCTCCGATTCAGGCACAATCCATCCCCATCATCATGGCCGGTCACGACATGATCGGCCAGGCCCAGACCGGTACCGGCAAGACTGCCGCATTCGCGCTACCGATCCTGTCGAAAATCGACCCGCAGCGTCGCGAGCCGCAAGTGCTGGTGCTGGCACCAACCCGCGAGCTGGCCCTGCAGGTGTCCGAAGCCTTTGAAACCTTTGCCAGCGAAATGCCGGGCATCAATGTGGTCGCCGTGTATGGCGGCGCGCCGATGGGCCTGCAGCTGCGTGCCCTGCGTCAGGGCGCGCAGATCATCGTGGCCACACCGGGACGGCTGGTTGACCACCTGTCACGCAATGCCGAGCTGCTGGCCACCGTGGGCTATCTGGTGCTGGACGAAGCCGATGAAATGCTCAAGATGGGTTTCATGGAAGATCTTGAGGTGATTTTCCAGTCGCTGCCGGAACGGCGCCAGACCGTACTGTTCTCTGCCACGCTGCCGCATTCCATTCGTGCGATTGCCGAGCAGCATCTGCGCGAGCCGCAGCATGTCAGAATCGCCAGCAAGACCCAGACCGTAGCGCGTATCGAGCAGGCACACATCATGGTGCACGCCGACCAGAAAATCAGCGCGGTACTGCGCCTGCTGGAAGTGGAAGACTTTGACGCCCTGATTGCGTTCGTGCGCACCAAGCAGCAGACGCTGGATCTGGCTTCCGCTTTGCAGGAACGTGGTTACAAGGTAGCCGCACTCAACGGTGACATTGCCCAGAACCACCGCGAGCAGGTCATCGAATCGTTGAAAGATGGCCGTCTGGACATCGTGATTGCCACCGACGTGGCAGCGCGTGGCCTGGACGTGCCCCGCATTACCCACGTGCTCAACGTCGACATGCCCTATGATCCCGAATCCTACGTGCACCGCATCGGCCGCACCGGCCGTGCCGGCCGTGACGGGCGCGCGCTGCTGCTGGTCACCCCGCGCGAGCGCCGTATGCTGAGCGTGGTGGAGCGGGTTATCGGGCAGAAAATCGAGGCCATGGAAATTCCCGATGCGGCTGCCGTATTGCAGGCCCGCATCGACAACCTGAAAGCCGACCTGACACCGCGCATGCAGTCTGCATCCGGACAGCACAGGGCGCTGCTGGAGCGTCTGTTGCAGAGCCTGGATTGCCATCCGGAAGAGCTGGCGCTGGCACTGCTGGGCAGGCTGACCGAGGGGCTGGCGTTTGATGCAGCCGGTATTGAACGCGAGTACCCGGTGGATGTGGTAACTGCCCGTCCGGCCCGAGGACGTGACTCCGAGCGCGGAGAGCGTGGTGAGCGCGGTCGCAGGAGCGGCCGTGAAGGTTTTCGCGAGCGTGGCCTGCCGGATCTGCCGGAGCTGGGCCGGGTACGTTGCCGCACCGCTCTGGGGCACCGCGACGGCGTGGCTGCGCGCAACCTGCTGGGCGCCATCCTCAACGAAGGCGGGCTGGCCCGCGATGCGATTGGCCGTATCCAGATTCGTGAGACCTTTAGCCTGGTTGAACTGCCCGAGGAAGGACTTGAGCGTCTGCTTGGCAAGCTCAAGGATACCCGCGTTGGCGGCAGGCCGCTGAGGCTGCGCCGTTACCGCGAGTAGCGCAAGGCGCGCGCCGCGTTTTGTAGTGCCGATAGACAATCCCATAGTCGCGAGCCGTGCCCGTCACATGACAGGCACGGCTCTTTGTCGCCGGGATATCCGGAACATGCCCCGGCTGCAGGACATGCAGCAACTTTTTTGCACAAACTTGCAGCCGTCATCACGCAAAATGTGACGAAGTGGCAGGTTCCGGGGTGCCGACAGGGATACCATTGGAAAAAATGACCGTCGCGAACGGGAGGAATCATGTCGCTCAGGATTTGCATACTGGAAGCCGATGACCTGCATCCGCAACTGCGGCAGGATTACCACAGTTTTGGCTCCATGTTCATCAGGCTGCTGGGCAACCAGCAACGGCCGGTGGAGTTTGCCGTATATAACGTGGTGAGCGGCTCCTATCCCTGCGAGTCCGAGCGTTTCGATGCCTTTCTGGTGACCGGCAGCAAGGCCGACTCGTTCGGCACCGATGCCTGGATCGTGCAGCTGCGCAAATACCTGCTGTTGCGTTACCGGGCCGGCGATGTGCTGCTGGGTGTCTGTTTTGGCCATCAGATCCTGGCCCTGACCCTGGGCGGCAAGGTGGAGCGGGCGTACCAGGGCTGGGGGGTGGGGGTGCACTGTTACCGGATGCTGGTGCCTTCGCTGGCCAGCCGTGAATGCCCGTCCAGTTTGAACATGCTGATCAGTCACCGTGATCAGGTGACGCGCCTGCCGGGCGGAGCGCAGCTGTTGGCCAGCAGTGACTTTTGCCCCAACGCCGCCTTTATGCTGGACGAGCGGGTGCTGTGCTTCCAGGGCCATCCGGAATTTACCACGGACTTTTCCCGTTCGCTGTTACAGCTGCGTCAGGGCATCTATACGCCGGAATTTTATCAAAAAGGGCTCAACAGTCTGCAGCAGGAACACGATGGCCACAGGGTTGGCGGCTGGATGCTGGATTTTGTTGCCAGTGCCCGCCAGCTACAGGTGTAACGACAGAGACGCTTTAGTGCAGGGTGTGCCTGGCCGGGCTGTCAGCCTTGGCGGGTGACCAGGACTGTACCGGCGCAGTAACAGTAGCCGCCAGCGGTCCGCCCAGTTGCTGCAACAGCTGGCGGGCGGCCGCAAAGCTGCGGGTACGAAACTGTTCTTCCAGCGCGGCAAAGGTTTGCTCATGTTTGCGCTTTTCCGCTTTATCGAGTGCTTTCCAGGCCTCATGGGTGGGAATGTGTTCGGTAGCGACAAACACTTCCTGGAACACGGCGTACTGCTCGTCATGGCTCAGTTCGAAATTGTAGTGCTCCAGAATGACCTTGAGGCGGATACAGCCTTCGATCCATGGCATTTGTTCATCCAGCAGGCTGCCGCAGAGCACTTTCAAGTCCTCGGCCAGCTTGTCGCTGACTTCTTTCTTGTAACCTTCCAGCTGCTCGCGCTGTTTCCACACCTTGCGCCACATGTGCAGGGCGTAGGCGGCCAGGGCGACAATCAAAACAAGACCGGTCAGGATGGTTGTAAGCAGTGCGTCGTCCACGGTAACAATCTCGGCAAAATCAGTAGGGGGTGTTGAGGTATTCACCGGGGGTGAAGCTGCCTTGACGGCGTACCGGCACTTTCTTGTTGAACATCAGGCCTGTTTTAAGTTCCGCTTCCAGCGAGTAATGAATGGGCTGGTCAGGGTTTTTCAGCAGCGCAACCAGGCTTTTGACATGGCGCCACAGATTGGTGTGCGCGCGTAAATTGAAGCGGGCACTGTCATTGGCAGGGATGGTCAGCCATTGATTGGTCTGGCCACGACCCAGCGAAATGCCGTTAATGTTCAAATCGTAGGTCATGCCGCGCACCGGCAGACTGTGGTTGTTGGGGTTGTCGACACGGAATTCGAGCAAAAATTCCTGCTCGAGCAGGCGTGCGTAGACCAGCTCGACATCGGTTAGCTGCACCTGCGGCTCCTGGAAGTCGCTGCCAAACCAGGTGCTGCAACCACTGACGAAAAATGCCACTAGCAGGAGCAGGGCATGCCTGCTGGCGCGATATCGAGGATAAGAAAGCCTGGCCACCGAAAACCCTTGCAAAGATATAAGAAGTACAGCTGGAACCAGCCTGAACCGGTAAAATACGGGCTAATGCGGCTGATTGCAACACTGCTGCCCTGCAACTTCAGTGGCAGGTCGCTGGCGGGTTTGGGCGCGGTTCAGGCTTATGTTTTAATGGTTGCATCTTTTGTATGGCCAGGCCGATCGGCTTAGGGGTGCGTCATGGATACATTTGAAATTGTTTTTTCCGGGCAGGTAGACCCAGGTGCAGATCCGCAGCAGGTCCGGCAGGGTGTGCAACGGCTGTTCAATGCCGGTGAAGCCTTGCTGCAACAATTCTTTTCCGGTCGCCGGGTGGTGGTCAAGCGTGGACTGGATCAGGCAGCTGCAGAAAAATATCGCCAGGCTTTTGCCAGCGTAGGTGCGCTGGTGGAGGTAATCGCCGAGCAGCCGGCAGCCCCGGTTGCCGTAGAGGGAGCGGCCTTGCCGGCCCTGCAAGTGGCTCCGCGTGACGAGTATATGGCGGCGTTTGCCCATGTAGAGGCGCTCGACTTCGGCCTGGCTGCGGCGGGTGAAGACCTGTTGCGGGAAAAGCCGGTGATTGAAACTCCGCAGATTGATGTTTCCGCCATCAGTCTGGCCCCGGCCGGCAGTGATCTGGGGCAGTTGCCCGGGGCAGAGCCGATTACTGCGCCGGACATTTCGCACTTGAGCATTGAGAACATTGAGTGAAAATCCGGCAGCATGGAGAAATTCCGGCTATGATGCGGCACTGAACAAATATCCAGTAAACAAGTTGGGCGAGAATGCTGACGGACGAAACAAAACAGGCGATTCAGAAGGCGTACAGCCGTTTTCTGGAGCAGAAAGGACTCAAGGCCCGCTACGGCCAGCGCCTGATGATCGCCGAGGTGGCCCGTGGCCTGGGCAATATAGAAACCGATGAGGATAACGGGCGCTGCGGCGATCCGGCCGTGGTGGTGGTCGAGGCCGGCACAGGTACCGGCAAAACGGTGGCCTATAGCCTGGCGGCGATTCCTGTGGCGCGGGCGGCAGAAAAGCGTCTGGTGATTGCCACGGCGACCGTGGCCCTGCAAGAGCAGATCGTCAACAAGGATCTGCCCGACATCATCAAGAACAGCGGTCTGAAATTTACCTACGCACTGGCCAAGGGCAGGGGGCGTTACCTTTGTTTGTCGCGGCTGGACCACTGGCTCGACAGCCACGGCCAGGAGCGCCGACAGGCCGACATGCTGGCCGAGCAAGGCTATCACATCGATGTCAGTGACGAGCACAGGGCACTGTTTGGCGACATGCTGGACCGTCTGTCGCGCGGACGCTGGGACGGCGACCGTGACAGCTGGCCGGAAGCCATTGAAGACAGTACCTGGCGCATTATCACCACAGACCATACCCAGTGCCTGGGGCGGCGGTGTGGCAACTACGACAGCTGCTCCTTTTACAAGGCGCGCGAAGGGCTGGAAAAGGTTGACGTGATTGTCACCAACCACGACCTGGTGCTGGCGGATCTGGCGCTGGGTGGCGGCATGGTGTTGCCGCATCCGGGGGATACCTTTTATGTCTTTGATGAGGGCCATCATCTGCCCGACAAGGCGATCAACCACTTTGCCCACAGTACCCGTCTGCAGGCCACCGCCGAATGGCTGGGCCAGACCGAGAAAACCCTGACCCGTCTGCACGCGCAAAACCAGTTGCAGGGTGAGCTGGGCAGCCTGATGGAGCAGGTACCGGTGCTGGCAAAGAGCCTGCGCGAGCAGCAGGGTTTTGTTTTTGCCACTTGCCGCGAGCTTGCCGATTTTGCACCGACAGGCAACAGTGAATATGAACAACCCAGGTTTCGCTTTGTTGGCGGGGTGGTGCCGGAAGCCCTGCGCGAGCAGGGGCTGGAGCTGAAAAAAGGCTTCATGCAGCTGGCCGATGTGCTTGGCCGCATCAACGATCACCTGAAAAAGGCCATGGAGGACGAGCCGGGCGCTCCGCTCGACAGCCAGCTGGCCGAAGAGTGGTTTCCGCTGTTTGGCAGCCTGTACACACGGGCTGATGCCAACCTGGCGCTGTGGTCTTCCTTTACGGCCGAAGATGCTGCCGAAGCGGCACCTTCGGCACGCTGGCTGGCACTGACTGATTCGGGGGCGGACATTGAAGTCAACTCCAGTCCGATTCTGGCCGCAGAAACCCTGCGCCGGCATCTCTGGCATGCCGCCCATGGTGTTTTGCTGACGTCCGCCACCCTGACTGCGCTGGGCCGTTTTGACCGCTTTGGCATGCGTGCCGGCTTGCCGGCTTCGGCGCAAACCGCGGTGGTGCCCAGTCCGTTCAACCATGCCGAAGCCGGGATCCTGCATGTGCCGGATCTGGGCGTCGACATCCGCGATGTGGATGCCCACAGTCGCGCCATCGTGCGCTGCCTGCCGCAGTTGCTGGAAAACAACCTGAGCGCGCTGGTGCTGTTTTCTTCGCGCCGGCAGATGAATGATGTGTTTGAAGGACTGGATCGCGACTGGCGCAAGCGGGTGCTGATCCAGGGCCGGCTGTCGCGCCAGGAAACCCTGCAAAAGCATAAAAAGCGTATTGATGATGGCGAGGTCAGCGTGTTGTTTGGCCTGGCCAGCTTTGCCGAGGGTGTCGACCTGCCGGGCGACTACTGCCAGCATGTAGTCATTGCCAAGATCCCCTTTGCCGTACCGGATGATCCGGTGGAAGCGGCGCTGTCGGAGTGGATCGAGGCGCGAGGCGGCAACCCGTTCATGGAAATTGCCGTGCCCGATGCCTCGCTGCGCCTGATCCAGGCGTGCGGACGGTTGCTGCGTAACGAGCAGGATCGTGGGCAGGTGACCATCCTTGACCGGCGGCTGGTCACCCAGCGTTATGGCAAGGCCTTGCTGAACGCCTTGCCACCGTTTCATCGGCAGATTGACTAACAAAACCTGCCGTACAGGCTGCAAGGCTTTCTCTTGCCGCTAGCGGAGGCAATCATGAACGAGCCGACAATACAGATCCAGGGTACGTTTGAGCCACAGTTTGCGCCTGTTGTGCAGCTGTTGCAGGACCTGTTGCAACAACCGCAGCAGCGTGGAGCCGCCCTGTGCATATATCAGCATGGCCAACCTGTGGTCGATGTTTACGGTGGCTTTGTCGACCGGGCCCAAATCCGCTCCTGGCAGGAGGACACCCTGGTCAATGTGTTCTCCAGCGGCAAGCCGGTACTGGCTGCTGTGGTATTGCAGCTGGTGGAAGAGGGCCGGCTGGGGCTGGACGATGCAGTGGCGGATTACTGGCCGGAATTTGCCCGCGACGGCAAGCAGACGGTTACCGTACGCCAGCTGTTGAGCCATCGCTCGGGGCTGTCGGCAATTGGCGAGCCTTTGCCGGCTGCAGCGCTGTTTGACTGGCAACAGATGGTGTCCGCACTGGAGCGGCAGCAACCCTGGTGGACGCCGGGAGCGGCTCACGGCTACGCGCCCATGACCTACGGCTGGCTGCTGGGCGAGCTGGTGCGCCGGGTTGACGGCCGGATGCCGGGCGAAGCCATTGCCCGGCGTATTGCCCAGCCACTGGGTCTGGAGTTTTATGTGGGCCTGCAGCAGCCGCAGCTGGAGCGGGTCAGTGATGTCTCGCGGATCAAGAATGCAGTCGGTGACGCGGTTGCCCAACGTTTGTATGCGCGCATGCTGCAGCCGAAAACCCTGACCGGAAAGGCATTCACCAATCCGCCATCCATGATGACCAGCAGCAACAAACCGCAGTGGCGCACCATGCAGCAGCCGGCGGCCAATGCCCATGCCGATGCCCGGGCGCTGGCCGGTTTTTACAACGGCTTGCTGCAGGAGCGGGTGCTGGGCAGGGAGCTGCTGGACGAAATGCAGCGTGAACACAGCTGGGGCATGGACCGCACTTTGCTGGCACAAACCCGCTTCGGGCTGGGCTGCATGCTGGAGCAGCAGGCATGTTCCTTTGCCAGTTACGCCTTGGGGCCGCAAGCGTTTGGTCATCCCGGAGCCGGCGGAACCCTGGGCTGTGCCGATCCTGACCATGGTCTTGCAGTGGGCTTTGTGACCAACAGCATGGATGCTTATGTATTGATGGACCCGCGCGTGCAGGCACTGAACCGCTGTCTGCTGGGCTGCATCTGAACCGGCAAGGGCTGCGGGGCAGACGCGTAGCCATCAACCGGCAGGCAACAAAAAAGCCGCAACCCTCAGGGGTGCGGCTTTACATGCTTGTTTTGCGTATCGGGTGAAGCAATAAGTGGTGCGGACAGAGAGACTCGAACTCTCACACCTCTCGGCGCCAGAACCTAAATCTGGTGTGTCTACCAATTCCACCACGTCCGCAATTGACGCTGGATCCCTGCAATGAATGACTGCAGTAATCCGGAATATGGGGTGGACGATGGGGATCGAACCCACGACCACAGGAATCACAATCCTGCGCTCTACCGACTGAGCTACGCCCACCATAATTCGGTTCGCTTGACTTGCACCCAGTGGCGCGCCCGGCAGGACTCGAACCTGCGACCATCCGCTTAGAAGGCGGATGCTCTATCCAGCTGAGCTACGGGCGCCTGGTTATTGCTAACTAGGGCTTGAGTCATGATCCGGGGATCTGTATCTCGTAACCAGCTTTACAGGCTGTGCTAGGCAAGCGGGGCGCATGTTAGCCATATCCCGGAGAAGAGTCAAGCCCCGGCGGAAAACTTGTTCCGGTAATGGCGAAAAACCAGATGCGACTTTGCGCAGACTGCGGGTCATGCGAGAATACCGCATCTTTTTATCTGCATGGTGTGTCTTTTCATGGCTGCACAACTTATCGATGGCAAGGCGATTGCTGCCAACATTCGTCGGGACATTGCTGTTTCTGTTGAAAATCATGTGGCTGCCGGGCGGCGTGCACCCAGCCTGGCAGTCATTCTGGTTGGTACCGACCCGGCTTCACAGGTCTATGTTGCCCACAAGCGCAAAGACTGCGAGCAGGTTGGTATTGTGTCGATTGCCCATGACCTGCCGGAAAACACCAGCCAGGAAGAGCTGACTGCCCTGATTGACAGCCTGAATGCCGATGATGCAGTGGACGGCATTTTGTTGCAGCTGCCGCTGCCGGCTCATCTGAATGCCTCGCCCCTGCTTGAGCGTATTGATCCGCACAAGGATGTCGACGGCTTTCATCCGTACAACCTTGGTCGCCTGGCCCAGCGCATGCCGATGCTGCGTCCCTGTACGCCGAAAGGCATCATCACCCTGTTGAACAGCACCGGTGTTGATCTGCATGGCCTGGATGCAGTGGTTGTCGGTGCCTCCAATATCGTTGGCCGGCCGATGGCGCTGGAGCTGCTGCTGGCCGGCTGCACGACCACAGTAACCCACAGGTTTACCAAAAACCTGGAAGAGCACGTGCGCCGTGCCGACCTGGTGGTGGTGGCGGTGGGCATTCCCGATCTGGTGAAGGGCGAGTGGATCAAGCCCGGGGCGATCGTGATTGATGTCGGCATCAACCGGACTGCCAGCGGCAACCTGATCGGTGATGTCGGTTTTGATGCGGCCGTCGAGCGGGCGGCCTGGATTACTCCGGTGCCGGGCGGTGTCGGGCCCATGACCCGGGCAGGGCTGCTGGAAAATACCCTGCAGGCTTATGCCGCCAGACTGAACTGATAAAAAACCGGGGATTTCCCCGGTTTTTTATTCCTGTCATGCCTGCTGCATGTGCGGCGGCTGACCGGTGATTTCTGATGCTGCAAGGCAGGCGCCGGAAACTGCCAGTATCGCAGCCCGCGGATGCCGGAAGCGTCCCTCTTTTATACTGTACGCGAGAAGCGTCCCTTCTGGTTGCCACCCAGGTAGGCATCGAACGCCATGGCGACGTTACGCATCATCAGGTTGCCCTGAGGCAACAAAATAATTTCGTCAGCGGTGATTTCCACCAGGCTGTCGGCTACGGGTTCCTGCAGTTTTTCAAACGCATCGGCGAAGTATTCACGGAAATTGATGCCATGGGCTTTTTCGATTTCGGGCATGCTGATGCGGTTGTGGCACATCAGGCTGCTGATCACGTCGCGGCGCAGACGGTCGTCATCGTTCAGTTCATAGCCACGGTGCAGCGGCAGTTTTCCTTCGCGCAACATGCTGTAGTACAGCGACAGCTCTTTCACGTTCTGGCTGTAACTGTCAGCGATCTTGCCGATCGAGGATGAGCCCAGGCCGATGATGTCGCAATCGGCATGGGTCGAATAACCCTGGAAGTTGCGCTGCAGGGTGCCGTCATTGCGTGCCAATACCAGCTCGTCGTCGGGCAGGGCAAAGTGGTCCATGCCGATATAAATGTAGCCGGCACTGCACAGGCGTTTGATGGTCAGCTCCAGCAGTTCCAGTTTGCGCTCGGGCGGTGGCATGTGCTCGGGCCTGATCAGCTTTTGGGCGCGCACCAGATGGGGCAGGTGGGCATAGCTGTAGGCGGAAATACGGTCGGGGCGCAGGGCAATGATCTTGTCCAGCGTGGTGTTGAAGCTGTCCACGGTTTGCAGTGGCAGACCATAGATCAGGTCGACACTGGTGGCACGGAAGCCGTACTCGCGGGCAGCATGGATCAGCTCGGCGACCTGTTCCTCGCTTTGCACGCGGTTGACCGCAGCCTGCACGTCGGGATCAAAGTCCTGTACGCCGAAGCTGAGGCGGTTGAAGCCCAGCTTGCGCAGGTGCTTGAGTTGTTCCGGCGAGATGGTGCGCGGATCCACTTCCATGGAAAACTGGCGGCCGTCGCTGTCGTCCAGATTGAAAGCCTCGCCCAGGCACTGCATCAGGTCGGCCAGCTGCTCCGGTGTCAGGTAGGTCGGGGTGCCGCCGCCAAAGTGCAGCTGCGTGACCTTGCGCGAGCGGTCAAACAGCCCGGCCTGCATGCGGATTTCCTGTTTCAGGTAATCCAGGTATTCCACGGCGCGGCTGGTTTTCTGGGTAATGATCTTGTTGCAGGCACAGTAGTAGCACAGGCTTTTGCAAAAAGGGATGTGGATATACAGCGACAACGGTTTGGCCGGCGCTTGGTTGCTGCGGGCGGCGGCAGCGCGATAGTTGTCTTCGACAAACAGGGTGTGAAACTGCGGAGCGGTCGGGTAGGACGTGTAGCGGGGGCCGGGGCGGTCGTATTTTTCCACCAGGGCCCGGTCAAAACTTGGCATTTGCTCCATTCTTCAGTCACCTCGAAAATAAAACACTAACAGGCTTGATGCATCCGCCGGACACATTCGGCTGCGTCCGGCGGGCAAACAGCGCCAAGGTTACCCCAAACGCTGACAGAATCGGTAAAATAACCATTCTTGATTGATTTAACACAACTTTGGCCGTGGCCGGTTATAGGGCAGCAGCCTGCGGGAGGCGGTTTGACATTCAGGTCATTATGGGCGGCAGCAGTGTCCCTGCTGTTGTTGTCGGGTTGTGCCGGCTTGCCGAAGCCGGTGGAACGTCCGCAAGCATCTGCCATCAGCCCGGGCGAAGCGCGCAATACCTCGATTGCCCGCTCGCTGGAGCCGTTGCTGCGTGAACACGACAGCAACTTGAGCGGCATCTATCCGCTGGTCGAGGCTGATGATGCCTTTGCCGCCCGCATGTTGATGGCCCGGCATGCCGAACGCAGCCTGGATATTCAATATTACATCTGGCGTGCCGACATGACCGGCGTGATGCTGCTGGAGGCGCTGCACGAAGCAGCGGACCGTGGAGTGCAGGTACGCCTGCTGCTGGACGACAACAATACCGCCGGAATCGAGCCATTCCTGCTGGCCATGCACGCACACCCCAATATCGAGGTGCGGCTGTTCAATCCCTTTGTGATCCGCCGGGTACGCTGGTTCAATTTTGTGACCGAGTTTTCCCGCGTCAACCGGCGCATGCACAACAAAAGTTTTACCGCCGATGGTTCGGCAACCATCATCGGCGGGCGCAATATAGGTGACAAGTATTTCGGTGCCTCGGATGATTTTCTGTTTGCCGATCTGGACGTGCTGGCTGTGGGTGCCGTGGTGCCCAGGGTGTCGCAGGACTTTGATGCCTACTGGAACAGTCCGGCGGCTTATTCGCTACAGCAGTTGCTGGCAAGCCGCCAGAAAGACGTGACCCTGGGCCAGCTGGCCGCTCAGGCCGAGCACATCTCGCGCAGTGCAGCGGCAGAGGAATACCTTGAATCGTTGCGTGAATCCGACCTGCTGGCACGGTTGCTCAGGCGCGAGCTGAGATTCGAGTGGGCACCGGTGCGCATGGTTAGCGATGCGCCGGCCAAGGTCTGGCACAAACACCGTGAAGACAGCCTGCTGGTGCAGCAGCTACAGGAAATCATCGGTAATCCGCAGCGAGACGTCGAGCTGGTTTCGCCCTATTTTGTACCAACCGCAGCCGGGGTCGACGCCTTTGCCTGGCTGGTGCGCAATGGCGTTGAAGTGCGTGTGTTGACCAACTCGCTGGCGGCCACCGATGTTGCCTTTGTGCATGCCGGCTATGCCCGGCGGCGCAAGGCGCTGCTGCGTGCCGGTGTACAGCTGTACGAGCTGAGCCATGTGCGCCCGTCGCGTCGTGCCACGCAGGAGGGCCGGCGCAGAAGGGGCCGGTTGCTGGGCAGTTCCGGCTCCAGCCTGCATGCCAAGACGTTTTCCGTGGATGGCCAGTACGTTTTTGTCGGTTCGTTCAATTTTGATCCGCGTTCGGCCAACCTGAACACCGAGCTGGGCTTTGTCATTGACAGCCCGCGACTGGCACGCACCATCCGTCATGCCTTCGACGAGGAAATCCCCGAACAGGCTTACCGCCTGAGCCTGGACGGCAAGGGCCGGCTACGCTGGACCGTACGTGACGAAGGGCGCTTGCAGGTCTATGTCAATGAACCCAAAAGTAGCCTCTGGCGCCGCGCCGGTGTGCGCTTTTTGTCCTGGTTGCCGATCGAGGGTCTGCTGTAAGGGTAAAAACTCTGCCGGCAGGATGGATATTTCTGTTCAAGCCGAATAGAATGCACCCCTTTGATTCCAAGGTCGGTCCGTCTGGCCATGTCTATTCAACGAGGATTATCCATGCAAGTTTCAGTAGAAAGCACCTCTGCTCTTGAGCGTCGAATGACTGTTGGCGTTCCTGCCGAGCGTATCGAAGCAGAAGTCACCAAGCGCCTGCAGCGCACTGCACGCCAGGCCAAGGTGCCGGGCTTCCGTCCGGGCAAGGTGCCCATGAACATCATCCGTCAGCGCTATGAGGCGGATGCACGCCAGGACGTGCTGGGTGATGTGATCCAGAGCACTTTCTACGAAGCCGTGATTGCCGAAAAGCTGAACCCGGCCGGTCAGCCGGCCATCGAACCCAAGGTGTTCGAGAAGGACAAGGACCTGGAGTACATCGCCACGTTCGAGGTGTACCCCGAATTTGAAGTGAGCGGTCTGGAAAACATCGAGATCGAGCGCCTGCAGGCTGAAGTGGCTGACAGCGACATTGACAACATGCTGGACATCCTGCGCAAGCAGAATACCCGCTACGTGGCTGTTGAGCGTCCGGCTGCCAAGGATGACCAGGTCAATATCGACTTTGTTGGCCGCATTGACGGCGAAGTGTTTGCCGGCGGCAGCGCCGAGGGCGTACCTGTAGTACTGGGCTCCGGCAACATGATTCCCGGCTTTGAAGAAGCCCTGGAAGGCGCCGTGGCCGGTGAAGAACGTGTCATCAACCCAAGCTTCCCGGAGAACTATCAGAACGAAGAGCTGGCCGGCAAAGAAGCCGAGTTCACCGTCAAGGTCAATGCGGTCGAAGAAGCGACCCTGCCCGAGCTGGATGACCAGTTCTTTACCCTGTTCGGCATGAACGAAGGCGGCCTGGAAGGCTTCCGTGACGAAGTTTCGAAAAACATGCAGCGCGAGCTGAAGCAGGCGCTGACCAACAAGCTGAAGATCCAGGTGATGGATGGCCTGCTGGCGCAAAACGCCATTGAAGTGCCCAAGGCCCTGATCGACAGCGAAAACTATCGTCTGCGCGCGCAGGCAGTACAGCAGTTTGGCGGCCAGATGAAGGCCGAGCAACTGCCGGCAGAAATGTTCGACGAACAAGCCCGGCGCCGTGTCAGCCTGGGCCTGCTGGTTGCCCAGCTGGTCAAGCAGTTCGACATCAAGGCCGACGAGGACCGTGTACGCAGCACCATCGAAGACATGGCATCTGCCTACCAGGAGCCGCAGCAGGTTATCGACTGGTACTACAAAAACGAGCAGCAGCTGGAAGATGTGCGTGCGCTGGTACTGGAAGAGCAGGTTGTTGAAACCGTGCTGGAAAAAGCCAGGGTAACCGACAGGAACGTTCCTTACGAGGAAGCGGTCAAGCCGGAGGCACCGGCTGTACCGGCCAACCAGGAAGCCGAAGCTGACGCGGAAGCCGAAGAAGCCTGATTTTTGCTGTACAGTCAGCCATGCAAGCAGGACGCAAGCCAGCCATAGTGCTGGCTTGCGTGCCTGGGGACATCAACAATCAAAGGAGCGGGGCAAATCCATGACAGCCTTAACTTTCATGCAAGGTCAGCAGGACATCGAGGCCGCCGGCGGACTGGTGCCGATGGTGGTGGAACAGACCTCCCGTGGCGAGCGCGCCTACGACATCTATTCGCGCCTGCTCAAGGAACGCATCATTTTTCTGGTGGGGCCGGTTGAAGACCATATGGCCAACCTGGTTGTGGCCCAGTTGCTGTTTCTGGAAGCTGAAAACCCTGACAAGGACATTCACCTGTACATCAACTCGCCGGGTGGTTCGGTAACTGCCGGCATGTCAATCTATGACACCATGCAGTTCATCAAGCCGGACGTATCAACCACCTGCCTTGGCCAGGCAGCCAGCATGGGTGCGTTGCTGCTGGCTGGCGGTGCTGCCGGCAAGCGTTATTGCCTGCCGCACTCGCGGGTAATGATCCACCAGCCGCTGGGCGGTTTCCGTGGACAGGCTTCGGATATCGAGATCCATGCCCGTGAAATTCTCTACATACGCGAGCGGCTCAACCAGGTGCTGGCCCATCACACCGGACAGCCGCTGGATATCATTGCGCGGGATACTGACCGTGACAACTTCATGAGCGGTGAAGAAGCGGTAAAATACGGTCTGATTGACCAGGTGGTAAGCAAACGTTGAAACCGGGCCGGCACACGCTGGTACAAGGGTTGACGAAGCAGGATAAGTGAATGACAAACATGCAAAAAGGCGAGGACAAGGGCAAGCTGCTGTACTGCTCTTTCTGCGGCAAGAGCCAGCACGAAGTGCGCAAGCTGATTGCCGGTCCTTCCGTATTTATTTGTGACGAGTGCGTAGATCTCTGTATTGAAATCATCCGTGAAGAAACGGAAGAGATCGATGGCGAAGAAAGTGCCAACAAGTTGCCGACACCGAAGGAAATCAGTGCGGTACTTGACCAGTACGTGATTGGCCAGGACAAGGCGAAGAAAGTTCTGGCGGTAGCGGTGTACAACCACTACAAGCGCCTGCATAGCCGTGAACGCAAGCGTGACGACGTCGAGCTGGGCAAAAGCAACATTCTGCTGGTCGGTCCGACCGGTTCCGGCAAGACCCTGCTGGCGCAAACCCTGGCACGTTTGCTCAACGTTCCCTTTACCATCGCCGACGCCACCACCCTGACCGAAGCCGGTTATGTTGGCGAGGACGTGGAAAACGTCATCCAGAAGCTGTTGCAGAAGTGTGACTACGATGTGGAAAAGGCCCAGATGGGCATCATCTATCTGGACGAAATCGACAAGATCACCCGCAAGTCGGAGAACCCGTCGATTACCCGTGACGTGTCCGGTGAAGGTGTGCAGCAGGCGCTGCTGAAGCTGATTGAAGGCACCGTTGCCTCGATTCCGCCCCAGGGCGGGCGCAAGCATCCGCAGCAGGAATTCCTGCAGGTGGATACGTCCAACATCCTGTTTATCTGTGGCGGCGCTTTTGCCGGCCTGGAAAAAATCATCCAGGCCCGCTCGGAAAAGGGCGGCATCGGCTTCGGTGCCGAAGTACGCAGCAAGGAGCTGGAAAAGAAAATTGGCGAGACGCTGCAGCAGGTCGAGCCGGATGATCTGGTCAAATTCGGACTGATTCCCGAGCTGATCGGCCGTCTGCCGGTCATTGCCACACTGGAGGAGCTGGACGAAGCCGCCCTGGTACGCATCCTCAGCGAGCCGCGCAATGCGCTGATCAAGCAGTATGGCAAGCTGTTCGAGATGGAAGATGTCGAGCTTGAGTTCCGCCCGGATGCCCTGCAGGCCGTGGCCAAGCGTGCCCTTGAGCGCAAGACCGGTGCCCGAGGCTTGCGTTCGATCCTGGAGGAAACCCTGCTGGATACCATGTTCGAGATCCCTTCTGTCGAGAACGTGGAAAAGGTGGTTATTGACGAGAGCGTCATCAAGGGCGAATCCCAACCCATGCTGATCTACAGCAGCGATGATCTACCGAAGGTTTCATCCGAACCCTGATGGTGGTGTGACAGACGAAAAAGGGCCGAATGGCCCTTTTTTGTTTTATGGCCTGCCGGTCAGTCTGTGCAGTCCGGGCGGGCTGCGCTACGCCGGATGGTGTCGACAAACCGCCGGGCAGTAGCGGGCAGAAACTGTCTGCAATCTTGTATTTGGATAAACTGCCCCCATTACAGGGCAAAGCGTTTTTTGCGGCTCATGCCGCCGGTGAGTATGTATATGAAGACTATGATTGAATTGCCCCTGTTGCCTCTGCGCGATGTCGTGGTTTATCCGCACATGGTAATCCCCCTGTTTGTCGGGCGGCCCAAGTCAATCAAGGCGCTCGAGGCAGCCATGCAGGACGAGAAGCAGGTTTTGCTGGTAGCGCAGAAGAATCCGGCGGATGACGATCCGGATCTGACTGAGGTTCATGGACAGGGCACGGTTGCCCAGATCCTGCAAATGCTGAAATTGCCGGACGGTACCGTCAAGGTGCTGGCCGAAGGCAAGTCGCGTGGTCGTATCCATGCCAGTCTTGGCGAGGAAGAGGGCTACCTGCTGGTCGAGGTGGAAACCGACCTGGAACCGGAAACACTGGCCGAGGTGGAAAATACCGTTTTGCGCCGCGTGTTGCTGGACCAGTTTGAAGAGTATGCCAAGCACGGCCGCAAGGTGCCGGCAGAGTTTGTCAGTAGCCTGGCCGATGTGGCCGATGTGGCCCGTTTGACCGACCTGATTGCCGCCCAGATGAGCCTGCAGCTGGAACAGAAGCAGGAAATCCTCGAAGAGGACCAGATTGTCCAGCGTACCGAAAAGCTGATGGAATTCCTTGATGCCGAACTGGATCTGCAGCGGATGGAAAAGCGCATTCGTGGCCGGGTCAAGAAGCAGATGGAGCGCAGTCAGCGTGATTACTATCTGAACGAACAGATGAAGGCGATCCAGAAAGAGCTGGGCGAGGATGAAGAGGGCCATAACGAGGTCGAGGCCCTGCGCAAGCGCATCAGCGAGGCGCAAATGCCCCAGGAAGCGCTGGACAAGGCCAATGCGGAACTGAAAAAGCTGCAGCAGATGTCGCCGATGTCTGCCGAGGCTACCGTGGTGCGTACCTATCTGGACTGGATGCTGAATGTGCCCTGGCACAAAAAGACCCGTGTACGCCTGGATCTGGACAAGGCGCAAGAGGTGCTGGAAGCCGACCACTACGGGCTGGAAGAGGTCAAGGAGCGCATCCTTGAGTATCTGGCGGTACAGAAGCGCGTACGCAAGCTGAAAGGACCGATCCTGTGTCTGGTGGGCCCGCCCGGTGTGGGCAAAACCTCGCTGGCTGAGTCGATTGCCCGTTCGACCAACCGCAAGTATGTGCGCATGGCGCTCGGTGGTGTGCGTGACGAAGCAGAAATCCGTGGTCACCGCCGTACCTATATCGGCTCCATGCCCGGTCGCCTGATCCAGCGCCTGAGCAAGGTGGGTGTGCGTAACCCGCTGTTTTTGTTCGACGAAATTGACAAGATGGCCAGCGATATGCGCGGCGATCCGGCATCGGCGCTGCTGGAAGTGCTGGACCCGGAGCAAAACCACAGCTTCAACGACCACTACCTGGAAGTGGATTATGACCTGTCAGACATCATGTTTGTCTGTACCGCCAACTCGATGAACATTCCCGGCCCGTTGCTGGACCGCATGGAAGTGATCCGCATCCCGGGCTATACCGAAGATGAAAAGCTCAAGATTGCGCAAAAATACCTGGTACCGAAACAACGCAAGGCCAATGGTCTGAAAGACAGGGAAATGACCATTACCGATGGAGCGATACTGGACATCGTACGCTATTACACGCGGGAGGCCGGGGTGCGCGGACTCGAGCGCCAGATTGCCAAGGTCTGCCGCAAGGTGGTCAGGCAGCATCAGGACAGCAAGAACATCAGGGTAGAGATTGTGCCCGCGATGCTTGAGGATCTGCTTGGTGTGCGCAAGTTCCGCTATGGCCTGGCCGAGACTGAAAACCAGGTTGGCCAGGTGACCGGTCTGGCCTGGACCCAGGTCGGTGGCGAGCTGCTGACCATTGAAACGGCAACCATGCCGGGCAAAGGCCAGCTGATCAAGACCGGTTCGCTGGGTGACGTCATGGCGGAATCCATGACTGCAGCCATGACCGTCGTGCGCAGCCGCGCCCAGGCGTTGGGTATTGTGCCGAACTTTTACGAGAAAACCGACGTCCATATCCACATGCCGGAAGGGGCAACACCCAAGGATGGTCCGAGTGCCGGTATCGGCCTTTGTACCGCCCTGGTTTCCTCGCTGACGAAAATTCCGGTGCGTGCAGACGTGGCCATGACCGGTGAAATTACCCTGCGCGGTGAAGTGCTTGCGATCGGTGGCCTGAAAGAAAAACTGCTGGCAGCTCATCGTGGCGGAATCAAAACCGTAATCATTCCAGAGGAGAACAAGGCAGACCTCAAGGAAATTCCGGAGAATATCAAGACAGACCTTGATATACGTTCCGTAAAATGGATTGATGAAGTGCTCGCAATCGCTCTACAATACGCACCCGAGCCGCTGGCTGATGCCGAGGTCGAGTTGTTGTTGCAGCGTGACCAGGCCAGGGACAAGTGCCCGGAAGAACATCGACGGACGCACTGAGGGCTTGAGATGTGAGGTTTGTGACAAGTTTGCATGAAAGCGGACTTGAAGTGTTGACGGAAGGTAAACAACTCATTATCTTGCACAACCATCGACACGATTCTATGTTTGGATTCATAAGGGGATTAACGAGTGAACAAATCAGAACTGATTGAAAAGGTGGCAGCTGCTGCTGATCTGCCCAAAGCTGCTGCTGGCCGTGCGCTGGACGCGGTGCTGGAAACAGTAACCGAAGCACTGAAGGAAGGTGACTCTGTTGTACTGGTTGGCTTTGGTACTTTCTCCGTAAAAGACCGTGCTGCCCGTACCGGCCGCAACCCGCAAACAGGCAAGACCATCGAAATTCCCGCTGCCAAGGTTCCCGGCTTCAAGCCAGGCAAGGCGCTGAAGGATGCGGTAAACGCCTGAGTCAGGCAAGAATCGTAGCCTGACCTGTTTACAGGTCAACAAAACAAAGGCGCATCAGTTGGTGCGCCTTTGTTTTTTGTATTTGTCTTGCGCCTAGTTCCGGAGGATATATGCTGCAAAGTATCAGGGACCGCTCTACCAGCTGGATCTCCAAGGTCATTGTCGGCCTGATTGTCGTGCTTCTGTCGTTTACCGGCTTTGAAGCGATCATGAGTTCGACCAGCAACCGCAACAACGCGGCCAAGGTCAATGGTGAAGAAATCACCCTGGACGCCCTGGCCCAGGAAAAGAGCATCCAGCAACGCCAGCTGGCCCAGCAGTTTGGAGCCGATTTTGATATGGGTGCGCTGGATGACAAGCTGCTCAATGAAATGGCACTGAAAACCCTGATAGGCCGCAAACTGCTGCTTCAGGCAGCTGAAGGCTCCGGGATTGTCAGTTCAACAGCGGCGGTTGACAGCTTTATTCTGCAATTTCCGGAGTTCCAGCAGGACGGCCAGTTTGATGCCGAGCGCTTTGACCAGGTTCTGCGCCAGATGGGCTATGGACGCCTGCAGTTCCGCAGCATGCTGGAGCAAGACATCCAGCTGGGTCAGTTGCAGAGCGGCATCATCAACAGCTCCTTTGTAACCGCGCAGGAAGCCGAGGCCTTTGCCCGCCTGGAGCGTCAGACCCGTGACTTCTCCATGACGGTATTCGCGCCCGAGCTGGACGGCATCGAGATTGCCGATGCCGACATCGAAGCCTTCTACCAGGATGCTCCCGGGCGTTTCATGACGCCTGAGCAGGTGGTGCTGGAATACATCGAGCTGGGCAAGGCGGACCTTGCCGGACGCATTGAAGTCAACGACGACGATCTGCGTGACGCCTACGAGGCGGCCGTTGCCAACCTGGCCGAACAGCGCCGTGCTGCACACATCCTGCTTGAGGTGGAAGACGGGCAGGACGCTGTTGAAGTGCTGGAGCAGGCACTTGCGGTTTCTGCGCGCATTGCTGCCGGTGAAGATTTTGCCGCGCTGGCCAAAGAGCTTTCCGCTGACCCCGGCTCCGCTGCTGAAGGTGGCGACCTGGGTTTTGCCGGTCCCGGTGTCTACGACGAAGCCTTTGAAAGCGAGCTTTATGCACTGGAGAAGGGGCAGGTGTCAAAGCCGGTGCAGACCGATTTTGGCTGGCACCTGATCAAGCTGCTGGATGTCCAGGCGGCAGACATTCCAGACTTTGCCGACATGCGTGACAGCCTGTTGCAGGATGTTCGTGCCGGCAAGGCCGAGCAGCAGTTTGTCGAGCTGGTGGACGAGCTGGAAAGCGCTGCCTATGAGGCAGCCGACTTGCAGCAACCGGCCCAGGAAATGGGACTGGAAGTCAAACAGAGCCCGGCATTTGGCCGTGAGGGCGGCGAGGGTATTTTTGCCAACCGCCAGGTGATCGAAGCGGCTTTCAGTGAAGAAGTGCTGGAAGAGGGCGCCAACAGCCATGCGCTGGAGCTGGATGCCGATACGGTACTGGTATTGCGGGTGAAAGAGCACCGCACCCCGGAACAAATTCCGCTGGCCGATGTGCGCAATCAGATTGCCGATTTGCTGCGGATGGATCAGGCTGCCGGCCAGACCCGCACCCGGGGTACAGAACTGCTCACCGCACTGCGTGACGGCAAGGCCGAGCCTGTTCCGGACTGGGAACGCTTTGAAGCAGCAACGCGGATGCAGGACAATGTTGATCCCGAGGTGTTGCAACAGGTGTTTCGCATGCCAAGGCCGCAAGAAGGGCAGTTCAGCTACGATGGTCTGGCACTGGCAGACGGCCGTTTTGTAGTATTGCGCCTGAGCGGTGTCAGCACGCCGGAAGAGGCAGTCGAAGCAGGGCAGCTGAAGGAATTGCGCGACATCCTGGCGTCACGTCAGGGGCAGAATGATTTTGCTGCCTTTACCCGCCAGCTGGAGCAGGACGCCAAAATCGAGAAGTTTTGATGTGTCTGGATACTCCCGCTCGTGAGCCGGGGTATCCGCCAGTCAATAAAAAACCGCAACCTGAAAGGGTTGCGGTTTTTTTGTGGCCGGAGGCTGGAAAATTATTCTTCCAGCGCACCCATGGCGGTGGTGTTGAAGCCGCCATCGACATAGAGGATTTCACCGCTGATGCCGGAGGCCAGGTCGGAGCAGAGGAACGCACCGGCGTTGCCGACTTCTTCGATGGTGACGTTGCGGCGCAGCGGAGTTTGCGCTTCGTTGGCACCCAGCATCTTGCGGAAGTTCTTGATGCCGGAAGCAGCCAGGGTGCGGATCGGACCGGCGGATACGGCGTTGACGCGGGTGCCTTCAGGCCCCATGCTGGCGGCCAGGTAGCGCACGCTGGCTTCCAGTGCGGCCTTGGCCACACCCATCACGTTGTAGTTGGGCATGGTACGCACCGAGCCCAGATAGGTCAGGGTCAGCAGGCTGCCGTTGCGGCCTTTCATCATTTCACGACCGGCCTTGGCCAGGGCAATGAAGCTGTAGGCGCTGATATCGTGGGCAATCTTGAAGCCTTCACGGGTGGTGACATCGGTAAAGTCACCGTCCAGCTGGTCGCCGGGGGCAAAACCGACCGAGTGCACGATGCAGTCCAGGCCATCCCACTTTTTGGACAGCTCCTCGAATACCTTGGTGATGTCCTCGTCATTGGCCACATCGCACGGAAAGCACAGCTCGGCGCTGGAGCCCCATTGCTCGGCAAAGCCTTCCACGCGGCCCTTGAGTTTTTCGTTCTGGTAGGTGAAAGCCAGCTCGGCACCTTCGCGGTACATGGCTTCGGCGATGCCGGAGGCAATCGACAGCTTGCTGGCGACGCCAACAATCAGAACTTTCTTTCCTTTCATGAAACCCATTGGTGTTCCCCTTGGTTTAGTGTGTCACGCCAGCCGGAGCCGTGCTAAACGCGGCTTCCAGCAACTGTTGCGTGTACGGGTGTTGTGGTGCGCCGAACACCTGTCCGGCGTCACCCTGTTCTACGACCTGGCCCTTGCGCATCACCAGTAGCTGGTGGCTCATGGCTTTGACGACAGCCAGGTCATGACTGATAAATACATAGGTCAGATTATATTTCAGTTGCAGGTCGCGCAGCAGATCCACAACCTGGCACTGCACGCTGCGGTCCAGTGCCGAGGTGGGTTCGTCCAGCAAAATCAGTTGCGGACGCAGCACCAGTGCCCGGGCAATGGCAATGCGCTGGCGCTGCCCGCCGGAAAACTCGTGCGGGTAGCGGTGACGTGTGTCCGGATCCAGCCCCACATCCTGCAAAGCCTGAATGATAACCTGTTCCTGTTCGGCAGGGCTGCCCATGCGATGAATGTGCAAGCCTTCGCCGATAATCTCTGAGACGCTCATTCTCGGGCTCAGGCTACCAAAAGGGTCCTGAAAAACCACCTGAATCTGTCTGCGCCAGGGCCGCAGCTGTTTCTGGTTGAGGGTGTCCAGCGCTGCGCCGGCAAATTCGATACGCCCGCGGCTGTGAATCAGGCGCAAAATGGCCAGACCCAGGGTGGACTTGCCCGAGCCGCTTTCACCGACCACACCCAGGGTCTGGCCACGTTGCAGCTGCAGGCTGATGCCGTCAACCGCCTTGATGTGGTCCACGGTACGCTGCAGGATGCCGGCCTTGACCGGGAACCAGACACGCAGGTCATCCACGTGCAGCAGGGTTTCACCGGCCGGGGTGGCAGCCGGGCCGCCGCTCGGCTCGGCTGCCAGCAGGGCACGGGTATAGGGGTGTTGCGGATCGGCGAAGAGTTCCGTGCAGGGGCGGTTTTCCACACCATGGCCGTTTTGCATGACGCAAACCTGATCGGCTACGCGACGCACCATGTTGAGGTCATGACTGATCAGCAAAATCGCCATGCCCAGCTGCTGCTGCAGCTTTTTCAGCAGGGCCAGAATGGTTTGCTGCACGGTGACGTCCAGCGCGGTGGTCGGCTCGTCGGCGATGAGGATTTCCGGCTCGTTGGCCAGTGCCATGGCAATCATGACGCGCTGGCGCTGCCCGCCGGACAGCTCGTGCGGGTAGGCGTGCAGGCGCTTTTCCGGGTCGCGGATTTCCACCAGGCGCAGCAGCTCCAGCGCCTGCGCTGTCGCGTCCTGTTTGCGCAGGCCCTTGTGCCGGATCAGCACCTCGCCAATCTGCCGGCCTACGGTGTGCAGCGGGTTGAGCGCGCTCATCGGCTCCTGAAAGATCATGGCGATACGGTTGCCGCGGATGCCGCGCATTTCGCGTTCACTGCTGTGCAGCAGGTCGCTGTCGCGATAAAGAATCTGACCGGCTGGATGGCGGGCGGTTTGCGGTAACAAACGCAAAATGGCATGGGCGGTTACCGACTTGCCCGAGCCGCTTTCGCCCACCAGCGCCAGTGTCTTGCCGCGCTCCAGGGTAAAGCTGACCGAGTGTACGGCCTGAAAGGTTCCGGCAGCGCTGACAAAATCCACCGCCAGTCCTTTGACTGCCAGCAGGGGCTTATTTTCTGGGGTCGAATGCATCGCGTGCCGCCTCCCCGATAAATACCAGCAGGCTGAGCAGCAGGGCCAGCACCGCAAACGCGGTGATGCCCAGCCAGGGCGCCTGCAGGTTGGCCTTGCCCTGGGCCACCAGCTCACCCAGCGAAGGCGAACCGGGCGGCAGGCCGAAGCCGAGAAAATCCAGCGCGGTCAGGGTGCCGATGGCGCCGGTGATGATAAAGGGCATGTAGGTCATGGTCGAAACCATGGCGTTGGGCAAAATATGACGGAACATGATGGCGCTGTCACGCATGCCCAGCGCGCGGGCAGCCCGTACATATTCCAGGTTGCGCCCACGCAGAAATTCGGCCCGCACCAGATCGACCAGACTCATCCAGGAAAACAGCAGCATGATGCCCAGCAGCCACCAGAAATTGGGCTGGATAAAACTGGCCATGATGATCAGCAGATACAGCACCGGCAGGCCGGACCAGATTTCCAGAAAACGCTGGCCGGCCAGATCCACCCAGCCGCCGTAGAAACCCTGCAGCGCACCGGCCATCACGCCCAGTACCGAGCTGCACAGGGTCAGGGTCAGGGCAAACAGCACGGAAATGCGCAGGCCGTAAATCACCCGGGCCAGCACGTCACGGCCCTGGTCATCAGTACCCAGCCAGTTGACAGCGGAGGGCGGGGCAGGGGCGGGCACGTCCAGCTCGTAGTTGATGCTGTCGTAGCTGAAAGGAATGGGTGGCCACAGCATCCAGCCGTCTTTTTCGGCTATCAGCTCCTGAATGTAGGGACTTTTGTAGTTGGCCTGCAGCGGAAACTCGCCACCAAAGGTGGTTTCCGGGTAGCGTTTGACCACGGGGAAATACCAGCCACCATCAAAATGCACCACCAGCGGCTTGTCGTTGGCAATCAGCTCGGCCCCGAGGCTGAGCACAAACAGGACCAGAAACAGCCACAGCGAGTACCAGCCACGGCGGTGAGACCTGAACTGGGCAAAACGTCTTTGGTTGACCGGAGACAGCGCCATGTCAGTGCCCCCGGCCGGAAAAGTCGATGCGTGGATCCACCAGGGTGTAGGTGATGTCGCCGATCAGCTTGACCAGCAGTCCGAGCAGGGTAAACAGGAACAGGGTGCCGAATACCACTGGATAATCGCGGTTGATGGCTGCCTCGAAGCTGAGCAGGCCCAGTCCGTCCAGCGAGAAAATCACTTCGATCAGCAGCGAACCGGTAAAGAACATGCCGATAAAGGCCGCCGGAAAGCCGGCAATGATGATCAGCATGGCATTGCGGAAGACATGCCCATACAGCACCCGACGCTCGCTCAGGCCCTTGGCCCGGGCGGTGACCACATACTGTTTGTTGATCTCGTCGAGAAAGCTGTTTTTGGTCAGCAGGGTCAGGGTGGCAAAGTTGCCGATCACCAGCGCCGTGACCGGCAGTGCCAGGTGCCAGAAATAGTCAGCGATCTGGCCCGGCAGGCTGAGTTCGTCAAAGTTGGGCGAGGTCAGGCCGCGTAGCGGAAACCAGCTCAGGTAGCTGCCGCCGGCAAACACCACCACCAGCAGGATGGCAAACAAAAACGCAGGAATGGCATAGCCCAGCACGATGGCGGTGCTGGTCCACATGTCGAAGGCACTGCCGTGACGCACCGCCTTGCTGATGCCCAGCGGTATTGACACCAGGTACATCAGCAAGGTGCTCCACAGCCCGAGCGATACCGAAACCGGCATTTTTTCCACAATCAGCGACGTGACGCTGGCATCACGGAAAAAACTGCTGCCAAAATCGAAGCGGGCGTAGTTTTTCAGCATGATCCAGAAACGCTCCGGAGCCGGCTTGTCGAAGCCGTACATGCGTTCAATTTCGGCCACCAGCTCCGGATCCAGTCCCTGGGCACCCCGGTACTGGCCGCTGCTGCTGCCGACTTCGCTGCCGCCACCGGAAATGCGCCCGGTGGCACCGCCGGCGGCACTGTCAAAGCCCTCCAGCTTGGCAATCATCTGTTCCACCGGGCCGCCGGGTGCGGCCTGGATGATGACAAAGTTGAGCAGCAGGATGCCAAGCAGGGTAGGGATGATCAGCAGCAAACGGCGAACGATATAGGCAGCCATGGTCAGTCTGCGGCCTCCGCCTGAGGCTGCCGGCCGTCAATCCACCAGGTGAACAGGCCGTAGTCATACAGCGGCGGGCTGGCAGGCCGCTTCAGGTGCTTCCAGTGGGCGATGCGCCAGGTGTTGGTGTAGTAATTGGGGATCACGTAATGGCCCCACAGCAGTACGCGGTCGAGCGCACGGGTGTGGTTGATCAGGCTCTGGCGGCTGTCGGCGTTGATCAGGCCGTCAACCAGCTGGTCGATGGCCGGGTCTTGCAGGCCAATGAAGTTGCGGCTGCCCGGGTTGTCAAAGCTGCTGGAGTGCCAGAAGTCACGCTGCTCGTTGCCCGGCGAGTTCGATTGCGGCCAGATTGCCGACGTCATGTCAAAATCGCGTGAGCGCATGCGGTTGATGTACTGGGACACATCGGCACGGCGGATGGTCATCTCGATGCCCAGCTCGGCCAGGTTGCGTTTGAACGGCAGCAGCACCCGTTCCAGGTTGGTCTGGGCAATGATGAACTCAAAAGCCAGCGGCTGACCGTCGGCATTGACCATCCGGTCGTTCTCGATGCGGTAACCGGCCTCCTGCAGCAGCTGCCAGGCCTGCAGGCGGCGCTCGCGGATGATGCCGCTGGCATCGCTGACCGGTAATTTAAAGGGGCTCGTAAAAACTTCGTCGGGAATCTGTCCACGCAAGGGCTCCAGCAGCTCCAGCTCGCCTTTACCGGGCAGGCCGCTGGAAGCCAGTTCGGAGTTGGCAAAGAAGCTGTCGGTGCGCAGGTAGGCGCCGTAAAACAGCTGCTTGTTGGTCCACTCGTAGTCAAACAGCAGGCCGATGGCTTCGCGCACGCGGCGGTCCCGGAACATCGGGCGGCGCAGGTTGAATACATAGGCCTGCATGCCGGCCGGATTGTGGTTGCGGATTTCCTCGCGCAGGATGTCGCCGCGCTTGAGTGCCGGCGACTGATAACCGGTGGCCCAGTCCTTGGCGGAATACTCCAGGTTGAAATCAAACTGGCCGGCCTTGAAGGCTTCCAGCGCTACCGACATGTCCTGGTAATAATCAATCTGCACGCGGTCGAAGTTGTACTGGCCGCGGCTGACCGGAAGATCCTTGCCCCACCAGTCTTTGACCCGTTCGTAGGTGATGCTGCGCCCGGCTGCAACCTTGCTGATACGGTAAGGGCCGCTGCCCAGCGGTGGTTGCAGCGAGGTTTTGGCAAAATCATGTTCCTGCCACCAGTGCTTGGGCAGCACCTGCAGCTGGCCCAGAATCAGCGGCAGTTCACGGTTGCGGTTGTGCTTGAAGTCAAAACGCACCGTGCGTGGGTCTTCAATCACCACGTCGGCTACATCGGCGTAGTAATGGCGGTAGAGCGGATGACCCCGGGTGGTGAGCAGCTCGAAGGTATGGGCCACGTCATCGGCGGTGACCGGCTGGCCATCGTGAAAGCGGGCTTCCGGGCGCAGGTAAAACCGCACAAAACGGTTGTCCGGGTCTTGCTCGATGCGTTCGGCCAGCAGGCCGTATTCGGTAAAGGGTTCGTCCGGCGAGTGGTAGGTCAGGCTGTCGTAGATCAGGCCGACCTGGTCCACCGCATTGCCCTTGGGAATGAAAGGATTGAGGCTGTCAAAGCCGTTCAGACCGGCCAGACGCAGGGTACCGCCCTTGGGTGCATCCGGGTCAACAAAGTCAAAATGTGCAAAATCGGGCGGGTATTTCGGAGCCTCGCCATACAGCGTCAGGGCATGCCGGGCATGTGCGCTGGTGGCACACATCAGCAGCAACAGCAGGGCCAACAGCCTTGTTGTCATCCGTTCGCTCATCTGGGGGTCTCCGCCGGGTCCAGCCACCAGGCGCGCAGGCCAAGGGTGTAAGGGGGTATTTGTGCATGTTTGAGCCGCTTGCTGTAGGCAATGCGGTGCTGGCTAATATACCAGTTTGGCACAATGTAGTGTTGCCACAGCAGAACCCGGTCCAGCGCCTGCATGGCCGACTCCAGTTCGTTCTGTGTTTCGGCACGCATCACTGCTTCCAGCATGGCGTCGACCACCGGATGCTGTACCCCGGCGTAGTTTTTGCTGCCACGCAGGTTGGCCTGGCTGGAGTGAAAATACAGCCACTGCTCGGGCCCCGGGTTGAGGCTTTGTGGCAACACCAGCAAGGTCATGTCGTAATCAAAGGCGTCCAGCCGGTGCTTGAACTGGGCACGATCCACGGTGCGCAAACGGGCTTCGATGCCGATCCGGCGCAGGGTCTGCACATAGGATTGCAGCACCCTCTCAAGCCCGGGGTTGACCAGCAGGATCTCCAGCTGCAGGGGCTGGCCCTGACTGTTTCGCAGGCCGTTGCGTCCGGCTTTCCAGCCGGCAGCCTGCAGCAGGTTGAGTGCATTGCTCAGGCTGCTGCGCGGTAGCCCGCGCCCTTCGCTGACCGGTACCTCGAATGGCTGGTCAAACAGGGCCGGTGGCAGTTGTTCCTGCCAGGGTTTGAGCAGCAACCACTCGGTGCCGCGGGGAATGTCACGGGCGGCAAAAGGACTGTTGGGAAAAAAACTGGTCGTGCGCTGGTAAGCACTGTTGAACAGGGTCCGGTTGGCCCACTCAAAGTCAAACAGCTGGGCCAGGGCCTCGCGCACTTGCGCATTGTCAAAGGGAGCGCGGCGGCTGTTGATGAACAGTGCCTGGGCCGGTGTCGGAATCTGGTGTGGAATTTCGGCCCGGACAATGTCGCCACGCAGCAGGGCAGGAAAGCGATAGCCACTGGCCCAGTTTTTTGCCTGGTGTTCAATGTAAAGATCAAAGCTGCCGGCCTTGAAAGCCTCGAAGGCAATGTGGCGGTCGCGATAAAAATCCACATCGATGCGGTCGATGTTGTATTTTCCGACATTCACCGGCAAGTCCCTGCCCCACCAGTTTTTGACTCGCTCGTACCGCAGGCTGCGGCCGGGTTTTACTTCGGTAATGCGGTAGGGGCCGCTGCCCAGTGGCGGCTCGAAGCTGGTGCGGGTGAAATCGCGCTGGCTCCAGTAATGCTTTGGCAATACCGGCAGGTCACCCAGATCGAGAATTTGCTGGCGGGTGGCCGGTTGCCGGAAAACAAAACGCACCCGCAGCGGCGACAGGATTTCCACCCGTGCCACTTCCTTCAGGTAGTTGCGATATTCGGGATGGCCATGCCGTTTCAGTGTACGCCAGGAAAATTCGACATCGGTTGCCGTGATGGGGCGATCATCGTGAAAGCGGGCTTCCTTGCGCAGGTTGAATACCACCCAGCGCAGGTCGTCAGCATACTGGATGCTTTCGGCAACCAGCCCGTAGGCGCTGGCCGGCTCGTCGCCGGAAGGATCATAGCTGCCATGGCCCACCATCAGTGGCGCATTCAGTTCGCTGATGCCGTATTGGTAAAAATCGCCGGTGGCAACCGGGCTGGTACCCTTGAGGATGTAGGGGTTCAGACTGTCGAAGGTGCCAAGGGCCATCAGGCGCACGTGCCCGCCTTTGGGCGCATCCGGGTTGACCCAGTCGAAATGGCTGTAACTGGCGGGGTATTGAGGCTGGCCAAAACGGGCAAAACCGTGACTCAGGCTTACCGCTGAGTGCACTGCTCCGGTGTACAGCAGTGCAAGCACAATCATGGAGCGAAACAGGTAAGCCAAGAGCCTTCTCCCGGTTGGCAGATGGATAATTGAAATGGTTTTACTGCGGAGGGGTTTGTGCCCAGCCTGCGGTGATTGTCCTGCTGGCGGGCACGGCAGCCCTTACAGGTGCAGGGTCAGGGTCTGACCAATCCTGATGCGGTCATGCCGCAGGTTGTTCCATTGACGCAGCTGCTTTACGCTGGTGCCGTGGCGTGCGGCAATGGCAATCAGGGTGTCGCCTTTGCGGACCCGGTATTTGCCTGTCCGGGGTTTGCCGGTTGTAGGGGTGGCTGCCAGAGCAGTAGCACGCGCCGGCTGGCCGGCCAGCTGCAGTTGCTGGCCGATGCGTATCCGGGAGTCTTTCAGGTTGTTCAGCTGACGGATGTTGGCTACGGAGGTGCCGTGCCGCCGGGCAATGCCGGACAGGGTATCGCCAGCGCGCACCACGTAAGGCTGCAACTGCATCAGCTCATCGGGAGCCAGTTCGGCCAGCTTGCGCTGCAGGCGGCTTGCCTGTTCTGCCGGCACCAGGACGTGGCGCGGACCATCGAGGGTAATACCTTCCTTGTAGGCGGGGTTCAGCTCCCTGATGTGTTCTGCCGGCACCCTGGCCAGGGCGGCAATGCGTTTGAGCTCGAGCTGGTGTTCCAGACGAACCCGGGCAAAATACGGCTCGTTGGGAATGTCGGGCAGCTTCAGGGCATAGGCCTGGGGGCTGGCAAACAGCTGGGCCAGGCCAAGCAGTTTGGGTACGTAATCGTGGGCTTGTTTGGTCAGCTGCAGGTTCCAGTAGTCTGTGGGCAGCCCAAGGTCCTTGTTGCGCTTGATGGCCCGGCTGACGGTTCCTTCGCCGGCGTTATAGGCTGCCAGGGCCACCAGCCAGTCGCCAGCGAACATCTTGTTCAGGTATTGCAGGTAGTCCAGCGCAGCTTCGGTCGAGGCGGTGATGTCCTGGCGGCCATCGTACCAGCGGGTTTGCTTGAGCTTGAAGTTGCGTCCGGTCGAGGGGATGAACTGCCACAGGCCGGCGGCCTGGGACGGCGAGTAGGCCAGGGGGTTGTAGGCGCTCTCGATGACCGGCAGCAGTGCCAGCTCAAGTGGCATGTTGCGCTTGTCCAGCGCCTCGACAATGTAGTGGATATAAGGACTGCTGCGCTTGGCGATGGTTTCTACCGAACTGGTACGACTGGCAAACCACAGGCGTTGCTGGTCGATGCGCGGGTTGTTTTCGTCTTCGTCGAGCAACTGGAAGCCGTGACGGATGCGTTGCCAGATGTCGGTAATGGCCGGAGCATCTACGCCAGATGCGGTGTTGGTTGCCGCAGTTGCCGTGCTTTTTCCCGGCTGGTGTGCCAGTGCCTTGTCGGACCATTTGCGGTCGGGCATTTCCAGTGGAGCCAGGCGCTCACGCAGGGCCTGTTCGTCCTTGATCTGGGTGCGCACGGACGGTTGTTGGCAGCCTCCGGCAAGGAGTATTGTGCAGGCCAGCAATCCGCCACAAAGAGCGCGGCAGATCCTCTGGCCGGAGCGGAACGCTGTGTTTGACATAAGAGTTTTGAAAAATAAAATTCCGCTAATTCTAGAGAGGTCGTTACGGGTGGTCAAGCATAAGCTGGGCGAATAAAGCTTGCCTGTCCAGGCAACCAGTGGTGCGGTCTGCCAGCTCTGAAAGGTGTGTGCGCAGTCCGGGCTTCCCGCGGTTTTGCGGTTTGCGCGGCCCGGCAGGACCGGACCGGGAATAGCGCGGGAACGCTACGGCTGTCAGGAAAAATTGTCCTTCCAGGCGCGCAGGGCTGCAAACACTTCCACCGGGCCGACCGGCAGCTGCCCGGTCTGGCTGGCTGCACTGGCAACCACCTGTTGTTCGTTGCAGCGCAGGAAGGGGTTGGTGGTCAGTTCACGGGCCAGGGTGCTGGGCAGGCTGATCAGGTTGCGCTCGCGCAGGTCGACCACCTCTTGCTGGCGGGTTTTGATGTCGGCATTGTCCGGCTCTACCGCGGCAGCAAATTTCAGGTTGGACAGGCTGTACTCATGGGTGCAGTAGATCAGGGTGTCGGCCGGCAGGGCGGCCAGACGCTCCAGTGAATGGTACATTTGCGCCGCTGTGCCCTCGAACAGGCGGCCACAACCGGCCAGAAACAGGGTATCACCGCTAAACAACAGCGGCTGTTCGCCGGGAAGGTAGTAAGCAATGTGTCCCAGGGTATGCCCGGGCACGTGGTAAACGGTAAAGTCACGGCCAAGGACTTGCAGCTGTGCCAGGTCGGCCAACGGCTGGTCAACCCCTTCGATGCTTTCCAGTTGCGGGCCATGCACCTTTGCACCCGTGGCCTGTTTCAATGCACCAACTCCGCCCGTATGATCACGGTGGTGATGGGTGATAAGGATGTCGGTCAGTTGCCATTGCGGATTGTTTTCCAGCCACTGCAGCACCGGGTTGGCATCGCCGGGATCGACTGCCGCACATTGTTGCGTGGCAGAATCCTGCAGCAGCCAGATATAGTTGTCATTGAATGCGGGCAGGGCAGTAATCGTCAGCATGGCAAGTGTCCTGTAACAAACCAAGGGTTGCAGAACCATAACAGACCGTTAAAACTGCTGTCGATCTCCGGGGTGCTTCCAGGAACGCAGCCGGGAGGAAAAGGAGAGGTTTATGCTTGAGCTGGCCCGGATCAAACAGGGGCTGCCGCTGTCAGCAGCCGAAGTCCGTTACTGGCTGTCGACTCCGCAGGGAGCCGCATTGCTGCAGGCTGAACAACAATGGTTACAGCAACGCCTGGGCCGCTGCTTTGGCAGCTATCTGGTACTGTACAACGCGGTATCAGACATGCACTGGCAAACCGATTTGCGCCATCAGGTCCATCTGGGCAGTCACGAACTGCAGCAGGATGTTGTCTGCTCCGAATGTCTGTGGCCGGTGCAGCCAGACGGTGCGGATGTGGTGGTTCTGCAACACAGCCTGGAGTTTGCCGGCTCTCCCTATGACCTGTTGCGCGAGGCGGCCCGTGCGGTGCGCCCGGGCGGGCATTTGCTGGTGCTTGGCCGCAACCCCTGGTGGCAGGGCTTTGCCGGTGACAAGCTGTGGCGGCGTGGACACAAGCTGTCGGCCGCCCGGGTCTCAGAGTGGCTGGCTGTACTGGGCTTTGCCCAGGATGCACCGGCGTTTGCCCATTACCTGCCTGCGGGCTGGCAACGTGCCGGGCACTGGCTGGAAAGTTTTCTGGCAAAAAAACAGTGGCCCTTTGGTGCATGCTATATGATAGCTGCCCGCAAGCAGGTGCATGCCGCGCCAGCACAGCGCCAGCGCAACCGGCGCCTGGAGAAGCTGTTGCCGATGCCGGTGGCACAGCGGGCGGCAAAGCCGAAAATAGCAGAAGAACAATGCAAACATGAGTGATCAGATACATATTTATACCGATGGCGCCTGCAAAGGTAATCCCGGCCCGGGCGGCTGGGGTGCGCTGTTGCAATACCAGGGGCGAGAGCTGGAGCTGTTTGGTGGCGAGGACAACACCACCAACAATCGTATGGAGCTTCAGGCGGTGATTGAGGGCCTTTCGGCGTTGAAACGGCGCAGCCGGGTGCTGCTGGTGACGGATTCAAAGTACGTCATGCAGGGCATGCAGCAGTGGCTGGCCAACTGGAAAAAACGCGGCTGGAAAACCGCCGGCCGCCAGCCGGTGAAAAATCAGGACCTGTGGCAGCGGCTGGATGCGCTGGTGCAGCAGCACGAGGTCCAGTGGCAGTGGGTCGCCGGCCACACCGGTCACCCGGGCAACGAACGGGCTGACCAGCTGGCCAACAGGGGCGTGGACGAGGTGCGTAAATGAGATATGTAGTACTGGATACGGAAACCACCGGCATGCCGGTAACCGAAGGTCACCGTATCATTGAAATTGGCTGTGTTGAAGTGATTGAGCGGCGCCTGACCGGGCGTCACTATCATGTGTATATCCAGCCGGATCGCGAGGTTGACGAGGGTGCCATTGCGGTGCATGGCATCACTGACGAATTCCTTAAGGACAAGCCGCGCTTCAAGGATGTGGCGGACGAATTTTTCGAGTTCATCAACGGGGCCGAACTGGTGATCCACAACGCGCCCTTTGATATCGGTTTTATCGAAAACGAATTTGCCCTGCTGGGGCAATCGGAGCGGGCTGATGTAAGCCGCTACTGCACCGTGCTGGACACTCTGGTGATGGCCCGCGAGCGCCATCCGGGGCAGCGCAATACGCTGGACGCACTCTGTACCCGCTATCACGTGGACAACTCCAAACGTGAACTGCACGGCGCCTTGCTGGACGCCGAGATTCTGGCCGATGTCTTCCTGTACATGACCGGCGGGCAGAGCAGTCTGCTGCTGGCCGGCGAGGGCAGCAGCGACGGGCAGGGTGCCGGTGTGATCCGTCGCCTGGCAGCTGACCGCATGGTTGCACCGGTGCTGGCCGCCTCCGCCGACGAGCTGGTAGCGCACCGCGCTTTTTTACAGGATCTGGCCAAAGCCAGTGGCAAGGAGCTGGACTGGTAGCTGCAGCAGCCGCAAACAGCCTGTTGGGCAGACGCTGCCGAGGGGCTAGACAGATCACCGCGATACGGGTTATCCCGGCAAAAGGAGAAAGCATGGATTACAAGTTTTTCAGCGTACAGGTAACGGACAAGGTAGCGCAGGTCAGGATGAACCGTCCGGACAAGCTCAATGCCATGAGCGAGGACTTCTGGCTGGAGATTCCGCAAATCTTTAACTGGATCGATCAGGAGTCTGGCGTACGGGTGGTGGTACTGAGCGGTGCCGGCGAGCATTTTTCCAGCGGCATCGATCTGATGTATCTGGCCTCGCTGGCCGGCTTGATGGGCAAGGATCCGGGGCGTAACGCTGTCGTCTTGCGTGCCCAGATCAAACGCTTGCAGGCTGCGCTGGACGCCGTGGACCGCTGCAGCAAGCCGGTACTGGCCGCGATCCAGGGTTATTGCATTGGTGGCGGGATTGATTTGATCAGTGCTTGCGACATGCGCTATTGCAGCGAAGATGCCAAGTTTGCAATCAGCGAGGTTGATGTCGGCATGGCCGCAGATGTCGGCACCCTGCAGCGCCTGCCACACATCATCGGTGACGGCATCATGCGCGAGCTGGCTTACACCGGGCGCTTTGTTGATGCCACCGAGGCGCAGAATATCGGGCTGGTCAACCGCGTTTACAGTGACCGTGAAACCCTGCTGCAGGACGTCACGCAGCTGGCGCTGGAGATTGCCGGGAAATCGCCGTTGGCGATCCGGGGTACCAAGGAAATGATCCGCTACATGCGTGATCACAGCGTGGACGACGGGCTGAACTATATAGCCACCTGGAATGCGGCCATGTTGCAGTCGGAAGATCTGCGTATTGCAATGACGGCCCGAATGAGCAAAAACAAGGCCGGGTTCGCAGACTGAGGGCGGCTGATATTAGTATGCTATGCGTCAAGCATATGCAAGCTGATATGTTCGGGAGTGTTAATAAGGCTGCAAATCAGGCTTAAAATAATCCGCCTGCTTGACGGCCATGGTAATTGACAAGAGACTGTCCAATGCACAGCCCCGTGTCGGGAGGGTATGTGCCCAAGGGATTTGATGAACGGTACGGGGCGCCACTTGCAGGTCCGCTGGCCTGCTAACGGAGCTGCATGCGCAACCCGGTCCGGGCATATGTGATGCAGGCACAGAAACAGGAACTTAGGTATGGCAACAGGAGCATCCTCGCTGGGTGTAGTGCGCGAAGAGTTATTTGCCACAATTTCGGAGACACAGCAAAGCCTGGAACGTTTTCTCGAAGAACGTGACAGTGGTACCCAGTTGCAGCGCTCCGTGCACAATTTGCAACAAATAAAGGGAATCCTGTCACTGGTCGGGCTGGCCGGGGCCGAAATGCTGGCCCAGGAAATGCAGGCCATGGCCATGAACATTCCTGCCGGTGCCCATGCCCAGTACGACGAGCCGTTGTCTGCCATCAATAACGGCCTGCATGTCTTGCACAGCTACCTTGAGCAACTGGAAGCAAACTGGGTGGAAATGCCCGAATTACTGTTGCCTGCCATCAACCAGCTACGAACGGCGGCAGGGCAGTCACGCTTGCCGGAAAGCTACTTTTTTTCTGCGCGGCTCAATGTGGAGCGGCCGTCGCGTCCGCCGGTGCGCGAGCTGCCCGAGCCGGAAAAAGTTCTCGCACGCCAGCGCCATTTGTATCAGCTGGCGCTGCTTTCACTGATCCGGGAGCACAATGTACAGCCTGCCCTGGATGCCATGAAGCGATTGGTGCTGCAAATGGATACCACCGATCCGACAGCTCCGGATACCATCCTGTACTGGGTTGCGGCGGCGGCACTGGAATCTTTTATTGATGGCAAGCTGTTGCTCAATACCGAGCGCAAGCTGTTGTTTTCACGTTTTGACCGGGAAGTCAGACAGCACCTGACCCATGGCAGCCATGCACCGTCACGCGGGCTGATCAAGGACATGCTGTATCTGGTTACCCTGGCGCAAACATCGGGACCGCTGGCCAGCGAGGTGCAGGCGGCTGCCAATTTGCCAAGCCTGCCGTTTACCGACCAGATGCTGGCCGACGAGTACCGCCGCATGTCGGGTCCCGGGGCCAACGTGCTGCGCTCGTTGTCGCTGGCCATCCAGGACGAGCTGAACATCGTCAAGGATACGGTTGACCTCATTGGTCGCGGTGCTGTTTCAGCAGAGGCATTCGAGAACCTGCCGCAGATTATTGGCAAGCTGGAAAAAACGCTGATAATGGTCGGGCTGACCGGTGCCAGCGTATCACTCAAGCGCCAGCTGAAAGTTCTGCAGGGCTGGCAGCAACCGGAAAACGTTGCCCCCGAAGAGCTGCTGCGACTGGCCGACTCGGTGATTTATATTGAAGGTCTGGTGGCCAGCCTTGGCCTGGGTCAGCGGCATGCAGCCAAGGTGTCGGAGCTGTCGGAAGCCGAACTGTTTGCCCGTCATCAGCTGACCGAGGCGCAGATTGTCATCAGGGGCGAAGCAATCAACGGCTTGTTGCTGGCCAAGCGCGCGATTACCGCCTATTTCGAGGCGGCCGGTGATACCAGTCATTTGCAAAATGTGTCTGCAGTGCTGAATCAGGTGAGGGGCGGACTCTGGTTTATCGATGAAATCCGGGCTGCGGCACTGGTGCAGCTCTGTGCCGAATATATTGGCAATGACCTGTTGAACGCCGCACGGATGCCGGAACAGCCGATCCTGGAAACACTGGCCGACGTGCTGGCCAGCCTGGAATACTACCTTGAAGGTGGAACGGTCCTGCAAACCGGCAGTCCCCGGCAGAGCCCGCTGGATGGCGCCAGCCAAGGGCTGCAGCGTCTGGGCGTGCAGGTAGATGATGCCGCTGCCGATTGAACACTGGCAAGTCGGCCAGCCATTGCACCAGACCGGCCAGGGCCATGCGCTGGTGCACTTTCGTCAGGCTTTTCTGCAGCAGGCCGATGGCTCGTTGTTATGGCCGTTGCCAGGGCTGCAGGAAAAATTTGCCCCCTGGGTGCTGGATATTCAGGGGATTGGCTATCTGAACGACCAACCCGTTTTCCTCTACGAGCTTGAGCGGGCGCCCGAAGGCGACCAATGGCAGTGGACGTCATTGCGTTCGCGGCTTACGGACGAGACAGCCGAGCGCTATCACATGCTGTCCTATGCCAGCCAGATCGGTACCTGGTCGCGTCAGAACCGTTTCTGCGGGAGTTGCGGGCGGCCGATGCAATCATCAGCTGAACATCGCATGCGTTTTTGCCAGCCCTGCGGGCTTGAGCAGTATCCGCGGCTGTCACCCTGCATGATTGTCCTGGTCACCCGTGGAGACCGGCTGCTGCTGGCCCGTTCGCCACGCTTCGTACCCGGCATGTACAGTTGTCTGGCCGGTTATGCCGAGCCGGGCGAAACCATGGAAGGCTGTGTGCACCGGGAAGTGTTTGAAGAAACCCGTATCCGGGTACAGAACCTGCGCTACATTACGAGTCAGAACTGGCCATTTCCGCATTCCATGATGATCGGATTTCATGCCGAATACCTGGACGGCGAAATTGTTCCGGAAGAAGGTGAAATCGAGGATGCACGCTGGTTCGATATTGACCGTTTGCCACAGCTGCCCTTGCCGGGTTCGATTGCCCGTTACCTGATTGATCTTTATCTGTACCAGCAATCAGGCGGCGACAAACCAGTTCTGCCACGCTAGCTTTACCGTCAGCGCCAGCACCATCAGGATGAACAGTGGGCGGATCAGCTTGCTGCCGCCACCAATCGCCAAACGGGCACCAACCGCCGCACCAAGCATCAGTGCCAGTCCCATGGCCAGCCCCAGAGACCACATCACCTGGCCGCCAATGATGAACATCGCCAGCGCCACGCCGTTGCTGACAAAGTTCATGCTGCGCGCGACGCCGGTGGTGCGCAGCAGGTCCAGCGGGTAAAGCAGCAGGGTGCTGACGGTCCAGAAGGCACCGGTACCAGGCCCGGCAACCCCATCATAAAACCCCAGTACCAGTCCCTGTGGCAGCTGGCGACCGCTGGCGATTTTCTGCTGCTCGTCAGTACCGCGCTGCGGGATCTTGCTGAACAGCATGTACAGCCCGCAAAGCAGCACCACAATCGGTAGAAACTGGTTGAGCCACTCGGCCGGCATGCTTTGCGCAAGGACTGCACCCGCCGCCGCACCCACGGCGGTGGCGAGCAGGGCGGTCCGCCAGGGTGCCGGCTGGAAGTAGCCACGCCGGTAAAAGGTATAGCTGGCCATGGCCGAGCCAAAGGTCGCGCAGAGTTTGTTGGTTCCCAGCACCAGATGGGGCGGGATTCCGGACAGCATCAGTGCGGGAATGGTCAGCAAGCCGCCGCCGCCAGCAATCGCATCGATGAAGCCGGCGGTAAAGGCAACCGCAACCAGTATCATCAATAGTGGCAAACTGATGGATAACTCGGGGAGAAATGTCATGAAATTCCTCAAACCTGCGGCGGTTGATAAAACACCTTGGACGAAAGCATCAGTGCCAAGCATAATATGCGAATTTTACAGACTGGAGTTCTCTGCATGCAATTTACAGGTCTGGCAATTGTCATGGCGGTGCTCGCGCTGCTGATTTTCTGGCTGGGCTTGCGCATGCTGTGGCGCGGTCACTGGTTTTTGGCCTGGCTGCGCGGCAGCTTCGGGCTGGGCGTGGTTGTGTTGGCACTGCTGGCTGCGGGACTGGCTTATGACCTGAGCAGTTACCAGGAGCAGTCAGCCGGCCGCAGCGTTGCTTCATTGAATGTGGGGCCGGGCGATAATGACCGTTACCGAGTCTCCATCGGTGATGGCCGTACCAGCCGGCAACTGCTGCTGGATGGCGAGCTCTGGGGACTGGATGTGCGGGTACTGGACTGGCATGGGCTGGCCAGGTTGATCGGACTCAAGCCCGGTTACCGGCTCGATGAGCTGAATGCGCGATTTCTCGGTATTGAGCAGCAAAATGCCGCCCAATATTCTGAACAGAAGCTGGCGCAGAGCAGTTTTGGCCTGGATTTCTGGCAGGCCGTGCAGCTGGCCGGCGGCAGTTTGCCGTTTGTCGAGGCAAAGCTGATCAGGCTGAGTTTCATACCGCTAACCGATGATGCCAGCTACAGTGTCGAATGGTTACCAACCGGCCTGCAGGCGCGACCGCTCAATGATGAGGCGCGACAGGCATTGCAGGGCTGGGTGGAGTGATCCGCCTGAGCATGCTGTAATGCCACACAAAAAAGAATACAGATTCAAAAACCGGGGGATTTATCATGTTGCGAAAGTTTGTGTTTCCGGCCATTTTACTGGCTGCAGTACAGGTTCAGGCGGCAGATCAGGAACGTGCCACAGCCATTGTCAACTCGGTGTGCAAGGTTTGCCATGGTGCTGATGGCGAAAGTTCCAGTGCCATCTATCCACGACTGGCCGGACAGAATTCCGCTTACATCAGCAAACAGCTGGAAGACTTCAAGTCGGGTCGTCGCAAAGGCACCATGAACGACATCGCGGCCAACCTTGAGTCGGATGAAATGGTGGCGCTGGGTGATTATTTCAGCAGCAAGCCTGCCAGGGCGCACCGTGCCAGCGATCCTGACTTTACCGCGGTGGGCAAGTACATCTACCACAATGGCAACCAGTGGTCCGGAGTGGCGGCCTGTGCCGGCTGCCATGGTGAAGACGGTGCCGGCACCGAAGAGCTGCCGCGGATTGCCGGACAGCACATGCGTTACCTGATCAGCCAGCTGCGCGAGTTCAACGAGCGTGAACGGACGGATGAAAATGCCATCATGAGTTCCATTGCCACCAAGCTGACGCCAATGGAGATCGAAGCTGTAGCCCGCTATCTGAGTGGTATCTGATCCCGTTGCCGGTGTGTTTGCCGGCACCGGACGTTCTGTCCGGGCCGGCACTGCGGCGGAAAAAGTAGCTGATTTTTTTCTGTCAAACCGGTATCATTCCCGCCCGCAACATCACGCGCCCATAGCTCAGCCGGATAGAGCGCACCCCTCCTAAGGGTGAGGCCGGTGGTTCGAATCCACCTGGGCGCGCCATGTTTTCCCAAAGGCCTTGCAAGGCCTTTTTTTGTGCATGGATGAGCAGAAATTCTGCAGGTCAGCCCTGGCTGCAAGAACTGACAAAGCCTTACCTGTCCTGGCGGGTTCCCTGACGCATGCCGTCACGCCCTTGTGATTGTCTTTTCTGTTGCTGGTGCAGCGCTCTGGCAGCGGCAAATTCTTCCGGCGTGATTATACCGTCTCCGTTGCTGTCAATTTCTTCAAAGCTAAAGGCTTCGGCCAGGCCACGCATCTGACGACCTTCCTTGGCGCGCTGGCTGATGCGTGCAGTCCGTGCTTCGGTAAATTCTTCGGGAATGATTTTACCGTCGGCGTTCAGATCAAAATCAGCAAAAGCCGGCATATTGCCGCGGCTGGAGCGGCCCTCGCGCTGGTTTGATTTCTGCTCCACGCCGCGGCGGTCCTGGCCCATACGCTGGCCCTGCACCTGTTCCTGCTGTGCGAAGCCCTTGCGCTGGGCAGGGGTTTGTTCAGCAGCTGCTGCGTTGACGGCAGAGAGTGTCAGAAAGCCAGCAAGCAGGGAGCTGGCAAAAAATTCAAACTTTTTCATGGTTTGCTCCTGAAAGGTTTCATGCGTTTATTGCGATTTATGCCGGCTTCTGTGGCCGGCTGGCTTCGCCATTGATCACCAGTGTGACAGTTAAATGTTAAATAAATTCTAAAATGCCAGCCGGGCCGGCTGTGGTCGCCTGTCATACATGCAACAAGCTCGCGCACCACCGCTCGGGTATCATTCCGGCAGAACATACCATGGGTGACACGATGACGGAAACAAACAAAGGCCAGCCGGATCATGCCGGCACGGAGATGGGCGAGCTGCCTGCAAGCAGGCCCGACGCTGCGTTTGCCTTCAATCCGCTGACCGAACTTTATCGCGATGACTGGTTGCTTGCCGTACACAAGCCGGCCGGCCTGCTGGTGCATCGCAGCCCGGTTGACCGCCACGCCACCGAGTTTGCCCTGCAGTACGCACGCGGACTGAATGGTGGTCGCCATGTCTATCCCTGTCACCGGCTGGACCGGCCGACGTCCGGCCTGCTGCTGTTTGCCCGGGATCCTGACACTGCCAGCCGGATTGGCCAGGCGTTCATGGACGGGCAGGTGACACGGACTTACCTTGCGCTGGTGCGTGGCTGGCCGCAGGAACAGGGCGTGATTGATCATGCCCTGCGCGAACATGCCGTGGATCGCCGGCTCAAGGATGACGACCTGCCGCTGCGTGCGGCACAGACAATTTTCAGGCGGCTGACGACTGTCGAGATTCCGGTTGAAGTTGAAGGCTATCCGCAGAGCCGCTATAGCCTGTTGCAGCTCAGCCCGCAAAGCGGACGCAAACACCAGCTCCGGCGCCACATGCAACACATTGGCCACCCGATCATTGGCGATACCAGCTATGGCCGCACCCGTCACAACAAATATTTTGCCGAACGCTTCGGTTTTGGCCGCTTGATGCTGGCCGCCACCGGGCTGGAATTTATCCATCCGGCAACCGGACAGAGCCTGCGGCTGGCGTGCCGGCCGGATAAAAACTTCATGCGGGTGCTGTCGATTTTTGACTCGCTCGGCGATTTGCCGGATGCCGAACTGCTGCAGCAAACAGGCCTTGCGAGTGCGGAAAACAGCCGCCGCACGCATTGAGGCATGGTTGTTTTTTGTACAGAAATGACCGTTCGTCAGAAAACTTTTCTCCCGTATCGAACGCCTTCGACAGGTGTTTTTCAGAACTTTTAGCATGTTTGTAAAGTGTATCTAAAACAGACAGATAGCCAGCCCGGACGGCTATGGCCAAAAATGTTTTCTGGCCGGTTTCCAGGGGTTTTCTGCAGGAAAATTCGCGGTTGTAATGGTTTTTCCAACTCACTAGGGTAAAAACCGTTTTTCACAACCAACGGGATTTATTTTGAGTATTGCCACAGTCACGCTGCGTCAGCCCGCTGACCAGGACGGCTACTCCCTGCACCAGCTGGTTTCACGTTGCCAGCCTCTTGATATCAATTCGGTGTACTGCAACCTGCTGCAATGTACCGACTTTGCCGCCACTGCCATCGCCGCCGAAAACGCTGATGGCGAACTGGTCGGTTTTATTTCCGGTTACCGCCCCCCGGCACGGCCCGACACCCTGTTTGTCTGGCAGGTCGCCGTGGATGGCCGCATGCGTGGCCAGGGCCTGGCCCTGCGCATGTTGCTGGCGCTGCTCAGGCGCGTGCAGGGGCAGGGCGTGCGCTATCTGGAAACCACCATCTCTCCCGACAACACGGCCTCGCAGGCACTGTTTCTCAAGGCGTTTGCGGCGCTCGGTGCAGAACACCAGACCCGCACGCTGTTCAGTCGTGAACAACACTTCGCCGGCCGGCACGAGGACGAAGTGCTGTATCGCGCCGGTCCTTTCCCCGCCATTTCTGATTCAACCCCGACCACAAAATAAAAGGCTACCCATGGAAATCTTCAAACAAAACGAATCCGGCGTACGCAGCTACTGCCGTTCCTTCCCTGTCGTCTTTAACAAGGCGCTGGGCGCCGAGCTGTTCAGCGAGGACGGAACCCGTTACATCGATTTTCTGGCGGGGGCCGGTACCCTGAACTATGGCCACAACCACCCGGTACTGAAGCAGGCGTTGCTTGACTATATCGAAAGCGATGGTCTGACCCACGGGCTGGACATGTATTCCAGCGCCAAGGAACAATTCCTGGAAACCTTTAGCCGCATCATCCTGAAGCCGCGCGGCATGCAGGATTACCGCGTGCAGTTTACCGGCCCGACCGGCACCAATGCGGTGGAAGCAGCACTGAAGCTGGCGCGCAAGGTCACGGGTCGCAGCAATATCATCAGCTTTACCAACGGCTTTCACGGCTGCTCGCTGGCGGCGCTGGCGGCCACGGGTAATGAACATCACCGGGGTGGCGCCGGTACCGCGCTGAATGATGTCAGCCGCATGCCCTATGCCAACTACTTCGGCAAGGAAGTCAGCACCATTGCCATGATGAAAAAGCTGCTGGAAGACCCTTCAAGCGGTGTCGACAAGCCGGCGGCAGTGATTGTCGAGGTGGTGCAGGGCGAGGGCGGCCTGAATACCGCCTCCGCCGACTGGTTGCGCCAGCTGGAAAAGCTCTGTCGCCAGCACGACATGCTGTTGATCGTGGACGACATTCAGGCGGGTTGCGGCCGTACCGGCAGCTTCTTCAGTTTTGAAGACATGGGCGTACAGCCGGACATCGTAACCCTGTCCAAGTCCCTGAGCGGTTACGGCCTGCCGTTTGCCGTGGTGTTGCTGAAAAACGAGCTGGACCAGTGGAAGCCCGGCGAGCACAACGGGACCTTCCGCGGCAACAACCACGCCTTTGTCACTGCGGCTGCCGCCTTTGAGCACTTCTGGCAGGACGAGGACTTTGCCCTTGGCGTGCGCGAGAAAGGCCAGCGCATCCGTACCCGCATGGAGCAGATTACCCGCCGTCATGCGGCCGACAAGCTGTTCGTCAAGGGCCGCGGCATGATGCTGGGCATCAGCTGCCCGGATGGTGAATCGGCGGCCCGCATTTGCGAGCTGGCCTTTGACAAGGGGCTGGTGATTGAAACCAGTGGCAACCACAGCCAGGTGGTCAAGTGCCTGTGCCCGCTGATTATCAGCGAAGAGCAGATTGACCGTGCCATGGACATTCTGGACGAGGCTTTTGCCGAAGTGTTTGCCGATAGCAACAGCGCGCGCAAGGCATCCTGACTCCCGG
>CAYMXO010000008.1:0-45407 GCA_964394445.1 uncultured Thiopseudomonas sp.
CCAGTGCAACCAGTTGGAAGTATTGGAACCCGCTGCATTGCGTGACTGGATGATTAATATTGCCAGAGACCAGTCACGCAAGTACCTGGGCTAGTGGTTGCGTAACTGTGTGGCTAATGTAACTGGATTGATGGTTTTTGGATCGGGCTTTGACCCGGCATGAGTAGCTCAAGCCGGGCAGGTCCGGCTTAATCGACCACACCCGTTACCCGAACCCGACGGTCAGCAGCTGCTGTGGTGGCTACTTCAACCGGTTTGCGCGCCAGTACCCAGTCGTCGATGTGGTTTTTCAGGGCAATGAGCAAGCCCATGACAAGGAAAGCGCCGGGTGGCAGGATGGCCAGCAGGAAGCCTTTGTAGTCCGCAAACACCACCCATTGCCAGTCGGCGGCAACCGGGCCAAGCAACAGATGCATGTTGGCAAACAGCATGCCGGTACCCAGCAGCTCGCGCACCATGCCGATGACCAGCAGCACCAAAGCAAAGCCCAGACCCATGATGAAGCCGTCGTAGGCCGAGCTGGCCAGGCTGTTCTTGGCTGCAAAGGCTTCGGCGCGGCCGAGAATGATGCAGTTGGTGGTAATCAGCGGAATGAATACACCCAGAATCATGTACAGCTGGTAGGTGTAGGCCTGCATCAGCAGTTCGATACAAGTGGTCAGCGCGGCGATGATCATGACGAATACCGGCAGGCGGATGGCCGGATTCACGGCATGGCGGATCATGGAGACGGCGGCGTTGGAGCAGACCAGCACCAGCAGGGTGGCAATGCCCAGGCCCAGCGCGTTGACGGTGGAGTTACTGGTACCCATCAGCGGGCACAGGCCCAGCAACTGGACCAGCCCGGGGTTGTTTTTCCACAGGCCGTTGATGGTCAGTTCCTTGTAGTTGACGCTCATTGCAGATCCTCCGGCTGGTCGCTGGTAATGGCCGAGGCAAACAGTTGCTCATGGCGGGCATCGTAGAATTGCAGCGCCTTGTGCACGGCCCGGACAACCGCACTGGGGGTGATGGTAGCGCCGGCAAACTGGTCAAACTCGCCACGGTTCTTTTTTACTTCCCAGTGCTCGCTGGCGGGGTTGTTCAGGCTGCGGCCGGTAAAGCTGTAAATCCAGTCGCTTTTGCCGGTTTCAATCTTGTCGCCCAGACCGGGGGTTTCCTTGTGTTCCAGTACGCGGACACCGGCCAGGCTGCCATCAGCGAGAACGCCGACCAGCAGGCGGATGCTGCCACTGTAACCGTCGGGTGCGGTGGCCTGCAGAATGACTGCGCTGGGTGCACCGTTTAGATAGGCCAGATAGGCTGGCTGTGGCGTGCGGTTGCCCAGCAGGGGATCGTCCAGTACCAGGGTGTGTTCAAGCAGGTTGTTGTCGTAGCTGCCGGCCGGCAAAATCTGGGCCAGAGCCTGCAGCTGGGCCTGCTCGCGGGCTTCGTCGATGCGGCTGGCGGTGCCTTGCTGGATCATGGCGACAATCGCCACGGTGATGGCGGCAAACAGACCCAGTACGGTGGCGTTCTTGCGGATGGAGCGGGGCATGCTGTCGTTGGCTGACATCATTGACCCTCCGTGTTGAAGCCGCGTTTGGTTTTGTCATGCCCATAGACCCGTGGCCGGGTGAAGTAGTCCAGCGTGGGGGCACACAGGTTCATCAGCAGGACCGAGAAGGCGATGGCATCCGGGTAACCGCCCCAGCTGCGGATAATGTAGACCAGCACGCCCACGCCCACGCCAAACAACAGGCGGCCGCGGGTGCTGGTGGCGCTGCTGACCGGGTCGGTGACGATGAAGAAGGCACCGAGCATGGTGGCACCACTGAACAGGTGAAACAGGGGTGAACCGTTGGATTCGGAACCGCTGCCGCCCCAGAAAATCAGGCTCATGACAAAGAGTGCGGCGAGCATGCCGACAGGTGCGTGCCAGCTGTAGACCCGCTTGTACAGCAGCCAGAGGCCGCCAAGCAGGAAGGCGAGGTTGACCAGTTCGTTGTCGCGGCTGGATAGCCAGCCAAAACCGCCATGGCTGCTCCACAGCTCTTCAAGTGTCAGGCCCTGGTTGTTTTTCAGGGTATCCAGCACCGTGGCCTGGCTCCAGCCGTCCAGCCAGGGCGTGCCACTGAACATGTGGGCCAGACCGCCGCTAAAACTGACGGCGTGCGCTGCCGGCCAGCTGGTCATGTCAACGGGAAAGGATACCAGCACCACGACATAACCCAGCATGGCGGGGTTGAAGGGGTTTTGCCCCAGGCCGCCAAACAGCTGCTTGCCAAATACCACGGCAAAGCCGGTTGCCACCAGCAACAGCCACCAGGGCGACCAGGGCGGCAGGGCCAGCCCCAGCAGTACGGCGGTCACCAGCACGCTGTAGTCTTTCAGGTAGAACATCACCGGGCGCTGGCGCAACTTCAGAATCAGGCTTTCAAAACAGGCGGCAAACAGGGCGCAGAGCAGTACGTTGAACAACGGGCCGGCACCGAAAAACCAGCTGGAGACCAGCAGGCCCGGCACTGCAGCCAGAATCACACGCTGCATCAGCTTGCTGGTGTGGTCCTTGCGTACGGTGTGGGGAGAAGATACTTGACTTAAAAACATGCTGACTCCGGTTATTCGCTGGCCGCAGCGGGCTCGGTTTCGGTAGCCGCCAGCGTGTGCTCGGCTCTGGCCAGCGCTTCACGCAGTGGGGCCAGTTCCTCATCAGAGGCATCGGCACGCTCGGCCTTGCGTACGGCCGCTTTGGCCATGGCCAGCTCGATCTTGGCTTTTTTGGCGGCTTCGCTCAGTGCCGGTTTGGCTGCTTTGACGGGTTTGTCTGCAGCTGGCGTCGGTGCCGGTGCCGGGGTTGTTTCTGCTTCGGCAGCAGCCAGAACCTGTTCGGCCTTGGCCAGCGCTTCACGCAGTGGGGCCAGTTCCTCGTCAGAGGCTTCGGCGCGCTCGGCCTTGCGCACGGCCGCTTTGGCCATGGCCAGTTCGATCTTGGCTTTTTTGGCGGCTTCGCTCAGTGCCGGTTTGGCCGCTTTGACCGGCTTGTCGCCCGCTGCTGCAGGTGTGGCTGTCTCTGTGGCTTTGGCTTCGGCTGCTGCGAGTTCCTGCTGGGCGCTGGCAGCAGCAGCCTTAAGCTGCTCCACCTGGGCATGCAGCTCGGGCGTGTCGTGCTGGGCCAGCTGTTTTTCTGCCTTAGCCAGGGCTACTTTGGCCATGCTGGCGGCGATTTTCAGCTTCTTGATTTCGTCGGCAGACGGGCCTGCGTCAGCAGCCGGAGCCGGTTTGGCTGCGGCGGCTTTTTCCTGGGCAGCCTTGGTGCGGGCCAGGCGTTCGGCCCTGGCCTTACGCTCGGCCGCCTTGCGCTCTTCTTCCAGACGCAGGCGCTCCTGGCGGAACTCGAAACGCTGGCGGGCATGTTCTGACTTGGCCTGTTTTTGTTGCAGATCGCGGATCTCTGCCTTGGCGGCACGGTAGTACTGCACCAGTGGAATCTTCGACGAACAGACGTAGGCACAGGCGCCACATTCGATGCAGTCGAACAGGTTGTTGGCCTGTAGCTGTTCGTGCTCGCCACCCTGGGCGTAAAACAACAGTTGCTGGGGCAGCAGACTGGCCGGGCAGGCCAGCTCGCATTCACCGCAGCGGATACAGGCCAGGGCCGGTTCGGGAGCCGGCATTTCCTGCTCGGTGCTGGCGATCAGGCAGTTGGTGGTCTTGATGACCGGCGCGTTGAGGTCGGCCAGGCTGAAGCCCATCATGGGGCCGCCGACGATCACCCGGTTCATACGGTTGCGGTCAACTCCGGCCAGTTCCAGTAGTTCGCTGACCGGGGTACCAACCAGGCATTCCACGTTCATCGGCTGACGCAACGCCATGCCGGTCAGGGTGGTAATGCGGGAAATCAGCGGGCGGCCGAGGTACACGGCCTCATACACGGCGGCGGCAGTGCCGACGTTCTGGCAGACAATGCCAATCTGTGCCGGCAGCTGACCGGAGGGTACTTCCTGTCCGGTAATGACCTTGATCAGCTGGCGTTCGCCACCGGACGGGTACAGGGTGGGAATGGCCACCACATGCCAGTCCGCTTGCTGCACTACGCTGCGCATGGCGGCAATGGCTTCGGGCTTATTGTCCTCAATGGCAAACACTACCTGACGTGCCTGTAACAGCCGTTGCAGAATGGCGGTACCGACGGCAATTTCGGCGGCACGTTCACGCATCAGCATGTCGTCGGCGGTGATATAGGGTTCGCACTCGGTACCGTTGATGATCAGGGTATCAATACTGGAGCGCTGACCGCTTTGTAGTTTGGCGGCGGTGGGGAAGCCGGCGCCACCCATGCCGCTGATGCCGGCAGTGCGGATGCGCTCCAGCACATCTGCGTCGGTCAGTTGTTGCGGGTCGGCCGGCTGCAGATCGGAATGCCACTCGTCTTTGCCATCAGTGGCAATTTCGATGGCTGCAAACGTCTGGCCAGAGGCGTGTGGATAGGGCGCAGCGCCAATCCGCTGCACAGTGCCCGAACTGGGGGCATGCACCGGCGCGCCCAGTCCCTGCGGGCGGGCAATCAGCTGGCCTTTGTAAACGTGCTCGCCCACGTTGACGCAGGGCTCGGCCGGCTGGCCGATATGCTGCAGCAACGGTACCACCAGCAATGCAGGCAGCGGTGCCTGCTGTATGGGGCAGGTGGTGGACTGTGTCTTGTTTTCCGGAGGGTGAATGCCGCCGTGGAATCTGTGCAGTGGCCAATCCGTGCTCATGCCTGTACCTCCCGGTCCGTGGCGATAATCAACAGGTCGGGCGTGCTGACCGGTTGTTCCCAGTGCCAGCTGCGCAGATCGCCAGTGACCGGACGCATTTCGATGCAGTCAACCGGGCAGGGCTCGACACAGAGATCGCAGCCGGTGCATTCGCTGACAATCACTGTGTGCATCTGACGGGCAGCACCGAGGATGGCATCAACGGGACAAGCCTGAATGCACTTGGTGCAACCAATGCACTCGTCTTCGCGGATATAGGCGACCTGTACCGGCTTTTCGCCTTCGGCGGCATCTAGCGGCTCGGGCTCCACATCCAGCAAGTCGGCCAGCGCCTGGATGGTCGCTTCGCCGCCTGGCGGGCACTTGTTGATCTTGTCGCCGTTGGCGATGGCTTCGGCATAGGGGCGACAACCCGGATAGCCGCACTGGCCACATTGGGTTTGTGGCAGCAGGGCGTTGATCTGGTCGACAATCGGGTTGCCTTCTACCCGGAAACGGACCGCAGCGAAGCCGAGGATGGCACCGAAAATCAGGCTGAGTACGGTCAGGGTGATGACCGCAATGAGGATCAGGCTCATAGCTTCACCAGCCCGCTAAAGCCCATGAAGGCCAGTGACATCAGGCCGGCAGTGACCATGCCGATGGCGGCACCCTGAAAGGGTTTCGGTACATCGGCCAGGGCGATGCGTTCGCGCATGGCGGCAAACAGCACCAGCACCAGAGAAAAACCGAGGCCGGCGGCAAAGCCGTTGATGCTGGAGGCAACAAAGCCGTATTCGGTGCGGTTGGCGTTGAGCAGGGCCACGCCCAGCACGATGCAGTTGGTGGTGATCAGCGGCAGGAAGATGCCCAGCACGCGATACAGCACCGGACTGGTCTTGTTGACCAGCATCTCGGTAAATTGCACCACCACGGCAATCACCACAATAAAACTGATGGTGCGCAGAAACTCGAGATCCAGCGGCTTTAACACATAAACTTGCAGCAAATAGCTGCAGATGGCCGCCAGTGTGAGCACAAAGGTGGTGGCCAGCGACAGGCCGATGGCCGTTTCGATTTTTTTGGAAACGCCCATAAAGGGACACAGGCCCAGGAACTGCACCAGGACAAAGTTGTTGACCAGGATGGCACTCAGGGCAATGAGAACGAGCTCGCTCATGGAAATACAGCCGGAACCTGAAAAAATGGTGGCAGTATTATCCTTTAGCCCCGCTTCAGGTACAAGCCGGGCGCCAGAACCGGCCAGAGTATTTGGCTATATGGTGATAATTACGGCGCGCCATACAAAGGGTTGGGAGAGGTCGCGACCTGTTGTCACGCTGTGGTGCCAGAGCCGGCGGTCGGCGCCGGTATTTTGCTTGCTGCATGTTGCGAAGCTACCGGTGTAGAATTGTTTCCCTGAAATATTTGTACACATAAGGGTCTGCTTCTTGAGCCTGTATCTTGCTTCCACTTCACCGCGCCGCCGCGAACTGCTGGAGCAGCTTGGTTTGCCATTTGCCGCGCTGGATATCGCCATTGATGAATCACGCCGCCCGCAGGAGCCGGTCGCCAGCTATGTCGAGCGCATGGCCAAGGAGAAAGCGGAAGCCGGGTTGTTGATGCTGGCTGACGCGGTAGATGCGCTGGTGCTGGCAGCTGATACTGTTGTGGCGCTGGAGGATGAACTGCTGGAAAAACCTTCCAGCCGTGAGCAGGCTGCTGCCATGTTGCGTCGCCTGTCAGGCCGCTCGCATGTAGTGATGACCGCTTTTGCACTGAAGACTGCCGACAGCATCCGCGTGCAGCGCGTCAGTACTACGGTGTTTTTTCGCAATGTGCTGGAACGCGAAATTGACTGGTATTGGCAAACCGGTGAACAGCAGGACAAGGCCGGTGGCTATGCCATTCAGGGCAAGGGTGGCCTGTTTGTCAGCTCGATCGCCGGTAGCTACACCAATGTGGTTGGCTTGCCGATGACCGAGGTGGTGACGGCCCTGCGCGAGGCAGGGCTGGATTTTATCGGCGGTTAGTTAACCTGCAGCACCTGCATGGTGTTGGTGCAGCCAACCTTGTGGTGCACATCGCCCTGGGTCAGGATGACCCAGTCCCCCTGTTCAACAACTCCGCGCTGGCGCAACAGCTCGATGGCGGCAGTGGCAACCTTGTTGTCCGGATGGTCCGTAGGATTGAAGGCTATCGTCTCGACGCCACGAAATAGCGCAACACGGGCCTGTGTGGTCCGGCTGGTGGCGAAGGCAAAGACGGGGATGGCCGTGCGGATGCGGGTCATCACCAGCGGGGTACGACCGCTTTCGGTCAGTGCAATGATGGCCTTGACGCCGGGAAAGTGGTTGGCCACATACATGGTGGCCAGCGCAATGCTCTCATCCTGGCGCTCGAACTCGCGACCAATGCGATGCGACGAGGTGCGCTGGGAAGGTGAGCGTTCGGCGCCGAGGCAGACCCGGGCCATGGTTTCCACTGCTTCCACCGGATACTGGCCGGCAGCGGTTTCTGCCGACAGCATCACGGCATCGGTATTGTCCAGCACGGCGTTGGCCACGTCCGACACCTCGGCACGGGTCGGCATCGGACTGCTGATCATGGATTCCATCATCTGGGTGGCAGTAATCACCGCCTTGTTGTGCCGGCGCGAGGCGGCAATGATCTTCTTCTGGATACCGACCAGTTCGGCATCGCCAATCTCCACGGCCAGATCGCCACGGGCCACCATGACGGCATCGCTGGCCTCGATCAGTCCCGCCAGCACTTCGTCATTCATTACAGCTTCCGCGCGCTCGATCTTGGCCACCAGCCAGGCGTTGCTGCCGGCTTCGTTGCACAGCTTGCGGGCCAGCTGCATGTCGGCGGCATCCCGCGGAAAGGAAACGGCGATGTATTCCAGGTCCAGTTCGGCCGCCAGCAGGATGTCTTCGCGGTCCTTGTCAGTCAGGGCGGGAGCGGTCAGGCCACCGCCACGCTTGTTGATGCCTTTGTGGTTGGACAGCATGCCGCCGACCAAAACCCGGCATTCCAGACTGTCTGGCGTGACCTCTTCGACCCGCAGTACTACACGGCCGTCATCCAGCAGCAGCTCGTCGCCAACGCTGCAGTCGGTGACCAGCCCGGGGTAATCAATACAGACACGCTCGGCGGTACCGGCATCCTTGGGGTGGCTGATGGAAAAGCTGAAGGGCGCGCCGGGCTTGAGCTCGACCTGGCCGTCGATGAAACGGGCAATACGGATTTTCGGGCCTTGCAAGTCACCCAGAAGGGCAACATGGCGGCCGTGCTTTGCCGCCAGCTGGCGGATTTGCGCAGCACGCTGGCGGTGCTCGTCGGCAGCACCGTGGGAGAAGTTCAGGCGCGCCACGTTCATGCCGGCCAGGATCAGCTGTTCCAGAACGTCGGGATGGTCGCAGGCGGGACCGATGGTGGCGACAATTTTGGTGCGGCGCAGGGTCATGGGTGAAAGCCTTTTGATGAGGGTCTGTAAGGGGGTGTACTGCCGGGGTATGGGGGCACAAACAGGTCGCAAGGTGTCTCTGCAGGCTTCGCAACGCCATCCGTAGCGTTGCAGGGTTTGCTCCGCCCATGCCCCGGTACTGCTGCAAGGTTTGTGTACCGGTTGCTGTGCCAGCTTTCCCGGAGGGGAAAACAAAAATAACAGCTGTACATGGAAAAAGGGCGCTGCAATTGTGCAGCGCCCCGGCTTGTGATCAGCGCTCCAGATGCTGAAGCTTGTCGGCTACGCCGTCCCACTCTTCGGCGTCGGGCAGGGGATCTTTTTTCTCGCTGATGTTGGGCCAGACTTCAGCCAGCTCGGCGTTCAGTTCGATGAACTCCTGCATGTCTTCAGGTACTTCGTCCTCGGCGTAAATGGCAGCTGCCGGGCACTCTGGCTCACACAGGGCGCAGTCGATGCACTCGTCAGGGTGAATGGCCAGGAAGTTGGGGCCTTCGTAGAAACAGTCAACCGGGCAGACTTCTACACAGTCGGTGTATTTGCACTTGATGCAGTTGTCGGTTACTACAAATGTCATGTCGAATTCTCCAGGCTGTTACGGGCCGGCAGTTTTGGCGATGAGCCCGTTTATGCTGATACGGTCGTACATTGTGGCAACTGCAGGAAAAGCAGTTTAGCCGGCAATGCAAAGTCAAATTTTTATAATCGGTGGCATTCTAGCAGCTTGTGCCGGCAGATGTTAGAACCTGTCCTTCCACTGATATAACAATTCCAGGGCCTGGCGGGGGCTAAGATCGTCCGGGTTGATTGCGTCAAAGGCTTCAACCACGGGGTGTGGCATGCTTGCAAACAGATCCGGTTGCCGGGGAACATCCGGGGTGCGACCGGTAATCGCAGGGGACTGCTCCACGTTGTGTTGCTCGAGCTGCTGCAAGTGTTGCCGGGCTCTTTCGATGACGGGCTCGGGCACGCCAGCCAGCTGGGCGACGGCCAGGCCGTAGCTCTGGCTGGCCGGACCGGGCAGTACATGGTGTAGAAACACGATGCGTTCCTTGTGCTCGGTGGCGCTCAGATGCACGTTGGCAACATGCTCCAGCTGTTCCGGCAGGGCGGTCAATTCGAAGTAGTGGGTGGCAAACAGGGTCCAGCTGCGCAGCTGTGCCAGTTGTTCGGCTGCGGCCCAGGCCAGCGAAAGGCCATCAAAGGTGCTGGTTCCGCGGCCAACTTCGTCCATCAGTACTAGGCTGTGTTCGGTGGCGTTGTGCAGGATGTTGGCGGTTTCGCTCATCTCCACCATGAATGTGGAACGGCCGCCCGCCAGGTCGTCACTGGAGCCGATACGGGTGAAAATCCGGTCGACCGCAGACAGCCTGCAGCGGGCCGCCGGGACGTTGCTGCCGATATGTGCCAGCAGTACGATGAGGGCAGTTTGCCGCATATAGGTGGATTTACCGCCCATGTTCGGACCAGTAATCACCAGCATGCGTTTGTCATCATGCAGTTCGACATCGTTGGCGACAAAGGGTGTGGTCAGCACCTGCTCGACCACCGGATGGCGGCCCTGTTCGATATGCAGGGCTGGCTCGTCAACAAACTGTGGACGGCACAGATCCAGCTCCAGTGCACGGCCGGCCAGGTTGACCAACACGTCCAGCTCGGCCAGCGCCATGGCGCTCAGTTGCAGGGCGCCCAGCTCGCTGATCAGCAGTTCGAGCAGTTCGTCATACAGCTGCTTTTCCAGTGCCAGGGCGCGGCTTTTTGCCGACAGGGCCTTGTCTTCAAACTCTTTGAGTTCGGCGGTGATGAAGCGCTCGCCGCCTTTCAGGGTCTGGCGGCGGATGTAATCCATCGGTGCCTGCTCGGCCTGACGGGTGGGCAGCTCGATATAATAGCCATGCACACGGTTGTAGCCGACCTTGAGGTTGGCCAGACCGGTGCGCTCTTTTTCCCGGGCTTCAAGATCCAGCAGGAACTGGGCGGCGTTCTCGTTGATGTTCAGCAGCTCGTCCAGTTCGGCGTTGTAGCCGTTTTTAAGTACGCCGCCATCACGGATTACGGCTGGCGGGTTGTCGATGATGGCGCGGCTGAGGGTATCGGACAGCTGTGGAAACTGGCTGATTTCTTCCGCCAGCTGGTGCAACCGCCCGTCTTCAAAGGCCGCCAGTTCCTGTTGCAGGCCGGGCAGGCTGTTCAGGGCATCACGCAGACGGGCCAGATCACGCGGGCGTGCACTGCGCAGGGCGATCCGGGCCAGGACCCGTTCGGTATCACCGATCTGTTTGAGCAGCGGTTGTAATGTTTCAAAGCGATAATCGGTCAGCAGGTGGGCGATGGCATCCTGGCGCTGTTCCAGCACATCACGCCGGCGCAGTGGCCGGTGCAGCCAGCGGGTCAGCAAACGGGTGCCCATGGCGGTTTGGCAGTGGTCCATCACCGAGAGCAGGGTGTTGTCACGGCCACCGGACAGATTGAGGTCCAGCTCAAGGTTGCGCCGGGTGGCAGCATCCAGTACCACGGTGTCGCTGGCCAGCTCATGGCTCAGGCTGCGGATGTGCGGCAGGGCGGTACGCTGGGTATCTTTCGCATATTGCAGCAGGCAGCCGGCGGCACCCAGCGCCAGGCTCAGGCCGTCGCAGCCGAATCCGCGCAGGTCTTTGGTGCCGAATTGCTGGCACAGGGCTTTGTGGGCGCTATCGATGTCAAAATCCCAGACCGGCCGTTGTTGCTGACCACGCTGCTGTGGCAGCAAACTGGCCAGCGGAGAATCTTCCGGCAACAGCAGCTCGGCCGGATTGTAGCGGCCCAGCTCGGCCTGCAGGGCGGTTTCACCGGTAACCTCCTGCACCTGGAAACGACCGCTGCTGATATCCAGTACTGCCAGCCCAAAGCGTTGTTCATTGCCGAGAATCGCGGCAATCAGACTGTCCTGGTGTTCGTCCAGCAGGGCTTCGTCGGTCAGGGTGCCGGGAGTGACGATGCGCACCACCTGGCGCTCGACCGGGCCCTTGCTGGTAGCCGGATCACCAACCTGTTCGCAGATGACCACGGACTCGCCCAGCCGCACCAGTTTGGCCAGATGACCTTCGACGGAGTGATGGGGGATGCCGGCCATGGGGATGGCCTGCCCGGCGGACTGGCCGCGGGACGTCAGGGTAATGTCCAGCAATCGGGCGGCTTTTTTGGCATCGTCGTAAAACAGCTCGTAGAAGTCCCCCATGCGGTAAAACATCATCTGGTCGGGGTGCTGGTTTTTCAGCTGCCAGTATTGCTGCATCATCGGGGTGTGGGCGCTGGAATTGGACATGGAACTCGCTGGTAATTGGTGGAAATGAAAAGCCTAATACTCTACATGAAAAGGGCTTTGGATGTTTTTGGTTTTGCCCTGCGGTGGCTGGGTTCGTGGATTTGTTTTGCACTGTGGCGTCTGGGCCGGGCAGGGCGCTCCGTCAGGCTGCGCTGCGCTGATGCCTGACTCCGGCCCCGCCCGGCCCGAAATCTGCCTTGTGCGGGTGGAGGAGTTGTCCCGCCGCTGGCGGGATGCTGTCGCTGTGTCCGGTTGCTGTTTTTGTAGGCGCGGCTTTAGCCGCGATGGGTGTTGCGTCTTGGCACCGGGGTTGAAGTGCCGGATTGCAGCGGTCGCGGTCGTGGATGGATTATGCTTTTGTCTGTTTAAGATGCGTGGGATTGGTTTTGCACTGTGGTGGCGTATGGTTTGCACTGCGGCGGCTGGGCCAGGCGGGGCGCTCCGTCAGGCTGCGCTGCGCTGATGCCTGACTCCGGCCCCGCCTGGCCCGAAATCTGCCTTGTGCGGGTGGAGGAGTTGTCCCGCCGCAGGCGGGATGCTGTCGCTGCGTCTGGGGCTGGTTTCTGGGAAATCTGTGCTTTGCGCGAGAATAATTTGTAGCTCGGGCTTTAATCCGGTATGCGAGCCTGAAGGATGGTCTGCTTTAATCTGGAACACAGGTTAGAGTGGTGGTGCCGGTTTCAGTTTTGCAGCATTCAAGGAGAACAGCCATGCACAAACAGAGTGATGACGAGCGGCGTTATGCCGAGTATCTGGCACGTAATCATGGGCAGCTGGCGCCGGACGATCCGCTGGTGCAGGTGAGTGGTTTGCGCAAGCAGCAGCTGCAGGCGTGCGATCTGGAGAAGCGCAAGGAGATTTTGCAGATGCAGCTGCAGGCCGGGATGGAATCGCCGGAGGACGAATGAGGCTTATTTGTTCTTTTGCCGCAGGGCGCGCTGCATTTCGCGTTGAGAATCACGTTCTTTCAGTACGTGGCGTTTGTCGAAGTCTTTTTTACCCTTGGCCAGGGCGATTTCGCATTTGACCAAGTGCTTCTTCCAGTACAGGGCCAGTGCCACGCAGGTATAGCCCTGGCGCTGTACGCCACCAAACAGCTTTTCCAGCTCACGTTTGTGCAGCAGCAGTTTGCGGGTGCGGGTCGGGTCGGCGACTACGTGGGTGCTGACAGTCTGCAGCGGGGTGATATGACAGCCCATCAGCCAGGCTTCGCCATCCTTGAGCAGCACATAGCTATCAACCAGTTGGGCTTTACCTTCGCGCAGGCTTTTTACTTCCCAACCGGTAAGCGCGAGCCCCGCTTCAAAACGGTGCTCGATGAAATAGTCGTGATGCGCTTTTTTGTTGAGCGCAATGGTCCCTTTGGGATGTTTTTTCTGTTTAGCCATAAGGGCGGCATTATAGAGGCAAACTTGTGTTCTGGCGAGAGGGATCGGAACGTGCTGAGGAGAATCCGGGCGTGGCAAATATGTGACTGTTACAGTTTGACGGCTTTGGGTAGACTGTTGCGCCATCAAGTTTTGACTGGATGCGATGCATACTGATGACAATCAAGATTAGCCGTTCGGCGCTGCTGCCGTATCAGGCCCAGGCGCTGTTCGACATGGTCAATGACGTGCAGGCCTATCCGGAGTTTTTGCCCTGGTGTGCAGCTGCGAGGGTGTTGGAGTCGACGCCGGAGCAGATGCAGGCCGAGCTGACCGTATCCAGGGCCGGGCTGTCACAGCGTTTTACTACGCATAATTTGCTGGTTCCCGGCAGACGCATTGAAATGAGGCTGGTCAGCGGGCCATTCAGTCATTTGCACGGCGTGTGGACTTTTGAGCCTTTGACGGATGAAGCAAGCAAGATCAGCTTGAATCTCGAGTTCGATTACTCCGGAGCCATCATGCGGGCAACACTTGGTCCGCTGTTCAATCATGCCGCCAACAGCATGGTGGATGCTTTCTGCCAAAGGGCGCAACAACTGTATGGATAAGCTGATGCTGGATGTAGAAGTGGCCTATGCGCTGGCCGACAAGCAAAAAATTGTACGCCTGCAAGTGCCCGCGGGCACCACGGTGCGCCAGGCCGCTTTGCAGTCAGGGCTGGACCGGGACTTTCCGGGGCTGAACCTGGCTGAAAGCCCGCTGGGTATCTTTGGCAAAGCGGTTGGCAAGCCCGACGAGCAGGTACTGGAGGAGGGGGACCGGGTTGAGGTCTACCGGCCTTTGCTGGCCGATCCGAAGGAGGTTCGCAAGCAGCGGGCCGAGCGGGCAGCCCAGGCAAAAGCTGCAGAATAGGTTGCCGTCAAGGCTTCAGCTGGAGCGCTTGTGCCCGCGACTGACTCACGGGCATACGCTTTTACCGCGAATGGTTTGCTCAGGGCATTTCGCCAGTTTCGGATTCGGGCAACTCCGCGGAATCTGGCAAAGCATCAGTGTTGCCCAGAATGGCCTGGTCCCTGCTGACACCGGGCATGAAATCGCCCTGCAAGCCGCTTAGTCTGCCTTCTTCGTCAAAAACCAGGCTGAGGCGCTCCTGACGGCGCTCCTGACGGCCCGGCTCCATGCTGTACAGATAGTCCCAGCGCCTCGGGTTGAAGGTATCGCTGATCAACGGAGTGCCCATGATAAAACGGACCTGTTGCGTGGTCATGCCGGGACGCAACTGATCGACCATGTCCTGGGTGATCACATTGCCCTGTTGAACATCAACCTTGTAAACCCCGGGAACGGAGCAGCCGGCAAGAGTGAGCAGGGCTGCCAGGCAAAGGCTGTGCAGAATAGGTTTTTTTTGCATTGGTGACGGACTTCCACTATCGTTGTTGGGCAATTTAATTGGACGCAAAAGCATACCCGTTATCGGGTGTGAGCGAAACCGCATGAAATGAGAAGTAGATTATGTCTGAAAATGTTGAATTGCGTAAGGCTGGTTTGAAAGTCACCTTGCCGCGAGTAAAAATCATGCAGATTCTGGACGCCTGTGGACAGCGCCACATGAGTGCCGAGGATGTGTACAAGGCATTGATGGAAGCAGGTGACGATGTTGGATTGGCCACGGTGTACCGGGTGCTAACCCAGTTTGAAGCAGCGGGTTTGGTGATCCGGCACAATTTTGATGGTGGCCATGCGGTCTTCGAGCTGGATGACGGCGAGCATCATGATCATATCGTGTGCGTCGACTCGGGTGAGGTTTTCGAGTTTTACGATGAAAAAATCGAGCAACGCCAAAAGGAAATTGTTGAAGAGATGGGCTACGAGCTGGTTGATCACAACCTGGTTTTGTACGTCAAGAAGAAGTAGCGCCCGATAGCTTTGCCATATTTAGAAATGAAACGCCCCGGCCTGCTGCCGGGGCGTTTTTTTGTGCGGGGTTTATTATTTGGCGGAGTAAATCTGGTCAAAAATGCCGCCATCGTTAAAGTGGGTTTGCTGGATGTGGGCCCAGCTGCCAAAGGTTTCCTCGACCGGCATGAAGTCTACGGCAGGAAAGCGGTCGGCATACTCAGCCAGAATCTTTTCGCTACGCGGGCGCAGGTAGTTTTCCGCAGCTACGCGCTGGGCGTCGTCAGACCAGAGGTATTCCAGATAGGCCCGGGCCAGCTCGCGGGTACCTTTGCGGTCAACCACCTTGTCAACAAGGGTCACCGGCGGCTCGGCCTGGGCGCTGACGCTGGGATAAACCACTTCAAAGGAGCCGGCATCAAACTCACGGGCAATCATGACCGCTTCGTTTTCAAAGGTCAGCAACACGTCGCCAATCTGGTTTTGCATGAAGGTGCTGGTGGCTCCGCGGCCGCCGGTGTCCATCACCGGTACCTGGGCGAACAGCTTGCCGACAAAGTCGCGGGCATCTTCTTCGCTGCCACCGTTCTTAAGCACGTAAGCCCAGGCGGAAAGATAGCTGTAGCGGCCGTTGCCGGCTGTTTTGGGGTTTGGGATGATGACCTCGACCCCGTCACGCAGCAGGTCGGGCCAGTCCTGGATGTTTTTCGGGTTGCCCTTGCGCACGATCAGCACTGTAGCCGAGGTAAAGGGGGCGCTGTTGTCGGGCAGGCGGGTGGCCCAGTTTTCCGGAATGAGCCGGCCATGTTCGTACAGTGCATTGATGTCGGTGGCCATGTTCATGGTAATGACGTCGGCTGGCAGTCCGTCAATTACCGAGCGGGCCTGCTTGCTGGATGCGCCGTGGGACATCTGCAGCTGGGCGGGCTTGTTGCCTTGTTCCTGCCAGTGCTTCTGGAACAGCGGATTGTAATCCTTGTAGAAGTCGCGCATGACGTCGTAAGAGACGTTCAGCAGTGGGGCGGCGCTGAGCGATTGGCTCAGTGCAAGCAGCGCGCCAAAAGATGCGCTCAGCAAGGTTTTTTTCATGGTGTGATGCTCCGGTCATGGATGAATGAGCGGAGTGTAGGAGTGACTCCTTAGATTGTAAAAGAATCAATAGCTATTCTGTTATTCCTGTCTGTGTTGCAGGTCATAAAAAAGCCCTCTTGCGAGGGCTTTTGCAGTTTACATGTTGGGGTAGTTCGGGCCGCCGCCACCTTCCGGAGCAATCCAGGTGATGTTTTGCGATGGGTCCTTGATGTCACAGGTTTTACAGTGAACGCAGTTTTCCGCGTTGATTTGTATCCGCTTGCCGCCTTCGTCGGCATCAACGATTTCGTAAACGCCCGCCGGGCAATAGCGTTGTGCCGGCTCGTCGTATAGTGGCAGATGCTTCTCGATGGAAATATTCGGGTCGGCCAGTACCAGGTGCACTGGTTGATTGGCCTCGTGCGCTGTGTTGGACAGGAATACCGAGCTCAACCGGTCAAAGCTGAGCTTGCCATCGGGCTTTGGATAGTCGATTTTGGGCGCTTCGTTGACCTTTTTCAGCTTGGCGTAATCCGGCGTGGTGTCACGCAGGGTGACGGGAATCTTGCCGCCAAAGAAGTTCTGGTCAATGAAGTTGAACGCACCGCCCAGGGTGGCACCGTACTTGTGAATGGCCGGGCCAAAGTTGCGGCTGCGGTACAGTTCGTCGTAGAGCCAGCTGTTTTTGTAGCTGTCCACGTAGGCCGTCAACTCGTCACCACCCTCGCCGCCGGCCAGCAGCGCGTCGGCTGCGGCTTCAGCAGCCAGCATGCCGGACTTCATGGCCGTATGGTTGCCCTTAATTTTGGCAAAGTTCAGGGTACCCAGGTCACAGCCGATCAAGGCACCGCCGGGAAAGACCATTTTCGGTACCGAGTTGAAGCCGCCCTTGGTGATGGCGCGGGCGCCATAGGCTACACGGGTGCCGCCTTCCAGATATTGTTTGACCACGGGGTGGTGCTTGTAACGCTGAAATTCTTCAAAGGGCGACAGGTGAGGGTTGTTATATGACAGGTCGACAATCAGGCCGACCACCACCTGGTTGTTTTCGATGTGATACAGGAAGGACCCACCGGGGTTGTCATTGTCCAGCGGCCAGCCGGCGGTGTGCACCACCAGGCCTTCCTGGTGTTTGGCCGGATCGATATCCCACAGCTCCTTGATGCCGAGGCCGTAATGCTGCGGGTCACAGTCCTTGTCCAGTTCGTAGCGGGCCATCAGGCGCTTGCCGATATGGCCGCGACAGCCTTCGGCAAACAGGGTGTACTTGGCGCGCAGTTCCATGCCGGGCGTATACATGCCTTCCTTGGGGTTACCGTCGCGGTCAACACCCATGTCGCCGGTGAGGATGCCGTAAACCACGCCGTCTTCGTTGACCAGTGCATCCTGGGCGGCAAAGCCCGGGTAAATTTCAACCCCCAGGTTTTCCGCCTGCTCGGCCAGCCAGCGGCACAGATTGCCCAGGGAAATAATGTAGTTGCCTTCGTTGTGCATGGTCTTGGGCACAAAGAAGCCGGGAATTTTTTGCGCTTTTTCCGGCCCGGTGAACAGGTAGATATCGTCACGGGTAACCGGTACGTTGAGCGGAGCACCCAGCTCTTTCCAGTCCGGGAACAGCTCATCCAGGGCACGGCTTTCAAATACGGCACCAGACAGGCTGTGGGCACCGACTTCAGAGCCTTTCTCCACCACACAGACGCTGAGTTCCTGACCCGCCTCGGCGGCTTTTTGCTTGAGCCGGCACGCGGCAGACAGACCGGCAGGACCGGCACCTACGATGACAACATCGAAATCCATAAATTCGCGTTCCACAGGCTATCTCCTCGGCTTCACGGCTTTTATTCTTGAAGTCGCTGAACCGGTGAGCCGGGGCAGCGTTGGGCATTATATCTACCATGGTGTAAACGGCCAATGCAAACGATCGTTTGAATTTTTTCAAAACCCGTTTAGAATCGAAGGCAGGGATTTTTCCGGCGGATATGTTATGTGCACTGCGCAAGACCGTCCGGAGCATACAAAAACAATGATTGTCCCGGCTGGCAGACAAGATTGCTTCGAGAGTCCAGGTCGTTGAATTCATTGCACGAGACATCCCCAGGGGAGGTGACCGGCTGTCCCCGTATTGACCGCCTATCAGGTTGCGTTCAAGATAGCAGGCGTTTTTGTGCCTGCCCGGACTGGCGGTTCGCCTTGTGCGAAATGCATTGTTGCCAGGGCTTGCCTTGGCGGTATTTTTATTCACCGGAGATAACGAGGAATCCATGAAGATTCTAGTAGCTGTCAAACGAGTGGTTGACCACAACGTAAAGGTGCGCGTTAAAGCCGACTCCACTGGCGTGGAACTGGCCAACGTGAAAATGTCCATGAACCCTTTCTGCGAAATCGGTGTGGAAGAAGCCATTCGCCTGAAAGAGAAAGGTGTCGCCAGTGAAGTGATTGCCGTTTCTGTCGGTCCGTCCGCTGCCCAGGAGCAGCTGCGCACCGCGCTGGCACTGGGTGCCGACCGCGCTGTTCTGGTTGAACAGGACGGTGATGTCAGTTCACTGAGCGTGGCCAAGCTGCTCAAGGCGCTGGTGGACAAAGAGCAACCCGGCCTGATCCTGCTGGGCAAGCAGGCGATTGATACCGACAACAACCAGACCGGCCAGATGCTGGGCGCACTGACTGGCTATGCCCAGGGCACCTTTGCTTCCAGGGTGGAAGTGGAAGGTGACAAGGTCAATGTAACCCGCGAAATCGACGGCGGCCTGCAAACTGTGGCACTGAAACTGCCGGCGATCGTCACCACCGACCTGCGTCTGAACGAGCCGCGCTACGCCAAGCTGCCGGACATCATGAAGGCCAAGAAAAAGCCACTGGAAACCGTGACTCCTGCCGATCTGGGCGTGACGGTTGCGTCCAGCCTGACCACGCTGAAAGTTGAGGCCCCGGCCCAGCGTAGCGCCGGTATCAAGGTGGCCGATGTGGCGGAACTGGTCGAGAAACTGAAGAACGAAGCGAAGGTGATCTGATGGCTATTCTGGTTATTGCTGAACACTCCAACGCTGCGCTCGGTGCAGCAACCCTGAACACGGTAACCGCGGCCAAGGCTATTGGCGGTGATGTGCACGTACTGGTGGCCGGTGCCGGCTGTGGCGCGGCTGCCGAAGCGGCAGCCAAAATTGATGGCGTAGCCAAGGTGCTGGTCGCTGATGACGCTGCCTATGCCCACCAGTTGCCGGAAAACCTTGCGCCGCTGGTGGCGGAGCAGGGCAAGAGCTACAGCCACGTGCTGGCGCCTGCTACCACCACGGGCAAGAACCTGCTGCCGCGTGTGGCTGCGCTGCTGGACACCGACCAGATCTCCGAGATCATCGCGGTTGAAAGCGCCGACACCTTCAAGCGCCCGATTTACGCGGGTAACGCCATTGCCACCGTACAATCCAGCGCTGCCATCAAGGTCATCACCGTGCGTGCCACCGGCTTTGACGCGGCCGCTGCCGAAGGCGGTTCCGCGGTGGTAGAAAACATTGCTGCCGGTGCCGATGCCGGCATTTCCAGCTTTGTTGGCGAAGAGCTGGCCAAGTCTGACCGTCCTGACCTGACGTCCGCCCGCGTGGTGGTGTCCGGTGGTCGCGGTATGGGCAGTGGCGAAAACTTCGACATGCTCTACAAGCTGGCCGACAAACTCGGCGCTGCGGTGGGTGCATCCCGTGCTGCGGTGGATGCAGGCTTTGTACCCAACGACCTGCAGGTGGGCCAGACCGGCAAGATTGTTGCCCCTGACCTGTACATTGCCGTTGGCATTTCCGGTGCCATCCAGCACCTGGCCGGCATGAGCGGCTCCAAGGTCATTGTGGCGATCAACAAGGACGAAGACGCACCGATCTTCCAGGTAGCCGATTACGGCCTGGTAGCGGACCTGTTCGATGTCATTCCGCAGCTGGATGCGGCCTTGTAAACACCTTTACAGGCATCCATGCAAAAAACCCGCTACCATTAGCGGGTTTTTTGTTGGGGCATTATTCATGTTGATCCGTTCCCTGTTTATGTATCTTGCGGCCGTGGCCGGATTTGCATCCATTTCGGTCCGTGCAGAGGTGCCCGAGCCGCCGGCATGTGAGCAATTGCAAGTGGTTGTTGCGCCCGGACCGGCGTGGCTTGCCGGAGAGACCGGGGAAAAACTGCTGGGAGAACTGGCCAGGCACAGCGGACTGCAGTTGCACAAGCAAGAAACAGATGATACGCAGCCCGGCGATTTTGCTTTTGGCGTGCAGGACCTGTGGTTTCCTGCCGGCCTGGAGGTTTTGCAGCAAACTGCTGCCCATCCATTGCAGCCAGCCCTGTGGCAGGAAGAATACCGGCTCTGGTTTCGTGCGGGTGAGCTGACCGGCCTGCAGCAACTGCCCCAGCTGTCCGGCTTGCGTGGCGCCTACTGGCCCCGGCAGCTGGAGCAGGGGCTGCTGAAGGCGCTGGCAGTTCATGTCGGGCTGGATAACCTGCGTTCACAGGCTGATCCGGCCGCTGCGCTGCAGGCACTGCTGAATGGCAAGGTGGATTTTTTTCTGGCAAGGCGTGACGAAGTGCTGGCAGCCATAAAAGAGCCAGATACACCGGAAGCCCTGGAGTCCTTGGCCGAACCTTTGCTGGTCAAGCCCTACTGGCTGGCAATCAGCAATAACTCTGCCTGTAAAGATGATGCCGTTGTGCAGCAGCTGGAAGCAGCGCTGAAAATGTTGACAGCCAGGTAACCCTGATATGCCGCAGCCCTGACAAAGCAACCGCGTTTGTACGAGCCAGTTTGTTCGCGAAAGGCATTGCGGTCACCCACTTGTATCTGTACCACCTCCATGTCGCGGCTGAAGCCGCCCCTGCAGAAAAGTGCCAGCCACCGTGGCTGCGTTCCGTCGAAGGCGGGATCAAGTCCACCACTAAACCCGGACGGCACGGCGCAAAATACCAAGCTCAAACACCACAGAATAAAACCGGCTGTGAACCGGTCCGGGCTGTTTTTGCTGTTGGTTGGTACTGAAGAGCCGTCTTTACAGAAATTCGCGCATCACATCGATAATCCGTGCATCGACGGTCTGCTGGATTCTGTCTTCGATCTGGCTGCAGTGGGACTCTACGTCGCGTCTGCTGGTAGCCACGACAACGAAGGACCACTGGCTGGCATTGTGCCTGTCCAGCTCACCGCTTTCGCAGACTGCAATGGCCGGGTGGCGGCCAAAGCGCTCGTGCATGCCGCCCATACGCTGACGTTTTTCCTTTAGGGAGGTGCAGCCGGGCAGGGAAAAGGTGAAGGTCAGAACGGCAATGTGCATGTGATGCTCGGGAAGGTTCTTGAAGACGGGCCGAGCTGCCTCAGGCGCGGGTGATGGTGAAGGGAGAGACAGGAGGGCTGACCCTTCAGCCGGAACAGGCTGGAGGGTCAGGCGGGCGTGTGTCGACAAAAGTTAGCCGCGTTGCTGCAGGGCGGCGATACGCACTTCCAGCGGTGGGTGACTCATCAACAGGCCGGCCAGCCCCTGTTTTAGTCCACTGCTGATACCAAAGGCAGCCAGGCTGTCAGGCATCTGTGATTCCACCTGGCCGGACTCAACCTGCAGGCGACGCAGGGCGCTGATCATGGCACCGGTACCGGCCAGCTGCGCGCCGGCTTCATCGGCACGAAATTCGCGGCGGCGCGAGAACCACATGACGATGATGCTGGCCAGAATGCCAAGTACCAGTTGGGCAAAGATGGTGGCAACAAAGTATCCCAGTCCCGGGCCGTCTTCGTTTTTCAGGATGGCACGATCGACAAAATTGCCGAAAATACGGGCAAAGAACATGACAAAGGTGTTCACCACACCCTGAATCAGCGTCAGGGTCACCATGTCGCCGTTGGCAACGTGACCAATTTCATGCGCCAGTACCGCCTCAACCTCTTCCGGTGAAAAGCGTTCCAGCAGGCCCTGACTGACGGCAACCAGAGAGTTGTTGCGGTTCCAGCCGGTGGCAAAGGCGTTGGCTTCGTAAGCGGGAAAAATGCCCACTTCCGGCATGCCGATGCCGGCATCACGGGCCAGGCGTTGTACGGTATTGACCAGCCATTGTTCATTGCGGGTTTGCGGCTGGTCAATGATCTGGGTGCCGGTGGATTTCTTTGCCATCCACTTGGACATGAACAGCGAGATGAATGAGCCGGTAAAGCCGAAGACGGCACAGATTACCAGAAGTTCGGTATTGCTCTGGCCGGTGTAATTATCGATGCCCAGCAGGTTGAGAACAATGCTGGCTACGATCAGTACGGCGATGTTGGTGGCAAGGAAAAGTAGGATGCGCATCATGCTGCGTAGAACTCCAGTTTGTATAAAGGTTGCAAGTATATGGTGTGTTTGCCGGCAGGATTCAATAGTACGGGTGAATTTGCCGTGGATGATTGTTGCAAAATGTATAGCGCATGGTCAGGTTAATGCTTGCAGGGCGGTGCTTCAGTGCTTTTTGGCTCTCCCTGAAACCTGCTACATGTGAAAAAAATGCTGCATCACGCCAATCAGGGCTTCACTGTCCCGCTCGCGCAGATGTTGCCGCAGCTGCTGTACCAGGCTGCCCCGGGTACGGCGGATACTGGGAGGCGTGTCATGCGGAAGATCGTTGAAAGGGTGAGAGCTGCAAGCAAGCCGCAAAAACGCTTTTTCGGTCAACTCTGCGTGTTCCAGTGCAGCATAGCCCAGGGTGCCCTGATGACGGATGTAGCCTTCTGCCGCCAGCCACAGCAGGCTGGCCAGGCAATGCTGCTGACGCGGATGGGGCAGGCCGACCTCGTCCGGGGGCAAGATGCCGACCATATCGTCCAGGTACAGGGTGACTGATCGCGGAAAGGACTGGTACAGCATGACCAGCCCCAGGGCTGCATCGCGATGGAAGTCGTCAATGTGCAGATCCATTGCGCGTTACTTATTGACGGTAGGTCTTCATGAAGTTGCCAATGCGGCCGATGGCCATTTCCAGGTCTTCCACCCGCGGCAGGGTGACCACGCGGAAGTGGTCCGGCCAGGGCCAGTTAAAGGCCGTTCCCTGTACGATCAGCAGCTTTTCCTGCAGTAGCAGGTCAAGAACGAATTTTTCGTCATTGTGGATCGGGCAGAGCTTCGGATCGATGCGCGGAAATGCATAAAGTGCCCCCATGGGCTTCACGCAGCTGATGCCGGGAATGTCGTTGAGCAGTTCCCAGGCGCGGTTACGCTGCTCCAGCAGGCGGCCGTTGGGCAGTACCAGGTCATTGATGCTCTGATAGCCGCCAAGCGCGGTCTGGATGGCATGTTGTGCCGGTACGTTGGCACACAGGCGCATGTTGGCCAGCATCTCCAGCCCTTCGATATAGCCTTGTGCCCGGCTTTTCGCACCGGAAACGATCAGCCAGCCGGAGCGGAAACCCGCTACACGATAAGATTTGGACAAGCCGTTGAAGGTCAAAAATAGCAGGTCATCAGCCAGCGACGCGATGCAGGTGTGTTTGGCATCGTCGTACAGAATCTTGTCGTAGATCTCGTCAGACAGCACGATCAGGTTGTGCTGACGGGCGATTTCGACAATTTCTTCCAGCAGCTCTTTGGAATACACAGCGCCGGTCGGGTTGTTCGGGTTGATGATCAGGATTGCCTTGGTGTTTGGCGTGATCTTGCTTCGAATGTCGTCCAGATCAGGGAACCAGCCAGCCTGTTCGTCGCACAGATAATGCACCGGTTTGCCGCCGGCCAGGGTGCAGGCAGCAGTCCAGAGTGGATAGTCCGGAGCGGGAATCAGTACCTCGTCGCCATTGTTAAGCATGGCTTGCAGCGACATTACAATCAGTTCCGAGACGCCGTTGCCCAGATAGATGTCTTCAATGCCGACACCCTGGATGTTCATTTGCTGGCAGTAGTGCATCACCGCCTTGCGTGCGCTGAACAGGCCTTTGGAGTCACTGTAGCCTTGCGCTGTGGGCAGGTTGCGGATCACGTCTTGCAGGATTTCCTCTGGCGCCTCGAAACCGAACGGCGCCGGGTTGCCGATGTTCAGTTTGAGTACGCGCTGGCCTTCGTCTTCCAGACGCTTGGCATGCTTCATGACCGGCCCGCGGATGTCGTAGCAAACATTGGCCAGTTTGTTGGATTTGGTGAACTGCATGAGAAAGTGTCCCGCAAAAAATGGGTATACAGAATCACTGCTATATGGGCCGGTCAACAAAAAACAAGTGGCGCTACAGCAATGAACAACCTCGTCTATAATGCCAGTTTTTAGCGGACAATGCTTGCAGCGCAGCTGGCAAATCCGCGCACGTCAGATCCTGGAGGCCAGAGTGCAGAATTCACTGGAAACTTTCTTGCAGCGTGCCATGCAAACACTGGAAAGACTGGAGCCGCTGCTGCCAGTGCAGCGCGAGCCGCTTGACTGGCAGCAGAATCTTGCCGCACGCTGGATCAGCAGTCCGCAAGGTGGTTATTTGCGCCCCATTCAGGTGCGCTCAAAGCTGAAGCTGGCCGACTTGCTCGGCATTGAGCGCCAGCGTGACCTGTTGTTGGCCAATACCCGCCAGTTTTTGCAGGGACTGCCCTGCAACCATGCCCTGATGTGGGGTGCTCGCGGTACCGGCAAATCATCCCTGGTAAGGGCCATTTTGGGCGAGCATGCAGGGCAGGGGTTGCGACTGATCGAGGTGGAGCGCAATGACCTGGCCGAACTGCCGCTGATTGTCGAGTCGCTGGCCGGATTGCCGGAAAAGTTCATCGTGTTTTGTGATGACCTCTCATTCGAGCCGGGCGAGGGTGATTACCGTCTGCTGAAAAGCATTCTGGACGGATCGCTTGAGCAGGCGCCGGACAATGTGGTGCTCTATGCGACTTCCAACCGCCGCCACCTGCTGCCGGAGTACCAGAGCGACAATCAAAACTGGCAGCGTGGCGACAATGGCGAGCTGCATCCGAGTGAGGCGGTAGAGGACAAGATTGCACTGTCGGACCGTTTTGGGCTGTGGCTGTCGTTTTATGCCTTCAGCCAGGATCATTATCTGGATGTGGTCAGCCACTGGGTCAGCCATTACAGCGTGCCGCTGGGGTTGGCCTGGCGGCGTGACGAAGAGTTTGAAAAACAGGCGGTCCGCTGGGCGCAGGCACGCGGCAACCGCAACGGACGCTGTGCCGAACAGTTTGCCCGGCACTGGGTAGGCATGCAGGCGCTACCGAAAAACCGGGACAGGAAATTTTCATGACAGATACACATGTGCAACATCACATCACCCTGCTGCAGTATTTGCGTCAGGTGCTGCAGGCGCTGGCCGACGAAGATGTGGTGCCGGAAGAACATGGCGGCTTTATCGGACGCTTTGACGAGCTGATTGGTCAGATGCAGCAGGGTCACGATGATCATTATCTGGGGCAGGAGCTGGTTAGCCAGGTGTTTCAGCGTTATCCGCAAATTGCCCATCAGGTGCCGCGCGACTTGCTGTGGTTTTTTGGTGGCGAGTGCCTGCACTATATGCCGGACGAGGAAATTGCCGGTTACCAGTTGCTGGAAGAACGCCGTTTTGCCGCGCTGGAACTGGACCAGCCGTTTGACTGGGATGCCGAGGTGCGACTGTTGTTCATGCCGGCGGCAGGCCAAAAAAGCATTAATTGAAAAAATGCTTGACGCAGCGGCAACTTGTCACTAGAATGCGCACCACTTCCAGCGAATGATACGAAAGTACGGCGCTGAAAGTGGAAACTGTTAGAAGTTCCAAGGCTGCGTCCCCTTCGTCTAGTGGCCTAGGACACCGCCCTTTCACGGCGGTAACAGGGGTTCGAGTCCCCTAGGGGACGCCACTTCAAGCGGGAATAGCTCAGTTGGTAGAGCACAACCTTGCCAAGGTTGGGGTCGCGAGTTCGAGTCTCGTTTCCCGCTCCAGATTCGGCGTCAAGCCAATAAAAAAGAGTCCGTATGGACTCTTTTTTTATGCCTGTAACTTATCCCCTGGCCGTTATCGGCGCAGGCGGAAGCCACAATGCCGGTGGCAAATTGTTTCGAATTTACCGCTGTTTGCCAATCCCCGGAAGGAAGCAGCTCAGGTAAAGCTCCGGAAGCGTTCTGCATCGTCCATGTATTCTTTGTCGCCGATTTCCCCGGCATGCCCGCCAAAGGGCATCTGCGCGCTCAATTGCCAGCTTTCCGGCAACTCCCAGATATTGCGCACCTGCTCATCAATCAATGGATTGTAATGCTGCAGACTGGCACCGATTCCGGCTTCGGCCAGGGCAACCCAGACGGCATACTGCGCCATGCCGGCCGAATTGGCAGAAAACTCCGGAAACTTGTCGGCGTAAAGGGCGAATTTTTCCTGCAGATCGTGAATTACGTTCTGGTCTTCAAAAAACAGGATAGTGCCGGCGCCGGCAGCAAAACTTGCCAGCTTTGCCTCGGTAACGGAAAACTGCTCCGGGTTTACCAGTGGGCGCAGGGTTTCCTTGACGACCTGATTCCACAACCGTTCGTGTTCTGTGCCAAACAGGATGAGGGCGCGCGAGCTTTGCGAGTTGAAAGCGGAAGGTGCTTCACGGATGGCCGACTTGATCAGCTGCTCTACATCCCCGGCTGGCAGGGGCAGGTTGTTGTTGAGGGCGTATTGGGTGCGGCGTTTTTTAAAAAGTGCAAGTGCGCTCATGCGAAACTCCTGTTGCTGGCAGATGCTGATCGAAGGCAACAGTGTACTGCAGTTTGCGCGCAGGTGGCTTGCCGGCAAAAAACTGGCTGTTTGATGCGTTATGGAGCCTGAAAGAAAGGGGGCTACATGCAGGACTGCGTGGCGTAGCAGAAGAAGCTGAAGGGGCGGGAATAAAACTCATGGTCTGCCGGTTGCAGACCATGAATGAAAGGCCTTGTTTACTGGCTGGAGCCAGCATCCTTTTCGGTTTTCTTGATTTGTTCCAGCGCTTCCCAGGCTTTGGCAAATACAAAAGGAATGATGGCAAAAGCCATGGCAATGGTTGCGGTAGCAGTTTGTTGGGCCGCATCTTTGGCGCCGCCCAGCCAGAGCAGAAGCACTGCTGCAGCAATACCGGTTCCTACGAGGGTAACGATCCAGGCGTTTTTTTGCATAACCTTTTATCCTGTTGATTAAGAAAATTGAGCTCAAAATTGTGCTGCCAAATAAAACAAGTAACGCTACTGCTGTCAAGCTCGAAGCCGCCTGACAGTTGAGGTGGATCATGTTGTTGGAAAACGTCCGGGTCCAGCAAGTGTGGCCGATTGCGGACACATTGCCTGTCCTTTCAGGTTAATATTGCCGCCTGTCCATACATCTAAAGAACCTGACATGAACCTGAGCAATTTTATATCCCGGCTAAACCGCACCGGCCTCGTGGTGCAAATCCTGATTGGCATGGTGGCAGGCGTTTTGCTGGCCTTGCTGGCTCCGGACTGGGCTGCCAAGGTCTCCCTGCTTGGCGAGCTGTTCATTTCTGCGCTGAAGTCCGTTGCACCCATCCTGGTGTTTATCCTGGTGACGGCGGCGATTTCACGCTACGAAAGTGATCAGCCGACCCACATACGCCAGATTCTGGCGCTGTATCTGATTGGCACCTTTGGGGCTGCAGTGATAGCGGTTGTGGCCAGCCTGCTGTTTCCCTCACAGCTGGTGCTGGTAAAAGCCGCGGAAATTGCTGCTGTGCCGCCGGCGGATGTGGATGATGTGCTAAAAACCCTGGTGCTTTCGATGGTGGATAACCCGGTCAGGGCCATTGCCAATGCCAACTTTATCGGCATTTTGGCGTGGGCAGTTGGCCTGGGCATGGCGCTGCGCCACGCTTCGGACACCACCCGGCGCGTGATGCATGACCTGGCTGACAGCGTATCCTGGATCATCCGCTGGGTGATCCGGCTGGCGCCATTGGGCATTTTCGGGCTGGTTGCCACCATGGTGGTAGAGGCCGGCCTGGCAACCCTCGCCAGCTATGCGCATCTTCTGGTGGTACTGCTGGGCGCAATGCTGGCGGTCGCGCTGATCATTAATCCGTTGCTGGTCTGGTGGAAAATCCGCCGCAACCCTTACCCCCTGGTATTTCGCTGCCTGCGTGAAAGCGGCATTACCGCATTCTTCACCCGTTCTTCTGCGGCCAACATTCCGGTCAACATGGAGCTGGCCAAGCGGCTGGATCTCGACTACGCCACCTATTCAATTTCGATTCCGCTCGGGGCCACCATCAACATGGCCGGGGCAGCCATCACCATTGGCGTGCTGACACTGGCCGCAGTGCATACGCTGGGTATCGAGGTCAGCTTTGGTACTGCACTGTTGCTGTGCGTGGTGTCTGCGGTCTGTGCCTGTGGTGCATCTGGTGTGGCCGGCGGCTCCCTGCTGTTGATTCCGCTGGCATGCAGCCTGTTCGGCATTGATACCGACACCTCCATGCAGGTGGTTGCCATCGGTTTTATTATTGGAGTTTTGCAGGATTCTGCCGAAACAGCGCTTAACTCGTCTACGGACGTACTTTTTACCGCAGCTTCGGATATCGCGGCCAAGCGCAAGGCAGGAGCCTGACAGGATGAACATGACTGAAACACAGGTCAGTTCCATGATGCAGTTTACCGGCAACATCATTTCGGTGCGTGTAGACCAGGTACGCCTGCCGGACGGCAGGCTGGCCGGGCGCGAGTGTGTCATGCACCCGGGTGGCGCTGCCGTGTTGGCAGTCACCCCCCTGCAGCAGGTGATTCTGGTGCGCCAGCACCGTTACGTTTGTGGTCAGGACCTGCTTGAGCTACCGGCCGGCAAGCTGGATGCCAATGAGGATCCGGCACTCTGTGCCAGCCGCGAACTGGCTGAGGAAACACCTTATACCGCCAGGTCGGTGCAGTTGCTGCACGCGTTCTACTCAACGCCGGGTTTTTGCGATGAAAAGATACATCTGTTCTGGGCACAGGATGTCGAGGCCAACAGCCGGTTGCAACCTGACGATGGCGAGTTGCTTGAGCTGGTTTTGCTGGATGCCGGGCAGGTGCGGGAAGCACTGGCACAGCAGCGCATCCAGGACGGCAAAACACTGGTAGCGCTGTACTGGTGGCTGGCCAACGGGGCAGACAGGAGCGGCGACCAGGCATAAAAGGCTGGCAGCTTCCTGAAATATTATTGCGGCGTAACGGTGGTTTTGGTGGTGATAACAGTACCTGAGGCCTTCTGTTCTGTTCAGGTACCTGGAAAACGGGGTTTGCATGAACTTTTTGAACAATTTAAACATCAATCGCAAGCTGATGCTGATTTTAGCGTTCCCCTTGCTCGGGCTGGTGTACTTTGCGGCATCATCGCTGCTTGAGCAAGTCGCCACCTGGCAGCAGGTTGGACGGCTTGAACAACTGACCAACCTGTCCGGGCAGTCAAGCCGGTTGCTCAAGGAGTTGCAGCGTGAGAGGGGCCGGACAGGAAGCTATCTGGGCGCTTCCGGACAGCGTTTTGGTGAGGAATTGCAACAGCAGCAGCGGGCAACTGACGTACAGGTTGCGGCACTACAGGAAGCCTTGCGGCAGCTTGAGCTCGAAGAGTTCGGCAGCGATTTTGCCAATACCTGGCAGACTTTTTTACAGCAGCTGGGCCAGCTGGAAAACACCCGTGGCAAGGTGCGTAACCTGCAACTGGCAGTTGCCGATGGTATTGGCTATTACACCTCGCTGAACACCCTGTTGCTGAAAACAGTTGATGGCCTGGCCCGGGTGGATGCGGCCAGCGAGCTGGTGGCTCCGGTCAGGAGCTATGTCAGCGCCCTGTATGCTTCGGAAGCAGCAGGGATCGAGCGGGCGACATTAAGTGCCGCCTTTAGTGCCAATGATCTGCCGCGCCCGGTGCTGCAGCGGGTGATTACCCTGATGGCCAACCAGGACATGCATGTCGAGGCGTTGCTGGCCGCCACCTCGCCGGGGCAGCAGCAGCTGTTCCGTCAAACTCTGCAGGTGCCGGTGACAGAGCAGGTCGGCCAGTTGCGTCAGCAGGCCGTGGAGCGCTCCGGAGGCAACCTTGGTGTTGATGCGGGCCAGTGGTTTGACCTGGCAACTGTCAAGATTGACCTGTACCACGATGTGGCTGCCAGCTATGCCACCGACCTGATACAGGCTGCCAGCCGGCTGATTGAACGGGCCAGGGGGGCGGTGTTCGTGACCCTGCTGGTTGCAGTGGGCGTGTTTGTGGTTGCCTTGCTGTTCTCGTTTTACCTGTCGCGCCTGATCGTTTCCCAGGTGCGTGGTTTGCATGGAGTCATTATAACGGTTGAGCAAAACAACGACCTGAACGCCAGGGTACAAGTCCGCTCCAATGATGAGATTGGCCAGGTTGCCGAGGCATTCAACCGGATGCTGGACAAGTTCCACAACACCGTGGTGCATATGTACCAGTCATCAACCCAGGTGGCTGCAACAGCCGAGGAGTTGTCGGCAACGACCGAGCAGGCCGACCAGGGGATTCAGCAAAACCGCAGTGAAACCGACCAGACGGTTGTGGCCATGAACGAAATGGCAGCGACTGTTCAGGAAGTGGCTCAAAATACTGCAGCGGCCGCCATGGCTGCCCAGGATGCCGAGCAGCAGGGCAGTGACAGCAATCTTGTCGTGCAGGAGGTCCTGCAAAAAATCCGGGTGCTGGAAAACGAAACAGTACAGGCCACTGATGTGATTGGCAGGCTGGATCATGACAGTCAGCAGATTGGCCGGGTGCTGGATGTGATTCGTGGTATTGCCGAACAGACCAATTTGCTGGCCCTGAACGCAGCCATCGAGGCGGCCCGTGCCGGTGAAGCCGGGCGTGGTTTTGCCGTAGTGGCCGATGAGGTCAGAACCCTGGCAAACCATACCCAGAACTCGACGGAAGAAATTCACCAGCTGATTGCCGGCCTGCAAAAGGGGGTTGGCCAGGCTGTGGCTGTGATGCAGCAGGTTGGCCGGCACGCTGATGAAAGTGTGGAAATGGTAGAACACTCGTCCAGGTTGCAGGACGAGGTTACCCAGAACCTGCAAACCATCACCAGCATGAATCAGCAAATTGCGGCGGCTGCAGAGGAACAGCGTGCTGTTACCGACGAAATCAACCGTAGTCTGGTCAATATTGGTGGAGTCACGGAGCAAACGGCAGAAAGCTCGGGTCAGATTGCCGTCGCCAGCGAGGAGCTGGCCAGACTGGCCAGTGAAATGCAGGTGCTCGTGCAGCAGTTCCGCACCTGATCTGCGATGTGTGCGGCAGGCCCGGGGCCGGAATGGTGGACGCGAAGGGTGCGGGGGTTTATGCTTTTTGTGCCTGTGCTCCATCTACCGATAGGTGCACGCCGCATATTCTTACTGATTCAAGGAGCACACCATGTCTGACCTATGGCTGAACAGCCTGATCACGGAAACCCCGCAGGAAGGCTTTGAACTGGCAATTACCCTGAGTCGCCGCGGTGTCAAGTACACCCAGCCGGACCCCGAGGTTTTGCATAAATTGCGCCCCGAGTATGCCAACTCTGCCGACTCGTTGACCGCGGTTTCCCATGTGATCGCGGTGAATTTCCAGACGGTTGCTGCTGCCAATAACTACTGGCGCAAGTAACTCTTTCTGCCTGCACGCAAGGTGCAGGCAGTTCCTTCCCGCCCGCTGTCTGTCTCGTCCGGTGCCCTGTGGCAGCTGCCCGAGTTGTGTTAGAATCCGGATTTTTCCGGGTGTCTGAATATGGCTTCGCAGGTACTGCTTTTTTGTCGCTGGTTGTTGCTGCTTTCCCTGATGCTGGCGTCTGCTGTATATGCGCAGACCGCGGAGCAGCAAATTCGTGAGCAGCTTGTCCGTTTGCAGCCTGATGTTGTGGTGGAAGAGGTTGCCAGGGTGGCGGACTCCGGCCTGTACCAGGTGCAACTGGCGGGCGGAGAATTTCTCTATGTGGATGAAACCGCCACGTTTATCCTGCATGGCCAGCTTTACCAGGTGGCAGAAGGCAGTGCCGTCAATCTGACCGGGCAAGCACGGCAGAAGGTTGTCGCAGCCCAGATGCAAGGGCTGGACAAGCAGGACATGGTGGTTTTTCCTGCTGCCAAAACCCGGGCCAGCATCACGGTATTTACCGATGTGGATTGTGGCTATTGCCAAAAATTGCATGCTGAAGTTGACCAGTTGAACCAGGCGGGCATCGAGGTACGCTATCTGGCCTGGCCCAGACAGGGCCTGTCTGGTACAACCTACGACACCATGGTCAGCATCTGGTGTGCTGATGATCGCGTGCAGGCGATGAGCCGCGCCAAGCGGCGCAAGTCTGTGGCAGCGGCAACCTGCAGGAATCCGGTGGACCGCCAACATGCACTGGGGCAACAGATTGGTATTCGTGGCACACCGGCAATCGTACTGGAAAATGGTGAACTGATACCGGGTTACATGCCGGCAGCCCAGCTAGCAGCACGGGCATTGCAGGCCAAACAATGATCAACAGGCAGCGCCGCGGGCGCGGGCCACAACAAGAGAGGTTGCATAGCGTGAAAACCGTCAAGGTCGGAATTTGTGGTCTGGGAACTGTAGGTGGGGGCACCCTTAACGTATTGCAGCGCAATGGAGCGGAAATTTCCCGGCGCATTGGCCGCCGGATTGAAGTGGTGCAAATTGCCGCACGCAGCCTCAATCCACAGTGTGATACCACAGGAATTGACGTAACCGAAGACGCCATGGCTGTTGCCAGCAACCCTGATATTGATGTGGTGGTCGAGCTGATTGGCGGCGAGACTGTTGCCCGCGAGGTGGTGCTTGCTGCCATCGAAAACGGCAAGCATGTGGTCACCGCGAACAAGGCGCTGCTGGCGGTACATGGCAACGAAATTTTTGCCAGGGCCAGTGCCAGGGGCGTTACGGTTGGCTATGAGGCCGCTGTTGCTGGCGGCATTCCGGTGATCAAGGCAATCCGCGAAGGGCTGGCCGGCAATCGCATCAACTGGCTGGCCGGCATCATCAACGGTACCGGTAACTTTATCCTGAGCGAAATGCGCGAGAAGGGCCGTGCCTTCGGTGATGTGCTGAAAGAAGCCCAGGCTCTGGGCTATGCCGAAGCCGACCCGACCTTTGACGTTGAAGGTATCGACGCCGCGCACAAGCTGACCATTCTGGCTTCGATTGCCTTTGGCATCCCGCTGCAGTTCGACAAAGCCTACACCGAGGGCATTACCAGACTGACCACCGATGATGTCAATTATGCCGAAGCCCTGGGCTACCGTATCAAACATCTGGGTGTGGCACGCCGTACCACCGAAGGCATCGAGCTGCGTGTGCATCCAACGCTGATCCCGGCTGAACGTCTGATCGCTAATGTCAATGGTGTGATGAACGCTGTGATGGTCAATGGCGATGCCGTGGGTAGCACCCTGTATTACGGCGCTGGAGCCGGTATGGAACCAACCGCCTCGGCGGTGGTGGCCGACCTGGTGGACATTGCCCGCACCCTGGATGCTGCTGTCGAAGAGCGCGTTGCTCCGCTGGCATTTCTGAGCGAAGCGCTGTCGAGCGAGGCGGTGTTGCCGATCGGCGATTGCCAGTCGGCCTACTATTTGCGCATTCAGGCCCAGGATCACCCGGGTGTGCTGGCCGAGGTTGCCAGCATTCTGTCTGAGCGTGGTATCAATATTGAGTCCATCATGCAAAAAGAAGCCGAAGAGCAGGACGGGCTGATCCCGATTATTTTGCTGACCCACCAGGTGCAGGAGGCACGGATGAACGATGCCATCGCTGCTCTGGAAGCACTGGGCTCGGTGATTACACCGGTGGTGCGCATTCGCGTGGAACATCTGGACTAATTTTACAAAGGCAAACAACATGCGTTATATCAGTACCCGTGGCCAGGCGCCGGCCCTGAATTTTGAAGATGTACTGCTGGCCGGACTGGCCAGCGATGGCGGCCTCTATGTGCCGGAAAGCCTGCCGCGTTTTACCGTTGAACAGATGCAGTCCTGGGCTGGCCTGCCGTATCACGAGCTGGCGTTCGAGGTCATGCGTCCCTTTGTGGCCGGCAGCATCAGCGATGCCGATTTCAAGGAAATCCTCAACGATACCTATGGTGCTTTTGCCCACACGGCGGTGGCCCCGCTGCGCCAGCTGGACACCAACGAATGGGTGCTGGAACTGTTCCACGGCCCGACCCTGGCGTTCAAGGACTTTGCCCTGCAGCTGCTGGGCCGCTTGCTCGACCATGTGCTGACCAAGCGTGGCGAGCGTGTGGTGATCATGGGGGCCACCTCCGGTGATACCGGCTCGGCGGCCATTGAAGGCTGCCGCCGCTGTGACAACGTGGATATTTTTATTTTGCACCCGCACCAGCGTGTTTCCGAAGTGCAGCGCAAGCAGATGACCACCGCCCTCAGCGACAACATCCACAACATTGCCGTTGAGGGCAACTTTGATGATTGCCAGGAAATGGTCAAGGCCAGTTTTGCCGATCAGTCTTTCCTCAAGGGCACCCGTCTGGTGGCAGTCAACTCGATCAACTGGGCGCGCATCATGGCGCAGATCGTTTACTACTTTCACGCGGCCCTGCAGCTGGGTGCGCCGCAGCGTTCGGTATCCTTTTCGGTACCGACCGGCAACTTTGGCGACATCTTTGCCGGTTATCTGGCCCGCAACATGGGCCTGCCGGTCAACCAGCTGATTGTGGCCACCAACCGCAACGACATTTTGCACCGTTTCATGAGCGGCAACCGTTACCACAAGGACGAGCTGCACCCGACACTGTCGCCATCCATGGACATCATGGTGTCGTCCAACTTCGAGCGCTTGCTGTTTGACATGCACGGCCGTAATGGTGCGCTGGTGGCGGATCTGATGGACAATTTCCGCGTCAGTGGCCAGTTGTCGGTAGAAGAAGACCGCTGGACCGAGGTGCGCAAGCTGTTTGATTCGCTGGCTGTGGATGACGAGCAGACCTGCGCCACCATCGCCGAGGTATACGAACAGTGTGGCGAGCTGCTGGATCCGCATACCGCCATTGGCGTACGTGCTGCACGTGAATGCCGCCGTAGCCTGAGCGTGCCCATGGTGACCCTGGGTACCGCACATCCGGTCAAGTTCCCGGAGGCGGTGGAAAAAGCAGTCAGTGGAGTGGCTCCACAGTTGCCGCCACACATGAGCGACCTGTTTGACCGCGAGGAACGCTGTACCGTTCTGGCCAACGACCTGACAGTGGTTCAGGAGTTTGTCAGCCAGCATGGCAACCGGGGCAAGCCGCTGTAGTTTTGCTGTAGTGGCCGGGTTGAGTTGGTGGTTGTTACTGTGGCGGCTGAAACATGGGTGGGTTTTTATACTGCGGCGGCCGGGTCGGACGGAACGCTCCGTCAGGCTGCGCTGCGCTGATGCCTGACTCCGGTCCCGCCCGCCCCGAAATCTGCCTTGTGTGGGTGGAGGGGTTTGTCCCGCCGCTGGCGGGATGCTATCGCCATGACTGCTTCCAGCTTTATGGCTGCTCCGCTTTTTGTAGAAGCGGCTTCAGCCGCGAACGGGGTTGCGTCCTGCCGCCGAGGCTGACGTGACGTATGAGCAGCACAAAACTCTGTACACGCTTGACAGCCGGCCGTTTAACCGGCATCATCCGCAAATCATTTTTTCCCTTTCATGTAGAAGTATTCGAGGAGTTCGACTGTGGCCAACAGCCCTTCTGCCAAAAAACGCGCCAAACAGGCTGAGAAGCGCAACAGCCACAATGCCAGCCTGCGTTCCATGGTTCGCACCTACATCAAGAACGTAGTCAAGGCTCTGGACGCCAAAGATCTGGCCAAGGCTCAGGAAGCTTACGCCAAGGCTGTTCCGGTAATTGACCGCATGGCTGACAAAGGCATTCTGCACAAGAACAAGGCCGCTCGTCACAAGAGCCGTCTGAACCAGCACATCAAGGCGCTGGCTGCAGCATAAGCCAAAGGCATTGCAAAAAACCGGCCTTCATGGCCGGTTTTTTTATACCTGACAGTTTTGTTACCATGCCGTTCTGCAGCCCTGCAGAGCAGGGCTCTTTGCTGCAAGCCCTGCGTAACTGGCGGAAAGGCGAGTCTGGCACCGCAGTGCGGACCCACCTTGCTATCCAGCTGCCAGAGTGCAAAAAATAACCTGCACGTTTTAAACGGTCAGGAAAAATACAATCCGGAAACTCGTCCACTGCAGTATAAAACCCGCTCAGGCTCCAAGAGACAAACGTACAATCTATCCACGACCGCGGCCGCAGCCATTCAACGCTCAAACCCCGCCGCCTGGACGCAACTCCGCTCGCGGCTAAAACCGCTCTTACAAAAAGCAGAACCCCCAACCACAAAACAGGAGCCAGCCACGGCGACAGCATCCCGCCGCAGGCGGGACAACCCCCCCCACCCACACAAGGCAGATTTCGGGGCGGGCGGGGCCGGAGTCAGGCATCAGCGCAGCGCAGCCTGACGGAGCGTCCCGCCCGGCCCGGCCGCCACAGTATAAAAATTCACCCATGCTCCAGCCACCTCAGTAAAAAACACCATCCCCTCAAACGCCACCATTCCCTCATAACCCTGCAAACTCACATTAATACTGTCTTTAAGAGTTTGTATTTTGTATTTTTTGATCATTGAGTTGCGCTGACAGGCTGGCTATCTTGTGTTCTAGCCCTTGCACCGCTGCCTGCCGGCCCGCAACCACGCCCATAACAAAAACACAATCGCATGACCATGGAGCATTCTGATGACCAACCCCCACTACCCAAACCTGCTACAACCCCTGGATCTGGGTTTTACCACGCTGAAAAACCGTGTCCTGATGGGCTCGATGCACACCGGGCTGGAAGAACGTCCCGGTGGTTTTGAGCGCATGGCCGCCTACTTTGCCGAGCGCGCCCGTGGCGGCGTAGGCTTGATGGTCACTGGCGGCATTGCGCCTAACAAAGAGGGTGGCGTGTATAAGGGGGCAGCCAGGCTGAGCACACAGGAAGAGGCACAGCAGCACCGTATTGTTACCGAAGCCGTGCATGAGGCGGGCGGCAAGATCTGCCTGCAAATCCTGCATGCCGGGCGATATGCCTACAGCCCGGAACTGGTGGCTCCCAGTGCCATCCAGGCACCGATCAACCCGTTCAAACCAAAAGAGCTGAGCAGCGAAGAGGTCTGGCAGCAGGTGGCTGACTTCGTCAATTGTGCGCAGCTGGCGCAACGGGCTGGCTACGACGGTGTCGAGGTAATGGGCTCGGAAGGTTATTTCATCAACCAGTTTCTGGTCGGCCACACCAACCAGCGCACGGATGAATGGGGCGGCGAGTTTGCCAACCGCATGCGCTTGCCGGTCGAAATCGTGCGCCGTATCCGTGAAGCTGTCGGTGCCAGCTTCATTATTATTTACCGCTTGTCAATGCTGGACTTGCTCGACAGCGGCAGCAGCTGGGACGAGGTGGTGCAGCTGGCCAAGGCCATCGAGGCTGCTGGCGCTACCATCATCAACACCGGTATCGGCTGGCACGAAGCGCGCATTCCCACCATTGCCACCAAGGTGCCGCGTGGCGCCTTTGTCAGCGTAACCGCCAAGTTGCGCGGTGAGGTGGCTATTCCCCTGGTGGCAACCAACCGTATCAACACCCCTGAAGTGGCCGAACACGCCATCGCCAGTGGCGCCGCCGACATGGTGTCGATGGCTCGCCCCTTTCTGGCCGACCCGGAATTTGTCAACAAGGCCGCAGCCGGCCAGCCGGAGCGGATCAACACCTGCATTGCCTGCAACCAGGCCTGCCTGGATCATACCTTCAGCGGCAAGCTGTCGTCCTGTCTGGTCAACCCGCGTGCCTGTCATGAAACCGAGCTGGTTTATCAGCCGTTGCAACAACCGAAAAAACTGGCGGTCATTGGTGCTGGTCCGGCCGGTTTGTCAGCTGCAACGGTGGCGGCAAAACGCGGCCATCAGGTCACGCTGTTTGATGCCGGCAGCGCGATTGGCGGACAGTTCAATGTGGCCAAGCTGATTCCGGGCAAGGAAGAATTTTACGAAACCCTGCGTTATTTCGGTCACCTGCTGGAAGAAACCGGGGTGGAGGTGCGGCTGAACACCAGGATCAGCACTGCGGATATCGTTGATGGCGGCTTTGATGAAGTCATTCTGGCGACAGGCATTGTCCCGCGCGTACCGGAAATTCCCGGCATTGACCATGCAAAAGTGTTGAGCTACCTGGATGCCATCGCCGGGCACCAGAATGTCGGGCAGAGGGTGGCAGTCATTGGTGCCGGCGGTATCGGCTTTGATGTGTCCGAGTTGCTGACCCACAGTGGCAAGCCTGCCAGCCTGGATCCGGCGGTGTTTTGGCGCGAGTGGGGTATTGATCCGGGCCTGACTGCCCGTGGTGGCGTGGCCGGTGTTGAGCCGGAGTTTCCGGCCAGTCCGCGCGAGGTTTACCTGTTGCAGCGCAAGAGCAGCAAGGTCGGTGCGGGGCTGGGCAAAACTACCGGCTGGATTCACCGTGCCGACTTGGCCAAGAAAAAAGTGCAGATGATCAACAGCGCCGAATACCTGAAAATTGATGATGCCGGCCTGCATGTATGTATTGCCGGTGGTGAGCCACAGGTGCTGGACGTGGACAATATTGTCATCTGTGCCGGCCAGACACCGCAGCGCGAGCTGCTGGACGGACTGCAGGCCGCCGGTGTTCCAGTACATCTGGCCGGTGGTGCCGATGTAGCTGCCGAACTGGATGCCAAGCGGGCGATTGACCAGGGCGCACGGATCGCCGCGGTCATCTAGGTCCTGATCCGGCTGCAGGCATTTTCTGCAGCCCCGGACGCGAGCCAGAGTTCGCCCCTGGCCGGTTACCAGCCGGTGCATTTGCGCGAACTTGTGTGCTACGTATCACAAACTTTTTCATACTTTCGGCTTGCTTTTAGTAACTGTTGTAGCATCATTCAAACTGCATGCTGGCTTTATGGTGGCATGGTAATCCATGGCCAGCCATGCGGGGGCCTTTTGTCGTGGCCCCGATATCCTTCCAGCGGGGAGAATGAATTTACAATGAGCTCTTTCAGGACAAACCGGCAACAGATGACTGAAGCCATCATGCTGTTCAGGGATGATGCGGTTGTTACGGAAATGCTGTATCCCGAATTTGAAGCAGTGCTGGACAATGTGGTCAACATGCCTGACTGGGCTGCCCGGCAGACTCGTGCAGCCTATGTGGTCATTAACCCCAGGCTGCAGGTGCGTTCGATCGTTTTGTTTTATCTGTCTTTTGACGACATGGGTGCAGCCGATCCGGGCTGGAATGTTCCCCTGCGTCAACTGATCGAGAAAGCCGAGCACGGGCCTGATCTGGGGGGTGGCCCGATCCGTCTGGTGTGCCGCAGTCAGTCTCCTGTTCCCTGGATGCATGCCCAGCTCTGGGACCCCGATCTGGCGCCAGGCCATAACCACCTGCACATGATTCGCGATGCGGTAAAACGTAACCAGTTGCGTTTGCTGGTTGAAGAAGAGGTTCCGGCTGCTACTGTCTTCGAGCTGGACCGATTGCAAATGGCTGCCGAGGAAGCCTGGCAATCACCTGCTGCGGTGGAGTGGAAAAAAGAGCAGGAACAGGAAGCGGCCGAGCGCGAAGCCGGACAGCGGCAAAAGACGGCCCAGCTGATCAAGCAGCAGCGGCTGCGCATCCGAACCCTGGAAGCCGAACATGACGAGATACTGGCTACCCTGCGTCAGCGCTTTGAGCAGCAACTGCAGGAAAGCCGCGATATGCTCGGGCAAGTCGAACTGGAACTGCAGGCGAGCCGGGAGAAAAACCTGATCTTGCAAGAACAGGTGAGGCAGCTGGGCAGCATTGGTGAAGATGCCCGGCAGGAGCTGGAAAGCCTGGCGGCCAAGGAAAAAAGCCATGTGGCCATGCTCAAGGCGCAGTTCGAGCAGGAGCTGCAGTCACACAAGCAGCTGCAGACAGCCGCACAGGCTGATCAGTTGCAACAGCAACAGCGTGAGCATGAGGCGCAGCTGGAAGAGCTGAGGTCTCGACTGCAGCAGGCGCTGGAGGAAAGCCTGGCAGCGCGCAAGGAATACAAGACGATGCTGCAGGCTTCCCGGGATGTCCTGCAGCGGCTGGATTATGCAGGCGTATCGCTGGTTACCATGCAGCCTGGAGCCGGTCATATCACCATTCCGGTGGATGAAGTGGATGAATTCCTGAGTAGCCCGTCTGCATATGCGGCAAGGTACTGCATGGTCAGTGAGGAAGATTACGAAACCTGGCTGGAGCATTATGAAATGCCGGTGTGTGATGCCTATATTCCAGTGACTGGCGATTTGTGCGGCCTGCCCCTTGAGCGCAAGACACACCCGAGCCGCTTTACCCATGGAATTTCCAACCGCTGCTCAAGGCACAAGGAGTTGCGCTGAGCTGAAACTGCCGTCGTTCAGGCGCTCATGTCGCAACGGCATGTTTTCTTGCCTGATACCGTAGCCGCCAGCCCAGCAGAATGGCTGCGCAGGTCAGGCCGGCAATCAGCCCTTGCCACAGGCCTGCAGGGCCCTGTGCAGGGCCGGCCAGCTCCGTCAGGCCCAGCGCATACCCCACCGGCAACCCCACTCCCCAGTATGAAACCAGTGTAATCAACATGGCTATCCGCGTATCCTGATAGCCGCGCAGGGCGCCGGCTGCAGTAACCTGTACCGCATCGGAAAACTGGAAAATCGCCGCATAGATGATCAGCGTTGAAGCAATCGCCAGCACCTGCGGATCGGCGGTGTAGATGCGGGCAATGAGTTCACGCAATAATGTCATGTAGCTGGCCGATACACAGGCCAGCAGCAGCGCTGTACCCATCGCCACCCAGGCGGCAAAGGCAGCGTTTGCCGGCTTGCTGGCGCCGAGTTTCTGACCGACCCGCACTGTGGTTGCCATACCCAGCGAATAGGGCAGCATGAATACCAGCGAGCTGAAGTTGAGCGCGATCTGGTGACCGGCAACCGTATTGGCTCCCAGGCCGCCAATCAGTAAGGCAATGATGGAAAAGATGCTCGCTTCGGCAAAAATCGAAACACCAATTGGCAGCCCCAGTGCCAACAGGCTGCCAAGCTGTTGCCGTTCAGGCCACTGCCAGCGGGTAAAGGTGCCGTGCTCCCGGTAGTGGGGAGCCCAGCGTACCCACCAGAACATCGCCAGCAGCATGCAGAACATCACCAGCGCAGTGGCCCAGCCGCAGCCGACACCCCCCATGGCCGGCAAGCCAAGCTTGCCGTGGATGAAGGCGTAGTTGGCCGGGATGTTGATCAGTAAACCAATCAGGCCGATCACCATGCTGGGACGCGTTCTGCCCAGGGCATCGCTGTAGCAGCGCAGTACGGTATACAGGGCAATGGCCGGAAAACCACAGGCCACCGCCTGCAAATAACCCATGGCCGGAGTGACCAGTCGTGCGTCAATGCCAAGCAGGTGCAGCAGGGGTTCGGCATTCCACATCAGGACGGCCAGCAAGCTGCCCAGCAACAGACCAAGCCACAGCGACTGGCGTACCAGCGGTCCGACCTTGTGTGTCTGCCCGGCACCAAAGACCCGTGCGACCCGGGCGGTGGTTGCCATCAGCACGCCGGTCATGAAGAGGAAAACCGGCATCCAGATCGAGTTGCCCAGGGCGACGGCGGCGAGATCGGTTGGGCTGACCCGGCCGGCCATCATGGTATCGACAAAACCCATGGCAGCATTGGCCAGCTGTGCAATCACTATGGGTACGGAAAGCCTGAGAAGTGCCCGCCACTCATTGAACAGGCGGGAGCGCAAAAAGGTAAAACGCATGCCGGCCAGACTTTAAAGCAGGTTGTACTTGCTGGCTGTGGCAGAAAATGACCAGAGCACGAACAACAGGAAAGCCAGCAACGACAGGCTGCCTTGTAACGCCCAGAGTCTGTGCCCGAGCAACGCAGGTAGACGCTTGCTGCCAAGCAGGGCGAGCATGGCCGTGCAGCTGAAAGTAGCCAGCAACAGGCTGGCCAGGGTGTCTGTAGGCCAGTGGGCAGTCAGGTAGACACGGGAAAAAGCCACCAGACTGCCCGGGACGAAGGCCAGTACGACCAGCCCGATACGGATTTGCCAGCGACGGCCGAGCCCGGCCAATATGGCAACCACCAGGAAAAAGGTAAAGGCCCGCACAGTATGGCCGCTGGGCATGCTGTAGCCTTTCAGGGGAATCGGCAGCAGGTCCGGGCGGCTGCGGGCTACCAGTTTTTTCAGCACGGCATTGAGCAGCGTGGCTCCCATCAGGCTGCCGGCTGCGAAGAAAACGGCGGTGCGGGCGCGGTACAGTACCAGCAGGCCGCAGAGCAGGGCGTCCAGCGCAATTTGCAGCTTCACATCACCCAGCTGGGTAATGCACAGCATGATCCGGTCAGCCAGTGGGCCGGACAATCCCAGTGCCAGCTGTTGCAGGTACAGGTCAAAACGGGACAACCAGGGCCAGCAGGTCAGCAGGGCGGCCAGCAAGGTGCCCGACAGGGCCATTGGTACCCAGCGCAGCCGCTTTTCAGGTCTCCGGGCTGCTTGCAGGCAAACTGCCGTTAACAGTGCAAAACCGGTCAGCAGTAGCGCTGCCTGCAGCCAGAATCCGGCCGGAGGGCTGTTTTCCAGGGCTGCACCGGCCAGCCAGCCGGGCAGCACGGTTGCCAGCGCCCAGAGGCCGGATGCACAAAGGTTGATCAGGAAGAAGCGGCTTGTCGGCATGCGCAACATGCCGGCCAGCAAGGGCAGTACGGGGCGCAGAGGACCGACAAAATGGCCTACCAGCAGACTGGCTGCACCGTAGCTGGACAAATGCACTTCGGCTTGCGCCAGCCACTGGGGGTGGTTGCGCAGCAGCGGCAGGCTGCGGGCGCCGTTCTGCAGGCGCGTTCCCAGCAGATAGGAGCCCCCGTTGCCGGCAAAGGCGGCCAGCCAGGCCAGTAATGCCAGTGAAACCAGCGGCATGCCGGCCTGGCCGGCCAGCAACGCTGCCGGAAATGTCAACATGACACCGGGCCAGAGCACGCCAATCAGTGCCATGCACTCCACCAGAATGATCAGGAAAACGCCTGCTCCGGCCCAGTGCGGATTCAGGCTGAGCCAGTCAAGCAGGGGAGCAAAGGTATCAGACATTAAATGGCCATAAATTTAGGAGGTTGTTGCAGGTTGCGGGATTCTACAGTCAAAAAGTTGCCGTACCAAGCGGTAGCGACCGTATTTGTGACGGAGTCACAAGTCCGTGCTGTAGATGTGTTCAGCACTGTCAGCCTGTTGTCGAAATTGCCCCGGTGGCAGCCCTTGCCAGCGTTTGAAAGCACGTTGAAATGCCTCGCTGGAAGCAAAACCCAGCTGCCAGGCAATTTCTGCCAGTGACAGACGGGTGTCACGCAAATAGCTGAGGGCAAGGCCATGGCGGGTTTCCTGTACCAGCTGACGGAAACTGCTGCCCTCCTGCTCCAGGCGTCGTTGCAGGGTCCAGGCCGGCATGCGCAGGCGCCGGGCCATTTCTGTCAGGGAAGGTTCGCCTTGTCGCAGGTGTTGGGCAATCTGCCGTGCAAGTTGTTCCGTCAGGCGTGCCGGTAGCTGTTGTAGCTGCAGCTGTTGGCGGCACAGCCCCTGCAGCTCATGCCAGCTGTGCATCACGCAGAAAGGATTTGGCCGGTTGAGCACCTGGTGGCGATACAGGATCCGGTTGGCCGGTGCCGAAAATTCGACCGGACAGCCAAAATACTCTTCAAAAACAGCCGCATGGGCTGGAGCTGGATATTCAATCTGCACCCGCTGCGGTGTTGCCGGCTGTCCCGTTACCTGTTGCAGGTAGGCCGGCCAGGCGGCCAGGACGGTATCGACCACAAAGCGGTTGTAGCCGTTGTAGGGAGCAATCGAATAAAAATTGATCCAGCTGCCTTCCCGTTGCTCGTCCAGACTGCTCTGGCCCAGATAGTTGCGGGCATGAAGCGGCTCGAAGCGGGTCAGATCGCGGGTGGCCGAACGTCCGTCCGGAGCCAGCCGGGCGCAGGCACCGGCCAGTCCCAGTTGTTCCATGCGACTGTGCCGGCCCATCAGCAAGCCCAGATCCGGCCGCCCGGACAGTTCGATCGCCGCATGGCTCAGGCGCATATAGTGGGGGATGGAGATGCGGCTGCCGGCGCTGGCCAGGCGCTCCTTGCCCAGGCCAAAGCGCTGCAGCAGCGGTTCAGCATCGTGCCCCAGCGCTTCAAGGGCGAGGACCAGCGGATGAACAAAACCGACTGACAGCTCGCCCAGCTGAATGCGGGCTGTTTGCGCCGGCTTGCGGTGTCGGGCAGACATGGCCAGGGCGGAATGGATGCCGGCTATACCGTGCACGGGTTGAGCGTCAGCCAGACTGGTGCGTGGTCGGAAGGCTTGTCCATGCCGCGCAGTTGGTAGTCGATGCCGGCTTCGGCAAACTGTGGCACCAGCACCTGGCTGGCCATGATCAGGTCGATGCGCAGGCCGCGTCTGGGCGTGTCATCAAAACCCTTGCTGCGGTAGTCGAACCAGCTGAAGCGGTCATCGGTGTCCGGATGCAGCCGGCGGAAGCTGTCGACCAGTCCCCAGTCTTTCAGGCGCTGCATCCATTCGCGCTCTTCCGGCAGAAAGCTGCACTTGCCGGTGCGCAGCCAGCGTTTGGCGTTGTCCGGGCCAATGCCGATATCGCTGTCTTCGGGAGAAATGTTGAAATCCCCCATGACCACGACCGGGTCCTGCGGAGTAAAGGACGTTTCCAGCAGATCCTGCAGGTCCTGGTAGAACTTGACCTTGCCCGGAAACTTGGTTTCGTGTTTGCGGTTTTCACCTTGCGGAAAATAGCCGTTCATCACGGTTACCAGCTGCCCGTTACTGTCGCGGTAATCGGCGCGAATAAAACGGCGCTGGGCTTCTTCGTCATCACCAGGAAAACCCTTGACTACATTTTCAGGTTTTTGCTTCGACATCAGCGCCACGCCGTAGTGACCCTTCTGCCCGTGATGCTCTACGTGATAACCTAGCGCACTAATCATTTCGTGCGGGAACTGTTCATCGGCCACCTTGATTTCTTGCAGGCCGATCACGTCGGGCTGATGAGCCTCGATCAGTGCTTCAAGCTGGTGTGGACGGGCGCGCAGGCCATTGATGTTGAATGAGATGAGTTTCATGGGTGATCTATTCCTGCAGCAAAATGACAGCGCCAGACTGTCGGAAATACAAATAGAGATGCGTTAATGAGCAATATGCTAACACGCTGGCTAGCGCTTTTGCTGTTGCTGGCTACGCTACAAACAGGCTGGGCGGCGCGGCTGGAAGTGGTCAGCAAACCCGAAGACAAGGCGCTCAATGCCAACGTCGCCGCCCTGATCGGCGACCTGAAAGGCCATGATCTTGCCAGCCTGCGCCGCTATCAACGTGGTGCCGTGCAGCAGGCCCGGCAGGCCGGCGAAGCACTGGGCTACTACAACAACCGTTATCGCGTCGAGGTGCGCGGTGATGAGGAAAAGCCGCTGCTGCACATACACATCCGGGTGCGTGAACCGGTTCGGCTGCGCAACGTGGATATCCGGATAACCGGCGACGCCGCCAACATGGATGCTTTCAAGGTGCGCGATCCGCGCCTGCAGCCTGGTGAACAGCTGAACCACGGTGCTTATGACGAAGTGAAGA
>CAYMXO010000008.1:45507-55204 GCA_964394445.1 uncultured Thiopseudomonas sp.
CCGCGCCTGCAGCCTGGTGAACAGCTGAACCACGGTGCTTATGACGAAGTGAAGAGCGCTCTGCAGCAGCAGGGCCTGCGCTATGGTTTCTTTGCCGGCGGGTTCAGCCGCCACCGCTTGCTGGTGGATCCGGCTGCCGGAGCGGCCGATATCGAGTTGCACTATGACAGTGGCCCCCGCTACCGGCTGGGGACGGTCGAGTTTGCCGAAGCGGGCAAAATTGACGAAAAATTGCTGGCGGCCCTGGTGCCCTTTGACGAAAACACGCCCTATGATTCGGCACTGTTGGCCGAGCTGTCGCAAAACCTGCAGAACACCGGCTACTTTGCCGGAGTACAGGTGGATGCAGAAGGCACTGCCGAAGGCCCGTTGGTGGTGCCGGTAGAGGTGCGCCTGCAGCCGGTAAAACCGCGCACGCTCGGCCTTGGCGCGGGATTTTCCACCGATGTGGGTCCGCGCGGGCGCTTTAGCTGGGAGCGGCACCGGGTCAACCGCAAGGGTCATAAGCTGGGCTTTGACAGCGAAATTTCCAAACCCAAACAGAATGTTACCGCCTGGTACGCAATCCCGCTCAGCTCGCCCCTGTCTGACGAGCTGCGCTTTGTCGCCGGTTACCAGCGTGAAGATCTGGTTGACGTGTTCAGCGAGCGCCTGACGCTGGGCACCCAGTGGCGCAAAAAAGTTGCCGGTGACTGGCAGCGCACGGTAGGCCTGCGCTGGGAAGACGAGCGCTATGAATACGACCGGGGCAGCAACCGCAGCCGGCACAGCAAATTCCTGTTGCCCAGTATTGGCTTCTCCAGGCTGAAAAGCGATTCGCCACTGGACCCGTCCAGGGGTTACCGGTTGCAGCTGGATGTCAGCGCCGGCTCGGGCAGCGTGCTGTCGGATGCCGACGTGGTCCACGTCAGTGCGCTGGCCAGGGGGCTCACCACGCTTGCGGAGCGGCACCGGGTACTGGCCCGGGTGGAAGTGGGTGCCGTGGCTACCGACAGGTTTTCCGCCATTCCGCCTTCGCTGCGCTTTTTCGCCGGGGGCGACCAGAGTGTTCGCGGCTATGACTACCAGAGCCTGTCGCCACGGGATGCCGAGCGCAACCGGGTGGGCGGCCGCTACATGCTGGCGCAAAGTCTGGAATACCAGTACGAGTTCGTGGATCGCTGGCGTGTGGCCACTTTTATTGACGGCGGCAACGCGGTCGACAGTCTGGGCGACAGCATGAAGGTTGGCGTAGGCGCGGGCATCCGCTGGGTCTCGCCAATCGGACCGCTGCGGCTCGATTTTGCCCATGCCCTGCACGATGACCGTGGCTGGCGCATCCACTTTTCCATGGGACCGGAACTATGACGCGTACACGCCGTATCCTGTTGTGGATCCTGCTGCCGTTGCTGGCAGTGCTGTTGCTTGTGCTGGCTGCCGTGAGCCTGTTGTTTACCGAGAGCGGCAGTCGTCGTGTACTGGAGTGGGTGCCTGGCCTGAGTATCGAGCAGTATCAGGGCACGCTGCTTGGCCAGTGGCAGGCCGGGCGCCTGTTGTGGCAGGACGAAGAAACCCGGGTCGAGCTGGTGCAGCCGCGCATGGTACTGGACGCAGGGTGTTTCTGGCGGGGCACGGTCTGTCTGGAGCGCTTGCAGGTGGAACGGGTTGCCCTTGAGCTGAGTGAAATTGAGGACAGCTCAGATGAGCCGGCTGCGGATGTTGAACTGCCCGATGTCAGTTTGCCCGTGTCCGTGCAGATAGGGCAGCTAAATATTGGCGAGTTGCATCTGAATGGCGAACCGTTGTTGCGTGACTTGAACCTGTCTGCCCGCGCGGCCGGCAACGAACTGCAGCTGGAACAGCTGTCGCTGGCTTACGACGACTACCAGGCTGGCCTGAGCGGCCGGCTGCAGCTGGAGCAGAGCTGGCCGCTCGAACTGGAGCTGCAGGCCGGCGGCCGGCTGCCGGAGCTGGGCGAGCAAAGCATACAGCTGAAGCTGACCGGTGCGTTGCAGGAAGAAGTGCAGTTGCAGGGCGCGTTGCAGGGGGCCCTGACCGGCCGCCTGCAAGTACGGGCGCAGCCATTGCGCGCAGCCTTGCCGGCCCGTCTGGAGCTGCTGCTGGAGCGGCTGGAGCTGGCGCAGGTGCTGCCCGAAGGGCTGGCTGTGGAGCGTGCGGAACTGTCGGCCGATGGCAGTCTTGAACAGGGTTTTGCCTGGCAGCTGGCCTCGGACTTGCGGGCACAGCAGCAACAGTTTGCCCTTGCCGGTGCTGGCCGGGCCGACACAGCGGGTGCGCAGATCAAACAGCTGCGGCTGGCCCATGCGCAGCAGGGGCATGTCGAGCTACAGGGCCGGGCAGGCTGGGAAGACTCCCTGAGTGCCAGCGCCCGGATCGTGATCGAACGGTTCCCCTGGCAATACTTTGCCGGCATGGACGAAGCGCCGGTGCAGGTCGATACAGCCCGGCTGGCGCTGGACTATGCCGATGACCGCTATCAAGGCAGCGTGCAGGGCGAGTTGCGTGGTCCGGCCGGCGATTTTGCCATTGACAGCCGGCTGCAGGGTGATGCCGGTCAGGTGCGGGTTGAACCCTTACAGGTAACCGCCGGGCAGGGCCGGATTCTGGGTGTGCTGACAGCAGCCTGGCAGGATGCGGTCAGCTGGGAGGCAGCGCTGGATATCGAACAGCTCGATCCGGCCTACTGGCTGGCTGATTTGCCCGGCGAGCTGGGCGGCCACTTGCGCAGCACCGGCCAGTTGAAGGACGAGCAGCTGCAACTGGATGCCGACCTGCAGCTGGATGGCCAGCTGCGCGGGCAGCCGCTCAGGGCGCTGGTGCAGGCCAGCGGACAGGGTCAGCACTGGCAGCTGCCGCAACTGGACGTGCGTCTGGGCGACAACCGCATCCATGGCCAGGGCAAACTGGATGAACGCCTGAATGCCAGCCTGAGCATTGCCATACCCAGGCCCGGGCAATTGCAGCCCGGTGCCAGCGGCAGTCTGCAAGGCACCGTGAAGCTGGCCGGTACCCTTGAGCAGCCGGATGCGGATGTGCAGCTCAGCGGCCGGGGACTGGCCTTTGACGGCCAGCGCGTGCGTGATCTGAAACTGAACGCCCGGCTGCAGGAGGGTAAGCGTGGTCAGCTCGACCTGCTTGCGCGCGGGCTGGCCAGTGGTGAAAACCTGCTTGGCCAGCTGCAGCTCAAAGCCGGCGGCGATCTGGACAAACATGATATGCAGGCCAGCCTGAAAGGCCCGCTGGCCAATGCCGAAGTGCAGCTTGATGGCAGCCTGCAGGACGAAACCCTGCACTGGCAGGGTCGGCTGACACAGCTGCAACTGACAGCAGAAAACCAGAGCTGGCAGCTGGAGCGGCCGCTGGCAATTGATTACCTGCACGAAAAGCATGCCCGTTTGGAGGCTCACTGTCTGGTCAGCACGCATGGCCGCTTGTGTGGTGAGGGCCAGCAACAATTGCTGCCGCAACTGCAACTGGATTACCGCTTGCAGGAGTTTGTGCTGGCCAGCCTGCAGCCCTGGTTGCCGGCTGAGCTGGCCATTGACGGGCGGCTCAACGGACAGTTCCGCATCCATGAAGACAGTGCCGGCCTGCAGGGCCGGGTTGAGCTGGATGCAGGCCGGGGTGCACTGGTGCTGGAACAGGAAGATCAGCGTTTTGCCTGGCAGACCCTGAACGTTGCTGCCGATCTGCTGCCGCAGCAGGTGGATGCCCGGGTGCGGCTGCAAGGTGCGGAACAGGGGCAGCTGCTGGTTCAGGCGCAGATCGATCCGCGTCCTGACGACAAGCCATTGCACGGCAGCTTTACCCTGCAGGATCTGGACCTGAATGCACTGCATGGTTTTGTCGAAGACATCGAGCATCTGCGCGGCCGTATTGAAGGCCGTGGCGAACTGGGTGGAACCCTGCAGCAACCGGATATTCGCGGTGAGCTTCGCCTTGCTGACGGCCATGTAGGGGGCGGCATGCTGCCGGTCACGCTGGAGCAGCTGGGTCTGGTCGTGCAGATTGCCGGGCAGCAGGCGCAGCTGGAAGGTGGCTGGCGCAGTGGCGGCAACGGACGGGCGCAGCTGGGGGGCCGCCTGCAATGGGCTGATGACCTGGTCGCCGACATCCGTCTGCAGGGCAGCGACCTGCCCGTGTTTGTACAGCCCTATGCTGACCTGCAGGTGAGCCCGGATCTGAATGTCGCTTACGACACAAAAGGTCTGGCAATTACCGGGAGTGTTTCGGTACCCCGCGGCAGCATCACGGTGCCTGAATTGCCGCCGGACTCGGTCAGTGTTTCCAGTGATGCGGTGGTGGTCGGGCGTGAAGCGGAGGACTCCGGTCCGGACGTACGCATGCATATCGCCATTGACGTGGGCAGTGACCGGCTCAAGTTCAGTGGCTTTGGCCTGACTTCCGATGTCCGGGGCAACCTGCTGGTAGGGGATAACCTGTCCGGCCGCGGAGTGCTGGAACTGAAAAACGGCCGCTTCCGTGGCTACGGCCAGAAACTGGATCTGCGCCGGGCACGGCTGGTGTTTTCCGGGCCGCTGACCCAGCCGTACATTGATATCGAGGCCGTACGGGTGACGGGCGATGTAACCGCCGGCATGCGCATTACCGGGTTGGCCGAACAGCCGCAGGCCGAGATTTTTTCCGAACCACCAATGGCGCAGGAGCAGGCCATGTCCTGGCTGCTGCTCGGAAAACCGCTGGGCGGAGGTGATGACGGCAATGCCATGGCCCAGGCGGCAGTGGGGCTTGGTTTGATGGGCGCCATGCCTATGACACAAAAACTGGCCGACAGCCTGGGCATCGAGGATTTCGAGCTGGAAAGTGAAGGCAGTGGTGATGAAACCAGCGTGGTGGCCAGCGGGCAGATTACCGAGCGTCTGAGCCTGCGCTATGGCGTGGGCATCTTTGAACCGGGCAACACGGTGGGGTTGCGTTATAAGCTGACCAAGCGGCTTTATCTGGATGCCGCCAGCGGCCTGGCCAACTCACTGGACCTGTTTTACCGGCGACATTTCTGACGTCCGTATCGCATTGGCAATACACGGTCATCATGATTGTTGTGGCGGTCAGGCAATGCCCGCGCTTTTGTAGCGGCAATCTGTGGTCACCGTGCCGGGCATCGGGTTCTGTACGAGGGGGCTTGTCCCCCGACTGCGATTGGCCGCATTGCCTAGGGGACAAGCCCCTTCGTACAGGGTATGCATGTATCGCGCCGGGCCGGATCTCATGCTGTGGCTGTTGTGATGTGGGCTGAAAGTCTACCTTCAGCGTTGCCCTTTTATGCTATAATTCGCGCATCTATGGCAGCCTCCGAGGCTTTATGCTTACTTTACAAGCAGCTTTTACCCGTTCCATCTCTCCCCATCTCTTTGATAGCCAATGGCGTAGTGGCCGTTAGCGTCTCTCCTGGTCTGTAACCCTCCGGGCACCGGACTCGCCCGAATCCGTTTATTTCAGACACAAGGAATCTCTCAAAAAGCACTCGCTGCCTGGCAGCATCATCAGGATTGCAGTACCCCAAGCCCGCAAACCGGCTCCAGTGCCTGAATGCAGGTTTATCCGGCAATCCGCAGTGTTTTTTCAGAGCATCCCTGATGCATTGCCCGAAGCGGCGATGCCAGAGAGGCGACAATGTACTACTGGATCATGCTGGCACTGGCTGTTCTGGCCGAAGTGGCCAGCACCATTGGCATGAAATATGCCGCAACCCACTCACCGTTGCTGGGCTATGCCTTTATGGCGGTGATGATTACCTTTTCCATGTATGCCTTTTCCCGTGCGGTGATGCATATCCCGCTGGCCGTATCCTATGCGGTATGGGAGGGAGCCGGCCTGTTCCTGATTGCCATGGCCGGCATGCTGCTGTTTGGCGAACACCTGAGCACCGGCCAGCTGCTGGCGGTAGGCCTGATGATGTTTGGCCTGTTGCTGGTGACCTTTGACCAGGGCCCGGACAAAGAAAAACAAACCGACGAACAGGGGAGGGTTGCTGCATGATTCTTCCGGTTTCCCTGCTGCTGGGTTCCGTCTCGCTGGACCTGGTCGCCAACTACTGTCTGAAACGCTCGCAAGGTTTTGAGCGGCTGGCCTGGGGTGTTGCCGGCTTGCTGATGATCATTTTGGCGTTTGTGTTGCTCAGCATTGTGGTGCGTTATGTGCCGCTAAGTGTGGCCTATTCGGCCTGGGGCAGCTTGGGTGTGCTGGGCACCGTGACGCTGGACCGTTTTCTGTTCAACTCAAGGCTGGGCCGACAGGGCATCATTGGTGTTGCTTGCATCATTGCCGGCATCATTGGTTTGCAGTTGGCCTGATGCTGCGTGTGACGAGCGGCCACGGAGCCGGCAAAGACCGTTGAATCCTTCGGCTGGGCCCGCCTTGGCGGGTGTGTCCAGGCAGCATGCTGCGCCGGTGCTTGCAGCGTTCTTTCATGGTCGGGGCTGACTGGCTCATGGCAGGATTGAGCTGCTGATGGCCCAGGCTTTGTGGCACAATCGGCAGCATTAAGCGGTCGCTCGCCAGCCTCTCCTGAACCCCGGTATTGATCTGCCTACGGGCGGGGTTTGAGTCCATATGCCGCCCGAAGAGCGATCTGCAGCGGCGGGTGCTGTTTGAACCTGGCTTTGAAGGCCTGTCACAGGCGGGCTGTCAGGGCGAACGGCGACCAGAGCAGCCAGGGAGTCATCATGCACAGCAAACTGCCCGATGTGGGCCTGACCATTTTCAGCCAGATGTCACAGCTGGCACAGCAGCACGGGGCACTCAATCTGTCCCAGGGCTTTCCTGATTTTCCTGCCCCGCCGGCGCTTAAAGAAGCACTGGCGCGGCGGGTCATGGCCGATGACAACCAGTATCCGCCCATGGCCGGTGTGCCGCAGTTGCGCGAGCAGGTAGCCGCCCTGATCAACCGCCGCTATGGCGTAAGCGCCTGTCCGGAACAGGAAATTACCATCACTCCGGGTGCTACCCAGGCCATTTTTTGCGCCGTGCAGGCGCTGGTACATCCGGGTGATGAAGTCATTGTGTTTGATCCCGCTTACGACAGTTACGCGCCTTCTGTGCGTCTGGCCGGCGGCATTACCAGACATGTACCGCTTGATCACGCTTTCCGGTACGACTGGGATGCCTTTGCAGCCGCGCTGAATGACAAGACCCGGCTGGTCATCATCAACAGCCCGCACAATCCCAGTGGCGCACTGGCCAGCCGTGCCGATCTGGACCGGCTGGCGCAGCTTACCGGGCCGCGTGGCATTTATGTCATCAGCGACGAGGTGTACGAGCATCTGGTGTTTGACGGCTTGCAGCACCACAGCGTGCTGACGCACCCGCAACTGTATGCCCGCGCCTGTGTGGTCAGCTCCTTTGGCAAGAGTTTTCATGTCACCGGCTGGAAAACCGGCTATCTGGTGGCACCACCGCAACTGACCGCCGAAGTGCGTAAAGTGCACCAGTTTGTCAGTTTTTGTGCGCCGACTCCGCTGCAGCTGGCGCTGGCTGACTTCATGGCGCAGCAACCGCAACATGTTGAAGCACTGGGCCGCTTTTATCAGGCCAAACGTGACCGCCTGTGTGCCGCACTGGCTGGTTCGCGCTTTGCCTGTGAGCCCTCGGCCGGCACCTATTTTCAGCTGGTGGATTACCGCGCCATCCGCGATGATCTGGATGATGTGGCCATGGCCCGCTGGTTGACGCAAGAAAAAGGCATTGCCAGCATTCCGTTATCCGTTTTTTATCAGCAACCACCGGCTGGCGCGCGCTGGCTGCGCCTGTGTTTTGCCAAAACCGACGAAACCCTGGACCGGGCAGGAGAATTGTTATGCAGGATTTGACCCCACGTGAAGACTTGACCGTAGCGCTGGTGCAGGCACCCGTGACCCGTTTTGATACGGAGGCCAATCTGCGCAATTTTGACCGTTTGCTGGAGCAGGTAGACGGTGCCGATCTGGTGCTGTTGCCGGAAATGTTCAATACCGGCTTCAGTCTTGACTCCGCCGAGCAGGCCGAAGCCGCTGACGGGCCCAGCACAAGCTGGCTGCAACAGCAGGCGGCCCGCCTGAATGCGGTGGTCTGCGGCACCCTGACCATCAAGGCCGGCGAAGGTGATTACCGCAACCGGTTGATCTGGGCCCGCCCGGACGGCAGTCTGGAACACTACGACAAACGGCATCTGTTCCGCATGGGCAACGAGCACGAGCGGTTCAACCCCGGCAACCGCAGGTTGTTGCTTGAACTCAAGGGCTGGCGCATCCGGCCGCTGGTGTGTTACGACCTGCGTTTTCCGGTGTGGAGCCGTGATGCGCAAAACACCGATTTGCTGTTTTATCTGGCCAGCTGGCCAAAGGTGCGCCGTGATGCCTGGAACCGGCTGTTGCCGGCACGGGCCATTGAAAACCTCTGCTATGTGGCAGGCGTTAACCGCATCGGTGAAGACCATAACGGCCATGCCCACAGCGGCGACTCCCAGGTGCTGGACTTTATCGGCGACAGCCTGCTGCATGTGCGTGACCAGGAAGGCGTGTATCAGGTGCGCCTGAGTGCGGCAAAGCTGGACCGCTTCAAACAGCGCTTCCCGGCCTGGATGGACGCCGACGACTACAGCCTGTCCGGTATCAACGGAAACTGAGCGTGAGCGCGCGCAAGATCATCCATATTGATGCCGACTGCTTTTATGCAGCGGTGGAGATGCGGGAAGATCCGGCGTTGTACGGCAAACCGGTGGCTGTAGGCGGTAGCCCACGCCACCGTGGGGTGGTCGCTACCTGCAACTACGAGGCGCGCAGCTGGGGTGTACATTCGGCGATGTCGATGGCACAGGCGCTGAAAATATGCCCTGATCTGGTTGTGATTCCGGTGCGCATGGAGCTGTACCGGCAGGTATCGCAACAGATCCATGAAATCCTGCAGGACTACACCGAACAGATCGAGCCCCTGTCGCTGGACGAGGCTTTTCTCGATGTCACCCACAGCGACAGCTGCAAGGGCAGCGCTACCCTGATGGCGCAGGAGATTCGCAGCCGGGTCTGGCAGGACTTGCGCATCGTGGTGTCGGCAGGCGTGGCACCGAACAAGTTTCTGGCCAAGATTGCTTCCGACTGGCGCAAGCCCAACGGGCTGTTTGTCATTACGCCAGACGAAGTGGATGACTTCGTTTTGCGCTTGCCGGTAAAAAAGCTGCATGGTGTCGGCAAGGTAACCGCGCAAAAACTGGAACGGCTGGGTATTGACGATTGCGCCAGCCTGCGCCAGTTCGACCGGATTGAACTGATACGCCAGTTCGGTAAATTTGGCGAGCGGCTGTGGCAGCTTGCCCATGGTGTTGACGAGCGCCCGGTGGAAGCCAACAGCAGGCGCCAGAGCGTCAGCGTGGAAGAAACCTATAGTGAAGACCTGCCCGATCTCAAGACCTGTCTGGCCAAACTGCCCGAGCTGATGGCCAGCCTGCAGCGGCGCATGCAGCGGCTGGACGAGCATTACCGCATTGACCGACCCCACGTCAAAATCAAATTCCATGATTTTACCCAGACCACCCTGGAGCAGGCCGGAGCACTGGTCAGCCAGGAGCGCTTTGCCATGATGCTGGCTGCCGCGTTCGCACGCGGCAACAAACCGGTACGGCTGTTGGGCATTGGCGTGCGCCTCGAAGATCTGAAAGACCGGGCACAGCAGCTTGAGCTGGAGCTGGGGGCGGAAACCGACA
>CAYMXO010000009.1:0-50499 GCA_964394445.1 uncultured Thiopseudomonas sp.
TAAGATTGCAAGCTTATTAGTTTTTACTTGTCAGGTTTTATTAATTTTCAGTTAATCCTGGTAAGCATATGTAAACTGTTAACTAGTTCCGCCTCAAAACAACGATCGTACGGGGTCGAAGGGCGCAGCCCGTCTAGCCGGCAGTCGGGCGTGTTGTCAGTGTGCGGGACGTTTTCAGATAAGCGCAGTTGCGTTTTTATCGGCTTGCGCCTTCTAACTACCCTGGCGGGTTACTTGAGATATTCCGTTATTTACCCGGGTGCTGTTTGTCCTGTCGCGGGAGAGGTGTCCAGGTTTGTAGAGCAAGCCGCGTTGTTGTGTGTCGTGCAGTTCCGCGGTTGATCCCGTTGTCTGACTTGAGTCGCCGGGTGTTTGCGAGCACGATTTTTGCGTTATTGAGGGGCTTGTGCGCATCTGTATGCTGGATAAAAAGCTTTGCATGGATGCGGCGGATTGTTTGTCGCCGGACACTCCAGTCATGAACAATGCTGCGATGTTTTCGGCAAATACTGCTTTGTCTGTGGCGGTTTTGACTACGCAGTGGAATGGGGAGTGGCTGCAGGTTTTCTCTGCAAGGGTGGTCAGGCCATGACTTGATCCCTGACAGGTTGTAGAATGTCGCCTTTTGATGGTTTGCGGAGTAGCAAATGCGGACTTTTCGTTTAACGATAGCCTGCCCGGACCGGGTGGGAATTGTGGCCAAGGTGAGTAATTTTTTGGCCACTTATAATGGCTGGATTCATCAGGCCAGCCAGCATTCGGATGAGCAGAGCGGCTGGTTTTTCATGCGTCACGAGATACGTGCCGAATCTCTACCGTTTGATCTGGAAGGTTTTCGCCACGCGTTTGCCCCCATCGCCAAAGAGTTTTCCATGATCTGGCAGGTTAGCGACTCTGCGGTCAATAAGCGGGTGGTACTGATGGCCAGCCGCGAATCCCACTGCCTGGCCGATCTGTTGCACCGCTGGCACCGCAAGGAGCTGGACTGTGATATTCCCTGTGTGATCGCAAACCATGACGATTTGCGCAGCATGGTCGAATGGCATGGCATCCCTTTTTTCCATGTGCCGGTTGATCCGAAAAACAAGCAGCCGGCCTTTGACGAGGTTAGCCGGCTGATTGACGAGCACTCGGCAGACGCTGTGGTGCTGGCGCGCTACATGCAAATCTTGCCACCGGAGCTCTGTGAGAAGTATGCCGGTCGGGTGATCAACATTCACCACAGCTTCCTGCCTTCATTTGTAGGCGCCAAGCCCTATCACCAGGCAGCGTTGCGGGGCGTCAAGCTGATTGGCGCCACCTGCCACTATGTTACCGAAGACCTGGATGCCGGCCCCATCATTGAGCAGGATGTCATGCGCGTCAGCCACCGCAACAGCATTGATGACATGGTACGACTGGGCAAGGATGTGGAGAAAATGGCGCTGGCCCGTGGTCTGCGTTACCACCTGGAAGACCGGGTCATCATCCACGACAACAAAACTGTAATTTTTGATTGATTCCATGCAAGATTTTCACTGGGTAACCACCAGCCAGCAGCTGCAACAGCAGTGTGAACAGTGGCTGACCGAACCTTTTGTGGTGCTGGATACGGAATTTGTCCGGGTCGATACCTACTATCCGCAAACCGGCCTGATCCAGCTGGCGACTGCAACAGACAATTACCTGCTGGATCCGCTGCAGATTGGCGACTGGAGTCCCTTTGCCCGGCTGCTGGAGAGTCCTGCAGTAGTCAAAGTGGTGCATGCCTGCGGTGAGGATCTGGAAGTCTTTCAGAGCCTGACCGGAGCCTTGCCGCAGCCGCTGTATGACACCCAGCTGGCTGCTGGTTATGCCGGACTCGGTTTTTCCTGGGGTTATGCACGGCTGGTACAGCATTTCTTGCAGGTGGAGCTGCCCAAGGGGGCGACCCGATCTGACTGGCTGCAACGTCCGCTCAGCGCCGAGCAGCAACTGTATGCGGTGCAGGATGTAAGCTATCTGGCCGCGGTCTATCCGCAGCTGGATGCCCTGTTGACGACGCAGAAGCGAAGCTGGCTGCTGGAAGATGGTGCTACATTGGTCGCTGCCCAGCGGCAACCCGTCATGCCGCAGGAGCTGTGGCGGGGGGTGAAACTGGCCTGGACCCTGGATGCCAGGCAGGCTGCTGCCTTGCGTCTTTTGTGTGCATGGCGTGAAGAGCAGGCGCAAAAACGCAACAAGCCGCGCAACTGGATACTCAAGGAGCAGGCACTGCTGGAGCTGGCACAGAAGCGGCCGTCCAGCCTGGCTGCGCTGGAAGAAATAGAAGGGCTGTCGCCGGCGCAGATCCGGCACAATGGCAAAGCCCTGCTGGCGTTACTGGCTGAAGCCGACAGTCTGCCTGCGGCTGCCTTGCCGGAGCTGTTGCCGGAGCCGCTACCGCTGGAAGCCGGCAAGGTACTCAAAAGCCTGAGAAAACTGAGCGAGCAATTTGCCGCAGAGCAGCAGATGGCTGCGGAGCTGGTGCTGAAGAAAAAAATCCTCACCGATGCCCTGGCTACAGGCTGGCCGGAAGGTCCTTTCAGCCTGCCGTCCTCGCTGCAGGGCTGGCGCCTTGAACACCTGGGCCCGGCGCTGGAGCTGGCGCTGGCCGGAGAAACAAAATGAAGAAGATTTGTTCCATTTATCAGAGCCCGCGTAAGCCCGGCATGTACCTTTATGTGCTCAAGGCCGATGCGTTGAGCCGTGTCCCGCAGGAGCTGCTTGGCCTGTTTGGTCCGCCAAAACACAGTTTTGACCTGGTCCTGACGCCAGAGCGGCAGCTGGCCAGTGAGGATATAAACAAGGTGCTGGAGAATCTGGAAGGCCAGGGCTTTCACTTGCAGATGCCGCCGCCTGAAGAGGAATACATCGAGCATTGGCCGCAAGAGTTGCTGACCCGCAATGACCCGGCGTGAAATGAAAAAAAACGGGGCGCAGGCAACAATTTATACGGATGATTGAAAATAACACTGGAACTCTGCAAAAAATCAGGTAAAGTACACGCCACTGTTGCTGCATGCGTCACCGTGAATCATTGATGTTTAAACATTGCGACTCCTGTTACTCCTTGCACTCAGTATTCGCAGGCATGTTGCCTGTACTAATTTACTCAAGATAAGGAGACAGTAATGTCCGAACGTCAAAATGGCACCGTCAAGTGGTTCAACGATGAAAAAGGCTTTGGTTTCATTACCCCAGAGTCCGGCGAAGACCTGTTTGTTCACTTCCGCGCCATCCAGGCTGAAGGCTTCAAGAGCCTGAAGGAAGGCCAGAAGGTTTCTTTCGTGGCTACCCGTGGCCAGAAAGGCATGCAGGCTGAAGAAGTTCAGATCGTCTGAGCCTGAAGTTTGTGCAAAAAACCCGCTTCGGCGGGTTTTTTTATGCCTGCCGACATGAGTGGCGGTGTGAACACTTCCAGCTGGTGAATGGCTCGGGTAACATGTCCCGCTCTTCCACCACGAGCAGCCGAGGTAATTCATGAGTATCAAAGCGGACCGCTGGATCCGGCGTATGGCAACCGAACATGGCATGATCGAGCCTTTTGTCGAGCGGCAGGTACGCACCGCCGGCAGCGAGCGGCTGATCTCTTATGGCGTATCCAGTTATGGCTACGACGTGCGCTGTGCCGACGAGTTCAAGGTGTTTACCAATCTGCACTCGGTCACGGTAGATCCGAAGAACTTCGATGAAAAAAGCTTTGTTGACGTCAAGGGTGACTACTGCATCATTCCGCCCAACTCCTTTGCGCTGGCGCGCACGGTTGAATACTTCCGTATTCCGCGCAACGTGCTGACCGTTTGCCTTGGCAAGAGTACCTATGCCCGCTGTGGCATCATCGTCAACGTCACACCGCTGGAGCCCGAGTGGGAAGGGCATGTCACCCTCGAGTTTTCCAATACCACTACCTTGCCGGCGAAAATTTATGCCAACGAAGGTGTGGCGCAGATGCTGTTTTTTGAATCGGACGAAGACTGCGAAGTATCTTACAAGGATCGTGGCGGCAAATATCAGGGACAACAGGGGGTAACCCTGCCAAGAACCTGATGCGTGGCTGGTGAGCGCAGCGAAGCTGTCAGCACGTTGAGCGTCTGATATCAGCTGATATGAAAAAGGCTGCCCGGAAACCCGGGCAGCCTTTTTTATGTGCTTTAGGCAGCGATTTTATTGATAGGCGCCGGGGATTGGACGCAGGTTGATTTCCACGCGACGGTTTTGCTGGCGACCATAGGCATCTGCGTTGCTGGCCACCGGCTGGTCCGGCCCCATGCCACGCACGTTCATTCGTGAGCCGGGCACGCCCTGACCCTGCAGATAGCTGGCCACGCTCTGTGCGCGGCGGCGCGACAGATCCATGTTGTACTGGTAGGCGCCGGTGCTGTCGGTGTGGCCGACAATTTCGATGGTGTTCTGGTCGTACTCACGGAAGGAGCGGGCCAGGTCGTTCAGAGGGCCGTAAAAGCTGCCGGAAATGGTCGATGAGTCGGTGGCAAAGGTCACGTTGCCCGGCATGACCAGCGTCAGATTGTCGCCATCGCGCTGAACTTCAACTCCGGTGCCCTGCATGGCCGCACGCAGCTGTTCTTCCTGGCGGTCCACGTAGTAGCCATAGCCGGCACCGGCTGCGCCAGCAACGGCCGCACCGATCAGGGCGCCTTTGGTACGGTCTTTCTTGCTGGACACCGCGGCACCGGTAATGGCGCCGGCTGCTGCGCCGATACCGCCATAGACTGCGGTACGGTTGACGTTGCGCTCACCTTCATAAGGATTGTTGGCGGCGCAGCCTGCCAGCATGATGGCCGTGCCGATGGCCAGCAGACTGTGCTTGTGGGTCAGTTTGGTCATGTTGAACTTCCTCTGTGGGGTATGACGGGTTGTTTGTGGATGACAGGATACCCGCAGATTCGTCTTTGGTAAGCCTGTTGGCGGTAAATATCCGGTAAATCCATCCGGAGTAGCAAGGCTGCAATCATTATCCGGTTGTTTTATAGTGCCTGCTGAAGTTTTTTAGCAAGCGAGATTTTGACATGAAATGCCAGCAAGGTATTTTGATTGAGCCAGTGCCGGCGGTGGCACGCCATGTATTTTACACGTTGAATGATGCCGGAGACCTGCCAAGGGCGCTGGCTGCCCTGGCGGAGCAGGCAGATGGTGAGGCGACTGTCGCCGGTATTGGCATTACCGTGTTGCAGGCGCTGAACAAGCAGCTGGAGCCGCTGCGGGTGTTTCCCGCCCTGAGCAACCAGGGTATTGATGTGCCTTCCACCCAGCAGGCCCTGTGGCTATGGCTGCGCGGTGATGACCGTGGCGAATTATTGTATCGCACCCTGCAGCTGGAGCAGACGCTGGCGCCGGCTTTCAAACAGGTGCAGGTGACCGAGTCGTTCCGTTACTTGTCGGGGCATGACTTGTCCGGCTATGAAGACGGTACCGAAAACCCGGTGGATGACGAGGCGGTTGCCGTGGTGACAGCCAAGGATGCGCCCGGCGGCAGCTATGCGGCGATCCAGCACTGGGAGCATGATCTGCGTTTTTTCAAGTCGCTGCCGCAACAGGAACAGGACCATATCATCGGTCGCCGCCTGAGTGACAACGAAGAGATTGACGAGGCGCCCGAGTCGGCCCACGTCAAGCGTACTGCGATGGAAGACTTTGATCCCGAAGCTTTTGTCGTACGCCGCTCCATGCCCTATATCGATGGTGATGTGAACGGGCTGGTGTTTCTGGCTTTTGGCGAATCACTGGATCAGTTCGAGGTGCAACTGCGCCGCATGATTGGCCTGGATGACGGCATTACCGACGGTCTGTTCCGCTTCAGTCGCCCGGTTACCGGTGGCTATTACTGGTGCCCGCCGGTGCAGGACGGAAAGCTGGTGATTGATTTTTGCACTGTGGCGGCTGGGCCGGGCGGAACGCTCCGTCAGGCTACGCTGCGCTGATGCCAGACTCCGGTCCCGCCCGGCCCGAAATTTGCCTGGTGCGGGGGAGGGCTTTGTCCCGCCGTTGGCGGGATGCTGTTGTTGTATGACAAGCTGTAGCGGAGAGCTGTTCTCTTCATGGCGGTTGCAAGGTGTTGCTACGGCGGAGCAAGACAGAAGGGCTCTGTGAAGATCCATAAAAAAGGCGTCCCGCGGGACGCCTTTTTTGTTGTTAGCCTTTCAGCTTCTGTTTCAACAGCTGGTTGACCTGTTGCGGGTTGGCTTTGCCTTTGGAGGCTTTCATCGCCTGGCCAACAAAGAAGCCGAACATGCGTTTGCGGCGGTTGTCATCGGCAGTGCGGTACTCTTCCACTTCGCCTGCGTTGGCCGCGAGCATCTCGTCAAGAATGGCTTCGATGGCACCGCTGTCGGTGACCTGTTTCAGGCCGCGCTTTTCGATAATTGCATCGGCGCTGCCTTCGCCTGTGGCGATGGCTTCAAACACGGTCTTGGCAATATTGCCGCTGATGGTGTTGTCCTTGATGCGTACCAGCAGCTCGCCCAGCTGTTGTGCGCTGACCGGGGACTGTTCGATATCGAGGTTGTCCTTGTTAAGCAGGCTGGACAGCTCGCCCATCACCCAGTTGGCGGCCAGTTTGACATCGCCACACACCTGCTGCGCCTGTTCGTAGTAGTCGGCCATGGCACGGCTGGCGGTGAGTACGCTGGCGTCATAGGCCGACAGGCCAAATTCGCTCTGGAAGCGCTCACGCTTTTGCGTGGGCAGTTCGGGCAGGGTCTGGCGCAGCTGCTGCAGATAGTCGCGTTCGATGACCACCGGCAGCAGGTTGGGGCAGGGGAAGTAGCGGTAGTCGGTGGCTTCTTCCTTGTCGCGCATGGCGCGGGTTTCGTCTTTGGCCGGGTCGTACAGGCGGGTTTGCTGGACCACCTTGCCGCCGTCTTCGATCAGCTCGATCTGGCGCTGGATTTCCGTGTTGATCGCACGTTCGATAAAGCGGAAGGAGTTGACGTTCTTGATTTCGGTGCGGGTACCGAATTCCTTTTGCCCGACCGGGCGTATCGAGACGTTGCAGTCACAGCGGAACGAGCCTTCGGCCATGTTGCCATCGCACACACCCAGGTATTGCACCAGGCTGTGGATGGCGCGGGCATAGGCAACCGCTTCCTTGGCATTGCTGATTTCCGGCTCGGAAACAATCTCCAGCAACGTGGTGCCGGCCCGGTTCAGGTCGATGCCGCTCATGCCGCTAAAGTCTTCGTGCAGGCTTTTGCCGGCATCTTCTTCCAGGTGGGCACGGGTAATGCCGATGCGCTTGATGCTGCCGTCTTCCAGGGTGATGTCCAGGTGGCCCTTGCCGACAATCGGCAGGTCCATCTGGCTGGTCTGGTAACCGCTGGGCAGGTCGGGATAGAAGTAGTTCTTGCGGTCAAAACGGTTGATTTCACCGATTTGCGCATCGACCGCCAGACCAAACAGGCAGGCCATGCGTACCGCTTCTTCGTTGAGTACCGGCAGGGTGCCGGGCATGGCCAGGTCGCCGGCACTGGCCTGGGTGTTGGGTTCGGCCCCAAAGGCAGTGCTGCTGCCGGAAAAAATCTTGGTCTTGGTGGCCAGTTGGGCATGGATTTCCAGCCCGATAACAGTTTCCCATTGCATGGTGAGGGCTCCTTAAAATCCGTCGGGACGGCGCAAATGCCAGTCGGTTGCTTGCTGGTACTGATGAGCTGCATTGAGCAGGCGTGCCTCCTGGAACCAGGGTGCCAGCAGCTGGCTGCCGACCGGCAGGCCGTCAACAAAACCGCAGGGCAGGCTCAGGGCAGGCAGTCCGGCCAGGTTGGCCAGTACCGTGTAGCGCTGGCTGTGCCAGTCGGTGATGGCATCCACTGGCTCGCTGAGCAGGCGTGGCAGCTGTGCAGTGATCGGAGTGAGGATCAGGTCCGCCCGGGCAAAGGCCTGCTCGAAGTCCTGTTTGATCAGGCGACGTATTTTTTGTGCCTGTACATAGTGGCTCTCGTACTGGCCGGCTGACAGGTAATGGGCGCCAAGCATGATGCGCTCCTGCACGGACAGCCCCAGCCCCTCGCCGCGGCTGCGCTGATACAGATCGTCCAGATCGGCGGGGTTCTCGCAACGGTAGCCAAAACGCACGCCGTCAAAGCGCGACATGTTGGTGGAGGCCTCGCCGCTGCCGATGATGCTGGCACAGGCGATGCCGTGCTGCTGGTGTGGCAGTTCGATGTCGACCAGGGTGGCACCCAGCTGTTGCAGCTGTTCGGCGCTGGCCAGCACCTGCCCGGCAATACGGCTGTCCAGCGGGTTGTCGAACAACTGGCGTGCGATACCGACACGCAGGCCGTTGAGCGGCTGGTTCAGGCCGGCGCTGTAGTCGGCAACCGTTTCCGGTGCGCTGGTGGAGTCGCGCTGGTCAAAGCCGGCTGAAGCCTGCAACAGCAAGGCGGCGTCTTCAGCCGTGCGGGTCATGAAGCCGGCCTGGTCGAAACTGGATGCGTTGGCGGTCATGCCCAGGCGCGAAATGCGCCCGTAGGTGGCCTTCAGGCCGGTCAGGTTGTTGTGGGCCGCCGGGATGCGGATGTCCCCGAAGCTGTCACAGCCGCTAGCGGCTGCAGCCAGTCCGGCAGCCACAGCCACGGCACTGCCGCTGGCTGCGCCGCCACTGATGCGGTCGGCATTCCAGGGATTGCGGATGGCACCATAAAAGCTGCTGGTGCCACTGGCGGCCATGCCGAACTCGTCCATGTTGGTTTTGCCCAGGCTCACTGCGCCGGCCTGGTCCAGCTGATCCAGCAGATGGGCGTTGTAGGGGGCGATGAAGCTGTCGAGCATTTTTGAGCCGCAGCTGGTGCGCGTGCCCTGGCTGCAGAAAACATCCTGGTGGGCCAGCGGCAGGCCGCTCAAGGTGTTGCCACTGCCGTTCTTGCGCGCTGTGTCGGCAGCGTCGGCATTTGCCAGGGCCTGCTCGGCGGTAACGGTAATAAAGCTGTTCAGCTGTGCATCCAGCTGTTCGATACGCTGAAGGTGGTGCTGGACCAGTTCGCGGGCGCTGTAATCACCCTTGGCCAGGGCTTGCGCCTGTTGTGCCAGTGTTTGCTGATGCATGATAAAAATCCTTAGTCGAGCACTTTGGGAACAAGGTACAGGCCGCTTTCAGTGGCCGGGGCGATGCTCTGATACAGGTCGCGGCGGTTTTCCTCGCTGACTGCATCGGGGCGCAGGCGCTGGGTCATGTCCAGCGGGCTGATCAGGGGATGAGTATCGCCCGTGTCGATGTCAACCAGGTTGTCCGCGAGGCTGGCGAGCATGCTCAGGTCGCCGGCAAGGTTGTCCAGGCTGTTATTGTCCTGCCGGATCTGGGTCAGGCGTGCAAGGATTTGCACGTTGGTGGCTGTGAGTGCCATGAGTTGGTCTCCGCTGCGGTTCAAGGAGGCACCGGCTTGCTGTCGGGGGCCTTGCCGGGGCAGCCCGGCAGCCGGTTTCTGGCTGTATTGCTGCCTGCGCAGTCCTTGAAGTGAATGATTCGGTATAAAGGCTGTCCATGGAGGCTGACGGCCCATGGTTGGCCGGCAATGCGTCAATTCGTAAAAGGATACAATCTATCACAGTGTGATGCTTGCTCAAAAGCCTGATGATTGTTAGAGTTCCCTATTGTTTTTTTGTAGCGTTTTTTGATGGCGCACCCTTTAGGTTTTTACCCATGTTCAAGAAAATTCGTGGCATTTTTTCCAGCGACCTGTCCATTGACCTCGGGACAGCCAACACCCTGATTTGTGTGCGCGACAAGGGCGTTGTACTGGATGAGCCTTCCGTAGTGGCGATCCGCACCAAGGGCAACCAGAAAAGTGTGGTAGCGGTCGGTACCGATGCCAAACGTATGCTGGGACGTACCCCCGGCAATATTCAGGCCATCCGGCCGATGAAAGATGGCGTGATTGCCGACTTCAGCGTGTGTGAAAAAATGCTGCAGTATTTCATCAACAAGGTACATGAAAACAGCTTTATCCAGCCCAGCCCCAGAGTGCTGATCTGTGTGCCCTGCAAGTCCACGCAGGTAGAGCGCCGGGCTATCCGCGAGTCGGCACTGGGTGCCGGCGCCCGCGAGGTGTACCTGATCGAAGAGCCGATGGCTGCAGCCATTGGTGCCGGCCTGCCGGTCGAGGAAGCCCGCGGCTCAATGGTCGTGGACATTGGTGGCGGTACCACCGAAATTGCCCTGATCTCCCTCAATGGCGTGGTGTATGCGGAATCGGTACGTGTCGGCGGTGACCGCTTTGACGAAGCGATCATTACCTATGTGCGCCGCAACTATGGCAGCCTGATTGGTGAGGCAACCGCCGAGCAGATCAAGCAGCACATCGGTACTGCCTTCCCGGGCGGTGAGCTGCTGGAGTTTGATGTGCGTGGACGCAATCTGGCCGAAGGTGTGCCGCGCAGCTTTACCCTGAACTCCAGCGAAGTGCTGGAAGCGCTGCAGGAGTCCCTCAGCCAGATTGTCCAGGCGGTGAAGAGCGCGCTGGAGCAGTCCCCGCCCGAGCTGGCTTCGGACATTGCCGAGCGTGGTCTGGTGCTGACCGGTGGTGGTGCCCTGTTGCGCGACATGGACAAGCTGCTGGCGCAGGAAACCGGTCTGCCGGTGATTGTCGCCGAAGATCCGAAGACCTGTGTGGCGATCGGTGGTGGACGTGCGCTGGCGATGATGGAACAGCACGCCATGGATCTGCTGTCCGTCGAGTAGTGCGGTCTTTGCACGTATTGGCTGCGGCCGGCTCTGGCGTTGACCGCCGGCCCTGGCGCAGCTAGTGTAGATTCTGTTGCGGGCCGGCGTTGCAGGCTGGCTCGACACAACAGGATGTGCGACTGCCGGTTGCAGTCATTGGGCGCATGGAATACAACGGTTTGTCGGTATCGGCAATGCCCCAGTGTTTTCTAAGGTGTAAACCATTAAACCCATATTTTCCAAAGGCACCTCGCTAACAGTCCGCGTTATTTTCTTTTTGTTGCTGTCGGTGCTGTGCATGGTCGTTGATGCGCATAGCCAGTGGCTGAAGCCGCTGCGCAGCAGTGCAGGCCTGGCCCTGACACCGTTGTACTGGGCCGGAGACCTGCCCGGCCGCAGTCTGGACAGGCTGGGCCAGATGATTGCCAGCCGTACCGATCTCATGGAAGAAAACGAGAAGCTGCGTGCCGATGCTTTGCTGATGCAGCGGCGGCTGCAAAAGCTGGCGATCCTGACCGAACAAAACGTACGCCTGCGTGAACTGCTCAATTCTTCCGAGTTGCTGGAAGAGCAGGTGATCGTTGCCGAGTTGCTGGGCGTTGATCCCAATCCGCAGACTCACAAATTGCTGATCAACAAGGGTGGCCATCACGGTGTCTACCAGGGTCAGCCGGTGCTGGATGCGCGCGGCGTGATGGGGCAGGTGATCGAGGTCATGCCATATAGCGCACGGGTGTTGCTGCTGGTTGACAGTACCCACAGCCTGCCGGTACAGGTAACGCGCAACGGGCTGCGCGCCATTGCCAGCGGTACCGGCCACCCCGGGGTGTTCGAGTTGCGCCACATTGCCGACAATGCCGACATCAAGGAAGGTGACCTGCTGGTGACTTCTGGTATGGCCCAGCACTTTCCGGCCGGCTATCCGGTAGGAGTGATTACCGAGATTCAGCGTGGCACCGGGCAGCCGTTTGCCGTGGTGCAGGCGACGCCGGCGGCGGCACTGGATCGTAGCCGGCATTTTTTGCTGGTCTTTGCCGACGGGCGCGAGCCGGCGGTGGCCGAGGATGCAGAAGTGGACAGTGTGGAGTTGCCTGAGTCGGCCGAAGATGATGCGAAAGAAACGGCCGTGGACGGTGGCGACCCGCCCCGGACGGCGGACGAGCCGGAAGCTGTGGACTTGACGCAGGCGGAGAATGAGCAATGAAACCATTGTCTGCTGCTGATGTTTTTTTGTTTCTGGCCAGCCTGTTGCTGGCGTTGGTGCTGGAAGTGGCACCCATGCCGGAAGCCCTGCAGGGCTGGCGTCCGCTGTGGCTGGCATTGACGGTTGCTTACTGGGCTCTGGAGTTGCCAAGTGGCCTCAGGTTCATGCTGGCCTGGCTGGCCGGTTTGATGCAGGACATTCTCTACGGTAGCCTGCTCGGCCTGCACGCCCTGTTTCTGATTATGGTGGTGTTTGCCATTCTGCGCTTCCAGCGCCGCTTGCGCATGTTCCCGGTCTGGCAGCAGGCTTTTTTCCTGACCCTGATCTTCATGTTCGGTCAAATGGTACTGTTCTGGCTGGATGTGCTGACCGGTTCTGCCAAACTGTTTGTACAATACATGGTGCCTGCGCTGATCAGCGGTTTGCTCTGGCCCTGGTTCTATTTGATACTGCACGGGCTGCACCGCTTGCTCAAGCGGAGCTAGCAACCAGGGGTTCCGGATGCGGCAGTATGATCCGGATGTAAAGCGTGACAAGGAAGCGGCTGCAGCGATACAGGTCATGGGGGTATCGGCTCTTGTAGCACAGGAGTTTGTCCCCGTACTGACAACCGGTGTTGCGTGGCTGCAGGCAGTAACAGAACCGATCAAGGAAAATGGCATGAGTGAAGAAATCCTGATGAATATCACCCCCATGGAGACCCGTGTTGCCGTGGTGGAAAACGGTGTTCTGCAGGAAGTTCATATCGAACGCACGCAAAGCAGGGGACTGGTCGGCAATATCTACAAGGGGCGTGTGGTGCGGGTTTTGCCCGGCATGCAGGCAGCCTTTGTGGACATTGGCCTGGAACGTGCGGCATTCATCCATATTGGCGAGCTGCAAATGCCTGCCGACCGTCAGATCGACAGTATCAGCGGCCTGTTGCACGACGGCCAGACCCTGGTGGTCCAGGTGACCAAGGACCCGATCGGCAGCAAGGGCGCGCGGCTGACCACTTACTTCTCCATGCCGTCACGCTACCTGGTACACATGCCCTCCAGCGAGCATATTGGCGTATCGCTGAAAATCGAGGACGAAGCGGAAAGGGAGCGTCTCAAGGAGCTCGTCACCTCCTGCCTTGAAGCCGAAGGCCAGCCCGGCTTTGGCGGTTTCATTATCCGCACGGCAGCCGAGGGCGTCAGCGAGGAGGACATGCGTGCCGACATCCGCTATCTCTATCGTCTGTGGCAGCAGGTGCAGGAACAGATCAAAAGTTGCAGTGGCAACTGTCTGATTTACGAAGAGCTGCCGCTGGCTTTGCGCACCCTGCGCGACCTGGTTGGCGAGCAGACTGAAAAAATCCGTATTGACTCGCGTGAGACTCTGGGCAAGGCCCTGCAGTTTGTCCGTGAGCTGGTGCCGGGAGTGGACAGCCTGATCGAGCACTATCCGGGCGAGCGGCCACTGTTTGACCTGCACGGCATCGAAGACGAAATCCAGCGCGCCCTGGAGCGCAAGGTACCGCTGAAGTCTGGCGGCTACCTGATCATTGATCCGACCGAGGCGATGACCACCATTGATGTCAATACCGGCGCGTTTGTTGGCCACCGCAACCTGGAAGAAACCATCTTCAAGACCAACCTTGAAGCAGCCATGGCGATTGCCCGCCAGCTGCGCTTGCGCAATGTTGGCGGCATCATCATTCTCGACTTCATCGACATGGAAGATGAAGAACATCGCCGCCAGGTTTTGCGCACGCTGGAACGCCAGCTCGAGCGCGATCACGCCAAGACCCACATCACCGGACTGACCGAGCTGGGTCTGGTACAGATGACGCGCAAGCGTACCCGCGAGAGCCTGAGCCAGTTGCTGTGCGAGCCCTGCAGCACCTGCCAGGGACGCGGCCAGCTGCGTACGGCCGAGACAGTATGCTACGAGGTGTTTCGCGAAATCCTGCGTGAAGCCCGTGCCTACCAGGCCGAGGGTTATCTGGTGCTGGCCAGCCAGAGCGTGGTCGACCGTTTGCTGGACGAAGAAGCAGGCAACCTTGCCGACCTGGAAACCTTTATTGGCCGGCCGATCAAGCTGCAGGTGGAAAGCCTGTATTCCCAGGAACAGTACGACATTGTCTTGCTGTAAGGGCCCTTGCGCATGGAGCAGCGAATCAACCGGTTGATCAGGCGTGGCGGCCTGTGGATCGGTCTGCTGCTGTTGCTTTTTACCACCCTGTACGTCAGTGCCGGCCGAGTTCTGACGCCAATGCTCAACGCCTACCGGCTTGAAGTTCAGGACTGGCTGACCGGCCAGCTCGGACAGCCACTGCATCTGGGACGTTTGCATGCCGGCTGGCATGGCCTGTCACCACGCTTTTATGCCGAAGATGTGCGTCTGGGGGAAGACCAGAAGTCGCTGCATATTGAACGTTTGCACTTTCGCCCGGACATGCTGGGAAGCCTGCTGCGGGGCAGCTGGTCGCTGGCTGCAGTCAGCCTGCAGGGGCTGGAAGCGGAATTGCAGCAGCGGGATGGATATTGGCAGCTTGGCAGCATGGCACTGGGCGCTGACGCGGATGCTGCGCCGGTTGACTGGGCGCAGTGGCTGCAGCAGCTGCAACGCATCGGTCATCTGAGTCTGGTGGATGCCAGCTTGCGCATCAGGCCGCTCAATGCTCCTCCGGTCGAGTTGCAACAGGCAGGTTTCACCCTCGAGCAGTCCGGCAGCAACACCCGTTTGCAGGCCAGCCTGCGTTTGCCGGACGGTGAACTCCTGCAACTGTCGGCACAGGGACGAATCACTTCCGCGCAATGGCAGCAGGCTGACCTGGATGCCTATCTCGAACTGCCCGGCAGCAACTGGTTGCAGTGGCTGGCGCCGGCCTGGCTGGAATGGCTGCCCCAGGGCATGCAGCTGGATACGGCTGCCCTGTCGGCGCAGGCCTGGTTGCGGGTCAGGCAGGGGGAGCTGCAGCAGCTGACGCTCGACTCGGCCGGTGGCCGTGTGCAGGGGCGCTGGCAGGAGCAAGAACTGGATATCGGCCTGGGCCGGGTCCGTGCCGGTTTTGTTGGTGATGCCAACGAGCGCCGGCTCTGGTTGCCGGAGCTGAATGTGCGCTGGCTGCCGCACGGGATAATGCAAAATCTGGCGCTGCAAGTGCGTCAGGATGCGGCACAACCGGTCGAGGCAGCAGCTGTCGACATTGCCATCGGCCAGCTGCAACTTGAGCCACTGATGGCGGCGGTGCTGCAGCTGGCACCTATGCCTGAACTGGCCCGCGACATCCTGACGCAACTGGATTTTCGTGGCCGGTTGCACAACACCCGGTTGCGCTGGCAACCCGGTCTGCCCTGGCAGCAGCAGCTTGAGTACGATACCAACCTTGAACAACTGGACTACAGTCCGTGGGAGCACGTGCCGGGTGCAAGCGGCATCAGCGGACGTCTGTACGGCAGCCTGGCCGGCGGCGAGCTGCACCTGGACAGTAACGATTTCAGCCTGTACCTGCGCGAGCTGTTTGCCGGCCCCTGGCGCTACCAGCGCGCCCGCGCCCGACTGACCTGGGAGCTGACCGAGTCGCTGGACTTCACCCTGACCAGCCCTTATCTGCAGGTGCGCGGAGACGAGGGCCGGCTGGCGGGTGATTTTGTCATCCGTTTGCCGGCCGATCCGGAGCGCGAAAGCTATATGGACTTGCGCGTCGGTATGCGTGAAGGCGATGCCAGCCACAAGGCACGGTACCTGCCACTGGTGCTGCGAGACGAACAACCGCAACTGTGGGACTGGCTGCATGAGTCCATCCGTGGTGCCGATGTACACCAGGGCTACTTCCAGTACCAGGGCTCGCTGGCGGGCGGGGCGCCACCGGCAGCGCGCTCGATCAGCCTGTTTTTTGACGTCGACAATGCGCAGCTGGCCTACCAGCCCGGCTGGCCGTTGCTGGAAGATGGCAGAGCGCAGGTCTATGTGCACGACCATGGCGTCGAGATCGATATTGCACAGGGGCGTATTTTGCAGAGCCGGCTGGGCAATGTTCGTGCCGAAGTGAGCTACCCGCAGTCTGGTGTCTCCACCCTGCAGCTTGATGCCAGGCTGGACAGCTCGATGACCGATGGGCTGCAGATTGTGCAGAAGACACCACTGGCGCAGCAGCTGCCTTTCATGTCCGACTGGCAGGGCCAGGGCGAGTTGGGCGGACGGCTGCAACTGAGTGTGCCCTTTGCCGAAGCGCAGCAGCCCCGGGTCGTGCTGGATCTGCAGTTGCACAACAACAACCTGGTCATGCCCGGGCTGGATGTCCGGCTTGAGCAGCTGCAGGGCAGCCTGTCGATTGACAGCCAGCACGGCATGACTGCCGATGCCCTGGCCGGACGTTTTCTTGAACAGCCCTTTACGGCCAGCATGCGCTTGCCGGCCGGCAGCACCCTGTGGGCCAGCGAGATCCGTGCCCGTGGGCGGATGCCGGTAAAACGTTTGCAGGAATGGCTGGGCTATGCTCCGGAGCTGCCGTTTGCCGGCGCCCTTGATTACCAGCTCGACCTGTCGCTGGCAGAACAGGGCAGCCAGTTGACAATCAACAGTGATTTGCAGGGTGTGCGGATTGATCTGCCGCCTCCGCTGGCCAAGACTGAAACAGAAAAGGTAGCCACCAGCTGGCACATGACCCTTGATGGACCGGAGCTGCATTACCGTCTGGCGCATGGTGCCCGTCTGAACGGACTGTTTGCCGCCAGACAGAGTGATCCCGATGCGATACGCGGCCAGCTGGTGCTGGGCTGGCAGGCGGCGCATTTGCCCGCCCGTGATGGCTTGTGGATAGCCGGACAGGTGTCACGATTGCCGGTTCCGGACTGGCTTGATGCCCTGGAGCGTTATGCCCCGGGTGATGGCGACGGGAAAGGGCTGGTCCTGCAGGAGCTGCAGCTGAATGCAGGGCAACTGGAAGGGTTTGGCATCCCGCTGGAGCAGGCCGGTCTCACCGTGCGGCCCGATAGTGATGGCTGGCTGGTGCGGCTTGACAGCAACCAGGCCAAGGGCAGAATCCAGGCTCCGGATACGGGGCCGCTGAGGGTGATCCTGGAGCGGTTACAATTGCCGGAAAGTGAAAGCCTGTTGCAGGGCTCAGGAGGGTTGAACGCGGCTGATGTACCCGCCATGGATCTGCAGATACGCCAGTTGCTGCTGGGCGAAGATGTGCTGGGTACGCTGGAGTTTGCCAGCCGGCCGGATGGTGCCGGAGGTGTGCGCTTTGACGGCCTGCAGGCCAGTCTCAAGGGCCTGCAGCTAAAGGGCGGCATGCACTGGCGCGGGCAGCCTGACGAGCGCAGCAGTTTCACGGGCGAGCTGAACGGCGAGCAACTGGAGAACATTCTGGAGAGCTGGGGGTATGCGCAAACCATGAGCAGCGAGCGGTTTTCAATCGGGCTTGACCTCGACTGGCCGGGAGCGCCACAGGACTTTGCCATGGCCCGCCTGAGCGGCTCTGCACAGCTCAGGTTCCGCAAGGGACAGCTGATGGCTGCCGACGGCAGCGCACAGGTGCTGCGGGTCTTTGGCTTGCTCAATTTTGACTCCATTGGCCGGCGTTTGCGCCTGGATTTTTCTGACCTGCTCGGCAAAGGGCTGTCCTATGACCGGATTGATGGCAGCATGGATATCCGGCAGGGCGTATTCCGTACCCGTGACGAACTGGTGTTGTCGGGGATTTCCAGTAATCTGAATCTGAAGGGAACCCTGGATGTACCGGCCGGGACCATTGATGCCGACATGCAGCTGGCGATGCCGATCAGCCGCAACCTGCCGCTGGCTGCGGTTGCTGTCGGCGCTCCGGCAGTGGGGGGTGCCCTGTTTTTGATTGACCGTCTGGCAGGAGACCGGTTTGCCCGTATGGCGGCTGTGCGCTACAGCATTACCGGCAACTGGCAGGACCCGCAGATTGCCCTGGCCAAGGGGGACGGCAAATGAGGGAAAACCGGACAGGCGGGCGGGGGCAGGACATGATTGTCGATCGCAGCCAGGATCAGCATTTCATGCGTTTGGCGCTGGAGCAGGCAGAGCAGGGCGCGCGGCTTGGCGAGGTGCCGGTTGGCGCGGTGCTGGTACGTGACGGTGAAGTCTTGGGGAGCGGCTTCAATCAGCCGATCAGCCTGCATGATCCCAGTGCCCATGCCGAGATGCAGGCGGTACGTGCAGCCGCGTTGAAGGTACAGAACTACCGTCTGCCCGGCAGCACGCTGTACGTGACCCTGGAGCCTTGCAGCATGTGTGCCGGTCTGCTGGTGCACGCCCGTATTGCGCGGGTGGTCTATGGTGCAAGTGAGCCGCGGGCCGGCGTGGCGGCCAGCCAGGGGTGCTTTTTTGCGCAGGAGTTTCTCAACCACCGGGTGCAGGTGGAGGGCGGTTTGCTGGCTGAAGAATCGGCAGAACTGCTCCGGCGCTTTTTTCGCGCCCGGCGCTGACAAGGTGTCGTGTTCGCATGGCGACCAGCGGTCGTCGCCAGCGTACGTGGATTGGCAAGGTACTGTCCGGTTTGAAGGCCGGCCTGCATGGATCCGGAGTTTGTCTGATGACATCCCGCAGATGGGATGCCCTGTCGTGCAGAACAGTGCCTCCGATGGCCATTGCAGGCCGCTGTCATGCAAACGTGTGCCGGTTAGCGGTCTTTCACTGCGGGTGTATGCAGGCCGCCAATGATGCCGTCTTCGCTGGCCGGCCGGGTTGACCAGGACAGAATGTCGTAATAACGGCGAATGTTGTTGACGAAGTGTACCGGCTCGCCGCCCCGGGCGAAGCCGTAACGGGTCTGGCTGTACCACTGTTTTTGCGCCAGCCGCGGCAGGATCGAGCGCACGTCGATCCAGCGGTTCGCATCGAGTCCGGCCTGTTCGGTCAGGCGGCGGGCGTCTTCAAGGTGCCCGAGCCCGACGTTATAGGCGGCCAGGGCAAACCAGTAGCGTTCGGGATAGCTGATGCTGTCCGGCAGCCGCTCGAGCATCTGGGCCAGATAGCGGGCGCCGCCGCGGATGCTTTGTTCCGGATCCAGCCGGTCTTGTATGCCCATTTCGTCGGCGGTGCGCTGGGTCAGCATCATCAGTCCGCGCACGCCGGTCTTCGAGCGTGCATCCGGGTCCCAGTGGGACTCCTGGTAGCCGACCGCAGCCAGAAATTGCCAGTCCAGCCCGAATTCTTCGGCATGTTTGCGAAACAGCTCTTCATAGTGCGGCATGCGTTGTTGCAGATGCTTGGCAAAGGCGTTGGCACCCACATACCCCATCACATCCAGGTGGCCGTAATAACGTTCTACCAGGGCATCAATCAGGCCTTGTTCCTTGCTGCTTTGCAAGAACCGGTTGATTGCATCCAGCAGACTGGTGTCAGCCCGGTTGCGCGGTTGGCGAATCATCCATTGCAGGTCAAGCACCGGCTGCAGGCTGAAAGCCAGCTGGATATGCGGAAAATACACCTGGTGCATGGCCAGCTCGTTGGAATTGACCAGCGTGATGTCGATCTGGCCCTCATCGACCATGCGTAACAGGTCAATGCTTTCCACAGCGTCGGAAACCTCGAACCGGAGTTCCGGATGCTGTTCTTGCAGTTGTTGCAGCAGGCCGGCATGGACGCTGTCCTTGAGTACCAGGATGCGCTTGCCGACAAGGTCGGCCGGCTGTTGCGGGCGTGTTGCGTCAACGTGATAAATGACCTGTGGCGTGACCTGCAGATAGCTTTGGCTATACAGCACATCCGGTTCGCGTGCCGGATTGCCGGTCAGTCCGGCGGCCACCAGCAGTGGCCGGTTGTCGATCAGCATGCGCTGATGCAGCTGCTCAATGGTGTCGGCGGTCTCGATACGCAATGTTACGCCCAGCTGGCGGGCAAAGGCTGACGCGAGGTCGAACTCGAAACCGGCGGCATCGTTGCGGTCCTGGAAATAGGTTGACGGTGTGTTGCGGGTCAGCACTATCAGCTCGCCCGCTGCGTGAATTTGCGCAAGGCTGTCCGGCGCCGTTGCAGGTGTGTGCGGCGAGGATGCACTGCCAGACTCTTCCTGGCAGCCGGCCAGAGCAAACAGCACCAGTAGCGGCCACAACAGTGAGCGGCAAAATAAGGATTGGACAGACATGCCCGCAGTATACAAAGCCGGACCGTTACGGCCAATACACAGACCGTCAAAGCGTGATGCGACTGACCGCTTTGCTGCCGGACAGGGCGCGGGGCAGATTTGATTGGTCATTTGCAGCCCGGACGATTAAAATAACGCCTCCTGTTTGCTCTGATCAGAGGCTGTTTCAACGATGCTCATTTTGCGTGGTGCACCCGCCCTTACCGAATTCCGTCATCAAACCCTGTTGCAGAAAATCCGCGCCATCGTGCCGGAAGCGGGGCAGTTGTACGCCGAGTTCGTGCACTTTCTGGACCTGTCTGCCGGGCTGGAAGCAGCCGAAGAGCAACGGTTGCAGCAACTGCTGGAATACGGCCCGCAAACGCCAGGCCAGGAGCCGCAAGGCCGTCTGTTTCTGGTCGTACCCCGCATCGGTACCCTGTCCACCTGGTCCAGCAAGGCCACCGACCTGCTGCGCCATGCAGGTTTCGACACGCTCAAGCGTATTGAGCAGGGCATTGCCTATTATCTGGATGCAGAGCTGAACGACACCCAGGCCAAAGCCGTGCGCAGCCTGCTGCACGACCGCATGAGCGAGTCGGTGCTGAGCGACTTGCAGGCTGCCGCAGCGCTGTTTGCCGAAGACCAGCCACGCCCGCTGGCTGCCGTGGACATTCTGGGCGGCGGTCTGGCTGCGTTACAGCAAGCTGATGCCGAACTGGGACTGGCACTGGCCGATGACGAAATGGAATATCTGGTGGAGAGCTTTCAGAAGCTCGGCCGCAACCCCCACGACGTCGAGCTGATGATGTTTGCCCAGGCCAACTCCGAGCATTGCCGTCACAAAATTTTTAATGCCAGCTGGGACATCGATGGCGAGGCACAGCAAAAATCGCTGTTCGCTATGATCAAGAACACCTACGAGAACAACCATGCCGGCGTGCTGTCTGCCTACAAGGACAACTCCTCGGTGATTGAAGGCCATACCGCCGGACGCTTTTTTCCGGATGCAAACGGCCAGTACAGTGCCCATCAGGAGCCGATCCATATCCTGATGAAAGTAGAAACCCACAACCACCCCTCCGGCATTGCTCCTTACCCGGGTGCCGGTACCGGCTCCGGCGGTGAAATCCGTGACGAGGGCGCTACCGGCATCGGCTCACGGCCCAAGGCCGGCCTGACCGGTTTTACCGTGTCCAGTCTGAACATTCCCGGTTACGAGCTGCCCTGGGAGCTGCAATACGGCAAGCCCGGCCGCATGGTGGACGCCCTGGATGTGCTGATTGAGGGCTCCAAAGGGGGCGCTGCCTTCAACAACGAATTTGGCCGTCCGGTACTCAACGGCTATGTACGCAGCTTCGAGCAGGAAGTAGCCACCGTGAACGGCCCCGAAGTACGTGGCTACCACAAGCCGATCGTGCTGGCCGGCGGCATGGGCAACATCCGTGCCGGCCATGTGGAAAAGGGCGAAATCAAACCCGGCAGCCAGCTGATAGTGCTGGGCGGCCCGGCCATGCTGATTGGCCTGGGCGGCGGTGCCGCATCCTCGGCCGACACCCTGGCCGAAGATGATCTGGACTTTGCTTCCGTGCAGCGTGGCAACCCCGAGCTGGGGCGCCGCTGCCAGGAAGTGATCGACCATTGCTGGCAGCTGGGTGAGCACAACCCGATCCGCTTTATCCACGACGTGGGTGCCGGCGGCCTCTCCAACGCCTTCCCCGAGCTGGTCAACGACGCCGGTCGTGGCGGCCGCTTTGAGCTGCGTGACATGCCGACCGCCCAGCCCGGTCTGAGCCCGCTGGAGCTCTGGTGTAACGAGTCGCAAGAACGCTATGTACTGGCGGTGGACCCGGAAGACCTGCCACGTTTTGCCGCCATCTGTGAGCGTGAGCGTTGCCCGTTTGCCGTGGTCGGCGAAGCCACCGAAGAAAAACAGCTGGTGCTGGGTGACCGCCACTTCGGCAACAAGCCGGTGGACATGCCGCTGGATGTGCTTCTGGGCAAACCGCCCCGCATGCACCGCAGCGTGACCCGGGAAGACAGCTGTCCGCAGCCCTTTGCGGCCCGGCAGCTGAGCCTGATCCAGAGTGTGGACAAGGTATTGCGTCACCCCAGCGTGGCCAGCAAGAGTTTTGTCATTACTGCATCCGACCGCAGCGTGACCGGCCTGGTTGTGCGTGACCAGCTGGTGGGCCCATGGCAGGTGCCGGTGGCCGACTGCGCCGTGACGGCACAAAGCTTTGACAGCAACTATGGCGAGGCCATGGCGATGGGTGAGCGCACCCCGGTGGCCATTCTCAATGCACCGGCTGCTGGCCGTCTGGCCGTGGGCGAGACCCTGACCAACCTGGCCGCTGCGCGCATAGAGAAACTGTCCGACATTCGCCTGTCGGCCAACTGGATGGCTGCTGCCGGCCATCCAGGCGAAGATGTCCGTCTGTACGACACCGTCAAGGCGGTGGGCATGGAGCTGTGCCCACAGCTGGATATCACCATCCCGGTGGGCAAGGACTCGATGTCGATGAAAACCCGCTGGCAGGAGGGCGGTGAAGAAAAAACCGTCACGTCACCCGTATCACTGATCATCAGCGGCTTTGCGCCGGTCAGCGATGTGCGCAAGACCTTAACCCCGCAGCTGCAACTGGATCAGGGTGAAACCACGCTGTTGCTGGTGGACCTGGGCCGTGGCCAGAACCGTCTGGGCGGCTCCATTCTGGCGCAGGTGCATGGCCAGCTTGGCGATATCACCCCCGATGTGGACAAGGCTGCCGACCTGCAAGGCTTCTTCGACAGCATCCAGCAGCTGAACCAGCAGGACAAGCTGCTGGCCTACCATGACCGCTCCGACGGCGGCCTGTTGGCCACCGTGCTGGAAATGGCCTTTGCCGGCCACTGTGGTCTGCAGTTGGGTCTGGATGCGCTGGATATTGCTGCCGCCGACATCAATGGGGCTCTGTTCAATGAAGAGCTGGGTGCTGTGATTCAGGTGCGCACCGTCGATGTGCCTGCCGTGTTGAATGTATTTAATACGAACGGACTGGAAGGTTGCGTGCGGGCCATTGGTATGCCGCAAGCCGGCAACCAGATTGAAATTACTCTGGCAGGCCAGGTGCTGTACCGTGAACAGCGCAGCCGCCTGCATCAGGTATGGAGCGAGACCAGCTACCAGATCGAGCGTCTGCGTGACAATGCAGATACCGTACAGGCCGAATTTGACAGCCTGCTGGACGAGCAAAACCCCGGCCTGCACGCACAGCTGACCTTTGACCTCAACCAGGACCTGTCTGCACCTTACCTGAATCTGGGCAGCCGTCCGCAGGTGGCGATTCTGCGTGAGCAGGGCAGCAACGGCCAGAGCGAGCTGGCAGCGGCCTTTGACCGCGCCGGTTTTGCCGCCATCGACGTGCACACCAGCGACCTGCTGGCAGGCCGTGTCGATCTGGCGCAGATGAAAGGACTGGCCGTCAGCGCCGGCTTCTCCTTTGGTGATGCCTTCGGTGCCGGCGCGGGCTGGGCCAACAGCATCCTGCTGAATGCACAGCTGCGTGAGCAGTTCGCCGCCTACTTCGAGCGTGGCGACAGCTTCACCCTGGGTGTGGGCAACGGCTGCCAGATGCTGAGCCGTTTGCAGCAGCTGATTCCCGGTGCCGAACACTGGCCACTGTTTGCCGGCAACCCCTCGGAACGCTTCGAGGGCCGTCTGAGCATGGTTGAAGTGCAGGAGTCGCCTTCCATCCTGCTGGCCGGCATGGCCGGTTCGCGCCTGCCGGTCACCGTGGCCTGTGCCAGCGGACGTGCTGAATTTGCCAGCGCCGATGCCCGCACGGCAGCCAATGCATCCGGTCTGGTGGCGCTGCGCTTTACCGATAACCAGGGACAGGTCACTGAAGCCTATCCGGCCAACCCGTGCGGCACGCCGGACGGCATTACCGGCCTGACCAGCCGTGACGGACGGGTGACCCTGTTGATGCCCAATCCGGAGCGTCTGTTCCGCACGGTACAGCATTCCTGGCATCCGGCCGGGTGGGGCGACAACGGCCCATGGCTGCGCCTGTTTGGCAACGCCAGGGCCTGGGTCAACTGATCCCGTCCTGATATAAAAACGCCGCTCAATCGAGCGGCGTTTTTTATGGTGGAACGTTGTGTGCCAGGCGGCTGTTGTACTGGATCCTGGACCCTGACGGTGCGGTAGTGAGCGGGTGTGTCAGGGCCGTATTTCAATCATGGTGTTATCTTTCACCAGTTCCCAGACTTCCTGCATGTCCTCGTTGGTCAGTGCGATGCAGCCGTCGGTCCAGTTCAGGGTGCGGAAGAACCACTCCGGATAGTCCTCGTCAGTGGGTGTGCCGTGCAGCATGATCATGCTGCCGGCCGGTTTTTGCAGCTTGTAAGCACGCTTGAGGTCGCTGGCATTGGGGTAGGAGATGTGCATGGCCAGGTTGTATTTCTTGCTGTGCTGGCGCCAGTTGATCCAGTAAATCCCTTCCGGTGTACGCTGATCTCCTTCATATTGCTTGGGGCCGTCTTTTTTTCCCAGTGATACCCGGTAGGTTTTGATGACCTGGTCACGTTGCATCAGATGCAGCTTTTGCTCCGACTTGATGACCAGAATTTTGTCTACCACGCGGGACGGTTCGGCACCGATACTGGCATTGATCGGGCCGGCAAAGAAAAGCAGGAAAAAGAAGGTGAGCAGGGGTTTCATGGCATTGTTTATGAAATACTGGATTCTAAGGTTGTCGGTACACCGGTAAATGAGCGCGATTCTAGTGGTTTTTACCTGTATAGATAAGGGGGAGCTGACAATTTATGCCTTTGCAGTATTGGGCAGCGCTCCCAGGCATGGCATCATGCAGTGTATTGGGTGATCAGGGGCATTTCATGGTTGAAGATGTTGTCAAGCGTCTGGAGCGCTATAAGCCAAAGCGTTTGCAGCCGGTTTTATCACTGCCGCAGGCAGCGGTGCTGGTGCCGTTGACCCGTGCCGACAACCCGGAGCTGATCCTTACCCGGCGTGCGCATGACCTGTCGACCCATGCCGGTGAAGTGGCCTTTCCGGGCGGCCGCCGTGATCCGGGTGACTGCGACCTGCTGCATACTGCATTGCGCGAAAGCCAGGAAGAAGTGGGGCTGGACCCGCACTGTGTGCAGATTGCCGGCAGCCTGAGTCAACTGGTATCCCGGCATGGAATCGAAGTGACACCTTATGTGGGAATCGTGCCAGAAGGACTTGCATACTGTGCCAATGCCGGCGAGATTGATTCGATTTTCTCGGTCCCGCTGGAGTTCTTTGCTGAAGATGTACGTGAAACCACCCACCGGATCGACTACCTTGGCAAGAGCTGGTACGTGCCCAGCTATCGTTTTCGGGAGTACAAGATCTGGGGCCTGACCGCTGTCATGGTGGTTGAACTGGTCAACCTGCTGTATGACCGCAAACTGCGGCTGGATTTGCCGCCACTACTGTCAAAAAAAGAAATCTGACGAGGACCATCATATGAAATACCGTCTTGGAGATTTGCGTGCCGATGTTCACGCAACCAGCTGGATTGCTCCGGATGCCGCTGTGATCGGCAAGGTGCGTCTGGACGAAGGTGCCACTGTCTGGTTTGGTGCCGTACTGCGCGGTGACAACGAACTGATCCATATCGGTCCGCAAAGCAATGTGCAGGACGGCTGCACGCTGCATACCGATATGGGCTGGCCGCTGACCCTGGGTACCGGCGTGACTGTTGGTCACAATGCCATGCTGCATGGCTGCACCGTGGGCGACCATAGCCTGATTGGCATCAATGCGGTAGTGATGAATGGTGCCAGGGTTGGCAGCAACTGCATCATTGCTGCCAACGCACTGATTCCCGAAGGCAAGGAAATTCCGGATGGCAGCCTGGTGGTGGGTGCTCCGGGCAAGGTGCTGCGGGAGCTCACCGATGCCGAAAAGGAAAAGATCCGGGCCAATGCCGCGCACTACGCCAAAAATGGCGAGCGTTACCGGCAGGAGCTGGCCGTTGATGACGACTGACCCGCCCGGCATGGAAAAGCCCCTGCGTTCGCCTTGTGTGAGCATCTGTGTGCTGGACGAGCAAGACGTTTGCGTCGGCTGCCAGCGCACAGGACAGGAAATCAGCAACTGGGGCAGGATGAACAACGACGAACGAAGGGCAGTGCTGGCCAGCGTAGCCAGCCGGGCCCGTGAGCAGGGATTAATCCGTTGAAAAAAGATACAGGACAGGTGGTAATCGGCACCCCGGGTTCGGCAACCGCGACCCGGGTTCTTTTATGTGGCAGCGGCGAGCTGGGCAAGGAAGTGGCCATCGAGCTGCAACGCTTTGGTGTCGAGGTGATTGCCGTCGACCGTTACGCCAATGCACCGGCGATGCAGGTAGCGCATCGTTGTCACGTGGTCAGCATGCTTGATGGCGCTGCCCTGCGGCACATCATCGAACTGGAAAAGCCGCATTACATCGTGCCCGAGATCGAGGCGATTGCTACCGATACGCTGGTCGAGCTGGAACAGGAAGGCTACACGGTGATTCCGACCGCCCGGGCAGCGCAACTGACCATGAACCGCGAAGGCATTCGCCGGCTGGCAGCCGAAGAACTGGGTTTGCCTACTTCGCACTACGAATTTGCCGATGATGTAGAGACCTTTCGTCAGGCGGTTGGCCGCATTGGTCTGCCCTGTGTGGTCAAGCCGATCATGAGCTCGTCCGGCAAGGGGCAAAGCTATGTGCGCAGCGAAGACCAGGTTGAGGCTGCCTGGCAGTATGCGCAGGAGGGTGGTCGTGCCGGTGCCGGCCGGGTGATTGTGGAAGGCTTTGTCGATTTTGAATACGAAATCACCCTGCTGACCGTACGCCATGCCGGCGGCACCACGTTTTGCGAGCCGATCGGACACCGCCAGGAGCGCGGAGACTATGTCGAATCCTGGCAGCCCCAACCCATGTCGCCGCTGGCGCTGGAGCGCTCCCGCGAGGTGGCGCTGAAGGTAACCGATGCGCTGGGCGGGCGCGGGATTTTTGGTGTTGAGCTGTTTGTGCGCGGTGATGAGGTCTGGTTTAGCGAAGTGTCACCCAGGCCACATGATACCGGGCTGGTTACATTGATCTCGCAGGACTTGTCCGAATTTGCCTTGCATGCGCGGGCCATTCTTGGCCTGCCGGTTCCGGTGATCCGTCAGCAGGGCGCCAGTGCTTCGGCGGTATTGCTGGTGGAGGGTGAATCCAGGCAGCCGGTTTTCGGTAACCTGCAGCAGGCGCTGGCAGCGCCGGATACCCAGCTGCGCCTGTTTGGCAAGCCGGAAGTGGTCGGTGAGCGGCGCATGGGTGTGGCACTGGCCCGCGGTGATGACCTGCAACAGGCGCGCAGCAAGGCGCTGGCAGCGATTCAGGCGATTCAGGTTACGCTTTAACCTGGCCTGTCGCGCGCCAGGCGCGGCATGCAGTATGAAGTGCGTGCCGGGCGTGTGCAGCTCCGGCAGCCGGGCTTTGATCCGGTCTGTCGGGTCGCTTGTGGCAGGGCTCAGTCCAGCAGGGTCAGGCGGGCCTTGCTGATGCGGTTGTCGCGCACTTCAAGGGTTTCCACCAGATAACTGCCGATTTTGACGCAAACGGCACCCTCCGGAATACTTTCCAGGATTTCGGTAATCAGCCCGCTCAGGGTTTTGGGTCCGTCACTGGGCAACTCCCAGCCGAGCGCCTTGTTGATGTCGCGGATGTAGGCGGTGCCGTCAATTTCGTAATTGTTTTCATCCTGCTGAATGATGTCCGGCTCTTCGGACTGGTCGCTGTCGCTGAGCTCGCCAACGATTTCTTCCAGAATGTCTTCCAGGGTAACCAGGCCTTCGATGTCGCCGTATTCGTCGACCACAATGCCCATGCGTTTTTTGTGTTTCTGGAAGTTCAGCAGTTGTACCGACAGCGCCGTGTCTTCGGGAATGAAGTAGGACTCGATGCAGGCAGCTTCGAGCACCGCATGGGTCAGCTTGTTCAGCGTCAGCAGGCGGGCGACCTGGCGCATGTGCACCACGCCAATGATCTGGTTGATGTTGTCGCGGTATACCGGCAGGCGCGTGTGGGTGGTGGTGCGCAGCTGCCAGATGATGTGGTCCAGATCGTCGTTGAGGTCGATACCCTCGATTTCATTGCGTGGAATCATCACGTCGTTGACCGTGACGTTTTCCAGGTCGAGGATGCCCAGCAGCATGTCCTGGCGCTGTTCCGGCAGGTCGTCACCGGCTTCCCGCACCACGCTGCGCAGCTCTTCGGTGGACAATGCGTCTGAAGTGCGTTCTTTCGGATTGATACCCAGAACACGCAACAGGCCGTTGCTGATGAAGCTGGTCAGCCAGACCACGGGGTAGAGCAGGGCCATCAGGGCTGCCAGCAGGCGGCTGGCCGGAAAGGCCACGGTTTCCGGGCGTAGCGCGGCAAAGGTTTTCGGTGTGATCTCGCCAAAGATCAGCAGGACGATGGTGAGGCCGGTGGTGGCGATGGCAACTCCGGCATCACCCCAGAGGTCAACAGCGACCAGGGTGGCAATCGAGGCAGCAAGGATATTGACCACGTTGTTGCCGACCAGAATGGTACCCAGCAGACGGTCGGGCTGGTTCAGCAAGCGGCCGGCGCGCAGGGCGCTCTTGTGGCCTTCACGCTGCAAGTGGCGCAGGCGATAGCGGTTCAGACTGAGCAGGCCGGTTTCAGAGCTGGAAAAAAAAGCCGAGCAGATGATCAGGAAAACCAGAAAGCCCAGCAGGTAACCCAGGGGTAAGCTATTCACGGGTGCTTGCAGCCTCAACCGAGCAAGATGAATTCACGGACCAGTTTGCTGCCAAAGTAGGCCAGCATCAAGAGGAAAAAGCCGGCCAGGGTCAGGCGGATGGCCTTGTGTCCGCGCCAGCCAAGCTGGTGGCGGCCCCACAGCAGTATGGAAAATATCACCCAGGCCAGGCAGGAGAAGAAGGTCTTGTGGGCCAGGTGCTGGGCAAACAGGTTGTCGAGGAACAGCCAGCCGGTTACCAGCGACAGGGTCAGCAGCAGCCAGCCGCCCCAGAGCAGGGAGAACAACAGGTTTTCCATGCTTTGCAGGGGGGGGAAGTTACGGATCCAGGCGGATACCGGGCGTTTGCGCAATTGCTGTTCCTGCAGCAGCAAAATAATGGACTGCAGTACGGCAATGCTGATGACGCCATAGGCGAGGATCGACAGCAGGATATGGGCGAGCACGCCGGGCGCTTCGTTGATCGGCTGTACCTGGCCGTCATTGACCAGGTGGCTGCCGGCTATGGCGAGAATGGCCAGTAACTGGAAGGGGGCCAGCATCAGGTTGGCCGCCAGGCACTTCATGCACAGCACCACCAGCAGGACAATGAACAGGGCGATCAGGCTGGCCGCATTGAAAAAGCTCAGCACCAGTCCCTGTTCGCTAAATAATTGCGGGTAAAGGCCAAGGCCGTGGAAGACCGCTGCCAGCAGGCTCAGGCTCAGCATGATCGGGGTGACAGGCTGGCGGCGGGACAGAAAACACCTGATCAGGCGAATACTGCCTGCCAGATAAAGCGCCATGGCGAAAATACTTAACAAAACCGGGGGCATACTCACGTATTAATGCATCCTTGGATAAAGTTCCAATTCTGGCATAAAAGACGCCGGCAAGAAAGCAGGCGGGGCGGCGGGACTGTGGATCGGTGGCTTCCATTGCTACGCAATACCCTTTGACAGTTGCCGGGTACACCACTAGAATACCGCGCCTATGTCAAACGGCCCAATTCCAAATCAGGTTGACCCGCGCAGGTACGCTGACCGGGCACTCACCTTCAGTGGTGCGTGGCCATTGTCCGCGTTTACCCGGCTGGGCGAGTTGATCACCCGCACGGACGGCGAAGTGCAGATTTCGCTGTCTTTTGCGCGTGATGAACAAAATCTGCCGGTGATGCATATGAGCCTGTCCACGCAGGTCGGCATGATTTGCCAGCGTTGCCTGGAAGAGACGGTACTGCCGGTATCGGATGAGTACCAGTATGTGGTGATTCGGCCGGGTAGCGATACCAGCCTGTTGCCGCAGGAATATGACATTGTTGAGCTGGATGACGAGCCGCTGGATGTTCGGGCGCTGGTAGAGGAAGAGCTGCTGCTCTGTCTGCCGATTGTGCCAAAGCACCCCGATGGGGAGTGCGAACGTCCGGAAGGCTACGTTGAACCGGAATTGAGCGGGGAGGAGATTGCCAAATCCAATCCGTTCAGTGTGCTGGCGCAGTTGAGGAAACCCTAAAATCGCCAGACACGACAAGTTGCCGGCTGCCATGCAGGCTGGCGCTTTTCAGAGTTTCCTTGAAGCAAAGAATTTGAAAATTCAGGAGTTATAAAATGGCTGTTCAAAAGAGCAAAAAGTCCCGTTCGGCGCGCGGCATGCGTCGCTCCCACGACGCGCTGACCAGCAAGGCGCTGGCTGTCGAGTCCCAGACTGGCGAAGTGCACCTGCGTCACCATGTTTCACCGGAAGGTGTTTACCGTGGTCGCCAGGTCATTGCCCAGGGCGCTGACGAGTAATCCTTGACTGCAACCAGGCTTGCAGTTGATGCAATGAGCGGGGACCTTGGTCCCCGCTTTATTGTGCCCGCCTGTCTTGCGGCCCTGCGCCGCAATCCCTCCCTCGAAATCATTCTGGTCGGTGCACCGGAGTCCCTTGCTGCATTGTTGGGGAATGTTCCGGACCCGCTTGCCGGCCGCCTGCGTATCCACCCGGCTACCGAAATTGTCCTGATGAATGATCCGCCAGCGCAGATGCTGCGCGGCAAGACCGACTCGTCCATGCGGATTGCCCTGCAACTGGTGCGTGACCGGCAGGCTGATGCCTGTGTCAGTGCAGGCAATACCGGCGCCCTGATGGCGCTGGCCCGCCACATTTTAAAGGTAATCCCCGGAATTGACCGGCCGGCAATCATGACTTCGCTGCCGGGCCGGGACGGACCTGTGCACCTGCTTGATCTGGGCGCGAATGTAGATACCACCGCGCGCCAGCTGGTGCAGTTTGCCCTGATGGGCTCGCTGGCGCTCAGGCTGGCGGGGCAGGAGCAACCGCGGATTGCCTTGCTGAATGTCGGCATCGAATCGATCAAGGGCAGCCAGCAGGTACGACAGGCGGCGGTATGCCTGGAGCAGCTGGAGGGTATCCGCTATGTCGGCTACATAGAAGCAGACGCGGTATTTACCAACGGAGCGGACGTGGTGGTGTGTGACGGCTTTGTTGGCAACGTGCTGCTCAAAAGCACGGAAGGTGTGGCCAGGCTGATGGCCGGCCAGTTACGCGAGGAAGTTGGTCGCGGCCTGTGGCGCCGCCTGTTGGCCGCGCTGAATGCCGGAATGTGGCAGGAGCTGGCCCGGCGCTGGTCGCCGGATCGCTACAATGGTGCCGTGCTGCTGGGCGTCAGTGGGCTGGTGGTGAAAAGTCATGGTGGTGCCGGCGAGCGCGCGTTTTTGGCTGCACTGGAGCTGGCTGTGCGCGTTGCGGGCGAGGACTTGCCGGCGCGGCTGGCGGAGCAGCTTGGTCCGCTGCAGGACGAACTGCTGCACACGCCCGGGTGTGACTCCTGACGGCAGGGCATCATCCAATGGTCGGTTTGTTTATATTTGCGTGGGCGTGGCAGACTGCGCCTGATTGTTGAACAGGTAGAATTCCAGATGACAGCAACACTTGCTTTTGTTTTCCCCGGCCAGGGTTCCCAGGCCGTTGGCATGCTGGGCGAGCTGGCCACAGCCGAGCCGTTGATTATTGAAACGTTTGCCGAAGCTTCCGCGGCGCTGGGCTACGATCTGTGGGCGCTGTGCCAGCAGGGGCCGGCCGAGCAACTGAACCAGACTGATAAAACCCAGCCGGCAATCCTGACCGCTTCGGTGGCACTGTGGCGCCTGTGGTGCGCGCGCAGCGATGTGCGTCCGGCATTTGTTGCTGGCCACAGCCTGGGTGAATACTCGGCGTTGGTGGCTGCCGGCTCCATGGAGCTGGCGGATGCAGCAAAGCTGGTGGCGCGTCGTGGCGAGCTGATGCAGCAGGCAGTCCCTGCCGGTACCGGTGCCATGGCTGCAATTCTGGGTCTGGACGATGCCGATGTGCAGGCCGCCTGTGCGGAAGCCGCCCGGGGTGATGTGGTCAGCGCGGTGAACTTCAATGCGCCCGGTCAGGTCGTGATTGCCGGATCTGCCGCGGCTGTCGAGCGGGCCATTGAAGGCTGCAAAGCCCGTGGTGCCAAGCGTGCCATGCCGCTGCCGGTCAGCGTGCCATCGCACTGCGACCTGATGCGTCCCGCTGCCGGGCAGTTTGCGGCCGATGTCGACGCGGTCAACCTGAAAGCCCCGCAAATTCCTTTGGTACAAAATGTGACCGCCAGCGCAGTAGCGGATCTGGATGAACTCAAGCAGAATTTGCTGGCGCAACTGTACAGCCCGGTGCGCTGGGTCGAGTCGGTCATCTGGCTGGGTGAGCAGGGCGTGACTGATCTGGTCGAGTGTGGCCCGGGCAAGGTTCTGGGTGGTTTGAACAAACGCTGCCTGAAAGGTGCCGCAAACCATGCACTGGATACCCCGGACGGCTTTGCCGCAACGCTGGCCGCACTGGTTTGATGATTTGGAGAACACAAGAATGAGTCTTGAAGGAAAAGTGGCCCTGGTCACAGGTGCCAGCCGTGGCATTGGCAAGGCGATTGCCCTGCAGCTGGGTCGCCAGGGTGCAACCGTGGTGGGTACAGCCACCTCTGCCGGCGGTGCCGAAGCCATCGGCGCCTATCTGGCCGAAGCCGGAATCAAGGGCGCCGGACTGGTACTGGATGTGTGCAGTGACGAGTCGGTTGCTGAAGTGTTTGAGCGCATCCAGGCGGATTTTGCCGCACCACAGGTGCTGGTCAACAATGCCGGCATCACCCGTGACAACCTGATGATGCGCATGAAGGATGACGAGTGGTATGGCGTCATTGATACCAACCTGAACAGCCTGTACCGCGTCAGCAAGGCTGCCCTGCGCGGTATGACCCGCGCACGCTGGGGCCGAATCATCAGCATTGGCTCGGTAGTGGGTGCGATGGGTAATGCCGGTCAGGCCAACTATGCTGCGGCCAAGGCCGGCGTGGAAGGTTTCTCCCGCGCACTGGCGCGCGAGCTGGGTTCAAGGGCGGTAACGGTGAATACGGTAGCGCCGGGCTTTATCGACACCGATATGACCCGTGAATTGCCGGATGCACAGAAAGAAGCACTGCTGACCCAGATTCCTTTGGGCCGCCTCGGCGCTGCCGAGGAAATCGCCAGCGTAGTTGGTTTTCTGGCTTCGGAGCAGGCCGGTTATGTGACCGGTGCAACCATTCCGGTTAATGGCGGCATGTATATGTAATACGGCCCGGGAACAACGATTGAAATGTAGTTGTCATTTGGTCGGTAAAAAGATTTTTACATGGGACTAACCACGCAATTATGCGTATAATGCCCCACTTTGTTTGAATGACGGCCTGGGCTGTCTTGTTTATCCATCAGGAGCAAAAAGAAATGAGCACTATCGAAGAGCGCGTGAAGAAAATCGTAGCCGAGCAACTGGGCGTCAAGCTGGAAGAAGTTACCAACAGCGCTTCTTTCATTGAAGACCTGGGTGCCGACTCCCTGGACACCGTTGAGCTGGTTATGGCTCTGGAAGAAGAATTCGAGACCGAAATTCCGGACGAAAAAGCCGAGAAGATCACCACTGTACAAGAAGCCATCGACTACGTTAACGCGCACGCGCAATAATGTAGCTGCGGTTCGATACAGCTGAAAACCGCACATCCATGCGTTGGGAGTGCGGTTTTTTTTTGACGGAAATTCCGCTGGTATTTTGTAGACAGAGAGGATTTCGCCATGTCGCGTAGACGTGTCGTAGTGACCGGCCTTGGCATGCTGACGCCGCTGGGACTTGATGTGGCATCCAGCTGGGCAGGCATTCTTGCCGGCCAGAGCGGTATTGCATCGATTGAACACATGAATGTGGAAGCCTTCAGCACCCGCTTTGGCGGCTCGGTGAAGGGGTTTGATGTCGGGCAGTACATGCCGGCCAAGGATGCACGCAAGTTCGACCTGTTCATCCAGTACGGTCTGGCAGCCTGTTACCAGGCGATGCAGGATTCCGGACTGGAGGTTACTGACGCCAACCGCGAGCGTGTTGGGGTCGTGATGGGCTCGGGTATCGGCGGACTGACCAACATCGAGGAAACCTGCAAGACCCTGTTCGACAAGGGCCCGCGGCGTATTTCTCCGTTTTTCGTGCCGGGCTCGATCATCAACATGGTGTCCGGTGCCCTGTCCATGCAGCTGGGCCTGCAAGGCCCCAACTACGCCATTACGACCGCCTGTACGACCGGCACGCATTGCATCGGTTCTGCGGCGCGCACCATCATGTATGGCGATGCCGACGTGATGGTCGCCGGCGGCTCTGAAATGGCCACGTGCGGCCTGGGCCTTGGCGGCTTTGCCGCATCACGCGCCCTGTCCACACGCAACGACGATCCGCAGGCGGCCAGCCGGCCCTGGGATGCCGGTCGTGACGGCTTTGTCCTTTCCGATGGTGCCGGTGCAGTGATTCTGGAAGAGCTGGAGCATGCCCGCGCCCGCGGTGCCACCATCTATGCGGAGGTTTCAGGGTTTGGCATGAGTTCAGATGCCTACCACATGACCCTGCCGCCGGAAAATGGCGATGGTGCCGCCCGCTGCATGAGCAATGCCGTGCGTGATGCCGGTCTGGCCGTTGAAGCCATCGATTATGTGAATGCCCACGGCACTTCGACCCCGGCCGGTGATGTGGCCGAAGTCCAGGCGCTGAAGTCGGTGTTTGGCGGGCACGCCCATAACCTCAGCGTCAGTTCGACCAAATCGATGACCGGGCATCTGCTGGGTGCCGCCGGTGCCATCGAGGCCATTTTCAGTGTACTGGCCATCCGTGACCAGGTGGCGCCGCCCACCATCAACCTGGACGAGCCGGGCGAAGGATGTGACCTGGATTTTGTTCCACACCAGGCCAAAGAGCGCGAAATCAACGCGGTTCTGTCCAACTCCTTCGGTTTTGGTGGCACCAACGGCAGCCTGGTATTCACCCGGTTCAAGGGGTGATTGCCAGCCGGGTTGACGGCCAGCCTGCCTCCGGGATTGCGCTGGCCGATCGCGGCCTGGCCTATGGTGACGGCCTGTTCGAAACCATGCGCGTTGAGCAGGGGCGGATAGCCCTGCTGGAACGTCACCTGCAACGCCTGCAGCTGGGCTGCCGGCGTTTGTTGATTGCACTGGACGCAGCGCAACTGGAAGCGGAAATCCGGGACTTTGCTGCCACCATGCAGCAGGGCGTATGCAAACTGATTGTCACCCGTGGTGATGGCCAGCGCGGCTATGGTTTGCCGCAGCCGGCCATGCCACGCCGCATCCTGCAGGCTGCCCCCTTGCCACAATGGCCGGCGGAACATGCAGGGCAGGGCATTCGCCTGTTTGCCTGCCAGACCCGCCTGGCGATCCAGCCGCTGCTGGCCGGTCTCAAACACCTGAACCGTCTTGAGCAGGTCATGGCGCGGGCAGAATGGCAAGATCCCGCCTATGCCGAAGGCCTGATGCTGGACACTTCCGGGCGCATCATCGAAGGGGTTTTCAGCAACATTTTTTTCGTGCGTGACGGTACCTTGCTGACGCCGGCCCTTGATGGCAGCGGAGTTGCCGGCATCATGCGCGAGCGGCTGCTGGAGCAGGCGGCCGGACTTGGTCTGGCCGTACAGCTTGGCGATCTGTATCCTGAGCAGCTGGCCGACATGGACGAGGTTTTTACCTGTAACAGCCTGTACGGCATCTGGCCGGTACTGGGTTATGCCGGTTACCAATGGCCGGCAGGCAGGCTGACGCGCCGGTTGCAATCGTTTTTTTATAGGCAGGATTCATGATCAGAGCACTGATATTTACCTTCGCAAGTTTTTTTCTGGCCGCGTTGCTGGTCACGGGTGGCGCGTACTGGATGTACGCAAACGTGGAAGAGCAGGCACTCCGGCTGGATGACGAACAGCTGTTGCTGGTGAATGCTGGTGATACTCCGCGGTCCCTGCTGAGCCAGCTGGAGGAGCAGGGCATCATCGAGGGGGCGGTCTGGATGCGCTCCAAGTGGCGTTTGAGCCATGAGGTTCCGGCGGTCCAGGTGGGCGAATATGCGCTGACTCCGGGCATGACCCTGAATGACCTGCTGGAAAAATGGCGTATCGGTGACATGGTCCAGCACCGCCTGACCCTGGTTGAAGGCTGGAGTTTCATCCGCCTGCGCGAGGCCCTGGCACAGAGCGGGGTGCTGGAGCAGTTGACCGCAGACTGGAGTGACGAACAGCTGATGGCAGAGCTGGGTCATCCCGGCGTGCATCCGGAAGGACGCTTCTATCCGGACACTTACCAGTTCACCCGTGGCCAGAGCGATCTGGACATTCTGCGCCAGGCCAGCAAGCGCCTGCACGAGGTGCTGGAAGAAGAGTGGGCCGGCCGGGCCGACAACCTGCCCTATGAGTCGCCCGACCAGGCGCTGGTAATGGCCTCCATCATTGAAAAAGAGACCGGGATGGCCAGCGAGCGTCCGGCGATTGCCGGCGTCTTTGTCCGCCGCCTGCAGAAGAACATGCTGCTGCAAACCGATCCGACGGTTATCTACGGCATGGGCGCCGATTACAAGGGACGCATTACCCGCGCCGACCTGCAGCGGCCAACGCCTTACAACACCTATGTCAATGCCGGCCTGCCGCCCACCCCGATTGCCATGGTTGGACGGGCGGCGATTCATGCAGCACTGCAGCCGGAGAAAGGCGATGCACTGTACTTTGTCGCCAAGGGTGATGGCAGTCACCAGTTTTCCCGCACTTTGCAGGAGCACAACAGGGCGGTACGCGAGTATCAGCTCAAGCGCCGTGCCGACTATCGTTCCAGTCCGGCACCACAGGCCCGTAGCGAACAGCAGGCTGAATGATGCAAAGCGGACTTTTTATTACCCTTGAAGGGCCGGAAGGGGCCGGAAAAACCACCAACCGCCAGTTTCTGGCCGAACAGTTGCAGCAAGCCGGTTATCAGGTGGTGCTGACCCGGGAGCCAGGTGGCACACCTCTGGCAGAAAAAATTCGTGAGTTGCTGCTGGCCGGGCATGACGAACCGGTCGCAGTGGATACCGAGCTGTTATTGATGTTTGCCGCCCGCGCCCAACACCTGCAACAACTGATTTTACCGGCCCTGCAGGAAGGCAAGGTGGTTCTGTGCGACCGCTTTACCGACGCCACTTATGCCTACCAGGGGGGCGGCCGCGGGCTTGCCGCGGAACGCATCGCGATCCTGGAGAACTTCGTCCAGGGGACTTTGCGTCCGGACCTGACCCTGCTGTTTGACCTGCCGGTTGCCGAGGGCATGGCCAGAGCGATACAGCGCGGCCGGCTGGACCGTTTCGAGCAGGAACAGCAGGCGTTTTTTGAGGCGGTACGCAGGACCTATTTGCAACGGGCTGCTGCCAACCCGGAGCGTTTTCGTGTCATTGATGCCGGCCGCAGCCTGAACGAGGTACAACAGCAGCTGCTGCCGCTGTTGCAGGAAATCAAGGGGCTGCTGCATGCGGGCTGAACAGCTGCCCTGGCACCAGCCCCTGTGGGATGCCCTGACCGGGCGTGCCAATCAGGCCCATGCCTACCTGCTGCATGGTCCGGCCGGTGGCGGCAAGCGTGAGCTGGCCGGGCGTTTTGCCCACTGGCTGCTGTGCAGTCAGCCGCAGGCTGCAGGTGGTTGCGGCAGCTGCAGCTCGTGCCGGCTGTATGCTGCCGACACCCATCCCGACCTGTTTCACCTGCAGCCGGAAGAGCCGGGCAAGGCCATCCTGATCGGCCATGTGCGTGAGCTGGTGGCCGCCATTCAGCAGACCGCGCAGCAGGGCGGGCGCAAGGTGATCATTCTCGAGCCGGCGGAAGTGATGACCACCGAATCGGCCAATGCCCTGCTGAAAAGCCTGGAAGAACCGGGTCCGGGCACGGTGTTTTTGCTGCTGTCCGACCAGCCCGGCTTCTTGCTGCCGACCATCAAGAGTCGTTGTGTATTGCAGGCCTGTCCACTGCCGCCGCCGGCCATGGCGGCGCAATGGCTGGCAGAGCAGCTGCCCGATACACCGCAAGAGCAGCGCGAGATGCTGCTGCAGCTGGCCGCTGGCTCGCCGTTGATGGCACTGGAGCATGCGCAGCAGCAATTGTTGCAACAGCGTGCGGATGTGATTGAAGGCATCAAGCAGTTGCTCAAGCGCCAGACCGGTGCCAGCGAGCTGGCCACGCGCTGGGCCAAACTGCCACCGGTCCTGTTGCTGGAATGGTTTGCCGGCTGGTGCCAGGCGATGCTGCGCTATCAATTGACGGAAAGTGCGGAGGAGTTGGGGTTGGCCGATATGCAGCCTGTGTTAAAATACATGTCGGGTTTTGCCAGTGCCGATGCACTGCTGCAGTTGCACGGCTGGATCCTGGAGCGCCGTCACAAACTGCTGCGCCGTGCGCCGTTGCGTCAGGATCTGTTGCTGGAAAGCCTGCTTGGGCAGTGGCTGGCGCTGGTGCAGCGCAAGCCGTAGCAGCAACCGCGCGAATGACGCCGGGGCTGGATGCGTCAACTGCAAACGAACCTGTGCCTGTTCCAGCCATCTGAACCAGAGCTGGTATCAAACGCCGACTATAGGAGTTGCATCATGGGATTACCACCAGGGCTGGGAGCACGTCACGGCATCATGTCGCTGACCATCAAGGACAAGGCGGTCCTTTATGCTGCCTATATGTCCTTTGTTAAAAATGGTGGCCTGTTCATACCGACCAACAAGACCTTTCAGATTGGTGATGAGGTATTCCTGTTGCTCAACCTGATGGACGAGCCGGAAAAACTGCCAATTGCCGGCAAGGTGGTCTGGATCACGCCACGGGGTGCCCATGGCAACCGCGCATCAGGCATTGGCGTACAGTTTGGTGATAATGATGTTGCGGTACGCAACAAGATCGAGCAGTACCTCACAGGCGCCCTGCAGACAGATCGTCCAACACATACGCTGTAAACGGCTGGTGCCTGCCAGCCGCCGAGTTTTTGTTTTTGCCCGCAGGGGCTTTTTTTGTTTGAGAAGCCAGATTTCATGTTGATAGATTCCCATTGCCACCTTGACCGACTTGACCTCAGTGCCTTTGATGGCAGTCTGGATGCCGTGCTGGAGTCTGCCCGTGCCCGGGGAGTGGGGCACTTCCTCTGCATCGGCATCAGCATGGAAAATGCAGCCACTGTACGCGGCTATACTGAACGCTATCCGGATGTTGACTGCTCCGTCGGCGTGCACCCGCTGGATCTGGTGCGCGGCGGCGAGCCGACACTGGACTGGCTGCTGGAAGAGCTTGCCCATCCGGGAGTGGTGGCCATTGGCGAAACCGGCCTGGATTATTACTACCAGACGGAAACCGCCGGCATGCAACAGGATTCATTCCGCCTGCATCTGGAAGCGGCCCGTATCACCGGCAAGCCGGTGATTGTGCATACCCGTGATGCCAGGGCCGATACCGTGGCGCTACTGCGCGAGGCCGATCTGCCCCATGCCGGTGTGATGCACTGTTTTACCGAAGACTGGGACATGGCCAAAGCCTGCCTGGATCTGGGTTATTACATTTCTTTTTCGGGCATCGTGACCTTCCGCAACGCCGACATGTTGCGCGAAGTGGCACGCAAGGTACCGGCGGACCGGTTGCTGGTGGAAACCGACTCACCCTATCTGGCGCCGGTTCCACACCGGGGTAAAAAGAACTTTCCCGGCCATGTTGCTGATGTCGCTGCCTTTCTTGCGCAGTGGCGTGGCGAGGATTACGAGCAGCTGGCGCAGCAGACAACGGCCAACTTCAAGCGGCTGTTTCCGCTGGCGCGGGTGGCCGGGTAGTCCCGGGCTGGTGCGTGCGCCGCCGGGTGTGACGGTTAATACCTCAATGAGTAAAAAAAACATTCAACTGGAAGACAGCTGGCTGCAGGCGCTGGGTGATGAGTTTGACCAGCCTTATATGCGGCAGCTGGCGGATTTTTTGCGTGGTGAAAAAGCGGCCGGCAAGCAGGTGTATCCGCCAGGCGGGCTGATTTTCAATGCGCTCAACCTGACGCCATTGTCTGCAGTAAAAGTGGTGATTCTGGGGCAGGACCCATACCACGGCGAAGGGCAGGCGCATGGTTTGAGTTTTTCGGTAGCGCCGGGTGTGCCGGCGCCGCCTTCATTGCAAAACATCTTCAAGGAGCTGCAGCGCGACCTGAATATACCGTTGCCCAGTCATGGTTGCCTGGAAAGCTGGGCGCGACAGGGCGTGCTGCTGCTTAACACTGCATTGACGGTGGAAGCAGGACAGGCCGGCTCCCATGCAAAAAGTGGCTGGCACCGGTTTACCGACCGGGTGATTGAAGTCATCAATGCAGAGTGTGAATACGTGGTGTTCTTGCTTTGGGGTGCCCATGCGCGCAGCAAGGCGGCGCTGGTTGATCCGAAAAAACACCTGATCCTGACCTCGGCCCATCCTTCGCCGTTGTCGGCCTATCGCGGTTTTCTGGGGTGCGGACATTTCAGCCGCTGCAACCAGTTTTTGCAGCAGATGGGACGGAAGCCGGTTGACTGGCGGTTACCGGAGTAGGGGCTGTGGCGGATGGGCTTGTCGGGTTTGTTTGCACGGCGACATCCGGGCCGGGCGGGACGCTCCGTCAGGCTGCGCTGGTCCGTGTCAGCAAGCTGCCACAGACCGCTGAGGTCTGACTGCGGTCCCGCCCGGCCCTAAATCTGTCTTGTGCAGGTGGAGGGTTTGTGTCCCGCCGTTGGCGGGATGCTGTCGCTGCGGCTGGTTCTGCTTTTCTGTGGGAGCGGCTTCAGTTGCGATTGGTGTTGTGCCAAGGTGCTGGAGTCGAGGCGTGGTACTACGCTGGTTGGGGTTGCGGGGTGTTTTTTGCACGGCGGCGTGTGGGCCGGACGGGACGCTCCGTCAGACTGCGCTGGTCCGTGTCAGCAAGCTGCCACAGACCGCTGAGGTCTGACTGCGGTCCCGCCCGGCCCTAAATCTGTCTTGTGTGGGTGGAGGGTTTGTGTCCCGCCGCTGGCGGGATGCTGTCGCTGCGGCTGGTTCTGTTTTTCTGTGGGAGCGGCTTCAGCCGCGACCGGTGTTACGTCATGGTATCCGGTCTGAAACTCCGTTCTGCGGCATCTGTATGTTGCATGTAACCCTGTAGCGGAGAGCTGTGCTCTCCATGGCTACCGTACGGCATCGCTCATGGCTGTGTGCAATGCAAGTCGAGGCGAGATTGATTGCGTGCCTGGCAGCCTGGCACTGGTTCGATACACCGTCCCTCAAGATGAACTGCATGGGATGGCGCTGCCCGCTTTGCACTAACCATATGCCCAACAACATTATCTCCCGAAGCCGGTTTCCGGCTATCATGGGCGCATTTTTTTGATGGGACATACATTCGTCATGCAGTACCTGACAATGGCCGATTGCATCGGCAATACACCGCTGGTTCGTTTGCAACGGCTGGGCCGGGAGACCGGCAATACCTTGCTGGTCAAGCTGGAAGGCAACAACCCGGCTGGCTCGGTGAAAGACCGTCCCGCTTTCGCGATGATCGAGCAGGCGGAGGCGTCCGGCCGGATCAAGCCCGGCGATACCCTGATTGAAGCCACCTCCGGCAACACCGGTATTGCACTGGCCATGGCCGCTGCCATCAAGGGGTATCGCATGGTTTTGCTCATGCCCGGCAGCTCTACCGCCGAGCGCAAGGCAGCCATGACGGCCTATGGTGCCGAACTGCTGCTGACCGATTCCATGGAGGCTGCGCGCGACCAGGCCCTGGACATGCAGGCCCGTGGCGAAGGCCTGGTGCTGAACCAGTTTGCCAACCCGGACAACCCCAACGCCCACTACCACAGCACCGGGCCGGAAATCTGGCGTCAGACTGGCGGCGAAATTACCCATTTTGTCAGTGCCATGGGCACCACCGGAACCATCATGGGCGTGTCGCGCTACCTGAAGGAGCAGAACCCGCAGGTGCAGATTGTCGGGCTGCAACCGGAGGAGGGGGCTTCGATTCCCGGTATCCGTCGCTGGCCGGCGGCCTATCTGCCAGAAATCTTTGAAGCTGCCCGGGTTGACCGCACGGTCGACATGAGCCAGCAGGAAGCCGAAGACTGCATGCGACAGCTGGCCCGCGAGGAGGGCATTTTCTGTGGGGTTTCTTCCGGTGGCGCAGTGGCGGCCATGCTGCGCATTGCCCGCGAGGTGGAAAACGCCACGCTGGTGGCCATCATCTGTGACCGCGGTGACCGCTATCTCTCCAGTGGCGTGTTTGACGGAGCAGCGGAATGAGCCGTAAGCCGCGAACCGGGCTGAGGTTCCAGCCGGCCGGCGGTCAGCAGCAAAAAGGACCGGTGGCCGGCCAGAAACAACAGCTGACCATCGAGCGCCTGGCCCATGATGGCCGCGGCATTGCCTTTGTTGATGGCCGCAGCTGGTTTGTTTCTGGCGCGTTGCCGGGCGAGCAGGTCAGGGCACGGGTTCTGGCTGCGCGCAGCAAGGTGGTTGATGCTGTTGCCGAGCAGATCGGGCAGGGCAGCCCGGACCGTATTGAACCCTTTTGTCCGCTGGCCGGAGTCTGTGGCGGTTGCACCTTGCAGCACATGCCGCTGGCCCAGCAGCGCGCGCTCAAGCAGGACTATCTGGCTGATCAGTTGCTGCGGGCCGGTGTGGCCGTGGCGCACTGGGAGCCGCCATTGGTAGCGGATGACCGCAGCTACCGTCGCCGCACCCGGTTGTCGATCAGGGTGGAAAAAAATGGCCAGCTGCGGCTGGGCTATCGCGCACTGGCCTCACAGCAGATTGTTGAAGTGGAACAATGTCCGGTGCTGGTACCGGAGCTGCAGGCTGTATTGCCGGAGCTGACAGCTTTTGTACACAGCCTGCAACAACCGCGGGCCATTGGTCATCTGGAACTGTTTGCCGGCACGACCGTTGCGTTGCTGGTGCGGTTGACTGCCAATATCAGGGAAAGCGAGCAAACAGCCTGGCGTGACTTTGCCAGCCGCATGCAGCTGCAGCTCTGGTGGCAGGCCGATGCCGAACCCTATCCGGATGCTGCCGGCAGCCAGCTGGCGTACCGGCTGGAAGACCAGAAGCTGGAAATCTCGTGCCAGCCGGGGGATTTTGTGCAGGTCAACCCCGCACTGAATCAGCTCATGGTCAACCGCGCGCTGGACTGGCTGGATGTGCAGCCGCAAGACCGCGTACTGGACCTGTTTTGTGGACTGGGCAACTTCAGTCTGCCGCTGGCGCAGTGCGCGGCCCATGTCACGGCGGTTGAAGGTATGGCGGCCATGGTTGAGCGGGCCGGGCACACGGCCGCAGCGCAGGGGCTGGATAATTTGCACTTTTATGCCCGTGACCTGTCCCAGCCCCTGACCGGCGCTGGCTGGGCCAAACAGCCGCATGATCTGATCGTGCTGGACCCGCCCCGTGATGGCGCCCGGCAGGTGGCCGCAAGTCTGGGCCGGTTTGCTGCCCGGCGCGTTGTGTACGTATCCTGTAACCCGGCCACCCTGGCGCGGGATGCGGCCCTGATCACGGCGCAGGGTTATCGTCTGGAGCGCGTCTGCAGTCTGGACATGTTCAGCCATACCGGCCACGTTGAGGCCATGGCTCTCTTTGTAAAAAATGCTTGCTAAGGAAACCCCATGGTTCAAGTCAGAACTCAGCACCCCCTCAATGCCGATGGCAGTATTGATCTGGAACGCTGGGTTGCGCATCTGCACGAGCTGGATGGCAGCCTCGATATCGCCCAGTTGCTGCGTGCTTGCGAGTTTGCCCGTGAAGCCGAGCTGAAAGCCCATGCGGTAAAAAACCTCTGGCCTGACGGCAGCTCCAGCCTGCAAATTGGCCTGGAAACAGCGCAGATTCTGGTTGACCTGAAACTGGATGAGGAGACCCTGCAGGCCGCGATCCTCTATCGCACCGTGCGTGAGAACAAGGCCAGCCTGGCCGAGATCGAAGAAGCCTTTGGCGCCACTGTCAGCAAGCTGATTGATGGCGTGTTGCGCATGGCCGCCATCAGTGCCAGTCTGAACCCGCGTGAGTCGGTGGTGCTTAACGCCCAGGCCCAGGTAGAAAACCTGCGCAAGATGCTGGTGGCCATGGTTGATGATGTACGGGTGGCGCTGATCAAACTGGCCGAACGCACCTGCGCCATCAGGGCGGTAAAAAACGCACCGGATGACAAGCGTCACCGGGTTGCCCGTGAGGTCTTCGACATATACGCGCCGTTGGCACACCGGCTGGGCATCGGCCACATCAAGTGGGAGCTGGAAGACCTGTCGTTCCGCTATCTGGAGCCCGAGCAGTACATGCACATTGCTGGTTTGCTGCACGAAAAGCGGCTGGACCGCCAGCGCTTTATCGATGATGTCATGCAACAGCTGAACACCGAGATGCAGGCAGCCGGGGTAGAGGCCGATATTACCGGACGGGTCAAACACATTTATTCCATCTGGCGCAAAATGCAGAAGAAAAACCTGCGTTTCAGCGAGATTTATGACGTGCGGGCAGTGCGCATCCTGGTGCCCGAAGTGCGTGACTGTTACACCGCGCTGGGCATCGTGCACAGCCTGTGGAACAACATTGCCCGCGAGTTTGACGACTACATCGCCAACCCCAAGGAAAACGGCTACCGTTCGTTGCATACCGCAGTGATCGGCCCGGAAGGCAAGGTGCTGGAAGTGCAGATCCGCACCCATGCCATGCACGAGGAGGCCGAGCTGGGCGTCTGTGCGCACTGGCGTTACAAGGGTACCGATGTCGACAGCCGTTCCGACCATTACGAGGAAAAAATCGCCTGGTTGCGTCAGGTGCTGGAATGGCACGAAGAGCTGGGCGACATTGGCGGGCTGGCAGAAGAGCTGCGGGTGGATTTCGAGCCGGACCGGGTTTATGTGTTTACGCCTGAAGGTCATGCCATTGACCTGCCCAAGGGCTCCACGCCGCTGGACTTTGCCTACCGGGTGCATACCGAGGTGGGCCACAATTGCCGTGGTGCCAAGATTGACGGCCGTATCGTGCCCTTGACCTATCACCTGAAAACCGGTGACCGGGTAGAAATCATCACCAGCAAAAGCGGCGCGCCCAGCCGCGACTGGCTTAACCCCAACCTGGGCTATGTCAATACTGCCCGGGCGCGGGCCAAGGTGGTGCACTGGTTCAAGTTGCAGGACCGCGACCAGAATGTCGAGGCCGGCCAGCAAATGCTTGAACGCGAACTGAACCGGCTGGCACTGACACCGGTGGACTTCAACAAGCTGGCCGAACGCCTGAACCTGCGCAGCACCGAAGACCTGTATGCTGCGATTGGTGGTGGTGATATTCGTCTGGCCCAGGCCACCGGTGCAGCCCAGCACCTGCTCGACAAGGGGCAGCGCAGCCAGACACTGGATCTGGTACCGCGCAAGCCGACGGTGCACACCGAGACGCCGCGTGACGAAGTGCGGATTGAAGGGGTCGGCAACCTGCTGACGCAAATGGCCAAATGTTGCCAGCCGGTACCGGGCGAGCCGATCAGCGGCTACATCACCCAGGGCCGTGGCGTGACCATTCACCGCCAGGACTGCCCGACGGTGCTGCAACTGGCCGAGCGTGAGCCGGAGCGCATCATCCAGGTCAGCTGGGGCAGCGAGCCAGTGCAGACCTACCCGGTCAAGGTGCTGATCCGCGCCTACGACCGCTCCGGACTGCTCAGTGACATTACCCAGGTGTTTTCCAACGAAAAGGTCAACGTGGTCGCGCTGCAGACCAGCACCAGCAAGGAAGACAACAGCGCCCTGATCCAGCTGACCATCGAGGTTTCCACGCTGGATGTGCTCAGCCGCCTGCTCAACCGGCTGGACCAGCTGCCCAACGTAATCGAAGCGCGGCGCCAAAAAAGTTAGTACGCAACCGTGCGGTCAGGGTTGGTGCTATGCATGAAGGCAGTGTGCTTTTTGTTGCTCCGCTGCGATACGCTATGCCCCATCACGACCACGGGTTGGTTGAGCGGCACGGTGCAGGCGGATGGTTTCTCAGGGGACAAGCCCCTTCGTGCATGCATGTGTCGGCCTCGGGTTTCTATAGGGACGGCTTCAGCTGCGAGCGGTGGTGGCGGGTTTGCGTATTGATCGCCACTGAAGTGGCTCCTACAGGTACAGGCAGGTTCTTGCGGTTTTCTACATGCTGCTGTAAGAGTGCCTTCAGCCGTGACCGCAGGCAGAGCAGGGCTGCAGAGGGTGCCTGCAACATCGGCGCCGTCGCGGATAAATCCGCACCTGCATGATTTCTGGCAGGTTGAGTTAGATTAATTGCACGCTTATGATTTGAAACAGTCGTTTGGATATGTCCGGTGGAGGGATGTGTGTAGTGAAAGCACCAAATGTTGCCAGTAATTTCTTGCTGGCGCCGATTGCAGCGCTGGCACTCACCGGCTGCATTTCCCTGGCTCCTGAGCATGAGCGGCCGAGCTTGCCGGTTCCTTCTGTGTATCCGGTAAGTGTCACACAGGATGGCGGCGAAGACCGTGACATCAGCCCGTTACAGTGGCGCAACTTCTTTACCGATCCGGCCATGCAACAGCTGATTGCCGCAGCGCTTGAGCACAACCGTGATCTGCGCAAGGCGCTGTTGCGGGTGGAAGAAGCCCGTGCGGCCTACGGCATTCAGCGCAGCGAGCGCATGCCGGACATCAATCTGGGCGGGCAGGGTGCCCGTTCTCGTATACCTGCCGATCTTAGTCCTGCTGGCCGTTCAATAGTCGGCAGTGAATACCGCGCCGAAGTTGGTCTGACCAGCTGGGAGCTGGACCTGTGGGGCAGGGTGCGCAGCCTTGAACAGGCCGCCCTGCAGAACTGGCTGGCCACCGAAGCGGGCGGGCAGGCGGTGCAGGCGGCCCTGATCAACGAAGTGGCACAGGCCTGGCTGAACCTGCGGGAGCTGGACCAGCGCTTGGCAGTGACCCGGCAGACCGTTGCCAGCCGGGAACAATCCCACGAGATCTTCCAGCGCCGCTACGCCGTCGGTGCCACGGCAAAACTGGACGTCACCCAGGTGCAGACCTTGCTGAACCAGGCCCAGGCATTGCAGGCGCAGCTGGAGTTGCAGCGGGCGCAGCAGATCAATGCCCTGCGCATACTGGCCGGTGATGCCGCCCAGGGCCTGCTGGAGCAAAGCGCTACCGGCATGCCGCAGCTGGCCCCGTTGCACGCCGGCTTGCCATCGGAGCTGCTGGTCAATCGCCCCGACATTCAGGCTGCCGAACACCAGTTGCGTGCCGCCAACGCCAACATTGGAGCGGCACGGGCTGCGTTTTTTCCCCGTATTGCCCTGACCGGCAGCTTTGGCAGTGCCAGTGCCGAGCTGGATGACCTGTTCAGTTCGGGCAGCAAAGCCTGGGCGTTCAGGCCGAGTATTTCTTTGCCCATCTTTGATGGAGGCCGGCGCCGCGCCGGCCTGGAGCTGTCAAAGGTGCGCCGCGAACTGGCGGTGACCGGATATGAGCAGGCCATCGAAAACGCTTTCCGTGACGTGGCAGATGCTCTTGCCGCCCGTCACTGGCTGGCCGATCAGCTGCAAGCCCGCCAAGTGGCACGCGATGCCCAGGCCGAACGGGCGCGGCTGGCACAGCTGCGTTATGACAATGGCTCAGCCGCCTACCTGGAAGTACTGGATGCCCAGCGTGACCTGCTTGATGCCGAGCAACAGCTGATCAGTACCGCACGGGCACTATCGGCCAGCCAGGTATCACTTTATGCCGCGCTGGGTGGTGGTGCAGGCCCTTTGCCGGATAACTCCGGCCGACCCGTTTCTTCAAACAGTGAGTAAACCATGAGCAGCAAAAATTTCTTTTCCGTCAACACGCTGGTCCGCGTTGCCATTTTGCTGGCGGCTGTTGCGTTGCTGGCCCGCTGGGGCTGGCAGCAATATGCGGATGCCGGCCCGGGCAACGGCTTTGTCAGCGGTAACGGCCGCATTGAAGCGACCGAGGTGAACATTGCCACCAAGCTGCCGGGGCGCATCCAGGACATTCTGGTTGATGAGGGCGATTTCGTGCAGGCCGGGCAGACGCTGGCGGTGATGCAGCTGGATACCCTGCAAGCCCAGCGCGACGAAGCCACGGCAGCGCTGCATCAGGCGCAAACCAGTGTTGCGGCTGCCGAGGCGCAGGTCGCCTTGCGTGAAAGCGATGCCGCTGCTGCCCGTGCACTGGTCGTGCAGCGCGAAGCCGAGCTGGATGCCGCCAAACGCCGGCTGGCCCGATCCAGCACATTGTCCAAAGAGGGCGCTGCTTCCATGCAGGAGCTGGACGATGACCGTGCCCGGGTGCGCGGCGCGGAAGCTGCGTTGGCCGCCACACAAGCTCAGGCCAAAGCCGCCGAAGCCGGCATCCGTGCCGTGCAGGCACAGCTGGCCGGAGCCGAGTCTTCGGTACAGGCCGCCACCGCCACCATTGCCCGTATCGAGGCCGACATTCGCGACAGCGAGCTGAAAAGCCCGCGTGACGGCCGCGTCCAGTTCCGCGTGGCCCAGCCCGGCGAAGTGCTGGGTGCCGGTGGCCGGGTGCTGAACATTGTCGATTTGTCCGACGTGTACATGACCTTTTTCATGCCCAGCGAAATTGCCGGCCGGATCGCCATCGGCAGCGAGGTACGCCTGCTGCTGGATGTCGCGCCCGAGCTGGCGATTCCGGCCAAGGTCTCCTTTGTGGCCAGCACCGCCCAGTTCACACCCAAAACCGTGGAAACCGCATCTGAGCGGCAAAAGCTGATGTTCCGCGTCAAGGCGCAGATTGCACCGGAACTGCTGCGCCAACACCTGCACCAGGTCAAAACCGGCTTGCCCGGCGAAGCCTGGATCAAGCTGGATGACCAGACCCAGTGGCCAGCTTCGTTATCCTCACGGCTGACGGAGTAAGGCATGACACAGCAGGCCGTAGTTGCCAGCATTCGCGAGGTCAGCCTGCATTACGGCAAGACCCGGGCGCTGGATGCGCTGAGTCTGGAGGTTCCGGCCGGCTGCATGGTGGGCCTGATCGGCCCGGATGGTGTGGGCAAGTCCAGCCTGTTGTCGTTGCTGGCCGGCGCACGGGTAATCCAGTCCGGCCAGATAGAGGTGCTGGGTGGCGACATGGCGCTCAAGCGCCACCGCGATGCCATTTGCCCGCGTATTGCCTACATGCCGCAGGGGTTGGGCAAAAACCTCTATCCCACTTTGTCGGTGGAAGAAAACCTGCAGTTCTTTGCCCGGCTGTTTGGCCATGATGCCGCCGAGCGCCGTCGTCGCATTGACGACCTGACCCGCAGCACTGGCATGTACCCGTTTCTCGACCGGCCAGCGGGCAAGCTGTCTGGCGGCATGAAACAAAAACTCGGCCTGTGCTGTGCGCTGATCCATGATCCGGATTTTCTGTTGCTGGATGAACCCACGACCGGCGTTGACCCGCTGGCGCGCAAGCAGTTCTGGGACCTGATTGACCGCATCCGTGGCGAGCGGCCCGGCATGAGCGTGATTGTCGCCACCGCCTACATGGACGAGGCGCAGCGCTTTGACTGGCTGGTGGCCATGGATGATGGCCAGATTCTGGCCACCGGCAAACCGGCCGAACTGCTGCAGCGCACCGGCAGTGCCAGTCTGGAGCAGGCCTTTATCCGCCTGCTGCCGGACGACAAAAAACAGGGCCATGAGCCGGTGGTGATTCCGCCGCTGGATGTGGACGAGCAGGATATCGCCATCGAAGCCGAAGGGCTGACCATCCGCTTTGGCGACTTTACCGCGGTGGACAACGTCTCGTTTCGCATCCGTCGTGGCGAAATTTTTGGCTTCCTTGGCTCCAACGGCTGTGGCAAGTCCACCACCATGAAAATGCTGACCGGCCTGCTGCCGGCCAGCGAGGGCCGCGCCTGGCTGTTTGGCCACGAGGTGGATCCGCGTGATATCGACACCCGCCGGCGCGTGGGCTACATGTCGCAAGCGTTTAGCCTGTACAACGAACTCACCGTCAAGCAAAACCTGGTGCTGCATGCCCAGCTGTTCCACGTGCCCGAGGCCGAGGTTGCCGGGCGCGTGGCGGAAATGGTCGAGCGTTTCGAGCTGGGCGGAGTGCTGGAGCGCTTGCCCGGCCAGATTCCGCTGGGCATGCGTCAGCGCCTGTCGCTGGCGGTGGCCATGGTGCACAAGCCCGAGTTGCTGATTCTGGACGAGCCCACGTCTGGCGTGGACCCGGTTGCGCGGGACAACTTCTGGCGTCTGCTGATCGAGCTGTCGCGGCGCGATAAGGTCACCATCTTCATCTCCACCCACTTCATGAACGAAGCCGAGCGCTGCGACCGCATGTCGATGATGCATGCCGGCAAGGTGCTGGACAGTGATGCACCCATGGCGCTGGTGGCCAAGCGCGGCGCTGACAACCTGGAAGATGCCTTTATCGGCTACCTGCTGGAGGCCGGTGCCGACGAGTCCGC
>CAYMXO010000010.1:0-44537 GCA_964394445.1 uncultured Thiopseudomonas sp.
CGACAAAAAAGTTAAGTTTTGAGCAAGGATTTAGTGAGAAAATGAGAAAAGCTAACTAAATTTTTGGTTTTCGTAAATAAATTAAGGGGTTTTGTGTCTGGTTAAGCTGGAGTGCTTGATGTAGTGGGGCTCCCTGTAGGGCTACAAAACCTAACATATGATTAATGGCGCAGATCGCTATATTGGGACATGAAAAACCTAAAATCAGACGTCAGTAAACTGCGGGACAGCATCCCGCAGGCAAATTCGCGCCATTTTAGCCCGAAACGGCAACCCTGTGCATCCGGCACCGCCTTTGGCAGTTGCAGGGAGTCCTGTAGAAGCGGCTTTAACCGCGACCGCGGATGCAAGCCGGCAACCGGGCTGCAATCAGGCTCTGTTCGCGGCTAAAGTTGCTCCTGCAAAAAGGCAGCACCAACACGCCGTGACAGCATTTCATTACCGGAGTGCAAAATCCCCGCCCTCATAAACCAGAAAACCCGGCCGAAGCCGGGTTTTCCTCAAACAGCCGAAAGATCAGTCCACATATACCGGGAACCGGGCGCAGACCGCCTTGACCTTCTCGCGCACGGCAGCTTCGATGGACTCGTCGCCGAGGTTGTCGAGAATGTCGCAAATCCAGCCAGCCAGATCACGGCATTCCTGTTCCTTGAAGCCGCGGGTGGTCACTGCCGGGGTACCAATACGGATACCGGAAGTGACGAACGGGGAGCGCGGGTCGTTGGGCACGGAGTTCTTGTTCACGGTAATGAAGGCGCGACCCAGGGCGGCGTCAGCATCTTTACCGGTGATGTCCTGCTTGATCAGCGAGACCAGGAACAGGTGGTTGTAGGTACTGCCGGAGACTACATCGTAGCCGCGGTCGAGGAATACCTGAACCATGGTCTGGGCGTTTTTCAGTACCTGCTCCTGGTAGGTCTTGAACTCGGGCTGCAGGGCTTCCTTGAAGCAGATGGCCTTGCCGGCAATCACGTGTTCCAGCGGGCCGCCCTGGGCGCCGGGGAATACGGCAGAGTTGAGTTTCTTCTCGATTTCTTCGTTGGCGCGGGCCAGAATCAGGCCGCCACGCGGACCGCGCAGGGTTTTGTGGGTGGTGGTGGTGACGACGTCGGCGTACGGAACCGGGTTGGGGTAGATACCGGCGGCAACCAGACCGGCCACGTGGGCCATGTCGACAAACAGGTAGGCACCCACCTTGTCGGCGATTTCACGGAAGCGCGGGAAGTCCAGCACCTGGGAGTAGGCGGAGAAACCGGCCACGATCATTTTTGGCTTGTGCTCAACGGCCAGGCGCTCGACTTCGTCGTAGTCGATCAGGCCTTGCTCGTCGATGCCGTACTGCACCGCGTTGTACAGCTTGCCGGAGGAGCTGACGCTGGCACCGTGGGTCAGGTGACCGCCGTGGGCCAGGCTCATGCCCAGAATGGTATCACCGGCCTGCAGCAGCGCCAGGTAGACAGCGGAGTTGGCCTGGGAGCCGGCGTGTGGCTGGACGTTGGCGTAGTCGGCGCCGAACAGCTGCTTGGCACGGTCAATCGCCATTTGCTCGACGATGTCCACATATTCACAGCCGCCATAGTAGCGCTTGCCCGGATAGCCTTCGGCATATTTGTTGGTCAACACAGAGCCCTGGGCTTCCATGACCGCCGGGCTGGTGTAGTTTTCTGAAGCAATCAGCTCGATATGTTCTTCCTGGCGCTGGGCTTCCTTTTCCATCGCATCAAAAAGCTCGGGATCAAACTGGGCAATGGTCACTTTACGACTAAACATGGCGGTCCTCTAGGATGACAAGGCGGTGCACGGCACCTCGTGTGCCAGCGCAATGACAAAGGACTGGATTCTACCTGATTTAAACGCAACTGGCACATGAAAGCCGCTCAGCTGCAAGCTAAAAAACATTCAGGCTGTGCAGCTGTTGCTTCGGAGCCCGGGGGCGGCAAACAACAACGGGTGCAACCGTTGTGCCCGGTGCCGGACTCACGGAGAGCTCAGCTCTGTGCTACAGCACCTATGCGTAAAACGCTCTCAATACACGAACCAGATAATCCAGGTCCTGGCTGCCGGCCAGTTCGCGAATCGAATGCATGGCAAAAGTAGGCACGCCGATGTCGATGGTGGGTACACCCAGCCGGCTGGCGGTGATGGGGCCAATGGTTGAACCACAGCCCATGTCGCTGCGGGTGACAAAGCTTTGCACCGGCACTCCGGCCTGCTGGCACAGCTGGCGGAACTGTGCTGCGGTTTCGCTGCTGGTGGCGTAGCGCTGGTTGCTGTTGACCTTGATCACCGGGCCCTGATTGAGCAACGGACCATGGTTGCCGTCGTGCTTGTCGGCGTAGTTTGGGTGAATGCCGTGGGCATTGTCGGCAGAGATCAGCAGGGAGCGCTGGATCGCGCGGGTCAGTTCTTCATCGCCCGGAATCAGGCGGCGCAGCACCTGTTCCAGGAAGGGACCGTCGGCACCACAGGCAGAGGCTGATCCGACCTCTTCGTGATCGGTGCAGACCAGCACGCAGCTGTGTTCATTGCCGGCATGGAGTAGTGCCTGCAGGCCGGCGTAGCAGGACAGCAGGTTATCGAGCCGGGCAGCGGCGATAAACTCCTGCTCAAGACCGATTTGCGCCGCCGGCTGTGTGTCGTAAAAACACAGTTCGTAATCCAGTACACGGGCATTGACGATACCGTAGCGGCTTTGCAGCTGCATGGCGAGCAGGGCGCGGAAGTCTTTTTCTTCACCGCCGGAGAGCTGGGCGAGAATCGGTGGCAGCTCGGTCTGGCGGTTGATTTCCCAGCCTTTGTTGGCTTCCCGGTTGAGGTGAATGGCCAGGCTGGGAATGATTGCAACGGGCGCGCCAAAGTCGATCAGGCAGCTGTCCAGTTGACCGTCCTGCTGGTAACTGACACGGCCGGCCAGTGACAGGTCGCGATCGAACCAGGGTGAGAGCAATACACCGCCATACACTTCGACGCCGAGCTGCCAGTAGCCGTGGCGGCTCAGCTCGGGGTTGGGCTTGACCTTCAGGCAGGGGCTGTCGGTGTGGGCGCCGATGAGGCGCAGACCGTGCCCGGCCGCAGGCTTGCTGCCCAGACTGAAAGCGATGATGGATGAGTCATTGCGGGTAACAAAGTATTTGCCGCCGGCTGCCAGCTGCCAGGTGTCGCGCTCGTCCAGGCGGATAAAACCGGCCTGCTGCAGGATACCGGCCATGCTGGCTGTGGCGTGGAACGGGGTGGGTGAAGTGGCGAGAAATTCCGCCAGTGCGGTGAAGTGTTGTTGACTGGACATGGGTTTCCTTTCAGTAAATCTTTTGTGGCCACAAACGGATGGGAGGACCCTCGGTGGACCAGAGCTGCAGCTGGCCGGTAGCCGTAAAATCCCAGCGCTCGACCTGTGGCAGTGCCTGCAGATAGCGGTTTTCCTGCTCCATCAGGGCCGGAGCACACAGCTTGCGGGTCGTGGCGATGCGCTCGATACGCAGCTGGTGGCCATTCAGCCGGTAGTTGCCAAACCACTGGTTGCAACCGGCAAAGCCGTGGGCGCGCCCTGTGTCGCGCTGCAGTTGCAGGGTCAGGTGGCTGCGGTCGATCAGCGGGCGCTCGCCGATCCACTCGACAATGTACTTTTCACCGGTCTGCAGGCGTGAATGACTGCAGCCGGCCATCAGGACCAGTGCGCACAGTAGCAATGGTTTTTTATGCATGTTCAGGCTTCCTGCTGCTTGCACTGGCGGCACAGGTGACGGCCGCTGCGGTTGGCCCAGCCCAGCTCCAGCAGGCGGGCTTCGGCAGCAGGCACGCGGGCCTCCTTGCCAAGGGCTGCATCCACGGCAAACTCCAGCTGCAGCAGGCTGCCGCAACCATCACACTGCACCTGCCAGTCGTGAATTTCCAGCTCACGGAAGGCGGGTCCGCTGGCCGTGGCAGTCCACTGGCCGGGCGGGTTGAGCAGGTGTCGCACGGTCTTGACCTGTAGCTCCATGCTCAGGTCGCGGCTGCCCTTGAGGCTGACCACCAGGGTATCGCCCGGCTGGATGTTGCCGCCGTTGCCGGTGACCTGATACTGGCCGGGAGCAAGGGAGCGACACTCGATAAGGGTATGTTGCGGGACCAGCAGGGTGTAGCGAAAATCATGTCGGGCCATGGGGGCCTCCTTGAGTGATGCCAAGGGATTTCAGGCGATAACGCAGTGAGCGCATACTCAGGCCCAGCCGCTCTGCGGTCAGTTCGTAATTGCTGCCTGTGTCTGCCAGCACCCGCTGAATCAGGCCGCGTTCAATATCTTCAAGCCTGGCCGGCTGGCTGCGTGGTGCAGGTGCAGCTTCTGTCGCAGTGAACGGGTTGCCTGCCAGCGGCGCGGTCAAAGGCCTGGCATCCTGCAGGTGCAGGTCATGGGGCTGGATCAGGTTGCCATCGCACAGGGTATAGGCCCGCTCCAGCATGTTTTCCAGTTCGCGTACGTTGCCGGGAAAATCGTATTGCAGCAGCTTGCCAAGCGCAGCCTGCCCCAGCTGAACCTGCCGGTCACCGGCACACAGGCGCTGCAGGAAGATCTGGGCCAGCTGCAGTACGTCCTCGCCACGCTCGCGCAGGGCCGGAACCCGCACTTCAATGACATTCAGCCGGTAAAACAGGTCCTGGCGAAAGCGTCCGGCAGCTACTTCGGCGGCCAGGTCCTTGTGGGTGGCGCTGAGAATGCGCACGTCAACCGGCAATTCCTGTTGCCCGCCGACCGGACGTACGGTTTTTTCCTGCAGGGCCCGCAGCAATTTGACCTGCATGTGCAGTGGCAGGTCGGCTACCTCATCAAGAAATAGAGTACCGCCATGGGCCGCCTGGAACAGGCCGTCCTTGTGGTCGTGGGCACCGGTAAAACTGCCTTTTTTGTGGCCGAAGAACTCGCTTTCCATCAGCTCGGCCGGTATCGCACCGCAGTTGACCGGCACAAAAGGGTTGGCAGAGCGGTTGCCAAGCTGGTGGATCTCCCGTGCCACCACTTCCTTGCCGGTACCGGACTCGCCACTGATATGCACCGGGGCCAGGCTGTGGGCCAGCTTGCCGATTTTCTGGCGCAGTTGCTGCATCGGCGCGGACAGACCCAGCAGCGGGCTGTCTTCGGTTGTGTCGGCGGAGCTGGCTGCCTGCTGTTGCAGGGCACTTTGCACCAGCTCGCGCAGGCGCTGCAGGTCCATGGGCTTGGTAATGAAATCGAAAGCGCCGGCCTTCAGCGCCCGGGTGGCCGTTTCGATGCAGCCGTAGGCGGTGATCATGGCAATCGGCATGCGCGGGTGTTGCTGCTGGGCATAGGCAATGATATCCAGACCGTCACCATCGGGCAGACGCATGTCGGTCAGACACAGATCGTAACTGCGTGCCTGCAGGGCCGCGTAGGCTTCGGCAGCATTGCTGGCGCTGTCGGTTTCCAGCCCCATGCGCAGCAGGGTAATTTCCAGCAGCTCGAGGATGTCCGGTTCGTCATCAATGATCAGTACGGATTGGGCATTCATTTGTTCAAACCAAAGCTTTTCGGATGGGCAAAGGTTATGCGGAAGCAGGCACCCTGACCGGGGCGTGAGACATAGTCAAGGCGTGCCTGGTTGCTCTCGCAGAGTTCACGGCTGATATAGAGTCCCAGCCCGGATCCCTTTTTGTCGGTGGTAAAAAAAGGCTCGAACAGGGCGTCCTGCTGCTCGGCGGGCACGCCAGCGCCACTGTCACGCACTTCCAGTACCGGCAATAGCAGCCGGTGATGGCGAAACAGGCAGATTGCCACCGTACGCTGACCGTTTTGTTCGCGGGTATAGCGCATGGCGTTGGCGACCAGATTATCGAGCACCTGGTTGAGCTGGTGCGGGTCCATCCGTGTGCTGAGATGGTTGCCGGTTACTTCCAGGTTCAGTACCTGCGTGGCCGGTGAGGTGTCGCGGTAGGCATTGACGTAGCGGTGCACCCAGTATTTCAGGTCCAGCAGCTGCGGTTCGGACTTTTCCTGGCGGGACAGTTGCAGCACGTTTTCAATGACGTGATTCAGGCGCCGGGTGTGCTCCTGGATGATCTGGCTCAGGCGCAGGTCGGCCCGGTTCAGCGTATCCGACTCGCCGAGCAGCTGTGCGGCATGACTGATGGCACCCAGCGGGTTGCGGATTTCGTGGGCGATGCCGGCCGCCAGGCGACCCAGCGAGGCCAGTTTGAGTTGCTGGGCCTGCTGGTTGTAGTACCTGGTGTCTTCCAGAAACACCAGCAGCTGTGGTTCGTTGTTCTGGTGGTGGATGACGAAGCCGGGCTGCAGCTGCGGGCTCTGTGCGGAAAACTGCAGGCTGCCTGGGGTAATGGAAGGGTTGCTTTGCCAGTTTTCATATGCCCGGATCAGCGCCGGGTAATACTGGCGCAGGTCGGTCTGCTTCAGGTTGCGGCTTTCCAGCATGTTCAGTGCCGACTGGTTGAACTGCAAGACCCGGAAATTCTTGTCCAGTACCAGGATACCGGTGCGCATGCGCTCGATAATGGCTGCGTTGAGTGCTTCGAGATTGGCCACGGCGGTGGTCTGTTGCTGCAGCAACTGCTCGCTGGCCAGCAATTTGCGGCCCAGCGCCTGTACCCCCAGCGCAGCTACAAAGCACAGGGCGCCCAGCATGCCGGCCTGCATGAACTGGCTGGATACTTCAGGGTGGCTCAGGCTCAGGTAGAAAGTCAGGTAAATGATGCCGGCGGCGCCCACTGCGGCAATCAGCAGTCCAATATTGCGGTAGAGCAGGATGTTGGCCACGGCAACGGCAACCACGATCAGGTTGCCGATACCGCTGGGAGTACCACCGGCTGCGTAATACAGCAGGCACAGCAGCAGCACGTCGAACAGGGCCAGGGCAAACAGAGGTGCCAGGCGTTCGGCGCGTGGCATGACCAGGATGATCAGGGTGTTGACGATCAGGTAAGCCCAGCTGCAAAGGGTAAACAGCTGGCTATGGGCAACGTTGAGCAGCTGGTTTTCCAGACTGCTGGATATCAGCAGAACCAGGGACAGGCCGATCAACAACCGGTACAGGTGATACAAGCGTAGTGCACGTTGGCCGGCCTGGCCCAGCAGGGCAAGTTGCGGGCTGTTCATTGGTCTTTTGGCCCCGCCTTGGCGTGGGCGCTGCTGCAATACCAGTGGTTGTCCCGGCGGATTGCATCAGGTTGCGGCAGGTGTAGCTGGCAGTGCGCGCAACACACCATCGCAGTGGTCTGCGACAGACGTTCGGCAGACTGCTGGGCAGACAGGAGTTTGACCTTTTTCCACAGCCACCAGCCGGCCAGTGCCAGCAAGGCGAGAATAACGAGACGAGAGATGCCCATGCGGGTTTCCGGTTGTTGAACAATGAGCTGCAAGTTTACCTGTCACCGGCGCAGCGGGCAAAGAAACAGCATCGGGATGCGCCCGTGTCCAGTGCTGCCGCCGGTGATTTTCTTGGTACACAGGAACAACCCTTTTGGCGCGATCACCAGTTGTTCAGGGTCAACACCATTCGCACCAAGACCCTGATCGAGCGGACCGCTCTGATGATCGTGCGTTTTGGCGACAAATACGAACAGTGGAGTGCGGCGTTTGATGCCGGTTACGGTGCCGCGCTTGGCAAGCCCTGTGTCACCCTGCATGCCGAAGGTAGTGTGCATCCGTTGAAGGAAGTGGATGCTGCCATGACCTGGGCTGCTACCACAGCGCAGGGTTGACCTGCTCAAGTATGCAACCTGTAAATAACTCTTTCGTTGCGTCCGCTACTTTGTCTGGTGCTGCATGCTTCCCGTGCGGGGCTCTCGTCCCCCGACAGGGGTCATGTTTTTCTTCTCAGGCTCTTCAGCGTCTTGTCAAATTTCTGTCTCCTGTCTTTTCGATAAAATCCTGTTCTTTGTAACGTTTTGATAATAAACAGGTAATTGATTGTTGGCATAAGCGTTGCTTTTGCTTTGGCAAGAATCATTTCAGCAGGAGATGCGCCATGAGCATCGATTTCAGCAAGGCATTGGGCATCCACGAGCAGGCCCTGGGTTTTCGTGCCCGGCGTGCTGAAGTGCTGGCGAACAATATTGCCAATGCCGACACGCCCAATTTCAAGGCGCGCGATCTGGATTTTGCCAGCGTACTGGCCACCCAGGCAGGGCAGCAGTCTGCCGGCCGGACATCGGTTGACCGTACCCACAGCCAGCATTTTTCTGCCGACGGACTGGAGCTGGCCGACCCGGCCTTGCGCTTTCGTAATCCGCATCATGCATCGATTGACCAGAACTCGGTTGACCTGCAGGTCGAACAGTCCCATTACACCGAAAACGCAGTGCAGTTCCAGGCCAGCTTTACCCTGTTAAATGGCAAGTTCAAGGGGCTGGTGATGGCCCTGCGCGGCGAGTAAGAGAGGTATCCAGCATGTCTTTGTCCAGTGTGTTCCATATTGCCGGTAGCGGCATGAGTGCCCAGAGCACCCGGCTGAATACCATTTCCAGCAACATTGCCAACGCCGAGACGGTGTCATCCAGTGTCGAGGAAACTTACCGTGCCCGGCATCCGGTGTTTGCTACGGTGTTTGCCGAAAACCTTAGACACAACGGCAGCCAGCCGGCGCTGTTTGCCGAACAGGACCAGGCCGGCAAGGGCGTACAGGTGCGCGGCATTGTCGAAGACCAGAGCGAGCTGCAGATGCGCTACGAGCCGGACCATCCGGCAGCCAACGAGCAGGGCTATGTGTTTTACCCGAATGTGAACGTGGTGGAAGAAATGGCCGACATGATTTCAGCCAGCCGTGCCTTCCAGACCAACGTTGAAATGATGAACACCGCCAAACAAATGATGCAGCGTGTGCTTACGCTCGGGCAGTAACAGGAGAAACAAGACATGGCAGCTTCAGCAATAGGCGCCGCCGGTTCGATACTGGACGAGTATGGCCAGAAAAATCAGCGTGAGGTCAACAAGGATCTGGGCAAGACCGAGTTTCTGGAACTGCTGGTGGCCCAGCTGAACAACCAGAACCCGCTGGACCCGCAGGATAACGGCGAGTTTGTTGCCCAGCTGGCGCAGTTCAGTACCCTGGAGGGCATCGAAAAACTCAATGACAGCATGGGCGACATCCTCACCGGCGTGCACTCGTCGCAAACCCTGCAGGCATCCAGCCTGGTCGGGCGCAAGGTGATCTTTGCGTCCGACACGACCCTGGTGGATACCGCCGAGACGTTCAAGGGCAGCGTGCTGATTCCGCAAAGCAGCAGCAACGTCGGAGTCAGCATTTACGACGATGCCGGCACCCTGGTGGCCCGCATCAACATGGGCGCGCAGGAAGCCGGCAACCAGAGCTTCATGTGGGATGGCAGGAACAGCGATGGCGAACTGTTGCCGCCTGGCAAGTACAGCTTCAAGGCCGAAGGCTCGTTCAACGGGCAGACCGAGGGGTTATACACCATGCTGCCGGCCAACGTTGACAGCGTAACCCTGAGCCCGCAAGGCGGCGAAATGCTGCTTAACCTGGCCGGGCTGGGTCCGGTGCCGCTTTCGCAAGTACAGATTATTGGCCAGTAACGCATTCAAGCCGTAGCACGGCATCAAGGAGTCAAACATGTCATTCAATATCGGATTAAGCGGCCTGCGGGCTGCCACCAAGGACCTGAACGTTACCGGTAACAACATTGCCAACGCCGGTACGGTCGGCTTCAAGCAGTCACGGGCAGAGTTTGCCGACGTCTACGCTTCGGCAGTACTGGGCACCGGGAAAAACCCGCAGGGCAGCGGGGTACTGCTGGCCAACGTGTCGCAGCTGTTCAACCAGGGCAACATCAACTACACACAAAACCCGCTGGACCTGGCCATCAACGGCAACGGCTTTTTTCAGGTCAGCAACAACGGCGCCCTGAGTTATACCCGGGCCGGTTATTTCGGTACCGACAAGGACGGTTTTATCGTCGACAACTTTGGCTATAACCTGCAGGGTTACCAGGTTGACAACAATGGCAACCTGCAGAGCGGGGTGGTCGGCAACCTGCAGATCCAGAAGGCCAGCCAGGACCCGAAAGCCACAACCGAAATCCGTCAGGCCTATAACCTCAACTCCACCAGCAACGTGCCGCCCAACTCGCCTTTTGCGCCGACGGATCCGGGCACGTACAACTCCTCCACATCCACCAACATTTATGACAGCCAGGGTAACGCCCACACGTTTAGCCAGTATTTTGTCAAAAACGGGGCCAATAGCTGGACCATGAATGTGCTGATTGATGGAGCTCACCCGCATGCTGGCCTGGCCAACCTTGCAGCGAAAACTGCAAGAGAGGAAAATGGATCAGCCATAGCACAAGACATTATTAATGCTGCCGTTGGTGAACTCCCAGATGGTGATTTCAAAAATAAAATGGGTGGCGAGCTAGTAGATCTGATAACTTCAAACCCGGGCTTGACAGTAGACCAGGCCGTGGCAGCGATTGCACGGATAGGCAACAATTCTCCAATCACCCTGAATGTAACCTTTGACAGTGCAGGCAAGATCCAGCCGATCGCTGTTGATGCAAACGACCCATTCTGGACGCTGAACGAAGACGGAACGGTCAGCCTGAAACCGGGACAGTGGACACCGTCCACCATGAGCAATGACAAGCCGCCTGTGGCGCTGGCCAACGGCTCGGTCATGAATCCGACCGGCATTGTGCTCGACATGCGCAGCGCCAGTCAGTTTGCCAGTACCTTTGCCGTCACCGAGGTGGCACAGGACGGCTACACCACCGGTGAGCTGTCGGGTGTGGAAATTGACGATACCGGGATGATTTTTGCCCGTTACACCAACGGCCAGTCGAAAGTACAGGGGCAGGTAATCCTGGCGGATTTTGCCAACGTACAGGGGCTGACCCCGGTCGGCAAAACCCAGTGGGTGCAGTCGCTGGAATCCGGCGAGCCGGTTCGTAACCCGGCGGGTACCGGCACTCTGGGCGCCATTCAGTCCGGTGCGCTGGAAGACTCCAACGTGGAGCTGTCGGACCAGCTGGTCAACCTGATCGTGGCCCAGCGCAACTACCAGGCCAACGCCAAGACCATTGAAACCAACAGCGCCATTACCCAGACCATTATCAATATCAGGTAGTGGCTAACAAGGGCCGGGCAGGTAAACAAAGCGCGCCATGACAGAACATGGCGCGCTTTTTTATGCTGTGACGTGCTGCAGCTGCCGGGAGTGCACCCGCTTTAGTCGGTCTGGCGGCGGGCCTTCAGAACGACAACAGGTTCGGCCGGCACATTCTGGTGCATGCCGTAGTTGCTGGTCGGCACAGCGGCAATCTTGTCAACTACATCCATGCCATTGACGACCTTGCCGAACACCGCATAACCGAAGTCGCGGCCGCCGTGGTTGAGAAAGTCATTGTCGCGGTGGTTGATGAACCACTGGGCGGTGGCCGAGTCGACCGCCTGAGTACGGGCCATGGCGATGGTTCCGCGATCGTTGGTCAGGCCGTTGTCAGCTTCGTTCTTGATCGGCTTTTTCGTTGGGCGCTGTGACATGTACTTGTCAAAGCCGCCACCCTGAATCATGAAACCATCGATGACACGGTGAAAAATGGTGCCGTCATAGTGCTTGTCGTCGACATAACCGAGAAAATTTTCGACACTGACGGGAGCCTTTTTCGCATCCAGTTCCAGTTCGATGTCGCCCATGCTGGTGCTGAGCAAAACGCGCGGGTTGTCGGCAGCCCATAGCGGACTGGCAAGGATCAGGGTGCTGGCAAACAGGATTTTTTTCAGCATGTTGAAGTCTCTCTGCTGTGCCCAGGGGGCGTCATGAAGGTTAAAAACAACGTAATGAGTGACCGGTTTTGGCCTGTCGGGTTCCGTTGTTGGCAGTTTTCAGGCCGAATTTTAGCCCGAAAGAGTAACAGCTGCTGAATTTTTATGTCGCCACGGGTTTGCTTTTTGCTCCAGACAACATGTGTTGGCAGAGTATCAGGAAAAAACATCATCACCGGTTTTAAAACCGGTTGTGTTTAGGGTGAGGGCAGGAAAACCGTTATAATCACGCCCCCATTTGCAAGCAACAGCGGAGAGCCCATGCAGGCCGTGCCCCTGATTCAGGTTGACGAGACAAAAAACTGGCAACAAATTCTGGCCGAAGCCGTGCGTGACGGGCGAGAGCTGCTGAGCCTGCTGCAGCTTGAAAACACCGCTGTAGCTGCTGCACTGGGCGGTGATGCGGATTTTCCGGTGCTGGTGCCACGTCCTTTTATCGGGTTGATGCAGCCGGGTAACGCAGAGGATCCCCTGCTGCGGCAGGTGCTTGGCCTGCGTGAAGAGGAGCGGCAGGTGCCCGGCTATGTTGCCGACCCGCTGGCAGAGCAGCCGGCCAATGTGCGGCCGGGTGTGGTGCATAAATATCATGGCAGAGTGCTGTTGATTGCCGCCGGCGGCTGCGCGGTGAACTGCCGCTATTGTTTCCGTCGCCACTTTCCTTATGCAGATAACCGGGTGGGGCGCCGTGAATGGGAGGATGCGCTTGAATATGTGGCTGCCGACGAGACGATCAGCGAGGTGATTCTCAGCGGTGGCGACCCGCTGTTGCTGGATGATGCATCGCTTGGCCGGTTGTGTGAACAGGTTGCCGCGATCCAGCATGTGCGCCGGCTTCGCATTCACAGCCGGGTACCGGTGGTCATTCCGCAGCGGGTGACTGGTGAACTGGCCGCCATGCTGGCCGGTTCGCGCTTGCACACCAGTCTGGTGTTGCACATCAACCATCCGGCGGAAATCAGCACCGGACTGGTACGCCGGCTGGATGGCCTGCGCCGGCAGGGCGTTACCTTGCTCAACCAGTCGGTATTGTTGCAGGGGGTGAATGATGACCCGCAAGTGTTGTGCCGGCTTAGCGAGGAGCTGTTTGCTGCCGGAGTGCTGCCCTACTACCTGCACCGGCTGGACCATGTGCAGGGTGCCCACCACTTTGCCCTGGGACAAGAACGGATTGCCGAAATTTACCGTTACATGAAAGAGCATCTGCCCGGTTACCTGCTGCCGCGCCTGGTCTGCGAAGAAGCGGGGCAACCGCACAAAACACTGTTGATGGTATAAATGCCGGTCAGGCACTGTAGCGTCCGCAGGCAAGGTGTCAGGGAATTTTCGGCAGCCGTATCTCGTCACTGCGGGTACAGCCTTTGGTCAGCTGGGTACACAGCTGTAAAAACTCCTGCATGGCCCGGGTCTGGAATTTTTGCTGGTGCCAGATAAAGGAAAAGGGCCGGCCCAGCTCCAGTTCGGGCGTTTCCAGTGCTACCAGACTTCCGCGCCGGAACGCATCACGCAGGGCCAGGCGCGAGATGCAGCCAATGCCCAGTCCGGATTCCACGGCACGTTTGATGGCCTCGGTATGCTCCAGCTCAAGCAGTGGTTTCATGTGCAGGCCATGCGCTTGCAGGGCGTTTTCAAAGGTACGCCGGGTGCCCGAACCCTGTTCGCGCAGAATCCAGGCTTCCTGTTGCAGCTCGGCAAGACTGGCCTGGCCCGCTGCGGCCAGCCGGTGCCCGGGTGCGCAGAAAACCACCAGCTCATCGTGGACCCAGGGCGTGATCTCGATGTCCGGGTGCTGGCACTGGCCTTCGATCAGGCCCAGGTCCAGACTGAATTCGCTGACCTGCTCGATGATGTGTTCGGTGTTGTTGACATGCAGGCGCGTTTTGCACTCGGGGTGGCGCTGCATGAAGTGGCCCAGCAGCAAGGCGGCCAGATAGTTGCCAATGGTCAGGGTTGCCCCCACATTAAGGGAACCAAAACCTTGTTGCCCCTTGAGCAGGGCGTCAACTGCCTGGGCCTGCTCCAGCAACGCGCGCGCTTGTGGCAGCAGCTCAAGGCCAAGGGCGTTGATCAACAGCCGCTTGCCGGCCCGGTCAAACAGCTGGCAGTTATAGTTGCGCTCCAGCTCATTGAGCGCCGTGCTGGCTGCAGGCTGGGACATGGCCAGCCGCCCGGCAGCCCGGGATACGTTTTCTTCGCGGGCAATTTCGGTAAATACCTGGAGCTGGCGCAGGGTCAGTCGCATATTCGAAATCCTGATAAGAGCTATATCTTTAATTCATTTATCAAATGTAGAGCTTACGCTTATACTGTCGTGGTGTGCAATCACCCTCTCCACAAGGAAGCCGACCATGAGCAATCTCAACACCGAGCGCGTACTTAGCGTGCATCACTGGAATGACAGCCTGTTCAGTTTCAAGACGACCCGTGATCCGGGTCTGCGCTTTGAAAACGGCCAGTTTGTCATGATCGGTCTGGAGGTGGAGGGGCGGCCTCTGATGCGGGCTTACTCCATTGCCAGCCCCAACTACGAAGACCATCTTGAATTTTATTCGATCAAGGTTCCCAACGGGCCGTTGACGTCCAGGCTGCAGCATTTGCAGGTGGGTGACAATATTCGTGTGAGCAAGAAGCCGACCGGTACGTTGTTGCTCGATGACCTGCGCCCCGGCAAGCACCTGTACCTGCTGGCAACCGGCACCGGGCTGGCCCCTTTTCTCAGCCTGATCCAGGAGCCGGAAGCCTACGAGCGCTATGAAAAGGTCATTCTGGTGCACGGTGTGCGCTTTGTCAGTGAACTGGCCTACGCTGAATTCATTACACAGCAGTTGCCCAACAACGAATTTTTCGGCGAGCAGGTGCGCGAAAAACTGGTTTACTACCCTACGGTGACTCGCGAACCCTTCCGTAACCAGGGCCGGATTACCGCGCTGATGCGCAGCGGCAAACTGTTTGAGGACATCGGTTTGCCACCGCTCAATCCGCAGGATGACCGTGCCATGCTGTGTGGCAGCCCGGCGATGCTGGATGATCTGGAGCAAATGCTCAGTAACGAGTTTGACCTGCAGATTTCGCCGCGGCTGGGTGATCAGGGTGACTTCGTTATCGAACGGGCTTTTGTCGAAAAATAGTTGCCTGCCCTTTGCTGTGGGCTGGCTGCCAGCATGTGCAAGCCTGTTGCAGATTGGACGGAATGTGCAGTCAGGCTGGGCCGGGATATTGCGGCCGCCTACGGTATAAACAACAACGCCGCGCATGTGCGCGGCGTTGTTGTGTCTGGACGGCTTATTTGCGGAAGGCTTCCAGCACGCCCTTGAGCAGGCTGCCGGTAGCCTTGGCCGGGTTGGCGCGCAGGCTGGCTTCCTGCTCGCCGAGTACGCCAAACAGGGCATCCAGCGCCTGGTCGGTGACATAGTCCTCGGCTGACAGGTTTTGTTGTTTCTTTTTGCCCGGCAAGCCCAGGCCGCCAACCTGACCGGCCAGCTGGTTGTATTGTTGAATCAGCGGTGAGCCGGCGGTGGTTTGCTGCACGATGGGCAGGAAACGCTCGCGCAGCTGCTCACGGCTGGTACGGCTCAGGTGCTCGGTAGCCGCAGTGGGGTGGCTGGAGAGGATTTTCTGTGCATCCTGCAAGCTCATCTGGCGGATGCTGTTCACCAGCAGGTCACGGGCATGGGGAATGGCCTGCTCGGCGGCGCTGTTCAGGTTGTTTTCCAGGTCATCCACCATCGCACCCTGGCCCAGATTGCGCATCAGCCGGGCCGGCTTTTGCAAGGTTTTTGGCAGCGGAATGCGCCATTTCGGGTCCTGGCTGAAACCGCCGCTCTGGCCGAGCTGGCGAATGGCCAGGTCGCTACCTTGCTCCAGCAGGGCTTTAAGGCCGTCGGCGGCCTGGCTACCGCTTACCGCAGCGGCCGCAACCGTATTGAAAAACAGGCCCAGCAGCAGAAAAAAAGCGGGCAGGCGAAATTTATTCAACATGATAAACGGCCTCCTTGGGCAGCTTGGCGGCTGCAGCCTGATCAAGATAAATACGGGCGTTGGGGTGCAGTTTGAGTGCTGACGCCGGCATTGCGGGGTCTGCCGGTGAGCGGTAAAGCTCGACCATGACATCCGCCTTGTGCTCGCCAGTGGCCACCAGTACCACCTCCTTGGCGTTCAGGATGTCCTGGATACCCATGGTGATGGCGTGGGTTGGCATATCGGCCGGATTATCGAAGAAACGGCTGTTGTCCTGGCGAGTGTTTTCCGACAGCTCAATAACATGGGTCAGGCTGTCAAAGGGCGTGCCGGGTTCGTTGAAGCCGATGTGGCCGTTGGTTCCAATGCCCAGCAGCTGAAAATCCAGACCGCCACGGGCAATGCTGGCCGAGTAGCTCTGGCATTCATCCTCCAGGTTGGTACACATGCCGTCGGGGAGGTGTATCTGGTCATTGGCCAGGCACATACGGTTGAACAGGTGCTGGTGCATGTACTGGTTATAGCTCTGCGGGTGACTGGCCGGCAAGCCAATGTACTCGTCCAGGTTGAAGGTGGTTACCCCGGAAAGATCGAGCGAATTTTCCTGCATGTGCTCCAGCAGACGGGCATAGATTGGTTCCATGGTGCTGCCAGTGGCCAGGCCAAGCCGGCAGGCCGGTTTGTTGCGGAGCAGGTCAATGAGGTGTTGGCTGAGGTGGTCGGCAATGGCTGCTGGTGAAGGAAAAACAAAGAACATGTGTGTAGTCCGCTATCGGAGGCCGGTTGATGGTTTGTAGTATACAGACCACTGTTTTTGGCGTCAGTTGTTTTTCCGTTAAACCTTTTATTTGATATGTGTGTCACGTGTATGGGTGCCGTGTAAAGGGTCTCTGGCCAGTCCCTGCAAAATACCGCATTCGGCTGCGGAATGATCGTCCAGGCAGCGGGAGCGCAAGGCGTGCAATTGCAGGGCGAGTTCCTGCAGTTGCTGAATACGGGCTTCGACATGGTCAATATGCTCGTCCAGTACCTGATTGGCGGCCAGGCAGGTTCCGGTCGGGTTGTCACGCACCTCGAGCAGAGCGCGGATTTCCTCCAGCGACAGGTCCAGACTGCGGCACTGACGGATAAACAGCAGACGCTCCAGGTGTGCCGGATGATAGTGGCGATAGTTGGCCGCCGTACGCTGCGGCGCTGGCAGCAGTTGTTCGCGCTCGTAATAGCGGATGGTTTCTACCGGTGTGCCGGTTTGTCGCGCCAGTTCTCCAATGCGCATGCTTGACTCTGTAGTTGCTTCAGGGTTTTGAATTCTGACATAAATTGCTGTTCGCGGCCATCCCGGAATGGTCCGCTGAGGAGGTTATATGTCTCATTCCCACGACCACGACCACGCCCACGCCCACGCCAGCCATTGCTGTGCGCCCCGGCTTGCCGTACAGCCTGAAGAGCCCATGCAGCCGCTGCAGGCAGGCCATGACAAGAGCACCCTGAAGATCGAACAGATGGACTGCCCAACCGAGGAGCGACTGATCCGCGATCGCCTGGCGCGCAATCCGCATGTCAGCGCACTGCATTTCAACCTGCTGGAGCGTTTGCTGCAGGTGCATCATGTGCCCGGGCAGCTGGATTCGGTGATTGGCGATATTGCTGCGGTCGGCATGCAGGCGGTGCCCTTGCAGTCTGCCGGAGCCGCAGGGGAAGAAGCCGGCGACAAGGGCTATGTCCGGCGGCTGGTCTGTGCCGGAGTGTTGGCGGCAGTGGCCGAACTGGCCGAACTGCTGCAGGTGCAGAGCCTGCTGTGGACGCTGCTGCCGGCCTTGCTGAGCGTACTGCTGATTGGCGGCCCGATCATCCGCAAGGGCTGGATTGCCATCATTAACCGTAACCTGAACATCAATGCGCTGATGAGCATTGCGGTCACCGGTGCCTTCCTGATTGGCCACTGGCCGGAAGCGTCCATGGTCACTTTCCTGTTTGCCCTGGCCGAACTGATCGAGGCGCGCTCCCTGACCCGGGCGCGGGATGCTGTGCGTGGGTTGATGGTCATGACACCGGATGCTGCATTGGTGCAACAGGCTGATGGCAGCTGGCAGCAGCAGGAAGTGGCGGGAATTGCCGTGGGCAGCCTGATTCGCCTGGCACCGGGTGGCCGGGTCGAGTTGGATGGCGAGATCGTTGAGGGCAGTTCGGCGTTTGACCAGTCGTCGATTACGGGTGAAAGCCTGCCGGTGGAGCTTGGTGTTGGCGAGCGCATTCATGCCGGCTCGCTCAATACCAGCGGCGAAGTGCTGTACCGCAGTACGGCGCTGGCCGATGACAGTCTGCTGGCCAAGATCATGCACCGGGTGCAGGAGGCGCAGGCCAGTCAGGCTCCGACCCAGCGTTTTGTCGATGCGTTTGCACGGATCTATACGCCGGTGGTGGTGGTGTTGGCCATTCTGGTCGCTGTGTTGCCGCCATTGTTTGCCGGTGGCAACTGGCTGGAATGGCTGTACAGTGCGCTGGTGCTGCTGGTTATTGCCTGTCCCTGTGCGCTGGTGATCTCCACGCCGGTGGCGGTAGTCAGTGCCCTGGCCCGGGCGGCGCGGGCCGGTATTCTGATCAAGGGCGGGGTTTATCTGGAACAGGCCAGAACGTTGAATGCGGTGGCCTTTGACAAAACCGGCACCCTGACGGTGGGCCGGCCCCGTCTGATGCAACACCAGATAGCAGAAACTGTGCAATTGCCGGTGGCCCGGCTGGCGGCCAGCCTGGCTGACCGTTCCGACCACCCGGTTTCGCGGGCCATTGTCGACGGGCTGGCGCAGCCCGGGTTGCTGGCGGTGGAGGGCTTTGTTGCCAGTGCCGGCCGGGGTGTGGAAGGCAGTATCAACAGCCAACGCTACTATCTGGGTAACGAGCGCATGCTGCAGGAGCTGGGCTTGTTGCGCGATGCCGACAGCCAGCAGGTTGCCAGCCTGCAGGAGCAGGGGTTGAGTGTCAGCCTGCTGGCCAGTGATGACGGCGTACTGGGCTGGTTTGCCGTACAGGATCCGGTCAAGCCGACCACTGCCGATGCCGTTCGCCAGCTCAATGCCATGGGGCTGCAAACCCTGATGTTAAGCGGCGACAATCAGCGTGTAGCACACAGCATTGCCGCCACTGCCGGCATCAGCCGGGTGCATGCCGGGCTCTTGCCGGAAGACAAGCTGGAAATTATCAACAGTCTGCAACAGCAGGGACTGAAAGTGGCCATGGTGGGAGACGGTATCAACGATGCACCCGCTTTGGCGCAAGCGGATATCGGTTGCGCGATGGGCGTTGCCGGTACCGATACTGCAGTCGAAACTGCCGATGTGGCACTGATGGATGACGACTTGCACAAGCTGCTACAGCTGATCCGGCTGTCACAGCGCACAGCCGGCATCTTGCGCCAGAACATCAGTGTGGCACTGGGGCTGAAGGTGGTATTTCTGCTGCTGGCATTTGCCGGGCAGGCCACCATGTGGATGGCGGTATTTGCCGATGCCGGAGCCAGCCTGCTGGTGACCCTGAACAGTCTGCGCCTGTTGCGCAGCAAGCTCAGCAAATAAAGCCGTCCAGCTGCAGCAGGCTCAGCCCGGCCTTGCTCCAGCCCCACCAGCTCAGGGCCAGCAGGGCCGCCAGCACCAGCAGGATCAGGCCGTAGACAAGCTGTTTGCGCATGCGTGCTCCCTCCGTACCGGCTGCTCCCTGATTGGCAGGTTGAGCAGTGCGGCGATCAGGCTGAGAATGATGGAAACTTGCCAGACCAGATCATAGCTGCCGCTGCGGTCATAGACCCAGCCGCCCAGCCAGCCACCGGCAAAGGAACCCAGCTGGTGAAACAAAAAGGCGATGCCGGCCAGCATCGACAGGTGTTGCACTCCGAACAGGGTGGCAATGGTGCCGTTGGTCAGCGGCACCGTGGACAGCCAGAGCAGGCCCATGCTGATGCCAAACAGGTAGGCCGAGGTTTCGCTCGGGGGCAAAAAGATGAACAGGCTGATGACAATCGAGCGGCTGAAATACAGGATGGCCAGCAGTCTGGGTTTGGCAAAACGGCCGCCGAGCCAGCCGGCAATCCAGGTGCCGGCAATGTTGAACAGGCCGACCAGCGCCAGCACCATGGTGCCGGTCTGGGCTGACAGCTGCTGGTCGATCAGGTAGGAAGGGATATGGACGCCGATGAATACCACCTGGAAGCCGCAGACGAAATAGCCCAGCGACAGCCACCAGAACGGCTTGTGCCGGCCGGCTTCCAGCAACGCCGCGCCCAGGGCCTGACGCTGTCCGCCTGTGCCGGACTCTACCGGCTTTTCTTTCAGCATCGGAACCAGGGGTGCGATCAGCATGACCAGCATGGCGCAAGCCAGCAGGGCGGCCGACCAGCCGAGCCAGTCAATCAGGCCGAGGGTGCCGGGCAGCATGGCAAACTGGCCAAACGAGCCGGCGGCGCTGGCAATACCCATGGCCATGCTGCGCTTTTCTGTCGGTACGCTGCGCCCGACCACGGACAGTAATACAGCGAAGGATGTACCGGACAGGCCAAAGCCGATCAGCAGGCCGGTACTGAGATAAAGCACCCCGGGAGTCGAGGCAAATGCCATCAGTGCCAGCCCGGCAACATAGGCCAGGGCGGTGACAAGTACGGTTGGCCGCACGCCGTAGCGGTCGGCAAAGGCGCCAACGAAGGGCTGCACCAGACCCCAGACCAGGTTTTGCAGGGCAATGGCAAAGGCAAAGACCTCCCGGCCCCAGCCAAATTCCAGGCTCATCGGTTGCAGGAACAGGCCGAAAGCATGGCGTACGCCCAGCGACAGGGCAAGGATGATGGCGCTGCCAAGCAGCAGCCAGCGGGCATTTTGCTGAAGGTTCATGAGGGTTCCTTGTAACGCTGGCCAAGAGGTTAAACCAAAAACGGGTGTCTGTCTGCGGACTTGTGTCCTGACGGCGGCCCCAGAGTGGATGCCCTGGAACCGTTGCAAACCGCATGTGTGGTTATGGCAGCAGGCTGTTGTGCCAGGCCGTCACTGCCGACATTCCTGCTAGACTGGTGCAGCTGTAAAAGTGATCTGGTTCAACATGGGGATGGACGTTTTCAGGTAGATTGTTTTTAACGGCATTTGATTCTGTCTGTAATGCTCGCTGCCGGACCGGTGTTCTTGCGTTACGGGCTTAAGTCAACGGAAATAGTAGAACCAAAATGGACAACAGGAAACGGCTGTCTTTTGCCATGCTTTTGCTGGCGCTGGCGACTGCGCTGTCCGCAACGGAGCGGCGCAGCATTATTGCGCCCGGGGTGGAGAAAATCGTGCACGCCAATGGTGCTGTCGAGTACCGTCAGGTGACTGTTCCTGAAGTGGAGGCGATCGCTGTTGCCGAAGGGAGTGCGGTGGCTGCGGCGATGGGTGCCGGCCGGGCAGTTGCGCAGCCGTCCCGAATTTACAAGTTTCGTGATCGTAACGGAGTAGTGACCTACCAGGGCAGCACGCCGGGCGGTGGCATTGCCTATACCGAGTTCAAGCCACGACCGGATTGTTTTGCCTGTAAGGCCGGGCCGGGGGTCAACTGGGAAACCACCCCCCTGTTTGTTGGCCGCTACGAGCGGGAGATCCTGCGTCATGCGCGGCAGCATAATGTCAGCCCGGCGCTGGTCAAGGCGGTAATTCATGCCGAATCCGCGTTTAATCCGCAGGCCCGCTCCAGGGTTGGCGCACAAGGCCTGATGCAGCTGATGCCGGCAACAGCGGCCGAGCTGGGTGTGGCCAGCCCCTTTGACCCTGAGCAGAACATTGATGGCGGAGTGCGCTATCTGGCGATGTTGTTGAAGATGTACAACAACGATGTGCGCCTGGCCACTGCAGCTTATAATGCCGGCCCCGGTGCGGTGCGCCGTTACAATGGCGTGCCGGCGTACCCGGAAACCCGGGCTTATGTACAGCGGGTTGCCATTCTGGAGCGACGCTACAGGCGCGGGAGCTGACTGGCAGTAGCCGCTCCGGAAAGGAAAACGGCAGCCTGCGGGCTGCCGTTTTTGTTGAGGTAGTATTATTCTGCCAGCAGCTTCTGCACGTCGGCGGCAATATCGGCTGATGCCTTGTTGTAATAGTCAAGCAGGGCCTTGCCTGGCTGCAGTGCCTTGGCGTGGTCATGCAGAATCAGCTGGACGTTTTTCTTTTCCAGTTGCGCCAGCGCTTCCTGAGCAGCAGCGCGCTGCGGTTTTTCAAATTCAAACGGCAAGGTGGCAACCAGGATGACCTCGATGCCCATTTCCAGCGCCAGATCCACGATCACCGGTGAGGCGCCGGTTGCTGTACCGCCGCCCAGGCCCGTCAGCAGAATCAGGCGATCGGCACCACGAATCGAATAGCGCAGGTCTTCAAGCGACTCTTCGGCAGCCAGCTGGCCACGATGAACGGATTTGGCGGGCTTGCCTTCACAGCAGCTGATGCCGATCTGCAGGCGTTGGTCAAACGGGCTGCTGGCCAGGGTTTGGGCATTGGTATTGACTGCCAGGATATCGCAGCCCAGTTCCTGCTTGACGCGGCTGGCGATGTTCATACCTGCGCCGCCCAGGCCCATTACTAGAGTTTTACGCATGAAAAGGTCTCCAACAGGGGTGAAAAACATGGAAGCGTCGAAGCTGCCCGGCGCTTCCCGGGAATGGGATTTGTGTAGCTGCACAATGTTTCCCGGGGTACGGAAAACCGGATTCATTATAGGCCTGTCAGGCACGTGCCGGCGCTAACATAAGCCAAGGAGGGCCGGATGTAAATACTATCAAAGGGTTGGATGTGTTTTGTCGGTCGGCACCGGCTCGACCAGCAGGGTATTGTTGTGCACGGCCACGATCCGTACCGGTTCGTCTGCCTGCAATGCTCCGCTGTTGCTGCTGGCCATATAGGTGCTGTCTTCCAGATGAATGCGGCCTTGCCCGTGGTGAAAAGGCTGGCTGACCCGGGCGGTGCGGCCGATGAAGCCTTCCAGTCCCTGGTTGAGGCTGTTTGTTTGCCGTTGGGCAAGCCGTTTTTGCCATGTCAGGCCGGCGACGACGGCGATGCAGGTGCTCAGGGCCAGTGCGAACAACTGCCAGGCCAGGCCCGCTTCCGGTACGACCAGCAGGAACAGGCCGACCAGTGTGGCACCCAGTCCGAGCCAGATCAAAAAAATGCCCGGTATGATGATTTCCAGAATCAGCAAGATGGCAGCGGCGATCAGCCAGTACCAGTGGCTGGCAAAAATCCATTCCAGCATTATTTGGCCTGCGTGTTTTTCAACAGTTCGGTAATGCCGGCCACGGCGCCGGTGACCCCGGACGCTTCCAGTGGCATCAGCACCAGCTTGCTGTTGTCGCCCTGGCCAATCTGTTGCAGGGCTTCGACGTATTTTATGCCGAGAAAATACTGCAGAGCCTGTACGTCGCCTTCGCTGATGGCCTGGGATACCACCCGGGTCGCCTTGGCTTCGGCCAGGGCTTCACGCTCGCGGGCTTCGGCATTGAGGAAGGCGGCTTCTTTTTCACCCTGGGCCTGCAGCACCTGGGCTTCCCGCTGGCCCTGGGCCTGCAGTACAGCGGCTTCCTTGTCGCCGTTGGCCTTGGTGACAACGGCGCGGCGATGGCGCTCGGCGGTCATCTGCAGGTTCATGGCTTCCTGCAGCTCCGGTGACATGCTCAGATCGCGGATTTCGATGCGGGTGACCTTGATACCCCAGGGCGCGGTAGCCAGATCAACTGCGGCGAGCAGGCGCTCGTTGATTTCCTCGCGGTTGGACAGCATGTGGTCCAGTTCCATGGAACCGAGCACTGAACGCAGGTTGGTGATGGTCAGGTTGACGATGGCATAGGTCAGGTTGTTGACCTGATAGGCAGCCTTGGCCGCATCCATGATGCGATAGAAGACCACGCCGTCGGCAGTGACGGCAGCGTTATCCCTGGAAATGACGGTTTGCGAGGGTACATCCAGCACCGACTCCATCATCGACAAACGGAAACCGATACGGTCAATAAAGGGAATGATCAGGTTTAGTCCGGGTTCCAGGGTGCTGGTGTAGCGGCCAAAGCGTTCAACGGTCCATTGCTGGCCTTGTGGTACTACTTTGACACCGGCGAAGAAAAACACCACCACCAGCGCAAGCAAAATGGCAAAAAAGGGCAGTAATGCGTCCAAGACAGACTCCTTGAAAACTTTAGGCAGCGGGTGCCGGGTGATTTGAGTCACGGATTATTATGTTTTTTGCCGGAAAATCAAAGTTTGTGGCAGAAAACCGGCTTGTTGCCGGTGAGAACTGTGCGGCAGTCTTGGTTTCTGGTAGCTGTGCGCAGTGGGGTAACATGGCTGTGCAGGCGGTGGCCGGCCAGACCGTTGCTGCATCGGGACTGGGACCGGTTGCTGGTTTTATTGAGCAGCGGGGAGAACAGGCACTGCCGTGAATGGTTGGTCATTTCCGGACCGATTAGACTTTTGTGGGGTTTCGACAGTATCTCTGCCGGCGTATATTGAATGCCGTCTACCTCCTGCGAGAAGACAAATTCATGCGTAACGTTCCTTTCCCCGGAACGTATTTTGAAGACGGCCCCTTGGCCGTCTTTTTTTATGCAGAAAAAGCCGTGCGGTGTATGCTGAAGCCGTACATGCATGAATCAGGAGTGAGCGACATGGATACAGAATTGAAAGTCAGCCACAACGAGCAGGCCGGCAGTTTCGAGGTCTTTGTTGAAGGTCACCGTGCCCATCTGGATTACCGCAAGGTGGACGAGAAGACACTGGATTACTGCCATACCTTCGTACCCGACGCGCTGCGCGGCAAGGGTCTGGCGGCTGTCGTGACTGCGGCGGCGCTGGAGTATGCGCGCGACAACGGGTTTGAAGTGATACCCAGCTGCAGCTATGTGGAGGTTTACATGAAGAGGCAGGCGGGCAAGGCCAAGGCCAAGGCCTGAAAGGCTGCCGGCAGGGAATACTTGTCAGGGCTGTAAACGGGTGCTGGTGGCACGTGGGCCGTTTTTGCATGACAGCCGGGTCGCGTTTGCGTCATTCGAAGGAATGACGCAAACGGTGCGCGGGGAGCCGGGCGTTCTACAGTCAGTTCTGGCCGCGCCGACGCGCCGGCAAAACGTCCTTGAGTTTGTCACGCATGCTGCGCAGGGCCTGCTCCGTGGTATCCCAGTCGATGCAGGCATCGGTAATGGAAACGCCGTACTTGAGCTGGCTGATGTCCTCGCAGATGGACTGGTTACCCCAGCCCAGATGGCTTTCAATCATCAGGCTGCTGATCGAGTTGTTGCCGTCCACGATCTGGGTGGTGATGTTTTCCAGCACCAGCGGTTGCAGTGCCGGGTCCTTGTTGGAGTTGGCGTGGCTGCAGTCGATCATGATGTTCGGGGTGATTTTGGCTTTTTCCAGCTCCTGCTCGCACAGGGCCACACTGACCGAATCGTAGTTGGGCTTGCCGTTGCCGCCGCGCAATACCACATGACCGTACTGGTTGCCTTTGGTGGTGACAATCGACACCTGGCCACACTGGTCAATGCCAAGGAAGCGGTGCGGGCTGGAAACCGACTGCAGGGCGTTGATGGCCACGGTCAGGCCGCCATCGGTACCGTTCTTGAAGCCGACCGCCGAGGACAGGCCGGAGGCCATTTCACGGTGGGTTTGTGATTCGGTGGTGCGTGCGCCAATGGCTGACCAGCTGATCAGGTCCTGCAGGTATTGCGGGGTGATCGGGTCCAGCGCTTCAGTGGCGGTCGGCAGGCCTTTTTCGGCCAGATCCAGCAGCAGCTGGCGGCCAATGTGCAGACCGTCCTCGATGCGGAACGAGTCATCCAGGAAGGGGTCGTTGATCAGGCCTTTCCAGCCGACGGTGGTACGCGGCTTTTCAAAGTACACCCGCATGATGATGTACAGGGTGTCGGACAGTTCTTCAGCCAGCGCCTTGAGCCGGTCGGCATATTCGTGCGCGGCTTTCAGGTCGTGGATCGAGCAGGGGCCTATAACAATGAACAGGCGGTGATCCTTGCCGTCCAGAATGTCGCGCACAACCTGACGGCCTTCGCTGACGGTTTTGCGTGCCTTGTCGGTTAGCGGGATTTTTTCTTTCAGCTTTTCGGGCGTGATCAGCGCAATGTTGGAAGAAACGTTCAGGTCACTGATGGGTAAATCGGCCATGGGAGCTCACTCGCAAGTGTCTGGTGCGTATAAACATTAAAAGATAGCGGTAAACCTTAACCTTTTGTTGGCGTAAATTAAAGCGCAATGCCAAAAAACAGTTTTCACTGTCAGGTTTCTGTCGTGTTGTCACAGCACCGCGACAGGCTTGCCTGCCTCATGGCGGATATAGCGGCGGCAATTGCTGGTTGTCTGCCTGTTGTTGTTGCCCATGCAGCTCACTGATGGCCTGCCAGAGCAGGGTGCCATCCCAGGCGGGCTCGTCAGGAGCATACAGGGTCTGGTTCAGCTCGCGCATGGCTGCATGCAGCTGCGGCTGTTTGTGGGCCATGCTGGACGGCTGGTAATCATGTTGGCGAAGCCACTGGTCGAGCAGGACTCTAGCCTGTTGTGGGCGGTTATCCCGGCAGGCCTGTTTCAGCTCATCCAGCAATCTTGATGCTGTGCGTACTGGTATGGCCAGAGTGACCGCCGGCAGCCGTCTGGCCCGACGCCACAGCCAGGCAAACAGCAGGCTGGAGAACGCCAGGAGCAACGAGAGCAGTTGCCAGAAGCGCGAGGTGTCCGCTTGCTCCGGAGGCATGACAATCGGCGTTGTCGGATGAGGATTGAACACTTCCAGGCTGTGCGCATCGACAGTGGCCCATTGCAGGCTGTCGGTTTCGGTGTTCCACCAGGGCAGGCGGATGGCCGGCAGGGTAAAGGAGCCAGGCTGCAGGGCGACCAGTAATTGTTGTTCCTGTTGCCGGGCCTGCAAGCCGGCGGCTGTTTTCTGCTGGCTATGCTCGAGCGGGTTGTCGTAGAGCCGGAAGCCGGCCAGTTGCCCTGGCAGCAAGGAGGGTAGAGCGCTGGCCGGTTGCCCGTCCACCTCGAGCACAAGGTTGTGCGTCAGCGCCTGATCAAGACTGATGCGGTCTTCTCCGGGAATTGTCTGGCGCAGGCTCAGCTTGCTTGCGGGCAGCCAGAAAGCGTCGGCCGGGAAAGCGGCGGGCGGCGGATTTACCCTGAGCGGAATTTGCGCACTTTTTACCTGGATCTGGCGTCCTGGCGCGGCAAACAGTGGCTCTTCCAGTGAGTAGGCATCTGTGCCGGCCAGAGTGGCGGTAAAGGTTTGTGATGCGATGGTCAGGGTGCCGGCTGCTTGTGGAAAAATCGCATAGCGCATCTCGATCACGCCGTAGCGGATGCCATGGATATATTGTTGGTAGGTAACCGGCTCGCCCAGGCTGTGCACCCGGGCGCCATCGATGTTGAGCGGGCTGAGCTGGCCGTCGCTGAACAGGGGAATCGAGTGGTGAATCTTTACGGTCAGTACGGCCTGTGCCTGTACGTACAGCTCTTCGCGGTCCAGGCTGGAATCGATGTATACCGGTTCGAGGCTGACAGTTTGGTCACTGCTGCGGGGTTTTACCTCGATGCGCATGGGGGCCGACAGCAGTTCGCCCAGTCGCAGCGCCGGAATGGTCAGGCTGCCTTCATGCCTTGGCTGCAGGCGCAGAAACCAGCGGCTATAGCGTTGGCCGTTGTCTTCAACCAGAGGCTGGTGCTGGCTGGATAGCAGTTCAAAGTCCTGTTGCAGGGGACTGATGTCGGGATCGACAAAATAATCGGGCTGATCCAGTTCCAGGGTCAGCAGCAGGCTTTCGCCGGGTTGCAGTTCGTAGCGGTCGACCCGGGCGGTAAAACTGGCTGCTTGCGCCAGGCTGGCAAGCAGAAACAGGCAGATCGCCAGCAGGACTGTCAGGGCGTGGACTGTGACAGTTCGCGACGAAACTTGCGCTTGAGCAGGGCCGCGGGATTGTCGGGAATTTGCTGGAGCCATGAGTCTAGGGAACTGTGCTGGTGAGCTGAATTGTTGGCGGGCAGTGTAGCAGTTTTTTCAGCTTGCACCTGCCCGCTGTTTGCTGCTGCGGATTGTGCGCTGCCGGCCGGGCCAGTGGCTGTTGTGGCGGCTGCTTCGGTCTGCTGCTGCAGTTGTCTGGCCAGCGCCAGGTTGTCACGTGCCTGAATCAGTTGTGGCTGCAGCTCCAGTGCCTGCAGATAGGCATCGGCGGCGGCCTGGTAGCGGCCAAGTTGCATCAGGCTGTTGCCACGGTTGTAGTGGGCGGCGGCATCAGGCAGGCCGGCAAAGTAGTCATGTGCCAGCTGGTAGTTACCGGCATGGTAGGCGGCAATACCGAGCCAGGCCGGATCTTGCAGTTGCTGTAGGGCCGTAACGGGGTTTTGCCTGAGGTGTTCAGCGGTATCGGTGACCGTCTCTGCTGCCAGCAGCAAGCCCGGCCGTGGCAGCAAAGGCAGCGCCAGCAGAAAGACAAACAGCCAGCCTTTGCGCGCCAGCGGTGCCAGCAGCAACAAAAGTGGCAGCAAGAGCCAGTAGCCCCGGTTGTGTAGCTGTCGGCTGCTGGCCGGTTGCAGCGTGCCATCTGCGCTACGGGCAAACAGGCCGGCCAGCAGCAGGTCGTCGCTGGCATGTTGCAGTCTGGCATAGCCGGCACCCTGCTGACGGGCGAACTGTTGTAATTGCAGTTCGTGCAGGCGGCTTAATGGTGCCTCGGCATCAAACTGGCCGTTGGCCTGTGCCGGCACAGGTGCGCCCTGCAAGCTGCCAACACCAATGATGCCGAGCCGGATGGCAGGATTGTTGTGCAGCAGGCGGGTAATCGATGCCTGCTCTGCGTCGTTGAGGTTGCTTGTAAGCAGGGCGATGCGGCCATGCCCATGGGCACCTTGCTGCAAAAGCTTCAGCGCCCTGGTGACTGCCGCCCCGGCATTGCGTCCCGGCTTTGGCATCAGCGAAGGATGCAGTGCCTGCAACAGGTTGTCGGCGATTTCAGGGTCGGCTGACAGGGGCAGCAAGGTATGTGCCGAGCCGGCGTAGACCACCATTGCGGTTTGCCCCGGCAGCTGGGCCTGCAGCATGGCAGCGGCCTTGTTGCGCAACCGGTGCAGGCGGCTGGGTGGCAAATCTTCCGCCAGCATGTCGGGTGTCAGCTCCAGGACGATTACCAGCGGGTCCGGTGTATGACCTGTGGCAGGGTTGTTGCCTGGCAGCTGTGGTGCTGATAGCGCAATACCCGCCAGTAGTGCGCCAGCAGCCAGCAGCAGCCATGGAGTTTCATTTTGGTGGCCTTGCTCGCGTTGCAGCAGCCACGGCCGAAAACTGGCCGGCAGTTTGCTTTGCCAGTAACTGCGATGGTGCTGTAGCCGGTATAGCAGCCATAACAACAACCAGGCACACGGAATCAATAGCAAGGCTGCCGGCTGGCCGAATGCCGCAAGAAGCGTACTCATGGCGACATCTTCCGCTTGCAGGCCAAGTTTGTCGGTAGCAGGAGGAGCAGCGGGTGAAGCATGGCCAGCAACATTGCTGCCAGCAGCGGAGCGCCATAAAGTTCGTGCGCGCGCCAGACCGGTTGGCCTGGACGGCTGCTGGTTGACAGGCTGTCCAGCAAATCCAGCGTCCGGGGCAGGGTGGCAGCAGAATCGACATGCAGATAGCGGCCACCGGTGAGCCAGGCGATGTCCTGCAGCAGGTCCAGATCGGGGCCGTCCTGGCCACCGGTACCCGCCTGGCCAATACCCAGGGCATGGATGCGGATGCCTTCGCGGGCAGCAAAGCGTGCAGCGGTACGCGGCGGCATGACGCCGCTGTTGTTGGCGCCGTCAGTCAGCAAAATCAGGTTGCGCTCACTGGCCGGCAGCTGGCGCAAACGCTTGATGCCAAGCCCGATGGCATCGCCAATGGCGGTGTTGTCGCCCGCAATGCCAGGCTCGACCGAATACAGCCAGTGTCGCAAGCTGTCGTGGTCGAAGGTTAGCGGCGATTGCAGAAAGGCCTGGCTGGCAAAGAAAATCAGCCCGAAGCGGTCGCCGGGGCGCTGTTCCAGTAATTGCAGGACCAGGTTGCGGGTTGCCATAAACCTGTTGGTGCCCTGTGCTCCGAGATCTTCCGCCAGCATGGAGGCAGACAGGTCAACCGCAAGCATGCTGCTGCGCGCGCTGAAGTCCAGTGGCCGCTGCGCCTCGAGCCACTGCGGGCGGGCTGCTGCCAGAACCACCAGCAGCCAGATCAAAGCGGGTATTGCCATGTGCATTCTGAAACGCTGGCGCAGCTGTCTGTGCTGTCGGGTCAGGAGTGTTAGCCGGTTAAAGAAAGGCACCCGCAAGGCGCTGTCTGCGGGATTGCAGGGTGGCAACCACATGCGCAGCAGCAGCGGCAGCGGCAGCAGTATAAATACCCAGGGCCAGGCCAGATGGAACATCAGCCGTGCTCCCCGCAGCTTTGCCCGCTGTAATGCTGGCCGGCGCGGCAGCCAGGTGCCGGGCCCGCCAGGCTTTTTTTGCGGCTGCCTGCTGTGCGGGCCTGCATTGGCATGAATGTCAGGTGCGCCCGAGGCGCCAGGTTTTTCAGGCTAGACATGGGCGCGCATCCAGATGGTGACCGCCTTGTGCAGTTCTTCGATCTCGGCATCACTGAGATGGCACTCTGGCAGATAGCCGCCCTGGATCAGGATCATCCAGCGGGTCAGTCCGGCCGCCGGGCAGCGGCTGTCCAGGAAGGCCAGCCATTCGCGCCCGCTCAGCCGGTGGCTGGCGACTTCCGGGTAGCGTACCGCACAAAAACGCTTGAGCAACAGGTTCAGCTGTTGCAACCAGGGGCCGGCTTGATCGTCCTGGCGGGGCCTGGGCAACTGTTGCAGCTGGAGCAGGGCTTCTTCCAGCTGACTGGTGGCGCTGGTTGTATTGTCCGGCTGTGGTGTCCGGTGACGCTTGTAGTACCACAGAGCTGTGCCTGACAGGGTGCCAAGCAGAGCGATAGTCAACCACCAGAAGGGTGATGCGACAGCCCCGGATACAGGGGCTGTGGCTGGATAAATCAATGGATGCATGGCTTCAAGTGCAGGCGACATGGAGTCCCTCCTGCAGGTCATGCAACTGTTGGGCAAGACTGGTGGCCGTAGAGAGCGGCAGCAGAATGGCTCTGTGCCGCGCGGCAAGTTGTTGCCAGAGGCTGCGGGTTTGTTGGGCTTGCTGTTGCCATTGCGCCCGCAGCAGTGACTGGCGTGGCAGCCGCAACTGCTTCTGTTGGCCGGCGAAAACCAGTCGGCGTCTTGCCGGCAGACGATGCTCAAGCGGATCGGATACCGGCAGCCAGATGCTTTCATGACTTGCTGCCAGTGCGCCCAGACGTCCGGCCACTTCCTCATCCAGATGGCTTTCGCTGCAGATCAGCACCAGCAGGGTGCCTGGTCGCAGCTGCGGCTGGCATTGTTCCAGTGCCAGCACCAGCGGGTTGTCAGCGGTCGCAGGAAAGGGGCTGTGCAGTTCGGCGTTTGCCTGACTGATGTCGTGCAGCAGATGCAGGGTGCCCTGGCGATTGCGGGCCGGGGTGGTCAGCCGGGTTGAGCGGTCGTCAAATACCAGACCGCCAACGCGGTCGTGTACAGAGCTGGCAGCCCAGGCAAACAGGCTGGCGGCCAGGGCGGCCTGTACCGATTTGAAGTTGCCGGTACTGGCAAAGAACATGGCCGGCCCTTGTTCCACGACAATGAACACAGGCCGGTCACGTTCACGCTGGAACAGGCGGGTCTGTACCACGCCGGCCCGGGCACTTGCCCGCCAGTCGATGTGCCGGGCATCGTCGCCATGCTGATAATCGCGTACCTGGTCAAATTCGATGCTTTGCCCGTGTTGACGGGTCAGGTGCAGGCCGGTAGTGCCGCCCGTGGCTTGTCGGAGCTTTTGCTCCGGCAGGTGCGAAAGCCACAGGCGGGCGCTGAGCAGCTGCGCCAGCTGAATGTGCGTGCGCCCGAGGCTGTCCATGATTCAGGCTACGGGGACCGAGTCAAGAATACGCTGCACCACCTGCCCGGTATCGATACCGGCCGCCAGCGCTGCAAACGACAGGCTCAGACGGTGCCTGATGGTATCGGCCAGCACTGCCTGGATGTCGTCAGGGCTGACAAAATCGTGTCCGGCGAGCCAGGCATGGGCCCGTGCGCAGCGATCCAGGGCGATTGAGGCGCGCGGACTGCAGCCAAGGTAAATCCATTCGGCCAGTTCACTGTCATATTTGGCGGGATAACGTGTCGCCATCACCAGTTGCACCAGGTAGGCCTCCACGTTGTCAGCCATGTAAAGTGACAGAACTTCGCGCCGTGCCTGGTTGATGTCCTCGATCGACAGTTTTTGTTGGGGCCCGGTCTGGCCGTGTAAAGCCTGTTCGCGCATTTGCTGGATAATCCGGCGTTCCACCGCGGCATCGGGAAAGTGCACGTTGACCTGCATCAGGAAGCGGTCAAGCTGGGCTTCCGGCAGCGGATAGGTGCCTTCCTGTTCGATCGGGTTTTGCGTGGCCATGACCAGGAACGGCTCGGGCAGGGCATAGGTATGCTGGCCAACGCTGACCTGACGCTCGGCCATTGCCTCAAGCAGCGCCGACTGCACCTTGGCCGGTGCCCGGTTGATTTCATCGGCCAGCAGCAGGTTATGGAACACAGGGCCGGCGATGAACTCGAAACGGGCCTGTTCGGGCCGGTAAATGTCCGCACCGGTGATGTCGGCAGGCATCAGGTCGGGGGTGAACTGGATACGCTTGAAGCTGGCGTCAACGCCCAGCGCCAGATCCTTGATGGCCTTGGTTTTGGCCAGTCCTGGTGCGCCTTCCACCAGAAGGTGACCATCCGCCAGCAAGGCGATCAGCAGGCGGTCAAGCAGATGTTCCTGGCCGTGGATCTGGCTGGCCAGATAATGACGCAGGTTCAGGATGGCTTCGCGATGTTTCATGTTGGCTGCCGTGACAAACAGGGTTCTGGCAGTTTATCCGGAAAGACGGGCAATGGGAAAGCTGGAACGCTTTTTGCTCGTTAGCCCTGGCAATTTTGCTTGCATCATTGTGGAGTATTAAATGCGGGCGCAAGTGCGGCAGCGCTGCGGATTAAAAATCCGCCGGACAATGGACCTGTAACGGCCTGCTGTTGCCGGGGTGCTCGAACGCCAGTTCGCTGGCATGCAGGCACAGACGCGGTGCAGCCTGCAAGGCGCGGGCATGGGCGTAGAGTGGATCGCCGAGAATCGGATGGCCAAGGCTGTTCAGGTGTACCCGCAGCTGGTGTGAGCGCCCGGTGTGGGGGGTGAGCTCTACCCTGCCATGATTGTCATGCTGTTCCAGCAGGCGCCAGAAGGTCAGGGCCGGCTTGCCGTGGATCCAGTCGACAATCTGCCTGGGCTTTCTTGGTGGATCGTAACGCATGGGCAGTTCGATTTGTCCGGCCTGGCCCGGCAACCTGCCCCAGCACAGGGCCTGATAGCGGCGCTGTACCCTGCGCTCGCGAAACAGCCGTGACAGTTCGGCATGGATGCGTGGTGAGCGGGCAAGGACCATCAGGCCGGTAGTTTCCCAGTCCAGCCGGTGCACAACCAGCGCTTCCGGGTAACCGTTTTGCTGCAGACGGGTGATCAGGCAGTCTTTATTGTCGTCAGCGCGCCCGGGAACCGACAGCAACAGGGTTGGCTTGTTGACCACCAGCAGGTCTGCGTCCTGATACAGAACAGGAATGTTGGAGAGCGGCATCAGGCGCATTCCGGCGGATACCGGCCTGCATTGCAGGCCGGGGCGTGGGGTTAGCGGTCGGGCAGGGTGACGTTCAGCTCGAGGATCGAACAATTGCCCTGGTTATCCAGCGCCACCTGTACCTGCTCGCTGTCGATGTTGACGTATTTGCGAATGACCTCGACCAGCTCCTGTTGCAATGCAGGCAGGTAGTCGGGCTCTTCGGCACGGCCACGCTCGTGCGCAACAATGATCTGCAGGCGTTCCTTGGCGATTGATGCGCTTTTCGTCTTGTTGCGGGAACGGAAAAAATTAATGATGCTCATTGTGGTGTGTTAGCCTCCGAACATGCGCTTGAGGAAGCCTTTTTTCTGGATTTCCAGGAAGCGGTGTGGGATATCCTTGCCCAGCAGACGCTCGACTGCGTCGCTGTAGGCCTGGCCGGCATCGCTGGCTTCGTCAAGGATGACGGGAATGCCCTGGTTGGAAGCCTTGAGCACAGCCTGGGACTCGGGAATCACGCCAATCATCTTGATCGAGAGGATTTCTTCAACGTCCTCAACGCTGAGCATTTCGCCGGTAGCAACACGCTCGGCGCTGTAGCGGGTCAACAGCAGGTGCTCAACGATTGGTTCGCGGCCTTCTTCAGCCCGTTTTGATTTGCTCGACAGCAGGCCCAGCATGCGATCGGAGTCACGCACCGAAGAAACTTCCGGGTTGGTTACGACAATGGCTTCGTCGGCCAGGTACATGGCCAGGTGGGCGCCTTTTTCAATACCGGCGGGGGAGTCGCAGATGACATAGTCGAAGTCTTCGCTGAGCTCGGTGAGGACTTTTTCCACACCCTCCAGGGTCAGGGCATCCTTGTCGCGGGTCTGACTGGCAGCCAGGATGTACAGGTTTTCCAGGCGCTTGTCCTTGATCAGGGCCTGATTCAGGCTGGCATCGCCGTTGATCACGTTGACAAAGTCATAAACCACGCGGCGTTCACAGCCCATGATCAGGTCAAGGTTGCGCAGACCCACGTCGAAGTCGACAATCACGGTTTTGTGGCCGCGCAAGGCCAGACCTGTGCCCAGGGCGGCACTGGTTGTGGTTTTGCCAACACCGCCTTTGCCTGAAGTTACAACGAGAATTTTTGCCAAGGGAGTCACCTTAAAATCAATAGGAAGTGGCCAGATAAATGCGTTCAAGTATAGCGGTTTGGCGTACTGTGCGCACGCGCAAAAACCAGTCGATGGTGCTTAGAGTGCAACAATCTGCATCTGTTCATCGTCGAGGTAAATTTGTGCCGGGTTGCCCCAGGCCGGAATGCGGCGCAGGTCTTCGGCAATCTTGTATTGCCCGGCGATCGAGACCAGTTCGGCACCCAGCTGTTGGCAAAAAATGCGGGCCTGGGTGTTGCCACTGATCCCGGCCAGGGCCCGGCCACGCAGGGCACCATAGACATGAATGTGGCCGTCGGCCAGCAGTTCGGCACCGGCACTGACTGAGGCGGTGACGATCAGGTCGGCATTTTTTGCATAGATTTGCTGGCCGCTGCGCACCGGGGAGTTGATGATGCGTGCCGGCAGCAGCTCGGGCTCTTTGCTTTCAGCTGCCTTTGGCTGGGCTAGTGGCAGGGCGCGCTCACGGGCCAGCGACAATGGCAGGACCGGCAGGTCGATGGCAGCGGCAGCGGCCAGCTCGTCTTCCTGCTCGCTCCGGATGGCCAGGGTACGCAGGCCGTGTTTGCGGCAGATTGCCAGCAGTTCGGCCAGATCGGGCAGTTCGCCGGGCTGGCGTTTGTCCAGTGCAAGGATCAGTGGAGCATCCCTGAAGAAGTCGGGTGCCTGGGCGGCCTTTTCTGCCAGCTGGTCATCCAGTGCGGCCAGGTCGCTGGTCAGCAGTTCCAGAGTGGTCAGGGTCAGCATGCTGCCCTTGAGCAGAAAGGCTGGCGGCTGGCCCCCGGTTTCCTGCCCGGTTAAGTCGGTTTGTTGCATGATTGAATCCAGTTGGAAAAACTAGTCTTATAGCGGCAAGCGTGCGAGTCTGCAAATTTTTCCGTAAACTGAACAGGTTTTTCTAGCTAGAAGGCACGAGAAGGCAGCATATGAAGGAAAACCGCTTTCGCTGGCAGTTTTTGCATCCCAGGTTTTGGCTGCTGGGGCTGGGGCTCGGGTTGTTGTGGTTGCTGGTGCAGCTGCCTTATCCGGTTTTGCTCAGGCTGGGCCGCTTGCTTGGCAGATTGATGTACAGGTTTGCCGGTTCCCGCCGACATATAGCCAGAAGGAACCTGGAGCTGTGCTTTCCCGATCTGACGGCAATCGAACGTGAACACCTGCTCCGGCAAAACTTTGCGTCCACCGGCATTGCCTTCTTCGAGATGGCAATGAGCTGGTGGTGGCCACAAAAACGTTTGCAACCGCTGGTGCACATCGAAGGGCTGGAGCACTTGCAGCAGCTCCAGCAGTCCGGGCAGGGCGTAATCCTGATGGCGATTCACTTTACCACCCTGGAAATCGGCGCGGCACTGCTGGGACAGCAGCACACCATCGACGGCATGTACCGGGCGCACAAGAATCCGCTGTTTGACTATGTCCAGCGGCGGGGACGCGAGCGACACAATGCCGATGCGATTGCCATTGAGCGCGAGGATGTGCGCACGATGATCCGGCACCTGCGTCAGGGGCGGGCCATCTGGTACGCGCCGGACCAGGATTATGGTGCGAAGCAGAGCCTGTTTGTGCCGCTGTTTGGCGTGCCGGCGGCCACGGTGACGGCAACCACCAGTTTTGCCCGGCTGGGGCGCGCTGTGGTGGTGCCCATGCGCCAGACCCGCCTGCCACAGGGGGAGGGTTACTTGCTGCAGATAGAACCGCCCTGGCAGGACTTTCCGGGCGACAACGAGGAGCAGGACTGCTTGCGGATCAACCAGTGGGTAGAACAAGCGATTGTGGCTCACCCGGAACAGTATCTGTGGAGCCACCGGCGCTTTAAAACCCGACCAGAAGGCGAGGCCAAAGTCTATTGAGCATCGGTGAGCATCTGTTTCGTAAGAAAAGCCGGCCGGCTGCGCCGCAGCAGGTGACCGGGCTGATTTTGTCCGGTGGTGGGGCGCGTGCGGCCTACCAGGTTGGTGTACTGAAAGCGGTGGCCGACCTGTGGCCGGAACCGGAAGAGAATCCTTTTCAGGTGATTGTCGGCACCTCAGCCGGAGCCATCAATGCGGTCAGCCTTGCCTGCGGCGCGGTGCATTTCAAGCGCTCGGTGCAGCAGCTGGAACAGGTCTGGCAAAATTTCAGCACCAACAAGGTCTATCGTACAGACTGGCCAGGCGTCATGCGGCAGGCCGCGCGATTCACCCGTACGCATTTGCTGGGGCTGGGACGTGGCCAGGTGCCGCTGGCCTTGCTGGATAATGAGCCGCTGCATGAGCTGCTAAGCAACGAGCTGGATTTTAGCGGGATCAGCCTGGCGATTGCCCGGCGCAAGCTGAAAGCGGTCGGCATCACCGCTTTTTCCTACCAGGATGCCCAGTCCATGACTTTCTATCAGAGCCGCGGCACCGTATTGCCCTGGCAAAGGTACCGGCGTCAGGGCATACCCATGCGCCTCGGTCTGGAGCACCTGCTGGCCAGTGCCTCGATACCGTTGCTGTTTCCGCCGGTACGTCTGGGTAGCGGCTTTTATGGTGATGGCGCGGTACGGCAGACGGCCCCGATCAGTCCGGCATTGCACCTTGGCGCCAACCGGATTCTGGTGGTGGGGGTCAACAGCCGGTTGCAGGAACAGGCGGACTTCCGGTTGCAGCTGCGTGCCCCGACACTGGCACAAATCAGTGGGCATTTGTTGAACAGTACCTTCACGGATAACCTGGATTCAGACCTGGAATTGCTGGAACGGCTGAATCAGCTGGGAGCCCTGGTACCGCAGGAGTACCATCACTTGCAGGAAGGGCTGGCTCCGGTCGAGGTGCTGGTGATTCAGCCCAGCCAGATAATTGACGACATCGCCGTACGTCACCGCCACCAGCTACCGTCTTCCATACGCACCTTTTTGCGTGGGCCGGGAGCAACCCGCAGTACCGGAGGCGGCGTGCTGAGCTACCTGCTGTTTGAGAAGGATTATTGTGCGGAACTGATCGAGCTGGGCTATCAGGATGCGGTTGCGCAGAAGGAACGGTTGTTACGGTTTTTCCAGCCTTGCCTGAAATCCAGCATGGTGGCGGCTGACTGAGCGCGGTTTTGCGCCATGCGGGGACAACGGGTTGTATTGATATAACACCTGCCGGCCCGGTTGGGCCGGCAGGTGTGGCATGTTGCGTAAGTCAGCGCTCGTCGCAGGCAAAGGCGGTCAGGCTGTAGCTGGGGATGCCGGCATCCTGCATCCGCTGGGAGCCTTCCAGTTCGGGCAGGTCGACAATGGCGGCAACTTCATAGACAGAAGCCCCCATGCGGCGAATCAGGCTCGCCGCAGCAATGAAGGTCGCACCGCTGGCGATGATGTCGTCGAGCAACAGAACCTTGTCACCCTCACAGAGTACGTCCTTGTGAATTTCGAGCATTGACTGCTCGTAGCCGGTGTCGTAGGGCTCGCTCAGGACATCGTCAGGCAGCTTGCCTTGCTTGCGAAACAGCACAAGCGGCTTGTTCAGGGCATAGGCGACCATGGAACCGAGCAGAAAGCCGCGGGCCTCGATGGCACCAACGTGTGTAAAATTGCTTTCAACATAACGTTGTACCAGGCCGTCAACCACCATGCGGGTTGCCTTCGGAGACTGGAAAACCGGTGTGATGTCGCGAAAAATATTGCCTTTACGGGGGAAGTCCGGAATGGCACGGATCAGCGACTTGATGGCAAAATCGTCAAAAATCATGGTGTACTCCTCGAAATCAGTGCGGTTGTTGTAGCATGATCAGGAATCCAGGGTGCCGCCGGCCAGGGCACAAAGATCCATCAGGTTGAGCAGATGGATTTCCTTGCCTTCGGCCTTGAGCAGCTCGTTTTGCTGGAAGCGGGTAAACACGCGGGAAACAGTTTCTACTGCCAGGCCCAGATAATTGCCGATTTCGTTGCGTGACATGGCCAGGCGGAACTGGCTGGGCGAGTAGCCGCGGGCACGAAAGCGTGCGGAAAGGTTGACCAGAAAAGTAGCAATGCGTTCTTCGGCGTTTTTCTTGGACAGCAACAGCAACATTTGCTGTTCGTCACGGATTTCGCGGCTCATGATGCGAATCAGCTGGCGGCGCAGCTGGGGCAAACTGACGCTGAGCTGGTCAAGGCAGTCAAAGGGAATTTCGCAAATCGAGGTGGTTTCCAGGGCAATTGCGGACACCGGGTATCTTTCGGTATCCATTGCCGAGAGGCCGACAAACTCGCTGGGCAGGTGGAATCCGGTGATTTGTTCTTCACCGCAGTCGGTAATATTGAACGTTTTCAGGCTGCCGGAGCGCACAGCGTAAACTGAGCTGAAGGTGTCGCCCTGGCGAAACAGGTATTCACCTTTTTTGAGTGGGCGGCTACGCTTGACGATGGCATCGAGCGCATTCAGGTCATTCATGTCGAGTGACAGTGGCAGGCAAAGCGCTGCCAGACTGCAATCCTTGCAATGGGCCTGACGGGTGTTACGAACGCTGATGACTTCAGCCATATTTCTGGTCCCTGAGCCGGTAATACATAAACAGGTTCGTATAGATTACCCCAGCCCATGCAAAGCTTCCAGCGATCGGCACTGGAAACGCCTTCGGATCGGGTGTGGAAGCAGGGCAGGTGCGCAGGTGTTGCTCTATGAGCGGCAGCCAAAGGCAACGGGCAGCTGGCTGCCGGCCAGCGCCCGGATATATTGCTCCGCCGGGGCTTCGTTGCAGTAGTACAGGCGTTCGAGCTGGCTGCTGGCGCCGGCCCCCAGGCCAATCACCGGTCGGGCAGGGGCAGCAATGCAGTGCCCTGGCAGATTGTTGCCGGTTTCTGTCAGCTCATCATCGGGGAGAACGAAGCAGCTGGCAGCTATTTGTACATAGCCGGCCTGCTGGAGGGAAGCAAGAAGTACCTTGTCCGTTTCGCCAGCGTAGAGTGACTCGTCCGCATGCTCCAGGACAATCCGGTCCGGCTGCAGCCGGATCATTGACTGTAAACGCACGCCGGCATGACTTGAGTCGTCCGGGCTGTATCGGGTGCGCAGCGTGATGGTATTGAATTGCAGGGCGCGTGCCGCTTCATAAAGGCTTTGTGTAGCCTGAAAGCAGGGCTCATTACAGTTCAGGGTGATCCGGTTGAAGCCGGCATCACGCAGCTTGCCGAGGGCGGCCCAGCTGGACTGGGCGGGCGTGATGCCGATGGAAAACCAGGCAAAATTGTTTGACGGTAGCTGCAGATAGCGTTTTAGCACTGCAAACAGCTGGTGCAGCTGTTGCGGATTAAACACTGCGGTATCGCCGTATGCATGCAGCTGGTGCAGCAGGGGGCGGTTCGGCAGATGCTTGCCGACCAGTGCGGCTTCGCTGAGCAGTGCCTCCAGATAGTCGGTTGGCAGAAGCCCGTCTGGCAGGGAGTCCAGGGCAGGAATATGCAGCAGAAAGATTACGCCATTGGCTGCGCTGGTCAGGTTTTGCAGTGCCCGGTAGCGCTCGAAGGCCGTAATCTCTTCCATGCTGTCGCGGCCACAGGGTGCGCCGGGCCGGGGAATGGCGCAGAAGTTTTGCTCGCTGTATCTGCCTGTCTGCTGTGCAGCCCGATGCATGTCATACCCTTGGTCATCATTTTATTCGTAAAAGAGTATAAGCAGCAGGCCGGGGCAGGTGCTTGACCTGTATCAAGCAGGTTGTGGGAATGAGCGCTGGCTCAGTGGCCGCCACCCATCAGCAGGTGCTGGTGCGGTCCCGGCAGGGTCCAGATCCCGTAGAGGATGATCAGGATGCCGGCTGTGGCCCTCACACTACGCTTGCGCAAAAAGCGGCCCAGGCGTTCGGCGGCAAAGCCCGAAGCAATCAGTACCGGCCAGGTACCCAGGCCAAAGCAGAACATCAACAGGGCGCTGGTAACGGCATCGCCCTGGCTGGCTGACCAGATCAGTGTGCTGTAAACCAGCCCGCAGGGCAGCCAGCCCCACAGGGTACCCAGCAGCAGGGCGTGGTGGCGATGGCGCAAGGGCATGAAGCCACGGGCAACTTTCTGGATGGGGCGCCAGAAATGCTGACCCAACTGTTCCAGACGGGTCAGGCCGAACCACCAGCCGGCCAGGTACAGCCCCATGCTGATCAGCAGCAGGCCGGCGACAATGCGCAAGATGCTGGCCGCCGGGCTCTGGTCAACCGCCCAACCGGCGAGGCCAAACAGAAGTCCGGCTGTGGCGTAGCTGAGGATGCGACCCAGGTTGTACAGCACCAGATACTGCAGTTTGCGGTTTTGCTGATCCGGCGGAATGGCCATGCCCAGCGCACCCATCAGGCCGCCACACATGCCGATGCAGTGCCCGCCACCAAGCAGGCCAAGGGTAAAAGCGGATAGCAGCAGGGGTAGTATTTCAGGCATCTGGTTTTCCGTTGTTTTCGCGGTGTTCCGGTTCAGTGAAGGGCTCGGTATCGTCAAACAGGATGCTGTGGGCGGGGCTGTCCAGATCGTCAAACTGGCCGCTGTTGACGGCCCAGAAAAACAGCCAGATGGCGATGCCGACAATTACCATGGCGACAGGAATCATCACATAGAGTGCAGCCATATACAGGTTCCTCCGGGGTTACACGGCCGGTTGGGGCAAGCGGGTCAGGCGCATCGCATTCAGCACCACCAGCAGTGAGCTAACGGACATGCCGATGGCCGCCCAGCCGGGGGTAACCCAGCCGATGGCGGCAAAGGGGATTACCAGTCCATTATACAGGGTCGCCCAGGCCAGGTTTTCGATGATGATGCGGCGTGTTTTGCGGGCGATACCAAGGGCGTCGACCAGACTGCCAAGGCGGTTGGAAAGCAAAATGGCATCAGCGCTGGTTTTGGCCAGATCGGTAGCACTGCCCATGGCGATGCTGATGTCGGCTGCGGCCAGGACCGGAACGTCATTAACGCCATCACCCAGCATCAGGACCCTGTGTCCGTTGCGGTGCAGTTCTTCGAGCACCCTCAACTTGTCATCGGGTGTCAGTCCGCCGCGGGCATCAGCGATGCCCAGGGTATCGGCAACCTCCTGCACCATGGGAGAGCTGTCTCCGGACAGTAACAGGGTATTCCAGCCCATGCTTTGGCAGGCTGCGAGCAGTTCGGGTGCATCACTGCGCAGCTGGTCATCCAGGGCAAACCAGGCCAGAGGTGCCTGTTCATCGCCCAGCAGCAGCCATTGCCCCTGCTGTGATGGCGGCTGTGGTGCCTGACTGCCGCTCAGTGCGGCAACAAAGTCTGGGCGCCCAATACGCAGCAGGCAGCCTTCAACACGGCCTTCGAGCCCCATGCCTGGCGTAGTCGTTACCTGTTCGGCAACCAGCGGGCTGTGGCCAAAGGCGCGGGCAATCGGGTGTTCGGAACGGCTTTCCAGTGCGCTCGCCCGGGCCAGTGCCAGGTCGGCATCCTGACCTGCCAGGGGCTGAATGCTTTTCAGGCTCAGCCGGCCCTGGGTCAGGGTACCGGTTTTGTCGAAGATCACGGTGTCGATGTGTTTGAAGCTTTCCAGTACATGGCCTTTGGTCAGCAACAGGCCCAGCTTGTGCAGGCTGCCGGTGGCGGCAGTCAGTGCGGTCGGGGTCGCCAGTGACAGGGCGCAGGGGCAGGTGGCAACCAGCAACGACAGGACGACCCAGAACGCGCGGCTGCTGTCGATGGCGAGCCAGGCAAGTCCTACGATGGCGGCGATCAACAGCACGCTGATCAGGAACCATTGGGCGACCCGGTCAGCAAGTTCGGCCAGGCGTGGCTTCAGTGTCTGGGCCCGCTCCAGCAGGCGGACAATGGCCGAGAGGCGGGTATCGTCACCCAGTGCATCCACCTGCAGGGTGAGGGGGCCTTCTACGTTCAGTGTGCCGGCGGTAACATGCTCGCCGGGGCTGCGTGGCAGGGGCAGGTATTCACCGGTCAGCAGGGATTCGTCAACACTGCTGTGACCTTCCAGGATCACACCGTCGGCCGGAATCAGGTGGCCTGGCGGCACCAGCACCCGGTCATTCAGTTGCAGCTCTCGAAGCAGGATGCGCTCGCTGTTACCGCCGGTGTCCAGACGCAGGCAGGACGCGGGTAGCAGATTGACCAGCTGGGCTGTGGCCGCCGCGGTACGTTCACGGGCCCGACGTTCCAGGTAGCGGCCGGACAGCAGGAAGAAGGCAAACATGCCGGAGGCATCGAAATACAGCTCGCCCTGGCCGGTAACGGTGGACCAGATGCCGGCGACGTAGGCGCCGGCGATCGCCAGCGACACCGAGACATCCATGGTCAGGTGCCGGGTGCGGATGTCGCGCAGGGCGCCCTGAAAAAATTCGGTGCTGCAATAGAAGATGATCGGTGTGGTCAGGATCAGGCTGACCCAGCGCAGCAGTCCGTCCATGGCCGGTGACAGGTCGATATTGAATTCTGGCCAGGTGGCCATTGAGGCCATCATCACCTGCATCCACAGCAGGCCGGCGACGCCGAGTTTGCGCAGTGCCTTGCGGTTGGCGCTGACCAGCTGTTCGGTGACGGTATCGGGCTGCCAGGGGTGGGCTGCATAGCCGATCTTGCGCAGGCTCTGCATCAGCTCTGACAGCGGCAGCCGGCTGGCGTCCCATTGGACATGCAGGCGGTGGGTGGACAGGTTGAGGTTGGCATCCTGCACGCCGGGCAGGCGGGCCAGGTGTTTTTCAATCAGCCAGCCACAGGCGGCGCAAGTGATGCCTTCGATCAGCAGCTGAGTATCGCTGAGCTCGCCGCTGGTGCGTACGAACGGCTCCTGAATATCCTTCCGGTCATAGAGTTTCAGCTCATCGGGTATCAGGCCGGGCAGGACATCAGGATTGGTCGAGCTTTCGCTGCGGTGGCGGTAATAGCTTTCCAGGCCGTTGTCGACAATGGCTTCGGCAACGGCCTGGCAGCCGGGGCAACAAAACTGACGCTGGCTGCCCAGCACGTCCGCGGTGAAGTTGCTGCCGGGTGGAACCGGCAGGCCACAGTGATAGCAAGACAGGGGAGCGGACATCCGGATATGCTTTCCGCGTCAGTCCTGGAGCGCTTCGCCCAGTATGATCGGCTGGCCGGCAGCCAGTTCTTCTTCTTCAAACAGGCGCCAGTCATGGCCGTCTTCGCTACCGATCAGTTCGACAAAACGACGGCCCTGAATATCTTCGGGCAGCAGTCCACGGTAGTGATTTTCCGTCAGGGCCGGTTGCAGCACAATGCGCCGGTCACGCTCGGGCTGGGTGGGTGAGATCAGGTTGAGCACCAGCTGCTGGGGCTGGCTTTGTCCCTGCAGCTGCAGCAAGACCTCGCCGCGCTCGCCATCCAGCTCGATGCGTGCCTGCATGCCCAGCTGCACTGCCAGGCGCTCACGCTCCAGTGACGTATTGATGCCTTTGCCAGCATCGTAGTAGTTGTCCACTACCAGACTGACCGGGTTTTTGATGGCAATGGTCAGCAGGGACAGGCCGAGCACTATGGCAAAACCCAGAATGCCCAGGATGAACCAGGCCCAGGGCTCCTTGTACCAGTGACTGGATGTCTGCTCGGACTGTTGCATGCCGGATTACCTCTGCTTAACGGGTGACGGGGCCAATGAAGGTGGATTTGGACGAGCGTGAAATGCTTTCGTCATCCACCGAGCGGATGGTGAACTCGATCTTGTTGGTGCTTGAAGCAATCTGCTCCGGATCGACCGAGAGCGAAACCGGTGAGGAGAAGATCTCGCCGGCCTGGACTTCGAAGTTCTGCTTGCCTTCCAGCACGATACCGCTCAGGCCGCTAGCCTCCAGGGTATAGACGTGGGCGTGCTGGTCCTTGTTGATGATGCGCAGCAGGTACACGTTTTCGATACGTCCGGACATGTTTTCGCGATAGGGGATGCGGTCCTTGATCACGTTCAGTTCGACCAGGGTACGGTTGAAGATGGTGTAGCTGAACAGGCTGATCATCACCAGCAGGGCAGCGGCGTAGC
>CAYMXO010000011.1:0-15409 GCA_964394445.1 uncultured Thiopseudomonas sp.
TCGTACAGGTTTGGCGTTGTCTGTACGAACCGGCTTGCCGGTGAGGGCTCACGGGGTAAACCCGTTCGTACAGGTTTGGCGTTGTCTGTACGAACCGGCTTGCCGGTGAGGGCTCACGGGATGAACCCGTTCGCACAGGTTTGGTGTTGTCTGTACGAACCGGCTTGCCGGTGAGGGTCTCACAGCTAGGCCAGCTTGTGCGGAGAGGACTATTTTTCCTAAAAATTTTTTCCCATAAGGTAGAATCCCTTATTCGGTTCGAATTTTTAACGGGGAGCTTGGCTTTTGGATCTTTCTGCAACCAATAGTTTGTTTTTTGTCGGTGGTTTGCTGGTTGCTGTCAGTATTTTGGTCAGTACGGTTTCATCGCGGATCGGGATTCCAGTCCTGGTCATCTTTATGGGTGTCGGCATGATGGCCGGCACCGACGGCGTAGGCGGCATCGCGTTCGACGACTACTCGCTTACCTATGTCATCAGTAACCTGGCACTGGCGGTGATCCTGCTTGATGGCGGGATGCGTACCCGGGTGGCCACCTTCCGTGTGGCTCTATGGCCAGCCCTGTCGCTGGCCACTTTTGGCGTGATTGCCACAGCCGTGTTGACCGGCTTTGCCGCCGCCTGGCTGTTCAACCTGACCCTGCTTGAGGGCATGCTGATCGGCTCCATTGTCGGCTCCACCGACGCCGCCGTAGTGTTTAACCTGCTCAATGGCAAGGGCCTGAACGACCGTGTGGGCGCCACGCTGGAAATTGAATCCGGCAGTAACGACCCCATGGCCATGTTCCTCACCGTGACCCTGATCGGCATGCTGCTGGAAGGTAAAAGCGGTTTTGGCCTGGAGTTTGTTACCAGCCTGATCCAACAGTTTGGCCTGGGTTCGATACTGGGGCTGACGGGCGGCTGGCTTTTGCTGCAGATGATCAACCGCCTGTCGGTGGCCGATGGTCTGTACCCGTTGCTGGCGGTCAGTGGCGGCATCATGATTTATGCCATTGCCGGACAGATTGGCGGCAGCGGCATCCTGTCCGTTTATATTCTGGGCATGGTGCTGGGCAACCGGCCAATCCGTAACCGCCATGGCATCCTGCACATGTTTGACGGGCTGGCCTGGCTCAGCCAGATCGGCATGTTCCTGGTACTGGGCCTGTTGTTGACGCCGCACGAGCTGCTGCCAATTGCCATACCGGCATTGCTGCTGTCGCTATGGATGATTCTGGTGGCACGCCCGCTGGCAGTGTTTGCCGGGCTGCTGCCATTTCGTGGCTTCAACCTGCGCGAACGCCTGTTTATTTCCTGGATCGGCCTGCGCGGCGCGGTGCCGGTGATTCTGGCGGTGTTTCCGCTGGTGTACGGGCTGCCCAATGCCCAGTTGTTCTTCAACGTGGCCTTTTTCATCGTGCTGGTTTCGCTGATTCTGCAAGGTTCGACCCTGCCGCTGGCCGCGCGCAAGGCCAGGGTTGAGGTGCCGCCGGCACCCGAGCCGATTTCCCGGGCCGGGCTGGAAATTTATCCGACCAGCCAGTGGGAGCTGTTTGTCTACCGCTTGCGCAAGGAAAAGTGGTGCATCGGTGCACAACTGCGCGAGCTGAAAATGCCCGGTGGCACGCGGATTGCCGCGCTGTTCCGCAACAACCACCTGTTGCACCCGACCGGCAGCACCCGGCTGGAAATTGACGATATCCTTTGCGTCATTGGCCACGAAGAAGACCTGCCGGCACTGGGTCGCCTGTTCAGTGAAGAGCCCGAGCGCGGCATGGACCAGCGTTTCTTCGGTGACTTTGTACTCGAAGGCGCGGCGAAACTTGGCGACGTGGCAGCGGTCTATGGCCTGCAGCTGGAAGGGCATGCGCCTGGTGAAACCCTGTCCGATTTTGTTACTCACGCAGTAGGCGGTGAAGCCGTAGTCGGCGACTACACCGAATGGCAGGGCATGACCTGGATGGTGGCTGAAATGGAGAACGGCCGGGTCAGCAAAGTGGGCCTGAAGTTTGGCGCAGAGCGCAATGAGGCCCGGCCGCTGTTTTAACACCTTCCGTGCCATCCGTGTTTTCTGTGGTTAACCGGATGGCTGTATCCTCGCTGCCGGCTCCGCAGCAAGCGGGCAATCCGTTCACACTAACTGCTTGCAGGGAGCAGCTTGCCAGCAATCGCCGGCGTGGCTGCCTGCCTGTTGCCTGCTTGCCATGGGGCATAAACCGTAACACACTGCACCGTCTGGAAAGCGACAGGTGAATCATGGGCTTGATGCGTTTTTTCTTGTTGTGGCTGTTGCTGGCGTTGTCCGGCACGGTGACGGCCGCCCTGCCGACGGCCGAGCTGCTAAAAAGCAATCTGGCCGGGCTGGCCGAGCGCAAGCTGCCAGAGGCCGAGCAGCAGTCGGTACAACAGGCACTGGAGCAAACCCTGAGCTGGCTGGAAAATGCCGAACGCGCCACAGCCAGCCTTGAGCAGTTGCAGCTGGAAGTAGCCGGAGCGCCGGAGCAGATCCGCAAAAACCGCCAGGAACTGGCGCAGTTGCTGCAGCAGGCCGAACGCCGCCAGCTGCCCACAAACATTACCCTGCAGGAGCTGGAGGGATTGCTGGCGGAAAACAGCCGCCAGCTGGCCGGCTGGCAAAACGAGCTGAATGAAGCCAACACCGCCATTGTCCGCTCACAAACCCGCCCTGAACGTGCGCAAAACGAGATCAGCACTAACCAGAAACGCATCCAGGAACTCAACAACCAGCTAAAAACGACCAAGGAAGGCGGCAAGCCCCTGCTCAGCAGTGAGCGGCTGGATGCCTTGCGTGCCGAGCTGGAAGCCCTGCAGATCCGTAACAGCCTGCGCCAGGCCGAGCTGGCCAACAACAGCATCCTGCAGGACCTGGCCAGCAGCGCACGCGAATTGCTGGCTACCCGGGTGCAGGCCCAGGAAGACTATCTGGCCACGTTGCAGGGCTTGCTGATCGAAAAACGTCAGACCGCGTCGGAACTGACGGTGCAGGAGCAATCGCTCAAGGTGGAAAAAGCCGGTGAGGACACCTTGTTGCTGAAAGAGAGCAATCTGAACCTGCAGATTTCCGACTACCTGCTGACCATTACCGAGCAGCGCAACCAGTTGACACAAAAAAGCCTGGAAGTACGCCAGCAACTGGACAGCGTACAGCAGGCCGAGCAAGCAATGGAAGAGCAAATCGCGGCGCTGCAAGGCAGCGTGTTGCTGGCAAAAATTCTCTACCAGCAAAAACAGGCACTGCCCGAACCAAGCTTTGACCGTACCCTGGCCGACCAGATCGCCGATACCCGCCTGTACCAGTTCCAGCTGCGCCAGTACCGGGAAACGATGCAGCGGCCCAATGCCTATATTGACAACCTGCTGCAGGGCCAGGACGACACCGATGGCCAGGTGCGCGAAGCCATGGTGGAGCTGTTACGCGTGCGTGGCGGCTTGCTGGAGCGGCTGAACCACGAGATAAATGCCTACCTGAGCGAGGCGATCAGCGTGCAGCTGAACCAGAAGCAGCTGCAGGCCCTGTCACTGCAAGTGCGCACCCTGCTTGATGAGCACATGTTCTGGATACCCAGCAACCGGCCGCTGGACCGGGACTGGTTCAAACAGCTGCCGGGGCGGCTAAAAAAACAGTGGAAAAGTCTTGATGGCGATGCCGCGCTGGGCGAGCTGTGGCCAGTCTGGCGCAGCTCATGGCTGGCCTTTGCACCAGTATTGTTGCTGAGCCTGGTGATACTGTGGAAGCGGCGCAGCCTGTATCAGTCGATTGAAAACGTCAGACCACGCATCGGGCACTACCTGAATGACCGCCAACGCTTTACCCCGATGGCGATCGGTGCGGTGCTGTTGCTGTCGCTACCGGCGTTTTTCTGGTTCAGCACGGCGGGCTGGCTGGCGCAGCTGCATACCCGGGGCGTGCCGTACGAATTTGGTACCGCGCTGTTGCATACCGCCAAGCTGGGGCTGGTGTTTTCTGTTGCCTACCGCCTGCTGGGGCGCGACGGTGTGGCCGGTTTGCATTTTGGCTGGTCAGACCACCAGGTGGCGTTTTTGCGCAAGCGGCTGGCCTGGGTGGCACTGGTGGTCTGGCTGCTGGCATTGGTGGTGCCGCTGGCGCAAGCCAATTTGTCGGAGCTGAGCGATGATGTGCTGGGTGTGGTCGTGCTGGCGCTGGGGCTGGCGCTGCTGGGCGGATTACTGATCAATGCGGCACTGCAGCAGTATGGCGCGCCGGGTATGCCGCTGCTGGGCAAGCTGCTGGCGCTGTTGCTGGGGGGGGCACCTCTGATACTGGCCGGGGCGCTGGTGGCCGGCTACTACTATACGGTGCTGCAGATGAGCGAGCGCCTGCTGATGAGTCTGGCGCTGGTGGTGATCTGGGTGTTGCTGCGTGCCACCATCGAGCGCGGGCTGGGGATTGCTGCCCGCCGCCTGGCCTGGGAGCGCGCCCAGCGTGCGCGCCAGGAACAGGGCGACGAGCCTGACAGTGGCGAGCAGCATGCGCTGGACATCAGTCTGATCAATCAGCAGTCGCAGCGGTTGTTGCGCCTGCTCCTGATGTTGCTGCTGGTTGCCGGACTCTACTGGGTCTGGGCCGATGTGATCTCCCTGTTTGCCTATCTCGACAATGTGGTGCTGTACGAAAATGCCGCCCAGGCTGGTCTGGACAGCCCGGCCGGCGATGTCAGTCTGCGAGACCTGCTCAATGCGCTGGTGATTGCCGGCATGACCATCATGCTGGCGCGCAACCTGCCGGGCTTGCTGGAAGTGCTGTTTTTATCCCACATCAAGCTGGCCCCTGGCACCTCCTATGCCGCCATGCAGCTGTTGTCCTACGGCATTTCCTCGATCGGCATCGTGGCCACGCTGGCGGCGCTTGGGGTCAGCTGGAGCAAACTGCAATGGCTGGTGGCGGCGCTGTCGGTGGGGCTGGGCTTTGGCCTGCAGGAAATTTTTGCCAACTTCATTTCCGGTTTGATCATCCTGTTCGAGCGGCCGGTGCGCATTGGTGACCTGGTAACCATTGGCGACATGACCGGCACTGTCAGCCGCATCCGCATCCGTGCCACCACCATCATCGAGTTCGACCGCAAGGAAAGCATCATTCCCAACAAGGTGCTGGTCACCGAGCGCCTGCTCAACTGGTCGCTGAGCGACAGTGTGACACGCATTACCCTGCACATCAGCCTGTCCTATGACACGGACCTGGAAAAGGCGCGCCGCCTGATGCTGGAAACCATGCAGGAAAATTCACGCGTCCTGGAGGACCCAGAGCCGGTGGTGCTGTTCCTGGAAGTGGGACAGAGCGGCTTCAACCATGAAATGCGCTATCACGTTGGCTCGATTGAAGACCGCAATCCCTCTATTGACGAAGTGCACAACCGGCTGGTGGAGCGCTTCCGCGAGGCACACATCCAGATGGCGTTTCGGCAGATGGATGTGTTTATCAAGAACGAGCAGGGTGACGAAGCGCACTGGAGTACCAAACAGCGGGGGGCAAACTAGCGTGGTTCGTGCAGGGCAGGCAGACCAAGGCAGTTGCCGGTTGCGCAGGGCTTGTCCCCGAGACATGCAGGCTACCGCTAGCGGGATAAGCCGTTTGCAAAACAGCCCGGCGCTTGTGCATCAGGCAGGCAGCCTTGATGCACCACCATTGAGTGCACAGGGCGATGCTTTTGTGCCGGATGCAGCCAGAACCGCAAACGCTATACTGCCGGTACACAGACTGCAGTAACGCGGAGTACAGATGGAAACGACCAGATTTTGTGACCAGCCACTGCGGGTCGATGATGCTTTTGCCCGGCTGGGTGCGCATTTTTCCGTGCCTGTGCAACCGCGGCCGTTGTCGGCCCCGCGCCTGGTGGTGGCCAGCCCCGGGGCTGCAGCACTGCTGGACTGGCCGGCAGAGGTTTTGGCGCAGCCGGAGTTTTTGTCCCTGGTGGCCGGCGAGACAACCTTTGCCGGCATTCATCCGCGGGCCATGGTGTATGCCGGTCACCAGTTTGGCGGCTACACGCCGCAGCTGGGCGACGGGCGCGGACAGCTGCTGGCACAGCTGCGCAACCAGAAGGGCGAGCTGTGGGACCTGCACCTGAAAGGGGCCGGCATTACGCCGTTTTCCCGTGATGGCGACGGCTGTGCAGTGCTGCGCAGCAGCATCCGCGAGTTCATGGCCAGCGAACACCTGGCGGCACTGGGCATTGCCACCACCCGTGCGCTGGCGGTGGTGGATTCCGACATGCCGGTGCGCCGTGAGCTGACCGAAACGGCTGCCACACTGTTGCGACTGGCACGCACCCATATCCGCTTTGGCCATTTCGAATATTTCTATTACACCCGCCAATATACCCAGTTGCACCAGCTGATGGATTATGTCCTGGAGCAGCACTATCCCCAGTGTCGTACTGCAGACAATCCACTGCAGGCAATGTTTGCCGCCATCAGCCAGCGCACGGCAGAGCTGCTGGCCGGCTGGCAGGCTTATGGCTTTTGCCATGGCGTGATGAACACCGACAACATGTCGATTCTGGGCGAAACACTGGACTACGGGCCTTTTGCTTTTCTGGAGCGTTACCAGCCGGGCTATGTCTGCAACAGTTCGGATATTGGCGGGCGTTACGCGTTTGACCGCCAGGTGGACATGGCCGAGTGGAACCTGACGGCGCTGGGCCAGACCTTTACCGGCCGGGTCGAGCTGGAGCCGTTGCGCCAGACGCTGGAAGGCTTTCAGCCGCTGTACCAGAGCCATTATGTGCGGCTGATGCGGGCCCGACTGGGGTTGGTGGACGAGGATGCCGGTGACGAGGCCCTGATCGGGCGGCTATTGAAAATCCTGCAAGGGGCGGAGCTGGATTACAACCTGTTTTTCCGTCAACTGACAGATGCTCAGGGGCTTGACGAGCTGCTGCCATTGGCGGACGCCTGTGTAGTGCCTGCAGATCTGCAGCAGTGGTTACAGGGGTGGTGGGCCCGCGCCATGCCCGCAGGGCGCGATAACGCTGAACGACAGCAAGCCATGCAGAGGGTCAACCCGCTGTATGTGTTGCGCAACTCGCTGATTCAGGAGGCGATTGAAGCGGCGCACCGACAGGACTACGGGCCGGTACGGCAGCTGCATCAGGTGATATCGGCTCCCTTTGCTGCACTGCCCGGCTGTGAGCGTTATGCCGTGCCGGCCGAGCTGGAGCGACAGGGCTGGCCGTTGAGCTGTTCGTCTTGAAACGCAACAAAACGGGTCTGCGGGCCAATTCAGCCGCTGCTACACAAACCTGGATGTAACGGGTATCATCACCCTCGGTATATATTTATATATTACATATTCAAGAGGAGTTTACTCATGTTGCGTTTTGATGTTCCGCCGGTCTGGTCCAATGTGACTCGCCTGGAAGCCTTTATCAGCTTTCTGGTCAGCGCGGCAGCTTTGCTGTTTACCCCCTGGCTCATGGTAATACCTGCATTTCAAGGCTTTGTGCGCGGTTTCCTGGGCCACCACAAGTGCCCGGCGCACCATGCAGGCATCAAGCTTCTTACCGCCTGTAACCGGGCCGGCAAGCAGGAAAACGCCGGTGCCAAGATGTTTGCCAACAAAGTCCTGTTTCTGGCTTCCACAATAGCAGTCATTGCCTACGCGCTGGGCAGCAGCATCTGGGTTATACCGGTAACCGCGCTGGTCATTTTTACCACTCTGGAATGGACGTTCTCTTTTTGTGCGGCCTGCTGGGCCTACGGAGCCTGGTACAGCAAATTTCCACCGAAAATGGGCTGACACATCAACCTGCTGCTGCCAAAAGCCGGCAAAGCAACATCAACAGTTTTGCTACTGGATTCCAACACCTGCTTTAAGGCAAGATACGGGGTCATTTTTCAATCGCAATAAAGAGGCTATGCCATGCAGCGTTTTCTCAGCATAACCCTGGCCCTGTTTATCGGGCTGTCGTTCAGTTTTGATGCCGAAGCACGCCGCTTTGGTGGCGGCAAGTCATTCGGGGCTGCACCCAAGCATCGTCAAGCACAACCCCAGCAACGTCAGCAACAAAAACAGGCACAGCCCCAGCAAAACAATGCCGGCAAAGCTGCTGCCACTAGCGGCGCCGCGCGCTGGCTCGGTCCGCTGGCCGGCATTGCCGCCGGCGGTCTGCTGGCCTCCCTTCTGTTCGGGGATGCCTTTGAAGGCCTGCAGATCATGGACATGCTGCTGATGGCGGGACTGGCATTTTTGGTCTTCCGCCTGCTGGCCCGCCGCCGGCAGCAGATGCAACCCATGGCCGCCGGCGTGCCCATGCAGCGGCAAATGCCCGAAAGCAATCTGTTTGGCGGCTTTGGCAACAAGCCAGCCAACAGCGCACCACAACCGGTCATGCAAGCCCCGGCCTGGTTCAATGCCGACAGCTTCCTGACCGCAGCGCGCGAACACTTCAACCAGCTGCAGCAGCACTGGGACGGCAATGAAATGGAGCAAATCGCCGAGTATGTCACCCCGGAAATGCTGAGCTTCCTGCAACAGGAGCGGGCCAGTCTTGGCGATGGCTATCAGTCCACCTACATCGACAACCTGGATGTACAACTGGATGGCGTCGAAGAGCTCACTGACTACACCGTGGCCACCCTGAGCTTCACCGGCGTCAGCAAGACTTCACGTTTTGACCAGGGCGAGACATTTAACGAGAGCTGGCGCATGGAGCGCCGGCATGGTGACAACCAGCCCTGGCTGATTGCCGGGATCCGGCAGAACGCCTGATTTATCCTGAACACAACACCGCCTTCACCGGCGGTGTTTTCATTTGCGAAGGAGATTGCCGTGGAAGACGTGATTGAGCTGCTGCGTGAGCATAATCAACCGGTTCCGGTACCGCTGGAGCTGCCTACGGATGACGATCTGCTGGATGTGCAGGAACAGATCCTGATTCACCTCCCGCACGGGCTGCGCGAGTTCCTGCTGGAAGTCAGCGACGTGGTTTACGGCCACCTGGAACCAGTAACCGCCAGCGACCCGCAAAGCCATACCTACCTGCCCGAAGTGGCTGCCACAGCCTGGGACCTGGGCCTGCCGCGCCATCTGGTCCCCCTGTGCCAGGAAGGCGACTGCTATTTTGCCGTGGAGCCCGAGGGTGAAGTGGTATTGTGGTCCGTCAGCGCAGACGACTGTCTGGACGACAGCTGGGAGTCCGTCTGGCACTGGGCCCGCGACTATTGGCTGGAGGATAACGGTTAGCCTGCTTGCAGCCTGTCTACGACCAAGGTATAAATAGCGCTCACTTTCTCCACCAAAAACAAGCACAAGAGAGCGCAAACAATGGAACTTGATTCTGCAAAACTGTCGATGACGGTCTTGATGACGCCGGACCAGGCAAACTTTTCCGGCAACGTCCATGGCGGCACCATCCTCAAATACCTTGACCAGGTTGCCTATGCCTGTGCCAGCCGTTATGCCGGCAGCTATGTGGTGACCCTGTCAGTGGATCAGGTGACTTTTCGCCAGCCGGTATATGTGGGCGAACTGGTCACCTTCCTGGCCTCGGTCAACTATACGGGCCGCACATCAATGGAAGTCGGCATCAAGGTGATTACGGAAAACATCCGGGAAAAATCCGTGCGCCACACCAACAGCTGCTTCTTCACCATGGTGGCGGTAGATGATGACGGGCGGCCGGTTCAGGTACCGGTTCTGGAGCCGCGCACAGCAGACCAGAAACGCCGCCACCAGAATGCCCAGGAAAGACGCAAAATCCGGCTGGACCTGGCCCTGCGCTATCAGACGATCCAGCAGAGAAGCACCGACAGCTAAGCGGTTACAGCGTTTCCACAAGCTTTGTGGAAACGCCAGCCAGCCACCTAGTCGTCACTGGCTTCCAGCGACTGGATCTTGCCACCACGGGCAAGAAAGGCCGCCATCGCCTCGGCCAGGGCATCGCGCTCCTTGCGTTTGGCTTCAACCGACGGTAACTCTTCCTCAACAACTGCTGCCTTGGTTTTGCGACGTACCGGCACCTCGCCCTCATCCTCGGTGGCATCCGGCGCATCCACGTCCAATGCGGCATCGCCGGCTGCCGAGAACTCGTCTTCGGCATCTACCTCGTCCAGATCCACATCCGTGGACTCTTCACCATCCAGCTCTTCGTCTTCGATATCGTCTTCAAACATGCATTTCCCCGATTGCATAAAGGCGCCGGCGGTACTGTCAAATTGCCGCCCGGCTTGCACTTCAGATGGCTGCAGGCGATACGGATTCACGCCTGCAGATCAGATACAGGGCGCGCATTTTAGTGTGCCGCAACAAAAATGGCCATGACCGGACTGATACATTTTTACTATGCCGCCGCCGGCCTGTGTTAGAGCCCGTCAATGCCTGCAGCAAAGCCTTTAAAAGACACGCAGGCATAAAAAAAGCGCCTGTATCATGCAGGCGCTTTCTGTCTTGACTTTGCAGCAGCAGGCTCAGATGGCATCACTGCCGGTCTCGCCGGTACGAATCCGTACGATCTGCTCCAGAGCGGTGACAAAAATCTTGCCGTCACCGATCTTGCCGGTGTTGGCTGCCTTGCTGATGGTCTCAATGACACGGTCCAGCAGGCCATGGGCAATAGCTACCTCAATTTTTACCTTGGGCAGAAAATCGACCACGTATTCGGCACCGCGGTACAACTCGGTATGCCCTTTCTGCCGGCCAAAGCCCTTTACTTCGGTCACGGTAATACCCTGCACGCCTATTTCAGACAAGGCCTCACGTACATCGTCCAGCTTGAAGGGTTTGATAATCGCAGTGACAAGTTTCATTCCAGGCTCCCGCAGATGAAAAATAAATCAAAATTTGGCCAACCGCACCGGTCTCTTCCGTCCTCCGGACCCGCGCGCGTCAGCATCATGACAGAAAACTCTTGTGCAAACCGGATGTAATACCCAAATCCGCAGCACCGGTGTTGATGCAGCACAGCACGCCTATTTAAGCAAAGTTTGCCGCACCATGGATAGTCCTGCATTGAAATACCCGGGCATGCCCTGGCAAACAGGTCGTGCCATGGTAAACTTCGTCCATCATTTACCGGAGTTCATCATGCTTGCCGCCAAATCTCTGCTCGAAACCCTGACTTCCCGGGCCACCCAGCTTCTGGACAATGAAGGCGGCCTGCCGCACCACGAACTGGAAAAGCAGCTCAAACAAATGCTGCAAAACGCTCTGGGCAAGCTGGACCTGGTCAGCAGGGACGAGTTTGACGGACAAATGCTGGTGCTGCAGCGCACCCGCCAGCGTCTGGAGGCGCTGGAAAGCCGCGTGCAGGAGCTGGAGCAGCAGCTGGCGGCCGGTAAGCAAACGCAACAGGAATAGGGAAGTTTTCTGCCGGCCACAAACTCCGGCAGGCGGCCTGCACAGGCCAAAACAGCTTCAGGGAGGAAGCCATGTCACTTGCAGTCATCAACAGCCGTGCCCAGCTGGGTCTGGACGCGCCACTGGTTCGTGTTGAAGTCCACCTGTCCAACGGATTACCGTCCCTCAGCCTGGTCGGTTTGCCGGAAACTGCCGTGCGCGAAAGCAAGGACCGCGTGCGCAGCGCAATCATCAACAGCAACCTCAACTTTCCACAAAAACGCATCACACTGAGTCTGGCGCCAGCCGATCTGCCCAAGGATGGCGGGCGCTTTGACCTGGCCATTGCCGTGGCCTTGCTGGCAGCCAGCGGGCAAGTGCCGGCTAGCGGCCTGCAACAGCTCGAGCTGCTGGGTGAGCTGGGGCTTTCCGGGCAGGTACGCCCGGTACGCGGCATCCTGCCTGCGGCCCTGGCCGCCCACAAGGCCGGACGCGCACTGGTGGTTCCTGCTGCCAGTGCCGAAGAAGCCGCACTGGTACCCGGCCTGACCCTGTACGCCATCGAACACCTGCAGCAGCTGGTGGATCACCTGAACGAGCGCAATCTGCTGTCTCCCTGGCGCTCAGCGGGGCTGCAGAACAACCCGCCGGCCCAGCCCGACCTGAATCAGGTGCAGGGGCAGCTGGCAGCCAAGCGCGCGCTGGTGGTAGCCGCCGCCGGCCAGCACAACCTGTTGCTGAGCGGCCCGCCCGGCACCGGCAAGACCTTGCTGGCCAGCCGTCTGCCCGGTTTGCTGCCGCCGCTGACCCACGCCGAAGCGCTGGAAGTGGCAGCGGTGCAATCAGTCACCAGTAGCCAGACGTTGCAACATTGGCCGCTACGGCCATTTCGCCAGCCCCACCACAGCGCATCAGGTCCGGCCCTGGTCGGCGGTGGCAGTCGACCGCAGCCCGGAGAAATCACCCTGGCCCACCACGGCGTGCTATTTCTGGACGAGCTGCCCGAGTTCGATCGCAAAGTGCTGGAAGTGCTGCGTGAGCCACTGGAATCTGGCGTGATTGTGATCTCACGCGCCGCCGGCCGGCTACAGTTCCCTGCCCGCTTTCAGCTGGTGGCAGCAATGAACCCCTGCCCTTGCGGCTATATGGGCGACCAGAGCGGGCGCTGCAACTGCTCGCCAGACATGATTTTGCGCTACCGCAGCAAGCTGTCCGGCCCGTTGCTGGACCGCATCGATCTGCATGTCAGCGTAACGCGCGAGCCCACTTCGCTGCAGCGCAGGCCGGATCAGGGCCTGAGCAGCGAGCAAGCTCGCGAGCAGGTCATGGCCGCACGGGCACATCAGCAGCAAAGGCAGGGCTGCTGCAACAGCCTGCTGGATCTGGACAGCCTGCACCAGCACTGCCGGCTAGGCGATGCCGACCGAAACTGGCTGGAGCAGGCCTGCGAACGCCTGCATCTATCATTGCGCGCCGGTCACCGAATCCTCAAGGTGGCGCGTACACTGGCCGACCTGGAAAACAGCGTGGACATCCGTCGCCAGCATCTGGCCGAGGCGCTGCAGTACCGTACCCAGCTCAACTCGTGACTTTTTTCTTCTTCGGCACGATGTATTTGAACAGGCCCTGAAACCACATAACCAGGGCCGGATTGCCCTCGATTTTGATGTTCTTGTCCTGGATACCCTGCATGAAGGCCAGCTGTTTGTTCTTCGCCGTCATCACCTGACAGGCGTAGGCGGCATCACGAAACCCCATGGTAAATGCGGGGTTGTCGATGCTGCCGCCGGCACTGGAAATACGTTGCCCGGCAACCTTGAAACTCCGTGCCACCTTGCCATCAAACGTCTGCAAGCTAAAGCCAAGATCCTTGTCTGCCAGCTGTTTCTGCAACTCAGGATTCACCTTGCTGGCCTTGCTCAGCATGCGTCCCAGCAGCCACAGCAAAATACGAAACTTCATGTTGTTACATCCCTCCCCGTTGTTTTTACTGGATCAGGCCGCAGCCCGACACGCTTGCGGCAAAAGCACGCCCCCTCAGGCATCGCCTGCCACCGCCTCCTTCAGGCCCTTGCCGGCCCTGAAGAGTACCGTGTTGCTGGCAGGAATATTTATTTCTGCACCCGTTTGCGGGTTCCGGCCCGTCCGGGCCGCACGCTGGCGGCAGGAAAAACTGCCAAACCCCGGCAGACTGACCGCCTCGCCCCGCGCCAGGGCAAAATTGATTTCATCCAGGATCACGTTGACCACCTGATCCGCCTGCACCCTGCTCAGCCCGGTCGCCTTGGCCAGCGCTGCCACCAATTCCGCTTTACGCATATAAGCTCCTTTTTTATTGTTCCGCTCTTGTCCGCTGCGGTTATTCAGCAGCCGGTCGCCAGATTGCCACCCTTTTGTGCGACTGGCGAGTTCTGCGGCAAATTCTCCGGTGACAGCGGACAATCTGTCCATGACAACCCATGCACAGGCTGCCTTGGGCTGCATTTTCAAAGCATGCTAAGATGGCGCCCGTTCCAGATAACAGGCCGATCATCGTGGTACCACATCAGCGCACACTGCCAGAATGGCAGACCAATCCACCTGCTTCGCCGCGACTGCGGGAGTGGCTGCTGAACGAGGGGTCGCTGACCCGGCTGCTCAAACAGCTCAGTCACGAAGACTTCCAGGTTCTGCCCGTACACCAGGGCTGGCAACAATTGCGTGACGACGAATGCCAGGCACTGGGTGTGCCGGCCGGAACCGAAGGCTGGGTACGCGAGGTGTTCCTCTGCGGCCAGCAACAACCCTGGGTTTACGCCCGCAGTGTGGCTGGCAGGGCAGCCCTGCAAGATAATGGCTTTGACCTGGCCAGTCTGGGAACCCGCTCACTGGGTGAACTGCTGTTTTCCGACCAGGCATTCAACCGTGGCGACTTTGAAGTTTGCAGCCTGCCACCCAGTGCCTGGCCTGTCGCCCTGTTGCAAAGCAGCGACGGCAGCACGCAACCGCTCTGGGCCCGACGCTCATGCTTTGCCCGCAACGGCTTGAAGATTCTCGTCGCCGAAGCTTTCCTGCCTGCCTTCTGGCGCAGGCTTGACTCACAACCCCTGTCCTGACTGCTGGCCGACATGTACGAAAAACTGCTGCGCTCCCTCAACCACATTCATCCCCGGGCCTTTGACTTCATCCAGCTGATGCGGCTGGACCGCCCAATCGGCATCTACCTGCTGCTCTGGCCGACGCTGGTCTCCCTGTGGATTGCCGGCGAAGGCAGCCCGTCCATCAAGAACATCGTGATTTTCGTTGCCGGTACCATCCTGATGCGTTCCGCCGGCTGTTGCATCAACGACTTTGCCGACCGCAAAATTGACGGTCATGTGTGGCGCACCAAAAACCGGCCGCTGGCCAGCGGTCGCATCAAGCCCAAGGAGGCCATTGTTGCCTTTGCCCTGCTGGTATTGGCCAGCTTTGGTCTGGTACTGCTGACCAACAGCCTGACCATCTACCTGTCGTTCATGGCAGTGGCGCTGGCATTCATCTATCCCTTTACCAAGCGTTACACCTACTACCCACAGCTGGCACTGGGACTGGCTTACTCATGTGGCCTATTGCTGGCCTACACGGCCGAAACCGGCACCCTGCCGGCGCAGGTCTGGCTGCTGTACATCGCCAACCTGCTGTGGACCATCGCCTACGATACCTACTACGCCATGGCCGACCGTGAGGACGACCTGAAGATTGGTGTCAAATCGACTGCAATCCTGTTTGGTGATGCCGACCGGGTGATCAATCTGACCCTGCAGCTTTCATCGCTATTCTGTCTGTGGCTGGCCGGCAACCACTTTGGACTGGGGCTCGGTTTTCAGCTGGGACTGGCCGGAGCGCTGGCCTGTTACCTGTGGGAGTTTCATGTGACCCGCAGCCGCGAAGCCCTGATCTGCTTCAAGGCGTTTCTGCACAACCACTGGGCCGGCCTGATCATCTTTGCCGGCGTGGTTGCGGATTACCGGCTGTTTTAGCCGGCCTGTGGCGACCACAGATTGCCGCTACAAAGCCCGCGCAAACCAAGGCCTTCTCAGCTTTCAGGTCATCCCTGTTCGCGGCTGAAGCCGCTCCTGCACAATCGTGTCACGCA
>CAYMXO010000011.1:15509-44493 GCA_964394445.1 uncultured Thiopseudomonas sp.
TTTCAGGTCATCCCTGTTCGCGGCTGAAGCCGCTCCTGCACAATCGTGTCACGCAGGGCATTGCACAATAAAAAGAAGAAAAGGGATGATAGCGACTCAGGCGCCCGGAGTGAAGTGTCGTTGCGTGGTACCGCGGGCAACCAGCCGCGAGATGTAATCGAGTTTCTGCGGGTCGTTGTCGACGAAGCGGCAATGGACCTGCAGGCTCTGAATCTCGCCACCGCTTTCTACCGCACTCAAGGCATGGACATAGGCATTCAGCCGGGCAATGTCACCGGCTCCGGCGCCCTGCTCCAGATCAACCACCACACTGGAAAGAATTTGCGGCAAAATCTCACCGCGTTTTACCAGCACAACCATGTCTTTCAGGCTGATCGCCTTGATAACGCAGACCAGTGCGGCTTCCGGCAGACGCAGGACTGCCTGGCCATCCGCTCGTGCCGCTGCCGGAGCAGCCTTGGCGGCCAGCCCGGGCGCGGGCTTTGCAGCCGCAGCAGGAGCCGCCGGTGCTGCCTTGCCTGTAGTGAGCACAGCCAGCGAGTCGCCACCACTGCCTGTGCTCAGGATCGGGCCGGCCGGTTTCTGCAAGGCGGCAAGGCGGCCACTGTTGCCCAGGGCTTTTTTAACCTTGGCCACCAGCTGCTCACTGGTAAAAGGTTTGCCCATGTAGTCGGAAACACCAGCCTGTATGGCCTGGATGACATTTTCCTTGTCACCCCGGCTGGTCACCATAATGAACGGAGTCTTTGCATGCTGCTCCTGGCCACGCAGCCAGACCAGCAACTCCAGCCCGGACATTTCCGGCATTTCCCAGTCGCACAGGATCAGGTCAAAAGTTCGCCCGGATAGAAGCTGCTGCGCCTTGCGGCCATTGGCAGCTTCTTCGATGGCTATGCCCGGCAGTGCGCTGCGCAGGCAGTTCTTCACCAGATCACGGATAAAGGATGCATCATCAACCACCAGCACATTGATATTGCTCATCCCCTACCCTCCGTAGCAATCATTAGCGATCAGGCTTGTTCGCCGTTTTCCGCTGCAGCCTGACGGCGCTGCAACTCTTGCCCGTAGATGGCATCAAAGTTGACCGGTGCCAGCATCAGCGCCGGGAACGAACCCTTGACGACCATGTTGTCCAGGGTTTCACGGGCATAAGGGAACAACAGGCTTGGCGCAAAAGAGCCCAGCGCGTGTCCGTGCGATGCCTCGTCCAGCCCCTGAATCAGGAAAATTCCGGCCTGTTCGACCTCGGCAATGAAGGCAACCTCGTCCTCGATGCGGGCAGTCACTGTGATGCCCAGGCCAACCTCATAAAAATCATCCTCAAGATGAGTGTGGCCGGTGCTTAGTTGCATCTCGATTTTCGGCGTCCACTCCTTGCGGAAAACTTCCGGGCTGCGCGGCACTTCAAAAGACAGGTCCTTGATGTAAATGCGCTGCAGGGAAAACTGCGAGCCCTGCTCCTGGGCAGCCGCGTTGTTGTTCTGGCTCTCTTCGCTCATGTCGAGTCCTTAATATGTTTGTTGGTTGACGCCGGCCTCAGGCCAGCATGGTATCCAGCTTGCCGGCCCGCTCCAGGGCGAACAGGTCGTCACAGCCGCCGACATGCTGTTCACCAATCCAGATTTGCGGCACTGACCTGCGGCCAGCCTTTTGCGCCATGGCTGCACGCACGTCGGGCTTGCCGTCCACACTGATTTCTTCGTACGCCACGCCCTTGCTGTCCAGCAACTGCCTGGCTCGAACGCAGTAAGGGCACCAGTTGCTGCAATATATGATTACGTTTTTCATTTTGCCTTGACCGTTGGCAGGTTGTCGCCGCGCCAGCCGTTGATTCCGCCGGCCAGGCGCGCTGTGGTAAATCCGGCCTGCTGCAGCTGGCTACAGGCAGGACCGGCCGTCATGCCGGAATCACAGACCACGACGACGGTTTTATCCTTGTGCTTGTCCAGTTCGCCAATGCGGCTGGCCAGCTTGTCGCGCGGGATATGGATCGAGTCCACGATGTGGCCGGCAGCAAAGTCCTTGATCTGGCGGATATCCAGTACAACGGCTTGCCCGGCATTGACCAGGCTGGTCAACTCGCGCGAACTCAGCGACTTGCCGCCGCGACGTGTTTCGTACAACAACAGTGCGATGGCCAGCACCACAAAGGCGCCACTCAACAGGTAATGATTACCAACAAATTCGATCAGCCTATCCATTCTCGGGACTCGTTTCCGGTGGGTTAAAACCGCAGGATTATACACGCTTCGCGCGCCTTACGCCCCTGCTTGTCTACGGACTGCCAAACCCATCACCAACCTGCAGACGCAACCAGTTGCGCCAGCTTCACGCCCGACAGGAAACAGCCAACACCTACAGCTGTTTCCTGGCCATGTTGCGACACCAGAAACTATTTTTGCGGGTGTCTCGCCTGCAAAAACAGGTTGCCACAGGAAACAGGTGCAACTTCAAAGCCATGCATGCCGGCAGGTGCCCGGTTTCCACAGACGTCGACCTGTGAATGGCCAGCATGCCATGACGAAAGCCACAGTTCAGGGTAAAATAAAGCGTTTAATAAATATCACCGCGAGAGTGCACATCATGACCCAAGTCCGCAAGCCCGTTGTCCTGGTTATCCTGGACGGTTTTGGCCATCGTGAAGAAGCTGATAACAACGCCATTTTCCATGCCAACACCCCGGTATACGACCAGCTGCGCAATGACTACCCGCACGGGCTGATTTCCGGCAGCGGCATGGATGTCGGCCTGCCCGACGGCCAGATGGGCAACTCGGAAGTGGGTCACATGAACCTGGGCGCCGGCCGTGTGGTGTACCAGGATTTCACCCGCATCACCAAAGCCATTGAAGATGGCGACTTTTTTGACAATCCCGCACTCTGCACAGCGGTAGATCAGGCCGTGGCCGCCGGCAAGGCGGTACACCTGATGGGCCTGCTCTCCGACGGCGGCGTACACAGCCACCAGGATCACATCGCCGCCATGATCAAACTGGCAGCGCAGCGGGGTGCCAAACAAATTTATCTACATGCGTTCCTGGATGGCCGCGATACCCCGCCACGCAGCGCCCAGGCCGGTATTGATTTTATCGAGCAGGCCTTTGCCGAAGCGGGAGCCGGCCGTATTGCCTCGCTGATCGGCCGCTACTACGCCATGGACCGCGACAACCGCTGGGAGCGGGTCGAGCAGGCCTGGAAGCTGCTGGTTGACAGCCAGGGTGAGTTTGCCGCTGCCAGTGCCAGCGAAGGTCTGGCCGCCGCTTATGCCCGTGACGAGTCCGATGAGTTTGTCAAAGCTACGGTAATTGGCGATGCCACTCCCATGCAGGATGGCGATGCGCTGGTGTTCATGAACTTCCGTGCCGACCGCGCCCGCGAAATCACCCGCGCCTTTATTGAGCCGGACTTCAACGAATTTCAGCGCACCCGTGTGCCGGCTCTGGCCAGCTACGTGATGCTGACCCAGTATGCCGCACAGTTTGCCGCACCCTGCGCCTTCGCGCCTTTCAGTCTCGATAATGTACTGGGCGAATACCTGGGCAAGCTGGGCAAAACCCAGCTGCGCATTGCCGAAACGGAAAAATACGCCCACGTCACCTTCTTCTTTTCCGGTGGCCGTGAAGAGCCTTTCCCCGGCGAGACCCGCGTGTTGATCCCCTCACCCAAGGTCGCCACCTACGACCTGCAACCGCAGATGAGTGCACCCGAGGTGACCGACCGCATTGTCGAAGCCATCGACAAACAGGAATTTGACGTCATCATCGTCAACTACGCCAACGGCGACATGGTTGGTCACACCGGCGTGTTTGAAGCGGCGGTCCAGGCAGTGGAATGCCTGGACAACTGCCTTGAGCGCATCACCAGTGCGCTCAAGCGGGTGGGCGGCGAAGCGCTGATTACCGCCGACCACGGCAACTGCGAGCAGATGACCGACCACCACACTGGCCAGGCACATACTGCCCACACCACCGAACCCGTACCTTTTATCTACTTCGGAGAACGCCCTGCCAGCATCCGCAGCGGCGGCGTACTGGCGGATGTGGCACCCACCCTGCTGACCCTGATGGGCGTGCCGGTACCGGAAGAAATGACCGGTACCAGCATCGTCCAGCTCCAGTAATACGGTTGCTGTACATGACCGGACTTTCATCCCGCACGCACTGCCGGAGCAGCACTCTGTTCCGGCCTCTGGGCTCGCTGTTGCTGGCCGGCCTGCTGCTGGCCGCCAGCCCCCTGCTGGCCGCTGACGAACGCAGCCAGGCGCAGCAGGACATCCGCAAGGCACAGCAGGACATCGCCGAACTGGAAAAACTGATCAAACAAATCCAGTCGGAAAAATCGACCGCACAAAAAGCCTTGCAAGATACCGAAAAAGACATCGGTGACCTGGAAAAAAATATCCGCTCCCTGGAGTCGGAGCAAAAAAAAAACCAACAGGAAATCCAGGAATTTGAACTAGAAAAAGGCAAACTCGAAAGCCGCCGGCAGGAACAGCAAAAACTGGTTGCCGTGCAAAGCCGTGCCGCCTACCAGGCCGGCCAGCACGAGCCATTGCGCCTGTTCTTCAACCAGCAGGAGCCCGCGCTGATCAGCCACAACCTGACCTATTACCAGTTTCTGCAACAGGCCCGCCAACAACAGATCAACCAGTTCAAAGCCACGGTGCACCAGCTGTCGGAGCTGCAGGACGCCATTGACCAGCATCAAAGGGAGCTGGAGCAACAAAAGGGCCAGCTACAGCAACAACAGGAAAAGCTGACGGCCCTGCGCCAGCAGCGCCGTCAGCAGGTAGCTGCCCTGCAGAAAAAACAGCAAGGCAGCGAGCAAAGTCTGGCCAGCCGCAGACAGGACCAGAAAAAATTCAACGAGCTGCTGGCCGCCATCGAAAAAAAGCTGGCCCGTCAGGCCGAGGAAGAGCGCCTTCGGCGCGAGCGTGAGCGCCAGCTGGCCCTGCAACAAAGCCAAAACCGCATTCGCCAGCAACAGGCACAATCCGCACCGGCAACCGGTGGCCAGCAAGTCAGCAGCCAGTTCAATCATCCCGGCGGCAACTTTGCCCAGGCCCGCGGCAAACTGCCCTGGCCGGTCGACGGGCGTCTGTTGGCGCGCTTCGGCAGTCCGCGCAACGACACCCGCAGCAAGTGGGACGGTGTGCTTATCCAGGCCGCTGAAGGCCATCAGGTCCGCGCCATCCATCCCGGTCGCGTGGTATTTGCCGACTGGCTGCGCGGCTCAGGCCTGCTGGTCATTGTTGATCACAACGACGGCTACCTGAGCCTGTACGGACACAACCAGAGCCTGCTGGTTGGCGCCGGTGAAACAATCAGCGCCGGTCAGCCGGTTGCCACCGTTGGCAACACGGGCGGGCAGGCACAATCAGCGCTATACTTTGCCATTCGCAAACAGGGACAGGCCACTGATCCCGGCCAGTGGTGCCGTAACCAGGGCTAACCAGGAGCTTTTCATCTCATGCGTTCTCTTTTCCGCCAGCCGGCCCGCCAGCTGACCACACTCTTGCCGGCAGTCCTGTTCAGCAGCCTGCTATGGGCCCAGAACGATGCGGCCGCAGAAGGCGACCTGCCGCTCAACGAGCTGCGCACCTTTGTCGAAGTGATGGAGCGCATCAAGAACGCCTATGTCGAGCCCATTGACGACAAGACCCTGCTGGAAAACGCCATCAAGGGCATGCTGGCCAACCTGGACCCGCACTCCGCCTACCTGACGGCCGAGTCGTTTCAGGAGCTGCAAGAAAGCACCAGCGGCGAGTTTGGCGGCCTTGGCATCGAGGTCGGCATGGAAGATGACCAGCTCAGCGTAATCTCACCCATTGACGATACACCCGCCTTTGCCGCCGGCATTGAGGCTGGTGACCTGATCCTGAAAATTGACGGCCAGCTAACCAAGGGCATGAGTCTGATGCAGGCGGTGGAAAAGCTGCGCGGCAAGCCCGGTACCGCGGTCACGCTGACCATCGGCCGTGATCATCGCAGCCCCTTCGATGTCAAACTCAAGCGTGCCGTCATCAAGAGCCGCAGCGTGCGCGGCCAGTTGCTGGAAGAAAATTACGGCCTGATCCGCATCAGCCAGTTCCAGACCAATACCGGCAAGGAAGTTGGCAAAATCCTGAAGCAGCTGGCCAAAGACAACGGCAAGCCGCTGGGCGGCCTGGTGCTGGACCTGCGCAACAACCCCGGTGGCGTACTGCAGGCCGCCACAGAGGTGGCTGACCACTTTCTGGACAAAGGCCTGATTGTTTATACCGAAGGGCGCATCCCCAACTCGAAAATGAGTTTTCCCGCCGGCCCGCAAATCAGCGTTGACAACAAGGTACCTCTGGTCGTGCTGATCAATGGCGGTAGCGCTTCGGCCTCGGAAATCGTGGCCGGTGCGCTGCAGGATCACAAGCGTGCAGTCATCCTGGGCACCAACAGTTTCGGCAAGGGCTCGGTGCAGACCATCCTGCCGCTAAATGACGAGCGCGGCGTAAAACTGACCACCGCGCTCTACTACACACCTTCCGGCCGCTCCATTCAGGCCCAGGGTATCGAACCGGACATCCTGATCGAGCGCGGCAAGCTGAGCACCCAGGGCCAGCCGGCCACCTACAAGGAAGCCGACCTGGCCGGGCACCTGAACAACACCCAGACGCCGGACAGCCACGACAGGAAACAGCAAACCGAGCTGTTGCAAAGCGATAACCAGCTGAGCCAGGCGCTGGGACTGCTAAAAGGGCTGAACGTACTGGCCCGGTAGGAGCTTACCGGTACGGGATGGTTTTTGCACCGCGGCGACTGGATCGCACAGGACACCGCGTTGTACCCCCCCTGTACCGTGCACCGCGGTGCACACCATCCCTGTAAGAGCGACTTCAGTCGCGACCAACAGCGCGGACAGCCGCGGAAAATGGTTTGTCTCCGGCGCCCGGTTTTATCCCCCGTTCGCGGCTGAAGCCGCTCGTACACAAGCCTGTGCCGGGCACAATGAGCCCATCCTGCAGGCTGCTCCTGTACGAAGGGGCTTGCCCCTGGGAAATACCGGCCACCGCCGTCAGGGGCACGTCCATTGATTACACAAGCCTGCATCCATCCACAAACCGGTGCAGCATCGCTTGCCACACCGCGCGGGCACCAAAATGACGCTTTTTTGCTTAAACGCCGGCCACCGGGATGCCGCGCGCAGCGAGGAACTTTTTCGCTTCGGGAATGCTGATTTCGCCAAAATGAAACACGCTGGCAGCCAGCACTGCATCGGCCTTGCCCTGTTCGATACCAGCGGCAAGGTGCTCCAGCGTACCCACGCCACCTGAAGCGATGACCGGGATATCTACCGCTTCGCTGATGGCGCGGGTCACGTCCAGGTCAAAACCATTTTTCACCCCGTCACAGTCCATGCTGGTCACCAGCAGCTCGCCGGCACCCATCTGTTGCATTTTTTTCGCCCACTCAATGGCATCAATGCCGGCGCTTTTTTTGCCGCCATGGGTAAACACTTCCCAGCGGCCAGGCTCGCCGGCAGCAGAAACCCGCTTGACATCAACCGCCACCACAATCGTCTTGCTGCCAAAAGCCTCTGCCGCCTCGGCCACAAACTCCGGCCTGGCTACCGCCGCCGAGCCAATGGAGACCTTGCTGGCGCCAGCATCAAGCAAGCGCTGCACATCAGCCAGTTCACGCACACCACCGCCCACGGCAAGCGGAATATTGATGGCAGCCGCCACCTGTTTAACCAGCTCCAGCGTGGTGGCGCGACCTTCGTTGGTGGCACTGATATCCAGAAAGGTCAGCTCGTCGGCGCCCTGTTCGCTGTAGCGTCGGGCGATTTCTACCGGGTCGCCGGCGTCGCGGATTTCAACGAACTTGACGCCTTTGACCACCCGGCCATTTTCAATATCCAGACAGGGAATGATGCGTTTGATGTTGCTCATGGTGTGTTGCTCCATGTGTGGGGTGTAAAGAACCGTAAGTTCTGTCTCTTGCGCTGGTGTTGGCAGCCCTGGTGCACAGGTTCCGCAGGGTCGCTGCAAATACATCTGACCGCCATGGATGGCGGAATTGCAGCTTTTGCAGGAGCAAAAAACTGCCCTGTAAGCTCCATGTCGCCATTCATGGCGACAAAGCCCTGCTCCACCTGCACACCAATGCCGCTACAAGCTCCGTGCAATCTGAAAAATATCCATCGCTGTTTTATGCTGCATCTCGCTTGGCAGCTCAAGCAGCTGTACATAAAAAAGCCCTCTTTCGAGGGCTTTCATTTTATTTGAACCGGTCACACAAGGCTTGTGCTTCAGCCACATCCAGAGTGCCTTCGTAAATGGCACGACCGGTGATGGCGCCAACAATACCCGGGGCACGGGCGTCAAGCAGGGCCTGGATATCCTTGATGGTATGAATACCACCGGAAGCAATCACCGGAATGCGCGTGGCATTGGCCAGCGCGGCGGTGGCTTCAACGTTACAGCCCTGCATCATGCCGTCTTTGGCAATGTCGGTGTAGACAATGGCACTGACGCCGTCGTTCTCAAAGCGCCTGGCCAGATCAACCACCTGCAACTCGCTGACTTCGGCCCAGCCATCGGTGGCGACAAAGCCGTCTTTGGCATCCAGACCGACAATCACCTTGCCGGGGAACGCCTTGCAGGCCTCGCTGACAAATTCGGGCTCTTTCACTGCCTTGGTGCCGATGATCACATAGCTGACACCGGCACGTACATAATGCTCGATGGTTTCCAGGGTGCGGATGCCGCCGCCGATCTGGATGGGCAGCTGCGGATACTTCTTCGCAATGGCGGTCACCACTTCGCCGTTCACCGGCTCGCCTTCAAAGGCACCGTTCAGGTCGACCAGGTGCAGGCGACGACAGCCCGCATCGACCCATTTGGCCGCCATGCTGACCGGATCATCGGAAAATACCGTGGAGTCTTCCATGCGGCCCTGACGCAAACGTACGCAGGCGCCGTCTTTTAAATCGATGGCAGGAATAATCAGCATTTACAGGCTACCTTTGGTTGAAGGCATGCGGCCTTCCATGCGCGGGTCCATGGTTAGAGCCATGCGCAGCGCACGGCCAAAGGCCTTGAACACGGTTTCGATCTGGTGGTGGGTGTTGGTGCCACGCAGGTTGTCGATGTGCAGGGTGACCTGGGCGTGGTTGACAAAGCCCTGGAAGAACTCCTGAAACAGGTCCACATCGAAGCCGCCAACCAGCGCACGGGTGTAGGGCACGTTGAACTGCAGGCCCGGGCGACCGGAAAAGTCCAGCGCCACACGGGACATGGCTTCGTCCATTACCACGTAGGAATGACCGTAGCGGGTAATGCCTTTCTTGTCGCCAACGGCCTTGGCAAAGGCCTGACCCAGGGTAATGCCGACGTCTTCCACGGTGTGGTGGTCGTCGATGTGCAGGTCGCCCTTGCAGTGGATGTCCAGGTCAATCAGACCGTGACGGGCAATCTGGTCAAGCATGTGCTCCATGAAAGGCACACCCATGTCGAACTTGCCTTCGCCGGTACCGTCAAGATTGATGGCGACCTTTACCTGGGTCTCCAGAGTGTTGCGCTCCACGGAAGCAGTACGCTGAGTCATTGTTGGCTCCATAATCAACCGGGCACAACCCTCGCCCGCAAACTATATAAAGGCGATATTATATCGGCAAACCGCCATCCCCCGCCACTACAAGGAGCACCGCATGCCGGTACATCTGGAGTTTGTCCAATTGCCCACCAGCCAGGACCGCACCGACCTGCGCAAGATCTACGCCGACGCCCCCGACTGGCTGCTGGCACCCTATCCCGACGCCGACGCACTGCTGACAGACAACCTGGAACAGGGCCAAATGGTTGCCGCCCGTTTCAACGCCCGGTTGCTCGGCGCGGCCATTTTGCTGCGCAGCGGTAGCCAGTGGCAGGTCAGTCATCTGTGCGTGCGCGAAATTACCCGCATGCGTGGCGTGGCCCGTCGCCTGCTGGACGAGCTGCGCCGGGAAGCCGGCGAAAACGGTGCCGGGCTGTCCATGGCCCTGCCGCAGGGCCGGCCCGGGCTGGAAGACCTGGCCGGGCACCTGGGCATTGCCTGGCACTACCTGGATTAATGGCAAAACACCGCCGGTTTGCGCCGGGCGGGCGCAGGCTTCTTGGCGCCAAATAAAGCGGCTCTGTTACACTATGCCAATAAGCACATGATCAGGAAATCGCTGCCATGAAATCGTTGAGTAAACTGCTGGGTGTACTGCTGCTGGGCCTTGTCGTCCTGGTGGTTGGCGCCGGTTTTGCCATCACCCACCTGCTCGATCCCAATGATTACAAAGACGAAATCCGCAATCTGGTGCAGGACAAAACCGGTTATGACCTGCAGATTGATGGCGACATTGGCTGGAGCCTGTTTCCCTGGCTGGGTCTGGAACTGACCGACACCCGCCTCGCCCGCATGGAAATGCGCGAACAACCCTTTGCCAAGGTGCGCCTGCTGGCCCTGTCAGTGCAGGTACTGCCACTTTTGCGCAAAGAAATCCGCATGAGCGATATCCGCCTTGAAGGCCTCGACCTGAAGCTTGTGCGTGATGCCGACGGTAATACCAACTGGGATACTTCGGTTGCAGCCAACGACAAAGAGGCCGGCGAACCTGCGGCCACAACAGAACCAGCCAGCAAAACAGCAGGGCAACAGCCGGCCGCCCTGAAGCTGGAAATTGACAGCCTGATCGTTAACAGTGCACGCCTGGATTACAGCGACATGCAGGCCAACCAGCAAGTTACCCTGGAAAGCGTACAGATCAGCACCGGAGCCATTGGCGAGCGCCGCAACATCCCGCTGAAACTGTCCGGTTTTCTTGCCAGCAGCGATCCCCTGCTGCGCGCCCGCATGGAGATGTCCGCCAGCGCCTGGATGGACAACAGCAGCCAGCAATACCGTCTGGACAGCCTGAAACTGGCCGGCGAACTGGCCGGCGAGCCGCTAAACAACAAGTCCGCCAATTTTTCTGCCAACGGCAACCTGTTGCTGGACCTGCAGCAACAGCAACTGCAATGGCAGCAGCTGAGATTTTCCATCAACCAGCTCAAAGGGATGGGTGAGCTGAATATCAGCGGGCTGGACAGGAGCCCTGCAGTGAACGGCAAACTGTCACTGGCCGCTTTCAGCTTGCGTGAGTTTTTACCGGGAATCGGCATCGAGCTGCCAAAAATGCAGAAAAAGTCCGCACTGGGCCACTTTGAGTTAACCGCCGATCTGCAAGGCAGCGACAACAGTCTGTTACTGCACAACGCCAGCCTGCGCCTGGATGACAGCAGCCTGAGCGGCGAACTGGGCATCAGCAACCTGGAACAGGGCATCATCCTGGCCAGACTTGCCGGTGACAGTCTCAATCTGGACGACTACCTGCCGCCCTCCTCTTCCGACAAGGCAGCAACCAGGCCGGGCAAAAGCGGTAGTTCCGGCGGCGACCTCCCGCCAGCAGCCCCAGACCGCAATCCGTGGGATGACAGCACGCTGCTGCCCCTGGAAGACCTGGCCAGCCTCAACCTGGATCTGCAGCTTGTACTGGACCGGTTAACCGTGGAAAAGCTGCCACTGGACAACAGCCGTCTTGACCTGAGCGCCCGCAACGGCAACATCAAACTCAAGCAGTTCCAGGCCAGCCTGTATGGCGGCACTCTTGCATTCAGTGGCAGCCTGAACAGCAAGGCCAGCCCGGCCAAAATCAGCCTGCACAGCACCATCAACCAGCTGCCGGTCGAGCAGCTGCTTGCCGCACTGGGCGAAGAAGCGCCAATCCGCGGCAAGCTGAAACTGGACAGCCAGCTCAGCACCAGCGGCAACAGCCAGCGCCAGTGGATCAACGGATTAAGCGGCAAGGCCAACATCGAAATCCTTGATGGCGTACTGCCCGACTCCAACCTGGAACAACAGCTGTGCATGGCCATCGCCACCCTTAACCGCAAACCGCTGGGCCAGGATTACAGCCGCACCGACACCCCCTTTACCCGGCTGAAAACCAGCGCCAGCCTGAACGGCGGCGTCGCCAATACCCCTGATCTGCAAATCGCCATTCCGGGCCTGCAAATCAAGGGCAAGGGTGCGGTAGACCTGAACCACATGGGCATGGACCACCGTCTGGACATCATCCTGCAGGGCGATACCCGGCCCATGCCGGATCCGGCCTGCAGCATCAACCAGCGCTATGTTGGCATCGAGTGGCCGGTACACTGCCGCGGCCCTCTGGCCGACGCCGGGCAAAACTGCCGTATCGACCAGGACGGTCTGGGCAAGATTGTCACCCGTCTGGCCGGCGACAAGCTGACTGAAAAAATTGAAGAAAAGCTCAAGGACAAAGTCAGCCCCGACCTGAAAGATGCCCTGAAGGGTCTGTTCAGAAAGTGACCACAGCGGAATTTTCCACTGCCGTGCTGGCCTGGGCCGCACGGCACGGCCGCAAGGATCTGCCCTGGCAGCAGAACGTCAGCCCTTACCGGGTCTGGATCTCGGAAATCATGCTGCAGCAGACCCAGGTCACCACCGTTATCGGCTATTTCGAACGCTTTATCGGGCGTTTCCCAAACGTGCACGAGCTGGCCGGCGCCGAACTGGACGAGGTACTGCACCTGTGGACCGGTCTTGGCTACTACAGTCGCGCCCGCAACCTGCACAAAACCGCCGACATTCTGGTGAATGAGCACAACGGCGAATTTCCACGCAGCGTTGAACAACTGGCCACGCTGCCTGGTATCGGCCGCAGCACCGCAGGAGCCATAGCCAGCCTGGGCATGGGCCTGCGCGCAGCCATTCTGGACGGCAACGTAAAGCGGGTACTGGCCCGCTACAGCGCCCTGCGCGAATACCCCGGCAGCAGCGCTGCCATGCGCCAGCTGTGGGAGCGCGCCGAACGGCTGACCCCGGCAGCGGAACAGGCGGGAGCCTATACCCAGGCGATGATGGATCTGGGCGCGCTGGTCTGCACCCGCAGCAAGCCGGGTTGTAACCGTTGCCCGCTACAAAACGGTTGTCAGGCATATTTGTCTGGCCTGCAACAGCAGCTTCCGGTATCCCGGCCGAAAAAAACATTGCCCGAACAGCATACCTGCATGGTGCTGCTGGAAAACTCCAGTCAGGAAATCCTGCTGCAACAGCGTCCGGCACAGGGTATCTGGGGCGGGCTCTATAGCCCGCCCGAGCTGGGAAACATGGAGCAACTGCCCCAACTGCTGCAGCGTCTGGGCCTGCAGGAAACCGGTCGCACCCGCCTGCCTGCGCTGAGCCACACATTCAGCCATTTCCGCCTGCACATCCAGCCCTGGCTTGTGCGCACGCAAGCTGGCGGCGCAGCCGGGATGACGAGCGTACCGCAGGTTTGGTATAACAGGGAGCATCCCCCATCCATTGGCCTGGCCGCCCCCGTCAAGCAACTGCTTGGCAGCCAGGCCCAAGCAAGGAGTAATCCATGAGCCGTACCGTAATGTGCCGCCTGCACAAAGAAGAACTGCCCGGCCTCGCCAAGCCCCCCTTCCCCGGCGCACGTGGTGAAGACATTTACCAGCACGTCTCGCAAAAAGCCTGGGACGAATGGCAACACCACCAGACCATGATCATCAACGAGCGCCATCTGAACATGATGGATGCCAAAGACCGCAAATACCTCATGGGCGAAATGGACAAATACTTTGCCGGTGAAGATTTCGAACAGGCCGAAGGCTACGTTCCGGTCGAAGAATAAGCACCCGACAACAAAGCGCTTGACATTGCCCGGAAAAACCCGTTTAATGTCGCCCGTTGCCCAGATAGCTCAGTCGGTAGAGCAGGGGATTGAAAATCCCCGTGTCGGCGGTTCGATTCCGTCTCTGGGCACCATATAATTCAAACAAAAGGCCGCTTTCAATCGAAGCGGCCTTTTTTGTTTTTAAGTTCTGGTAGCACCCATGAATCAAAACCTGTTGCTAAAAACCAGCCTGCTCCACCTTCTGGTCTCTGCAGTTTGCGTGGCCGGCAGTGCCTGGCTTGCCCTGGGTACCAACCTGTCCCTTGCACTGCTGTCAATTCTGCTGTTGGCGGTGACTCTGGTGTGCACAGGCATCTTTTATGTACTGCAACACATCCTCGGACAAAACAGCAGCGACCAGTCGCTTAACGAAAAACAACAGCTGCAACTGGCGCTGGACTCGGCCGGCGAATGCATGTGGGAATGGCAGCTGGCTGACGGCGGTACCAGCATTCATTTTTCAAAATCCTACTGCACCATGCTCGGCTATGAGCCAAAAGAATTTGCCCGTGACCAGAAAGGATGGCGTGAACTGCTGCATCCGGACGAGCGGGAGCATGTGCAACGTCGTATTACCCGCCTGCTGAACGACCCCACAAACGAGCTCTACGAAAACACATACCGCATGCGGCACAAGGACGGCAGCTACCGCTGGATTCATTCGCGCGGCCGCCTGTTCAGTGAGAACAACGCGCCGATACGCTTCATCGGCATCGCTGCCGACATCAGCGAAGCCCGCGACACGACCGAACGTCTGCGCCTGGCCACCGCTGTGTTTGATAGCACCCGTGAAGGTGTGCTGATTTCGGATGCCAACAACGTTGTGGTCTTCGTCAACCCGGCATTTAGTGAAATTACCGGTTTTTCCTATAGTGAAATTGTCGGCAGCAGTCCGCGCGTCCTCCAGTCGGGCCGTCACAGCAAGGAATTTTACGCTGAAATGTGGCGCTCGCTGGACAGCAAAGACAGCTGGACTGGCGAAATCTGGAACCGCCGAAAAAACGGTGAAATCCTGCCCCAGTTGCAAACCATCACCCAGCTGCGCGACGAGCACGGCCTGATCACCCACCGCGTTGCAGTGTTTTCCGATATTTCGCTACTCAAGGACTCACAGTCGGAACTGAGTTTCCTTGCCCATTACGATCCGCTCACCAGCCTGCCCAACCGTATCCTGTTGCACGAACATCTCAAACTGTCCCTGCATCGTGCCACCAAGCAAAAAACCCAGGCCGCCCTGCTGGTGATTGACCTTGACCACTTCAAGATCATCAACGAAAGCCTCGGTCATGCCCTGGGTGACGAGCTGCTGAAGCAAATCATCGCCCGTATCCAGCAAGTCATTGAGCCACAAAACACCCTGAGCCGCTTTGGTGGTGATGAATTTGCCATGGTCTGCGACAACTGCTGCGATAGCGTACAGGCTGCCAACATGGCAGAGAGAATCCTTGCCCTGTTCAAGCAGCCATTTGTAGTCGGCCAGCAGGATATTTTCATGTCTGCCAGCATCGGCATCTGCATGTACCCGGATTCCGGACGCACCGCCGAAGAAGTTTTTCGCTACGCCGAAACCGCCCTGTCCAAAGCCAAGGAAAACGAACGTGGTACCTATGCATTTTATGACACCGTCCTGACTGAGGCAGCGGCCAACAAGCTGCGCATTGCCGGCGAGCTCCGCACAGCCATTGACGAAGGTCAGCTGGTGGTTTACTACCAGCCCGTTTACTCGCTGGCCGATCAGCAAGTTGTCGGTTGCGAGGCCCTGGTGCGCTGGCAGCACCCCCAGCGCGGACTTGTCATGCCCGCGGAATTTGTCGAAATTGCCGAGGTCACCGGACTGGTCAGCGGCATGGACAATTGGGTAATGCATCAGGCTTGTCACCAGGCCCACGCCTGGTCACAACAGGGGCTGGCGCTTGAGTTCGTTTCCGTGAACATTTCCAGCCGGCTGTTTAACCGGTGTGATTTTCTTATTTCGAGCCTGCAGCAGGCACTGAAGGACAGCGGTCTGCCGGCAGACAAACTGGAGCTGGAAATTACCGAAAGCTCGATGATGGAGGACCCGGCCCTGTCCATCGAGCTGCTGCATGACCTGCGCGGTATCGGCGTGCGCCTGGCCATTGACGACTTCGGTACCGGTTACTCATCCCTCGGCCGCCTAAAACATCTGCCGGTAGACAAGTTCAAGATTGACCGCACCTTCATACAGAACCTGCCCCATGATCCGGCCGATCTTGCCATCATCCAATCAATCATTACCCTGGCCGAAAGCTTTGACCTGGTCATCCAGGCAGAGGGCGTGGAAACCCCTGAGCAAGCCGACTTCCTAAAACAGCACAGGCCGATGCTGGCCCAGGGCTACCTGTACGGCAAACCCATGCCGGCCGACGAGTTCGTTCAATTGTTTGGACAGCCGGCCAGTTCCTGAAAACGCAATCTTCCGTGAAGGCGAGCACGGGCTTTTGTAAGGGGTTTGCTTGCCCCTGACAACGGCAGCCGGCACCTCTCAGCGGGCAAGTCCATTCGTACAGAACAGCGGGCAGCACACAGGTTTCGTGTATTTTGCAAGAACGGCTTCAGCCGCGAACAGGCGGCAAACCGGACACCGAAGACAAACCGGCCACAGGGGGCTGGCCGCAACACCGGTCGCGACTGAAGTCGCTCGTACAGAAAACTGGGGCGGTGCAGCACAAGAGGCAGACTTTGTAAACTGGCCTGCAGGCCGACATGCAGCGCCATAAACAGGTGCGCACAAAAAAGCCGGGCCCGCATGGGACCCGGCTTTTTCAAACAACCTCTGAAACCTGATTACTTCTTGGCGAAGGGCTCGGGGATCGGAGTATTGTTGTTGGACGGTGGCAGCAGTGGCAGCTTAAAGGTTGGCTGCTCGCCGGTCAGCGTCTTCAGGAAGGCAGTGATCTTGGAGATCTCGTCCTTCTCCAGCTTGCGACCCAGCTGCAGACGTGCCATCACGTCAACAGAGTCTTCCAGTTTCCAGTAAGCACCGTCGTGGAAGTACGGGTAGGTCAGTTCAACGTTACGCAGGGTTGGTACCTTGAACTTGAAGCGGTCGGCATCGTCGCCGCTCAGGCCGGCAACACCTTCGGAAGGGTTCTGGGTGACGTACTCTTCATACAGGCCCATCTTCTGGAAAGAGTTGCCACCAACGTTTACACCGTTGTGACAGGCAGTACAACCCACGCTCTTGAACAGCTCATAGCCTTCCAGTTCGTAAGAAGTAATAGCGCTGTCATCACCCTTGAGCCACTGGTCAAAGCGCGCATTCGGGGTGACCAGGGTCTTTTCGAACTCGGCAATGGCATCAGTGATTTCGTTGATGCTGACCTTGTCTACCTTGTAAACATTCTTGATGGACTCGACGTACTGCGGAATGGACTCGATCACGCCGACTGCCAGGTCATGGGTGAAGCCCATTTCCATCGGGTTCTCAATCGGACCACCGGCCTGCTCCTGCAGGTCACCGGCACGGCCATCCCAAAACTGTGCCAGGTTCAGGCTGGAGTTCAGTACGGTTGGCGAGTTGATCGGACCTTCCTGCCAGTTGTGGCCAATGGAGGTCGGCAGGTTGTCACTACCACCCATGCTCAGGTTGTGGCAAGAGTTACAGGAAATGAAACCGGACTTGGACAGGCGCGGATCAAAGAACAGCTGCTTGCCCAGCTCGACCTTGGCTTCATCGGTTACTGGAGCCGGCTCAATTGGCTGAATAGGCTCATTCCTTTGGGCTGCCATTGCAGCAACACTGAAACTGATGCTTAGCGCCAACACGGTAAGTTTCTTCATAAAGGCTACCCTTCTTTAGTCTAAAAGCTTGATGGCTATACATTGCTTGATTCAGACCATGAACAAATTGACTCTGATCAAGAGACCGGCACATTAACGGAAAGCAGGGGAACTTGGGTAATAGCTATTTCATAATGATTTAATTGATTCGCTCTATGAGCCTTTGAAAACAGCCCGCGCGAAAACCACAAAAGGGCCACCAGGCCACTACAAGCCTTGCCAGTCAATGCTTTGTAGCTGGTCAAGACTTCTGCATGCGCGGTATCAACCCCTGGATGTCATACCCTGCCTGCGCTGCGGCTGCGACAATCTGCTGCACAGTCTGCCCTCCCATGCGCGCCTGCTGCAGTGCCCACAAATGGGTACAACGGGTGCCGGAACGACAAAAAAGCAGCACCGGGCCATGAAAATCCTGCGCCAGCTGCTCGTACTCGACCACATTGTCATCGGTCAGATCACCACTGACGACCGGCAGAAAATAATATTCCAGCCCTGCCGCCTCAGCCGCTGCACACATCTCGGCATTGCCCGGCTGACCCGCTTCTTCGCCATCAGGGCGATTATTGATGACCCTGGTAAAGCCGGCGGCTGCGGCCAGAGCCATGTCTGCAGGCTGCAACTGCGCAGCAACCGCAAGATCAGAGGTTAGATAACGAAAAGGTTCCACTGCGATTTTCCTTGCAAAACAAATCCGCTCAAAGATACAGGGTTTTATGGGTCCAGTCTGTATAAACAGCCCCCGGGAAAGCCCTCTGCGACCCACGCATGACAAGCCGGAAAGCGCAGCAGCGCTGCCGGCTCAGCCGGCAACAAGACATAAAAAAAGCACCCGCAAGGGTGCTTTTTTTATGTCAGATCGAGCACGCTAGTTGCAGCGTTTGCAGGTACTGATACCGATCAGCGAATACAAGGGGCACATGCCGATCAGGCCAGTGACCACCGGCACGATACCGATCCAGCCCCAAGGCCCTATGGTGCCGCTCAGGCTCAGCGCAATCAGCACCAGTCCGACAACAACCCGGATGATGCGATCCCAAGATGCCATGTTCACTTTCATTGCCATTTCCTCCCTAGCAGTCCATACGGGCATTCTAATCAGACAGGAAACGCACTGTAAAGAAATTAACAATAGTTAGACAAAATGTCGCAGATGACGGCATCAGGCCTGTCCGGCGCAATACAAACCATGCAAGGTCTGGATAATCGCCATTGCCTGCGGGCTGCTGATGCTGTAGTAAATCTGCCGCCCGTCACGGCGGGTTTCCACCAGCCCCTCACGACGCAGAACGCCCAGCTGTTGCGACAGGGTCGGCTGCACAATACCCAGCCGACGCTCCAGCTCACCGACGTTCATTTCACCCTCAACCAGCTGGCACAGCAGCAGCAGTCGATCAGGGTTGCCCAAAGCCTTGAGCAGGTTCCCGGCACCGGCAGCGTTTTCACGCAGCTGTTCAAAATCAAACTCTGTTTCTTCACTCATTGGAATAGCCACCCTGTTATCAGCCAGCTTGTGGGGAAATAGTGCACTACCTGCATGAATGCGAAATTAGCAGGCCAGCACATGCACAAGCTGCAATCTGTGGCCGGCGCACGCATCGCCAGTACCGTCTGCCGCCATCCTTGCAGTGACTACAACCTTTTTGACAGTCCTCCGTGACAATCGTCAGCGCAGAAGCCAATTCACCCACAACTAGCAAGGAATATTATTAATTCAGGCTGTAAATTTTATCCGAGTTTCAACCACTTGTGGCATTTGGCCGCAATCAGTTGAAAAAAACTTGATCCTGATAGTGTTGTTTCCGGCTAACCCTTCACAAAAACGCCAGCCGACACGGGCGGAAAGCATCACGACTGCCTGTTCGGCACCCAGAGCGCCCAGAACAACCCCCAGATCAGCGCACCAGCGCCCAGCCAGAAAGCACCCTGCAAGCTGCCACCACTGTTAAGCCATTGCTTGGTCAGCCAGGGACCGCCGAGCTGAAACACGCTATACAGCGCCACCAGCGCGGCAGAAAGCCGTGGCCCCTGATGCGGGTGCAAGGTGCGCGCCAGCCGCTGTGACAACAGGACCGTGCCCAGAAAGGTATTGCCCACCAGCAGGGCACACATCAGCACCCCCAACGGCCCCGGCATCAGCAAAACAAAAAGCACGCCTGTCAGCTGCAGGGCGTAATTAAGTCGCAGTGCCGGGCTGTCGCCCAGCAGCGAGCCGGCCTTGTTCCAGATCCAGGGTGCAGGCAAGGTGGCCAGAGCCACCACCAGCCAGCTGCCGCCAACAAGAAACTCCGGCATGCCGTCCAGCTGGGCAACCAGGGTCGGCAGAAAGGTCATCGGCAAGATGTAACCCATGCCGGCACCGGCGTAAGACAGAAACAGCGGTGTGCTGTCACGGTCCAGCAACCGGGTACTGGGAGGTGCGCCGGACTTGTCCAGCTGCACGGGCGATGGCACATCCAGTTGTGCCAGCTGCCGCCAGCCCCACACGGCCAGAGGCACACTGAGCAAAAATGCCGGCCACCAGCGCTGCGCGCCCACCAGCCAGTCGGCAGGCAGACTGACCAGCCCGCTGGACACTATCAGTCCGGCCCCAACGCCCAGATACACCAGCCCGCTGGCACTGGCCCGGCCATGACGCGCCAGCCATTCCAGAATCAGCGCCGGAGCCTGAACAAAAACAATGCCGTTGCTGATGCCGTTGATCAGGCGCAAAAAGGACAACATCTCGAAACTTTCTGTCTGGGTTTGCAGCAGCGTACAAAGCACGTTGATACCCAGAGCCCAGGGCAGCACCGCCCGGATCTGTTCAATCCGGTGCCAGCGCATGGCCAGCACGGCGCCCGTCAGGTAGCCAAGATAGTTCCAGCTGGCAACATCCGCTCCCTGCTTGATCGTCAGCACGCCATCGCGGATCAGCCAGGGCAGTAAAGGGGTATAAATGAAGCGCCCCAGTGTGTGGACAACCAACAACACCAGGGCGCCTGCCAGAATGACCTTGAGCAGGTCGGGGGATTTATTGTTGTTCATGGGCCGTTACAGAACCGGTTTTTGTTTTGCTTAGTGTGCTTGGTTTTATCCCGGCCGGCTTTCAGACCATGGTAGGGGAAGCCTGGTTTGGCCCTGTTCGCGGCTAAAGCCGTTCCTATACAAGCTTGCGTCCGGCACGGTATGCGCGTTGTACAGCCCCCTGAAGGAGCGACTTCAGTCGCGACCGGTGTTATGCCAGCTCCCGGATACAGGCTCGCCTGGCAAATCACCACAGAGTTCTACAACCAGGAAAAGCAAGACCGGATCTGCATTGACCGCCAGAAAAAACGGATTCAGATAACTGTCACGCGGCGCGTAATCCAGCGGCTTGCCGGAAGTGTCCAGCACTTCACCGCCCGCACCTTCCAGCACGGCCTGGGCGGCAGCGGTGTCCCACTGTGAAGTCGGCGCCAGTCGCGGGTAAAAATCCACCCGCCCCTCGGCCAGCCAGCAAAACTTCAGCGAACTGCCGGCGCTGATCAGCTGTACCGGCAATTCCTGTTGCAACGCAGCCATAAATGCCTGCTGCGCCTCACTGCCATGCCGCCGGCTGCCGGCCACCCGCAGGGGCTGCTGCGTGGCGGCAGTCTGCAACACCCGTACACTGCCCTGCTCCAGCAAAAAAGCCCCCTGCCCGGCACCGCCGTAATACAGCTGCCCGGTTGCCGGCACCCCGACCACACCAAAAACCACCCGGCCCTGATCGATCAGTGCCACATTGACGGTGTATTCCTCGCTGCCGGCAACAAACTCCCGGGTGCCATCCAGCGGGTCCACCAGCCACCAGCGCTGCCACTGCTGTCGTTCGGCAAGGGGAATGTCACAAGCCTCTTCAGACAACACCGGTATATCCAGCACCTGTGGCAAACCGGCCGCCAGAATACGGTGCGCGGCCAGATCGGCGGCTGTTACGGGCGAATCATCACTCTTGCGCTGAACATCCAGCTCCTTGCGCCAGTAATCCAGTGTGGCCGCACCAGCCTGCTGCACCAGCTGTAGCAAGGCATCCAGTTGCAGTCCACTCACAACTCACCCCGCTCGGCCAGCAAATCGCGCACGATGTAGAGCGCAGCCAGTGCCCGACCCTCGGAAAAATCCGGATCGCGCAGCAGGCCCAGCAAATCCTGCAGATCATGAGTGCGCACCCCCATGGGTTCCGGCTCATCGCCGGGCAACCTTGAGGGGTAGAGGTCGCGCGCCAACACCACGGTAATGCGCTGGCTCATGTAACCGGGCGACAAACTCAACTCACAGATCTGCTCCAGCGAACGGGCGGCAAAGCCGGCCTCTTCCTGCAGCTCACGATTGGCCGCCTGCACGGCATTTTCGCCCGGATCAATCAGCCCCTTGGGCAGTGACCATTCGTGGCGCGCACTGCCGGCGCAATATTCCTCAATCAGCACGGCCTGCAGGTCATCGGTCAACGCCACCACCATCACCGCGCCATGGCCATCGGCCTTGCCGCGCAAGCGCTCATAGGTGCGTTCCTGACCATTACTGAACCTGAGCTGCAGCTGTTCGATACGAAAAATATTGGTGCGGGCAACTTCCTCACAGGACAGAATTTCCGGTTTGATGCGCATGTCTGACTCCATCGGGCATTTGTCGGTATCATAGCGCGAAATTCATAATCTCCCGACATTGGCATGCCCACTCTTCCCTGGTCCGAAATTGATACCGTCCTGCTGGACATGGATGGCACCCTGCTCGACCTGCACTTTGACAACTTTTTCTGGCTGGATTACCTGCACCAGCGCTATGCACAGCAACATGGCATCAGCGTGGACGCCTCCCGTGAACGACTGATTCCCCTGCTGGCCCGTTATCAGGGCCAGTTGCAATGGTATTGCGTGGAGTTCTGGACGCGGCAGCTGCAACTGCCGATCCGCGAAATGAAGCGCGAGCAAGCCGCCCGCATAGCGCCACGGCCGCAGGCGATGGAGTTTCTGCAGGCGCTGCAGCGTGCCGGCAAACGGGTTGCGCTGATCACCAACGCCCACCGCCACTCACTGGAAATCAAGCTGGAGCAGGTGCCCATGGGTGCACTGCTCGATGCCGTCATCAGCTCCCATGACTATGGCCATCCCAAGGAAGAGCAACAATTCTGGCAGCACCTGCAGGAACAGTTTGCCTTTGTGCCGGAGCGTAGCCTGTTTATTGATGACAGCCTGAGCGTCTTGCGCAGCGCGGCACGCTACGGTATCGGTCACCTGCGCTGCGTGGCCACGCCAGACAGCCAAAAACCGGCCAAAGATTGCGCAGAGTTTGCCGATATCGGCCCATTTGCCGACATTTGCCGACAACTGGAGAAGGCAAGGAAATAAGCATCCTTTTGCAGGAAGGGACTTGCCCCTGGCAGCAATGGTGGAATCTTCTCAGGGGCAAGCCCCTTCGTACAGAACACGGAACATCGCGCAACATGCAACCAACACGCTGGACATGTCTTTTGTAGCGGCGACCTGTGGTCGCCACTGTGGAGAGCACAGCTCTCCGCTACGGAGCTTCGTGAACGTGCAACGCTGCGGGACTGCCGGGCTAGTCCGGGCGCGACTGAAGTCGTTCCTACAGGACTGGGAGCAACTGAAACCGTTAAAGCATGCGTTGTAGCAACGCCTTGCGATCAAAAAACTGGTGTTTGATTACCGCCAGCACATGCAACCCCACTGCTGCCGCCAGCAGCCAGACACTTGTCACATGCACTGCATTCACTTGCTCCAGCGCGCCCTGCCCAAGCGCAAACAGCGAAGGAATCGCCAGCCAGCCAAACCACTCCAGCGGTCTGCCTGAACCGGTCGCCAGCAGATAGCCGGAACACACCGCCAACAGCACCAGCACATAAAGCACGCCCTGCACCACCCGGGCCAGAAGCTGCTCCAGCCGGTTACCCATTCCTGGCAACGCCGGCTGGCACCAGCGCCAGAGCATCCGCACCAACATCAATACACCGGTCAAGGCACCCAGGCTTTTGTGCCACATCGCCACCCCGGCCTGACGGCTATCAAACAACCCGAGGCTGGCCAGCCAAAGCCCAAGGCCAAATACCAACAGCAACAAAAGGGCAACCAACCAGTGTAGCCAGCGGGTCACCAGGTCATAACGAAGTTGAAGAAGCTTATCCTGCATGGCTACCCGTCAATGTGTAATAAATCAGATGCATAATTTTGTAGCAGCGGCTTCAGCCGCGAACAGGGGGCAAGCCAGACAGCAAGAATGAGCCAATATCCGGGGGTTGGCATAGCATTGGTCGCGACTGAAGTCGCTCTTACAGGGAACCTGCACAGCACACATGCCGTGCCGGGCGTGTGTGTCCGGCATGCGGCACAGGGCCTTACATCTGCGACTGCAGGTAGTTGGCCAGGCCAATGCGCTCGATCAGGCCCAGCTGTTTTTCCAGCCAGTACATGTGGTCTTCTTCGGTGTCTTTCTGTTGTGCCAGCAACATGTCGCGGGTGACGTAATCCTGTTCCTGCTCGCACAGGGCAATGGCCTCGGCCAGATTTTTTTGTACCAGATACTCCAGCTCCAGGTCGCTGCGCAACATGGACGGCACATCGGTGCCCGGCTCAACCGGATCCGGGCGCATATCGGGTGTACCCTCCAGAAATAGAATACGGCGCAGGATCGCATCAGCGTGCTGGGTCTCTTCTTCCATCTCGTGGTTGATCCGCTCGTACAGCTTGGTCAGCCCCAGATCCTCATAACGCCTTGAGTGCAAAAAATACTGGTCCCGCGCCGCCAGTTCGCCGCGCAACAGCCTGACCAGACAGGCCACTACCTTTGAATTGCCTTGCATGACATTCTCCTTCTTGTTCAACGTCCGGCCAAACTGCCGACACTCATGGGCTTATCCTAACCTGCAGGATGAAAACAAAGAAACACTATTCGGTTGGGTGTTGCCGGGGAAATGGCAACCGGGCCAATCTGGCATCGGGAGCCGTGCAGAAGCGCAGGCTTTGTAGCGGTAATCAGCAGTCGCCATTCTGGAGAGCACAGCTCTCCGCTACGGGTCTTCGGGAACGTGCAATGCCGCGGGGCTTACGGCCAACACCGGTCGCGACTAAAGTCGCCTCTACAGGGTATGGTGCAATGTTTGGTGCCGTCCGGGAAGTCAAGCTTTTCCGATAAAAAGCTCTATACTACCCGTTCAAGGATGTTCATCACTGCTCAGGGAGGGCACATGATGGTCAGGTACCATGATACCGGCTACAAGGAGCTGTTCAGCCACCCGGAATTTGTCACCGCGATGCTGGACGGATTTGTCCCCCACGAGATCAGCCGGCTGCTGGACCACAGCACACTCAAAAGCCATCCCGGCCACTACATCACGCCACTGTTCGAAGAATGAATCGAGGATGCGGTCTGGTCACTGGCGTTCAGGCCGGACACAACCATCGATAACGATCGCCCGCAACGGCTGTACCTTTATATCCTGCTGGAATTTCAGTCTACAGTGGATCACCGCATGGCATTGCGGATGCTGCATTACAGCGCAAGTTTCTATCATCAGCTGCTGAAGGAGAAGCATGTGGTTGCCAGCAAGGGAGCGCTGCCAGCGGTGTTTCCGGTTGTGCTTTACAACGGCGATCGCAACTGGACGCCGGCGCAGGGCATGCTGGAAATGCTGCAGCCGGTACCGACATTCCTCAGGCGTTTTCAGCCGCGGCTGGATTACTACCTGATTGATGTAAAAGCCCAACCGCAGCGGGATGACAACCTGCTGGGGCTGGTGTTTAATGTGGAAAATGCACTGACTGCAAATGCTCTGCAGCAAGTCACGCAACAGGTGGTGGATGCAGCCAGCAACCACCCCGACAAGGCCCGGATCGACAGAGTGCTGGTGCGCTGGTTCAAGCGCTTTTTATATCAGAACGAAATTACCGTGGATCTGGATGCCATCAATAAACTTCAGGAGGTACCACCCATGTTGGCCAGTCGTGTAGGAACCTGGTTCGAAGAATGGAAACGGCAGGGAATTGAACAAGGGATTGAGCAAGGGATTGAGCGTGGGCTTCTGAAGGGACGCCAGGATACCCTGGAGAAACAGCTTCAGCTGAAATTTGGCCCGCTGTTACCAGCCACACTGCAACGTCTGTATACAGCCGACGCAGCCGAGCTGGATCTGTGGAGCGAGCGCATTTTGTTCGTTGACAGCATCGAGGCCGTGTTTGCCGAAGCCTAACCGATACAGGTTTTTGAAGGATTTGCTCCTGAGAGTGATGATCGGTGCTTCTCAGGGGGCAAGCCCCTTCGTACAGGGGAATTCCGGCGCGTATAGCCATTGTGCAATGTGCGATACCGTGCCGGGCGTTGGCTTGTGCAGGAGCGGCTTTAGCCGCGAACAGGGGCAAACCAGACACCGAAAGCAGGCCAATTGCCGGGCCGTGTAGCGGCGACCTGTGGTCGCCACTGTGGAGAGCACAGCTCTCCGCTACGGGGGCGTGGCAAGTGCAAATCGTGTAAGGGCATTGGTTTTGCAGGTAGCTCAGGGCCCCAGCCGTACTGCGGCACTGGCGCGTTCGAGTGCTTCGATTTGTTTGCTGGATTTGCGGCGTTTTTCTTCTTTGTTGCGGGTGAAGAACCAGACCAGAAAAGTGGCCAGTGATACCACCAGCAGAATCAGGCTGGCGACGGCGTTGATTTCGGGTTTTACGCCAAGGCGCACCGCCGAGAAAATTTCCATCGGCAGGGTGGTGGAACCGGGGCCGGACACAAAGCTGGCCAGCACCAGGTCATCCAGCGACAGGGCAAAAGCCATCATGAAGCCGGCCGCCAGTGAGGGCACGATCATCGGTACGGTGATCAGGAAAAACACCTGCCAGGGCCGTGCGCCCAGGTCCATGGCTGCTTCTTCCATGGAGCGGTCCACTTCGCGCAAACGCGCGGCGACAATCACGGCGACATAGGCGGTGCTGAAGGTGGTGTGGGCAATCCAGATGGTGGTGACGCCGCGTTCCATCGGCCAGCCAATCAGCTGGGCCATGGCGACAAACAGCAGCAGCAGCGACAAGCCGGTGATGACTTCGGGCATGACCAGCGGCGCGGTGACCAGCCCGCCAAACAGTGTGCGGCCACGGAAGCGTTTGATGCGGGTCAGCACCAGTGCGGCCAGTGTGCCCAGCGCGGTGGCGGCAATGGCGGTGTAGCTGGCGATTTCCAGCGAGCGCAGCACGGCGCCCATCAGCTGCTTGTTGTCGAGCAGGCCGGCGTACCACTTGGTCGACCAGCCGCCCCAGACGGTGACCAGACGCGAGGCGTTGAAGGAGTAGACCACCAACACCAGCATCGGCACATAGATGAACAGCAGCCCGGCCACCAGCATGAAGCGGGAGAAGCTGTATTTTTTCAGAAATTCCATAAACGTTGTCTCGAATTCAAAATCCGTTAACTGTAAAGCAGGCCTTTGCAGGAGGGGGCTGCCTCCAACAGTCACAGCCAAGATCTCTCAGGGGACGAGCCCCTTCGTACAAGGTCCGACTGCACTTTTGTACGAACGGGTTTATCCCGTGAGGCGCTGCCCGTTCGTAAAAGGCCAACACGGGCTTAGCTTTCCAGCTCTTTGGCCTGGGCACGGTTGAACAGCACAATCGGGATGATCAAAATCAGCAGCATCACCACCGCCAGCGCCGAGGCCACCGGCCAGTCGCGGTTGTTGAAAAACTCCTGCCACAGCACTTTACCGATCATCAGGGTTTCCGGGCCGCCGAGCAGTTCGGGGATGACGAACTCGCCCACTACCGGGATGAATACCAGCATGCAGCCGGTAATAATGCCGCCTTTGGACAGCGGAAAGGTGATCTTCCAGAAGCTGGTATGGCGGCGCGCGCCCAGATCAGCCGCGGCTTCCAGCAGCGACAAGTCATGTTTGGCCAGGTTGGCATACAGCGGCAGCACCATAAACGGCAGATAGGCATACACAATACCGATGTAGACCGCGATATTGGTGTTGAGAATCTGTAGCGGTTCGCTGATCAAACCGGTCCAGAGCAGAAAATTGTTCAGGATGCCGTTATTGCTGAGAATGCCCATCCAGGCGTAAACGCGGATCAGCAACGCGGTCCAGGTCGGCATCATGATCAGCAGCAACCACACTGGGCGCATCGGTTCGCTGGAGCGGGCAATCGCATAGGCCATCGGGTAACCGACCAGCAGGCACAGGAAGGTGCTGATCAATGCAATTTTAACCGAGCCCAGATAAGCCGCAATGTACAGTTTGTCTTCGCTGAGCAGGATGTAGTTGCCCAGGTTGAGCAGCACTGTCAGCTGCTGGTCGGCCCATTCCACCAGGCTGGTATAGGGCGGAATGGCGATGTCGGCTTCGGCAAAGCTGATTTTCAGGATGATGGCGAACGGCAGCAGGAAGAACACCAGCAGCCACAAAAAAGGCACACCAATCAGCGCGTGGCGGCCCTTGGGCAGCCAGCGGCGCAAGCGCAGTCCGGTCATGCTTTTCATTGCTGGAACACCACGCCGCTGTCGTCCACCCAGTGGACAAAAACTTCGTCATCCCAGGTCGGGCGTTTGACGTTACGCTCGGAGTTGGCCATGAACGCCTGGGCGATCTTGCCCGAGGGCAACTCTACGTAATACACGGAATGGCCGCCCAGATAGGCAATGTCGTGCACGGTGGCGGTGCTCCAGTTGTACTCTTCGTACTCCAGATCGTCCGGCTTTTCGCTACACAGCAGCAGTTTTTCCGGGCGCAGGGCAAAGGTCACGCGCTTGTTTTCCTCGCGCGAGGCAATGCCGTGGCCAATGTAAATCGGCAGCGGCATGTCCGGGCAGGCGATGATGGCATGGTCCGGCTCTTCAACAATCAGCTCGCCGTCAAACAGGTTCACGTTGCCGATAAATTCGCACACCATGCGGTTGGCCGGGGTTTCGTAGATGTCCACCGGCGTGCCGACCTGCTCGATCCAGCCCTGGTTCATGATGGCGATGCGCTCGGCCATGGTCATGGCTTCTTCCTGGTCGTGGGTGACCATGACGCAGGTCACGCCGACCCGTTCGATGATCTCCACCAGCTCCAGCTGCATTTGCGAGCGCAGTTTTTTGTCCAGCGCACCCATGGGTTCGTCCAGCAGCAACAGCTTGGGCCGTTTGGCCAGCGAACGGGCCAGTGCCACACGCTGGCGCTGGCCACCGGACAGCTGGTGCGGCTTGCGCTTGGCATACTTGGTCATGTGCACCAGACGCAGCATTTCGTCCACCCGCTCCTGGATTTCCTCTTTGGGCAGGCCGTCCTGCTTGAGGCCAAAGGCAATGTTCTGCTCCACGCTCATGTGCGGGAACAGCGCATAGGACTGGAACATCATGTTGATTGGCCGCTCATAGGGCGGCATGTCGGTGATGTCCACGCCATCGAGGTAGATTTTGCCTTCGGTGGGGGTTTCAAACCCGGCCAGCATGCGCAGCAA
>CAYMXO010000012.1:0-37198 GCA_964394445.1 uncultured Thiopseudomonas sp.
TCATCATGTGGAGCTTTGTCGCCATCAGCATCCTGCTGTGGGGCCGTGGCGTGTTCTGCGGCTGGCTGTGCCCCTTTGGTGCCCTGCAGGAGCTGATCAACGAAGCCGCCCGTGCCCTGAAGATCAAGCAGTACGAACTGCCCTGGGCGGTGCATGAGCGGCTGTGGGCGGTGAAGTACATCATTTTGCTGGCACTGTTTGCCATCTCGCTGGACAGCATTGCCACGGCGGAAAAGTTTGCCGAGGTGGAGCCGTTCAAGACCGCCATCACCCTGCACTTCATGCGTGAGTGGTCCTTTGTGCTGTATGCGGTGATCCTGCTGGTGATCAACATCTTCACCCGCAAAGTCTACTGCCGCTACATCTGTCCGCTGGGTGCCGCGCTGGCCATTCCAACGCAGCTGCGCCTGTTCGACTGGCTCAAGCGCCGCAAGGAGTGTGGTACGCCGTGCCAGCTGTGTGCGGTGGAGTGTGAAGTACAAGCCATTCATCCGGATGGACGCATTGACCCGAACGAATGTCACCACTGCCTTGACTGCCAGGTGACCTACTACAACGACGACCGTTGCCCGCCGCTGGTGGCGAAAAAGAAACGCCGCGAGCGGGTAAAAGAAGCACCCGCGGCAAAAAAAGCTGAAAACGTTATCCCGGCTGTACAGCTGGAATCTTAAGCCCTGATCTGAAAACAGGGTTCTAACCAGGAGAGATGTCTGTCATGACTGATAAGAAAATCATTCAGGAAAATGAAAAGAATGGCATGAGCCGGCGCAGCTTCCTTGGCGCCACGGCGGTAACCGGGGCTACGCTGGCTGCCGCCACTGCTGTAGGTACCTCGGTATCCAGCCGTGACGCGATGGCCAACCCGGCCAAGGACGCCATGGCCAGGGCCCATGTTGGCCCGGCCGAACTGGACGAGTACTACGGCATCTGGAGTGGTGGCCAGTCCGGCGAGGTACGTATTGTCGGTATTCCGTCCATGCGCGAGCTGATGCGCATTCCGGTGTTCAACCGCTGCTCTGCTACCGGCTGGGGCATGACCAACGAGAGCAAGGCGGTTCTGGGCGATACCGTGGAATGGGAAAACGGTGATACCCACCACCCGCAGTCGTCCTGCACCGATGGCCACTATGACGGCCGCTGGTCATTCATCAACGACAAGGCCAACACCCGTGTGGCGCGTATCCGTCTGGACGTGATGAAGTGTGACAAGATCACTCTGATTCCGAACACCCAGTCGATCCACGGCCTGCACTGTCAGCGTGTACCGACCACCACCCGCGTGTATGCAAACGGCGAGTTCATTATTCCGCACCCCAACGATGGCAAGCTGATCGAGAAGGTGGACGAGGCCGAACACTTCACCATGTACACCGCGCTGGACGCGGAAACCATGGACGTAGTCTGGCAGTGCATCGTCGACGGTAACCTGGACAACACAGCCACTGACTATACCGGCAAGTACGCCGGTGCCACCTGCTACAACTCCGAGATGGCTTTTGACCTGGCCGGGCAGATGCGTAACGAGCGTGACTGGGTTGTGATCTTCAACCTGGAAAAGATCGAAGAAGACGTCAAGGCCGGCAAATTCATTACTCTGCCCGGTTCCGACGTGCCCGTGGTTGACGGCCGCAAGAAGAATGGCCAGAACACGCCGTACACCCGGTACGTTCCGGTACCCAAGAACCCGCACGGTATCCACGCATCGCCAGACGGCAAGTACTGGGTAGCCAACGGTAAGCTGTCACCGACCGTGTCCGTGATCCAGCTGGACATGCTGGACGACCTGTTTGCCGACAAGCTCAAAGACGAGCGTGACGTCATCGTGGCCGAGCCGGAGCTGGGTCTTGGGCCGCTGCACACCACCTTTGACGGCCGCGGCAATGCCTATTCCTCGCTGTTCATCGACAGCCAGGTGGTGAAGTGGAATGTCGATGCCGCCATTCGTCACTACAAGGGCGAAAAGGTCAACTACATCATCCAGAAGGCTGACGTACACTATCAGCCCGGTCACCTGCAGGCGTCCCTGGGCGAGACCCGCGATGCCGACGGCAAGTGGCTGGTGGTACTGAGCAAGTTCTCCAAGGACCGCTTCCTGCCGGTTGGCCCGCTGCGCGCGGAGAACGACCAGTTGTTCGATATTTCCGGTGAGGAGATGATCCTGGTACACGACGGCCCTGCTTTTGCCGAGCCGCACGATATCAACATCATCCGCCGCGACCAGATCACCACCAAGCGGGTCTGGGATCGCAATGACCCCTTCTTTGCCAGCGCCGTGGCGCGTGCAAAACAGGATGGCGTCAACCTGGAGACCGACAATAAGGTTATTCGTGACGGCAACAAGGTACGTGTCTACATGATCTCGGTGGCTCCGTCCTTCGGTTTAAGCGAGTTCGAAGTGAACGAGGGCGACGAAGTGACTGTAACCGTTACCAACCTCGATCAAATCGAAGACCTTTCGCACGGTTTCTGCCTGGTTAACCATGGTATCAACATGGAAATCAGCCCGCAGCAAACCTCTTCAGTCACCTTCACGGCCAGTAAGCCGGGTGTGCACTACTACTTCTGCACCTGGTTCTGCCATGCCCTGCACATGGAAATGGCAGGCCGCATGAAGGTCCGTGCCAAAGACGCCTAACCGGCATCTTGCGCCTGGCTGGCAACAGCCAGGCGCTTGCGGCTTCAACGCCTCTGTATTCGGGAAAGCTTATGCGATCAGTCAATAAGTGGCTTGCCTGTGTGGCCGTTGCCTGTTTTGCCCAGGGTGCCTGGGCCGGTGAATCCGGGAAAAACAAGGGTTTTGCTGTCCCTGAAGTGATGCGTGGCATCGAACTGTTTCCCATCAAGGCACCACCGGGTGCCGATCAAAGTTTGATTTCTGTAACCGAGCTGCCTTTGCAACGTGTTACTGATCACCACTGGAAACTGCCCAAAGGTGAGTACAAGGGCAACTATGTAGTGGATGTGCCCATTCACTTTGAATGTGAAGAAGGGGCGGTGTTTGATGCCCAGGGTACCAAAAACGCCATGAACATCCGTGCACCGGACGTGGTGTTTGACGGCTGCCGCCTGATCAACTGGGGCAGCAACCTGACCGAAATGGAGTCGGGCATTTTTCTTGAGCGCACAGCCAGGAATGCACGCGTTATCAACAACAGTCTGTACGGGCCAGGTTTTGGAATCTGGATGGATGCTGTGCGCAATGCGCGCGTAGAGCACAACCTGGTGCAAGGCCATGAGCAGCTACGCTCGGCCGATCGTGGCAATGGGATCCACGTATTTGCGACCAAGCAGTGCCTGATCAACGAGAACAAAATCTGGCATGTGCGCGACGGCATCTACATTGAGGCCGCTGACGACAACGATCTGACCAACAATGACCTGCATGACCTGCGCTACGGCATTCACTATATGTTTTCCCACCGCAGCACGGTCACCGGTAACCGCACTACCCGCACCCGTACCGGCTATGCGCTGATGCAGAGCCGCCAGCTGATGGTCGAGGGCAACTACTCCGACCACGATGACAACTACGGCATTTTGCTCAACTACCTGACCTACTCCACGGTGCGTAACAACCACGTGACCGCAGTGCAGTCTGGTGTGGGCGACGCCGAGGGGCACATTGCCGGGGCCGAAGGCAAGGGACTGTTTATTTTCAACTCGCTGTTCAACGTGATCACCGACAACACCTTCGGCAACAGTGCCATGGGGGTGCATCTGACAGCCGGCTCTGAAGACAACCATATTTATAACAACGCTTTTTACAACAACGAGCAGCAGGTCAAGTACGTGGCCTTGCGCAACCAGGAGTGGTCGCACGAAGGTATCGGCAACTTCTGGAGTGACTATCTGGGCTGGGACCGCAACGCCGACGGTATTGGTGATGTGCCCTATGAGCCCAACGATAACGTGGACCGGCTGCTGTGGACGTATCCCCAGGTACGCCTGTTGATGCACAGTCCCGGCATTGAAGTGCTGCGCTGGGTGCAGCGGGCTTTTCCGGTCGTCAAATATCCCGGTGTGCAGGACAGTTTCCCATTGATGCGGCCCCCGCAACCACCACCGGCGCAAGGAGTGGATTCATGACTGTTGTTGTCGAGCTGGAGCAGGTCCAGCAGTATTACGGCAAGCTGCAAGTATTGCATGACATGAGCTGGCAGCTGCAGGCCGGCGAGATTATGGGCCTGTTTGGGCATAACGGTGCCGGCAAGACCACCAGCGTGCGCCTGATTCTTGGCCTGATCCGGCAAAGTAGCGGTCAGGTCAGGGTGCTGGGTGGCGAGGCCAGCGATGCCCAGATACGCCAGCAGATCGGTTTTTTGCCGGAAAACGTGATGTTCTATCCGCAGTTGACCGGCTATGAAACCCTCAGCCATTTTGCCCGCCTGAAAGGAGCCGGACAGGATCAGGTGCTGGGCCTGCTGGAGCAGGTCGGGCTGACTGCAGCAGCCGGTGAGCGGGTAAAAACCTATTCCAAAGGCATGCGGCAGCGGCTGGGGCTGGCCCAGGCGTTGCTGGCCCGGCCTAAACTGCTGTTGCTGGACGAGCCTACCGTCGGCCTGGACCCGATCGCGACCATCGAGTTGTACCGGTTGATCGGCCAACTGCGTGACGAAGGGTCCAGCATCATCATTTGTTCACACGTGCTGCCTGGTGTCGAGCCTTACATCGACAAGGCAGTGATTCTGGCCCGTGGTCATCTGGAGGCGGTTGGCAACCTGCAAGAGTTGCGCGAGCAGGCCGGTCTGCCGGTGCGCATTCGCATTAACGGTCAGGCAACCGGCTTCAGCCATCCGCAGCTGTTGGAGCACCAGCCGCTGGCCGGTGACTGGCACGAGTTCAGCATTCCGGCCGCGGCCAAGCTGGCGGTGTTGCAGGAGCTGCTCAAGTATCCGCTGGAAGACATCGAAATCCGGCCGCCTTCGCTGGAAGACATCTACCGTTTCTATATGGAAAAGGCCAGCGCCGTGGGTGTGGCAGGAGTGCAGCAATGAAGCAGATTTTCAATATCGCGCGCAAGGAGTTTAGCGACGGCATGCGCAACCGCTGGATCCTTGCGATCAGCATTCTGTTTGCCGTGCTGGCTGTCGGTATTACCTGGTTTGGCGCCGCCGCCTCCGGGCAGGTTGGCTTCACCTCGATTCCGGCCACCATTGCCAGCCTGGCCAGTCTGGCCACCTTCCTGATGCCGCTGATTGCCCTGATGCTGGCCTACGATGCAGTAGTGGGTGAAGAAGAAGGCGGCACCCTGATGTTGCTGCTGACCTATCCTCTGAGCCGCGGCCAGCTGCTGACCGGCAAGTTTGTGGGGCATGGCTGCATCCTCGGGCTGGCCACGTTGATCGGTTTTGGCAGTGCGGCGGTAGCCATTGCCTTGTGGGTGCCCGATGTGTCGATGGCAACGCTGGTCATGTCATTTGGCCGTTTCATTGTGTCGTCGATTTTGCTGGGATTGGTGTTTCTGGCTTTTGCCTATGTTCTGAGTAGCCATGCCACCGAGAAAAGCACCGCCGGCGGGCTGGCACTGGGTGTCTGGTTCCTGTTTGTATTGGTGTTTGACCTGGCTTTGCTGACCATCCTGGTGGTTACGGAGGGCCGTATCAGTCCTGAGCTGCTGCCCTGGCTGTTGCTGCTCAACCCGACAGACATTTACCGGCTGATCAATCTGGGAGGCTTTGAGGCCGGTGGGCAGGGCATGGGTGTCATGGCACTGGCAGGCGACTTGCCGGTAGGGGCCGGCGTGCTCTGGGCCTGTCTGGCTGGCTGGGTCGTTGCCATTTTACTGCTGGCGCACTGGCGCTTTGCCAAACGACTGGGGTAACTGTTATGAATAAATTTTTTACATTAATCGGCCCTGTACTGCTGGCGCTGGTGCTGGCGGGCTGCTCGGAGCAGGAAAAAGTTGAAGTCAACCTGGATCCGGTAGCTTTTCATTTTGGTGACGAGTGCCATGTATGCGGCATGGTGATTCTTGAGTGGCCCGGCCCCAAGGCCGAGTCGATCAACAAGCAGACCGGCGAGACGCTCAAGTTCTGTGCGACCACTGACCTGTTTGCCTGGTGGCTGCAACCGGAAAACAGAACCCTGCAAGCACAAATCTATGTGCATGACATGGGGCGGGCGCATTGGGATAGCCCGGAGGATGACTACCTTGTGGATGCCCGTGATGCCTGGTACGTGCACGGTACCAATCTGATTGGGGCCATGGGGCCAACGCTGGTGTCTTTTGCTGACAAGGAAGAAGCGGAAAAAATGGCGCGGGAGCATGACGCCAGGGTTCTCGGCTTTGAGCAGATCGACCTGCAGGTTCTTCAGGAAATCGGCCAGGCCGGCCATGAATATGCCGCCAGCCATGGCCGCGAACTGCGCCGTTCCATGGGCGCGGATGATGAAGACGAAGAAATGCCGGACGAAGCCGACTAACGCTTGCCCAGCATCGCCCGCATGTCGGCCAGGGCGCTGCCGGCGCGGGCTTTTTTCACTTCCGGCGGGGCTTCCTCGAGCCCTTCCCAGTCGAGGTCTTCGGCCGGCAGCTCATCAAGGAAACGGCTGGGTGTACACTCGACAATTTCGCCGTATTGTTTGCGTTTGCTGGCCAGCGTCAGCGTCAGGTTCTCCCGTGCGCGGGTAATGCCGACGTAGGCCAGCCGGCGTTCTTCCTCAACGGTTTCGGCCTCGATGCTGGAGCGGTGCGGCAGAATTTCCTCTTCCATGCCCATGATGTAGACCAGCGGAAACTCCAGTCCCTTGGAGGCGTGCAGGGTCATCATCTGTACGCCGTCAAAGTCTTCGGCTTCTTCTTCCTGGCGCTCGAGCATGTCGCGCAACACCAGCTTGGCGATGGCGTCCTCGATGGTCAGCTCGTCGTCTTCGTCCTTTTCCAGGGTGTTTTTCAGCGCTTCCAGCAAAAATTGCACGTTGGCCATGCGGTACTCGGCAGCCTTTTCGCTGGAGCTGTTCTGGCGAATCCAGTTTTCGTAGTCGATATCCAGCAGCATTTCGTTCAGCGCCGGAATCGGATCTTCGCTGAAGCAGCGCTGGCGCAACCTGTCCATGTAGTGCTTGAAGCGGGACAGGCGCTCGGTGTAGCGCCCGGCCAGGTGTTCACCAAGGCCCAGTTCGGCGCTGGCGTCATACAGGGAAACCTTGCGCTGCGTGGCATAGGCGCTGAGTTTTTCCAGCGTGGCCGAGCCGATTTCGCGGCGCGGTACGTTGATCACCCGCAGAAAGGCATTGTCATCATCCGGGTTGATCAGCAGGCGAAAATAGGACATCAGGTCCTTGACTTCCTGGCGGCTGAAAAAGCTGGTGCCACCGGTCAGCCGGTACGGAATCTTGTGTACCTGCAGCTTCAGCTCCATCAGCTTGGCCTGATAGTTGCCGCGGTAGAGGATGGCAAAATCCCGGTAGGGGCGGCCGGTACGCAGGTGCGTAGTGAGGATTTCCACCGCAATGCGCTCGGCTTCCGCGTCTTCGTTGCGGCAGCGCAGTACGCGAATGGGGTCGCCAAAACCCATTTCACTCCACAGTTGCTTCTGGAATACATGGGGGTTGTTGGCAATCAATGTGTTGGCACACTTGAGGATGCGGCCGGTGGAGCGGTAGTTTTGCTCCAGCATGATGACCTTCAGCGAAGGAAAGTCCTCTTTCAGCTGCATCAGGTTTTCCGGCCGGGCGCCACGCCAGGCGTAGATCGACTGGTCGTCATCACCGACCACGGTGAACTGGGCGCGGTCTTTGACCAGCAGTTTGACCAGCAGGTACTGGCTGGCGTTGGTGTCCTGATATTCGTCCACCAGCATGTAGCGTACGCGGTTGCGCCATTTTTCCAGCACCTCGGGATGGTTCTGGAACAGCTTGACCGGTTGCAGGATCAGGTCGTCAAAGTCCACGGCGTTATAGGCCTTGAGCGTGCGCTGGTAGTGGATATAGACCACCGCTGCGGTCTGTTCTTTCGGACTGCGCGCCTGTTCCATGGCTTGCTCCGGCAGCACCAGATCGTTTTTCCATTGGCCGATCAGGTTCTTGATTTCATCGACACCGTCATCGCCAGCGTATTCCTTCTGCATGATTTCGGTGAGCAGGTTTTTTACGTCACTGTCATCAAAGATGGAGAAACCGCTTTTGTAGCCGAGCAGCGCGTGTTCACGGCGGATGATGTTCAGCCCGAGGTTATGGAAGGTGGAGACGGTCAGGCCATGGGCCTCGCGCCCGCGCAGCAGCGAACCAACCCGCTCTTTCATTTCCCGCGCCGCCTTGTTCGTAAAGGTGACGGCAACGATATGGCGGGCGGAAATTCCGCACTGTTGCACCAGGTAGGCAATCTTGCGCGTGATCACGCTGGTCTTGCCCGAGCCGGCACCAGCCAGCACCAGCACCGGGCCGCTGATGGCGTGGACAGCTTCTTGTTGGCGGGGATTAAGACGGCTCATGGCGGCATTTCAGGCTGATCGGACGGGGAGGCGTGATTCTATCACCAGGCTGCCGGCTTGCCGAATCCAGGCTTGCCTGAAAGTGTTCTGCGACTTTGGTGTGGTGTCTTTATGCCAGATAACAATATATAAAATAAATATAAAAATAAAAGCATTTGGTTGCATGCACTTGCCAGGTCGGGTGAGTCACTACCAGTTGCGCAGCACAGACAGTGTTCGCTGTCGGGAGGAAACCACCATGGCAATACATAACGGGCAAACATCGGGTTTGAGCCGGCGAGCTTTTTTGGGTGCCGGAGCGGCCGTGACTCTGGCCGCCGGTAGTGGAGTGAACCTGGGGTTGACTGCCACGGCCCAGGCAGCAACCCTCAAGACCAGTGCTCATGTGGTGGTGGTCGGCAGCGGTCTGGCCGGTCTTGGCCTGGTCAACCGGCTGCGCAAACAGCTGGACGGTGCGAAAATCACCCTGCTGGATGCCAAGCAGGTGCACCATTACCAGCCGGGCTTTACCCTGGTTGCTACTGGCATCTGGCCGAAAAACAAGGTCAGTGATACCAACGCGGAGCTGATCCCGCCCGGTGTCGACTGGATCCAGGAGATGGCGCGGGAGTTTCGTCCTGACAGTAACGAGGTGGTGACCGACTCCGGGCTGGTTCTGAAGTACGATTATCTGGTGGTTGCCACCGGCTTGCAGCTGGATTTTGACCAGATTGAAGGTATGGATGTACAGCGGATTGGCAGCAAGGGCTTGAGTTCGGTCTATCCCGGTCCGGATCTGGCCGAAGCCACCTGGAAAGCCATGGACGAATTCCGGAACAAGGGCGGCAAGGCGTTGATGACTCTGCCGGCAACTCCGATCAAGTGCGCTGGCGCACCGTTAAAAATGACTTTCATGCTGCACAACCGGCTGCAGCAGGCCGGTATGCGTGACCGGGCGCAAATTGAATTCCATTCAGCCATTCCAACGGTTTTCAGTGTGCCGGTGATCAACCAGGAGGTGTTGGACCGCTGGGCGCAGGCAGATATTCCGGTGAATTTTCGCAGCAAGCTGGTGGCGATAAATATTGACGGGCAGCGGGCTACCTTTGAGCAGGAAGACGGCAGTTTGCGGGTGGAAGACTATGACTTTATCCACATCCCGCCGCCCATGCGGGCGCCGGACGCGGTGAAGAACAGTCCGCTGGCCTGGCAGGAGGGTCCCTTTGCTGGCGGTGGCTGGCTGGAAGTTGACCCTGGCACCCTGCAGCACAAGCGCTATGCCAACGTGTTTGGCTGCGGCGACATCAATGGCACGGCCAAAGGCAAGACTGCAGCCACAGTGAAGAAGAGCGTACCCATAGTGGTTGATAACCTGCTCAGTGTGATGCAGGGGCAACAGCCCAGGCAGGTTTTTGATGGTTATACCTCTTGTCCGTTGCTGGTGCGCGAGGGAGCAGCCTTGCTGGTCGAGTTTGATTACAAAGACAACCTGACGCCCTCGTTGCCCGGCATCCAGCCGCTGCAGGACAGTTACTTTGCCTGGCTGCTGAAGTACCGGCTGTTCAAGCCCAGTTATATGGCCGTAGCCAAAGGCCGTCTGTAAGGAGATTGCGCCATGTATGAGATCTGGTTGATTCTGAATACTTTTTATGAGCTGACGCTGGCCAATCTGGGACTGGTGGTTGCGCTGCTGGTCATTTGGCTTGCAGTGATGGTAGCTGCCGGGGCTAAAAAACGGATCCCCTGGAGTCGGGGGCTAAAGCCGGCGGTCGTGGCAGCGGTAGTTGCCTGGGTGATGGCTTTTGTTCTGGTCCCTTCTGCAACCCGTTCTGCCTTCGCCAATGTTACTTATTTCTGGGACTATCTGGTGCTGGCAGGCGTGGCTCTGGCCTGTGCCGGCCTGGTAGCGGCTTTTGTCTGGCCGGTCAGTCTGTTACTCAGGCGTGCGTAACAAACGGGGCAAGTGCATCACATGAGGAATTTTGCGACAAGCTCTGAAAGATCGCTGCGACAGCAGCCCGCCCAGGGCGGGCCATAATTCTTCCGCCCTGCACAAGGTATCCCTGGGCAGGGCGGAGTGTTGCATCAGGCCTTTAGCGGTTTGGGCCGAAGGAGCGAACCAGCGGCAGGCTGATGCAATGCTTCGACCTGGCCTGACACTGCAGTACAAAAATTAAAAACCTACTCACGGACCACATGCAAAAAGTGCATGTGCTGGTCGTACTGGTTAAGAAGGTCTTCAATCACCTCGTCCTTGGTCCAGCCCATGATGTCGTAGTCCTGGCCACCTTCCAGCAAGTGCACTTCAGCACGGAAGTACTTGCGTTCCAGCTCGCAGGCCTCGTCGTCATCCTGGCAGCTGAAGTCCGGGCGCAGGTAGGCACGGGGGCGCACTTCATAGAGGAAGTTGACCTCGGCATTGTGTTGCACCTCGAATTGCACGCGGTTTTCCTTGCCTTCGCGCACTTCCACTTCCAGCCCCTGCTTGCGCAGTTCGGCCGCAACATCTTCGGCAGCCGGACGGACCACTTCCTCAAGGAAGCGGTTGACGTGGGCGCGACGCGGAAAACTGACCATATTGCGCAGGCGGCGTTGCCAGGCCACGTTGCTGCTGCGGCTGACACTGGCCTGTTGCAGCAACATGCGTTTGGTCGAGTCCACGTGCAGGGCACGCAACAGGCCCCAGGTGGTTGCCAGCAGGATCGCCGAGAATGGCAACGCACTGGCAATGGTGACCGTCTGCAAGGCCTGCAGGCCGCCGCTGAGCAACAGCGCAATGGCCACGATACCGGTGGACGAAGCCCAGAAGATGCGCTGCCAGACCGGGGTGTTGAGCTTGCCGCCGGAGGCCAGCATGTCAATCACCAGTGAACCGGAGTCGGCCGAGGTGACAAAGAACAGCATTACCATGGCGACGGCCACCAGCGACAGCAGGCTGCTGAGCGGGAAGTGCTCCAGGAAGTTGAACAGGGCCAGCGAGGAGTCGGCGCTGACGGTTTCTGCCAGCTCGACCATGTCGCGGTTGAGGATCATGTCGATGGCGGTGTTGCCGAACACGGTCATCCAGGCCAGGGTAAACCCGGTAGGTACCAGCAGCACGCCGGTGATGAACTGGCGGATGGTACGGCCACGGGACACCCGGGCGATAAACATGCCGACAAAAGGTGACCAGGAAATCCACCAGCCCCAGTAGAACAGGGTCCAGCCGCCAATCCAGTCAGTGGGCTCGTAGGCGTAAAGGTTAAAGGTCTTGCTGACAATTTCCGACAGGTAGCTGCCGGTGTTCTGGATGAACGACTTGAACAGGAAGGCAGTCGGGCCAAAGGTCAGCACCAGCAGCATCAGAACCACAGCGAGAAACAGGGTGATTTCTGACAGGCGGCGGATGCCCTTGTCCAGGCCGCTGACTACTGACAATGTGGCCAGGCTGGTGGCAACAATGATCAGGATAACCTGCACCACCTCATTGACTGGCAGGTCAAACAGGTAGTGAAAGCCACTGTTGATTTGCAGTACGCCAAAACCCAGCGACGTGGCAATACCCAGCACGGTGCCGATAATCGCAAAGATGTCGATGGCGTGGCCAATGGGGCCGTAAATGCGCTCGCCAATCAGCGGGTACAGCGCCGAGCGCAGGGTCAGTGGCAGGCCGTGGCGGTAACTGAAAAACGCCAGAATCAGTGCAACAATGGCATAGATGCCCCAGGCATGCAGGCCCCAGTGGAAGAAAGTCAGCTTCATGGCTTCCTTGGCCGCTTCCACAGTGCCCGGCTCGCCCACGGGCGGGGTCAGGTAGTGCATGACCGGTTCGGCGACACCAAAGAACATCAGGCCGATCCCCATGCCGGCAGCAAACAGCATGGCAAACCAGGTGGTGTTGCTGTAGTCGGGGGTACTGTGATCCGGGCCGAGCTTGATATCGCCGTAGCGGCTGATGGCCATAAAGGCGATACCCATCAGGATCAGGGCAACGGTCAGCACATAGAACCAGCTGACGTTTTCCATGATCCAGCTCTGGATCGCACCGAAAACGGACTGCGCTGCTTCAGGAGCAGCGCTGGCGAAGATGACAAGGGCAATGATGATCGCCGCCGATGTATAAAAGACCGGTGGGTTGATAGTCCCACTGTTGGGCGTGGGTGTTGACATGAAGACTCCTTGCGACTGATGCAATCAGTCCTTGGCTTGTTGAAGTATCTGCAATACAGACAAAAGACAGCGCCACTCCAGGTGCCAGCCGGCAGAATTGACAAGGATGTCAGATTCCAGTGGTTCGCATGGCAAACCGTATTCCTTACATTCCGGCAGCAAGCCGCCAACCGGTGTAAAACCGGCCAGCAGGCTGTAATAAACGAATGGAGCTTAGCAAAATGGCGCTTTAAACGCAAAAAGCCATGACTGTTGTCATGGCTTTTTGCGGTGGTACAAGCATGCATCACGGGTGCGGGCAGGCCGCTTTCGTGACAGCAGAAAAGTTGCCGTGGACGCCTTTATGTCAGTCACGCAGGCCCAGCAGGGCAGGACGTTCCTTCTTGCTGGCGCGGGAGTTTTCCAGTTGCTCCAGTTGCTCCAGGCTGGGCAGGCGCTCACCCTTGCGGATGATCAGCGGGGCGTTGCCGGCCTGTTCGCGCTCACGTTTGGCGGCGATGTAGGCAGGAGTCGGATCGGCCTGGACAAAAAGGTCGGGGTTTTGCTGGCGGAGCTGGTTGTTGCGTCCGCCATTGTTGCCACGTCCGCCGGTCTGCTGGTTGCTGCGTGCAGCACGCGGTCGACGTTCACTGGGTGAGCGCTGGCGACGGTTGCCGCTGGCAACCCCCGGCTTGTTCTTGTAGGGGCTGACATAGTCAACACTGTTGCCGAAATTGTCGATTTCATCGTCCAGAAATTCTTCCGGGTCGCGATTCGGGGGCAGTGCAGGCTTGGCGGAAGCCGCTTGTCCGCGCTGGGTGTTGCGTGCGCCCTGACGCGGGTTATCCCGGGACTGGTTGCGTTGGCGCGGGTTACGGGCTTTGCTTTTTTCCGCCGCTGCGCTTTCATTGCCGCCTTCTGCTTGCTGCTGACCTTTGCGTTGTTGTTTGCCGGCAGCATCCTGCTGATTGCCGTGCTTGCGGCTCTGTGATGCGGCGTTGTTGCGCTGTGTCCTGCCGCCGCTGCGTTGACGCGGCTTGCGGGCCGGTTCTTCGGCAGGCTGCACGTTGTGTTCGGCGTTCAGGCTGGCCTCGATGGCCTGATTGATGTCAAAGCCCATCCAGTCGCCTTCGGGAATACGCTGGCCGGTGACTTTTTCAATATCGCGCAGCAGTTTTTGCTCGCTATGGGCCACCAGTGATACCGCTTCACCAGGACGGCCGGCACGACCGGTACGACCGATGCGGTGCACGTAGTCTTCTTCCACGTTGGGCAGCTCATAGTTGACCACGTGGGGCAACTGGTCGATGTCCAGGCCACGGGCGGCAATGTCGGTGGCGACCAGAATGCGGATCTCGTTGGCCTTGAAATCGGCCAGTGCCTTGGTGCGCGCGTTCTGGCTTTTGTTGCCGTGGATCGCGGCAGCCGGCAGGCCGTTTTTGCACAGATATTCGGCCAGCCGGTTGGCGCCATGCTTGGTGCGGGTAAAGACCAGCACCTGCTCCCAGGCACCCATGGTGACCAGGTGGGCCAGCAGGGCGCGTTTGTGCGGCGCAGGGATCAGAAACATGCTCTGCTTGATACGCTCAACGGTGGTGTTGGGCGGTGTGACCTCGATGCGCACCGGATTGTGCAGCAGCCGGTTGGCCAGAGTAATGATGTCTTTGGAAAAGGTGGCGGAAAACAGCAGGTTTTGCCGCCTGGCCGGCAGTTGTTTGAGTACCTTTTTTACGTCATGGATAAAGCCCATGTCGAGCATGCGGTCGGCTTCGTCCAGCACCAGGGTATCCACGGCGCTGAGGTCAACGGCACCCTGGCCGATCAGGTCAAGCAGGCGGCCAGGGCAGGCTACCAGTACATCCAGACCCTTGGCCAGGGTGCGGATTTGCGGGTTGATACCGACACCGCCAAATACGCAGGCGCTACGAAACGGTAGTTCGGTGGCGTACAGGCGAAAGCTGTCTTCTACCTGGGCGGCTAGTTCGCGGGTCGGGGCCAGCACCAGGACGCGTACCTGTTTGGGCTGGCGGGCCGGCTCCTGGTTGTCGGCAAACAGTTTTTGCAGGATCGGCAGGGCAAAGCCGCCGGTTTTGCCAGTTCCGGTCTGGGCGGCGACCATCAGGTCCTGGCCTTTCAGGGCGGCGGGGATGGCCTGTTGCTGGACAGGCGTAGGGGATTCATAGCCGGCATTGTGCACGGCAGTAACCAGGGCTTGGGATAAACCGAGTGAAGCAAAGGACATGCAGTCTTCCTGTGAACCGGCCAAACCGGTTGATGGCGCAACGGGTCAATGTCAGATGATCAGCGATTATTCACTCCATCGGTGTATTCAACCTTGCGCCAGGAAAAATACCGGATGGCAGTCATCTGTGAGAAAAACTTGGCTTCAGCAAAACTAAAGAGGCAGCGCTGCATGCAGGGCACTTTGCATTGTGTGCAGGGACTGGTGCAGCGAACGTGTTGAAAGTTCGTTTCATGCACGCCCGTACATACGGCACAGGCGTGATGTTCGCTTGCATGCGCTTACTGGCGCTGGCTGAGCTGAAGGTTATTCCAAATAGCCAGGCTGGGCTCGGACTGGTTCAGTGTGTAGAAATGCAGTCCGGGGGCTCCGCCCTGCAGCAGTTGTTCGCACATTTTGCTGATGGTTTCGGTACCGAAGGCCTGAATGCTGTCGCTGTCGTCGCCGTAGGCTTCGAGTTGTTTGCGAATCCAGCGCGGCAGTTCGGCGCCACAGGCGTCAGAAAAACGTGCCAGCTTGCTGTAGTTGGTGATGGGCATGATGCCGGGCACGATTGGAATATCGACGCCTAGTCTACGCACCCTGTCGACAAAATAAAAGTAACTGTCGGCATTAAAAAAATATTGAGTGATGGCGCTATTGGCGCCGCACTGTACTTTGCGGACGAAATTTTGCAGATCTTCCTCAAAGTTGCGCGCTTGTGGGTGCATTTCCGGGTAGGCGGCAACCTCGATAAAGAAGTGATCGCCGGTTTCCTTACGGATGAACTCGACCAGCTCGTTGGCGTAGCGCAATTCACCGTCAGCCATGCCCATGCCGGAGGGCAGGTCGCCACGCAGGGCGACGATGCGCTTGATGCCGGCATTCATGTAGGTATTGAGCAGTTGACGCAGGTCGGCCTTGCTGTCGCCGACACAAGACAGGTGCGGAGCGGCAGGAATGCCGGTGTCTTTATCCAGCTGCAGTACGGTATTGAGGGTGCGGTCGCGGGTGGAGCCACCGGCACCGTAGGTACAGGAAAAGAATTCCGGCTTGTAGCCGGCCAGCTTTTTGGCGGTGGCCATCAGTTTTTCATGGCCAGGTTCGGTTTTGGTGGGGAAAAACTCGAAACTAAAACGTTGATTTGACATTGTTTTCTCTATTTGTGTTTTGTTCTGCTGTATAGGGCTATGTAGGCTTGGGTGTTGGCAGGCTGGTGGTTCGACTACGCAAAGTCGCCGTGAATACATCCATGTAGGCTCCATGGCGGCATCCATGCCGCCATGGCTTTGCTCCACTGCACCACCAGCCTGCTGGCAGCGTCAGAGCATTAATACAAAATCAATCAATAACGATAGGTATCCGGCTTGTACGGGCCATCCACGGGTACGCCAATATAATCAGCCTGTGCAGTCGTCATGCGGGTGATGACACCACCAAAGCCCTTGACCATTTCCAGCGCCACTTCTTCGTCCAGCTTTTTCGGCAGCACTTCAACGGTCAGTGCCTTGGCCTGGGCAGCCGCATCCAGGTCGGCAAACTTGCGCTCGAACAGGTGGATTTGTGCCAGCACCTGGTTGGCGAACGAGCCGTCCATGATGCGGCTGGGGTGACCGGTGGCGTTGCCCAGGTTAACCAGACGGCCTTCGGCGAGCAGGATCAGGTAATCGTCGTTGTGTGGATCGAAGCCGTCTTTGCCGGTGCGGTGGATCTTGTGCACCTGCGGCTTGACCTCTTCCCAGGCCCAGTTGGCACGCATGTAGGCTGTATCAATTTCGTTGTCAAAGTGGCCGATGTTGCAGACAACGGCACGCTTTTTCAGCGCTTTGAGCATGGGCGCATCACAGACGTTGACGTTGCCGGTGGTGGTGACGATCAGGTCGATCTTGCCCAGAAGGTCGCGATCGATAGATGCGTCGGTGCCGTCGTTTGCACCGTTGATATAGGGCGACACCAGCTCGAAGCCGTCCATGCAGGCCTGCATCGCGCAAATCGGGTCCACTTCGGTCACCTTGACGATCATGCCTTCCTGGCGCAGGGACAGCGCTGAACCCTTGCCCACGTCACCGTAGCCGATCACCAGCGCCTGCTTGCCGGACAGCAGATGGTCGGTGCCGCGCTTGATGGCGTCGTTCAGGCTGTGACGGCAACCGTATTTATTGTCGTTCTTGCTCTTGGTCACCGAGTCGTTGACGTTGATGGCCGGCACTTTCAGCGTGCCTTTTTTCAGCATTTCCAGCAGACGGTGTACGCCAGTGGTGGTCTCTTCGGTGATGCCGTGGACGTTGTTCAGCACTTCGGGGAAACGTTCGTGCAGGATGGCGGTCAGGTCACCGCCGTCGTCCAGCACCATGTTGGCAGCCCAGGGCTGGCCATCCTTGAGGATGGTTTGCTCGATGCACCACTCGTACTCTTCTTCGGTTTCGCCCTTCCAGGCAAACACCGGAATGCCGGCAGCGGCAATGGCGGCTGCAGCCTGGTCCTGGGTGGAGAAAATGTTGCACGACGACCAGCGCACTTCGGCACCCAGCTCAACCAGGGTTTCGATCAGCACGGCAGTCTGGATGGTCATGTGGATGCAGCCAAGGATTTTTGCACCCTTGAGCGGCTGTTCGGCGGCGTACTTGCGGCGCAGCCCCATCAGTGCCGGCATTTCCGACTCGGCAATAATGATTTCCTTGCGGCCCCAGTCGGCCAGGTTGATGTCGGCAACTTTGTAATCGGTAAAACCGTGCGCAGCACTCATGAACGAGTTCTCCATTCGTTAAAAACATATGCGAATGGGCGCCGTTGCGAAGGTGCGGAGAAACCGCAAGAGAGGCCGCACGAGCCTGACAGAGAACCTGCTGCAGCGCCCCTCGTGCGGGAATGGGCAGGGATTATAGCGGATTTGTAGCGCGGGTACAGGATTTTGCTGGTGTAGGCACAACTCACCATGATGCGCCGTTGAAAGCGGGGATGGCCGTGCCGCGCACAACCTGCACACACGCCTGGAGGAACGGCTTCAGCCGCGAAGATGTACAGATCGGGACACCGCAAGCAAGCTGCAACCCCGAAGGCCGGCCCACCACCGATGGGAAGTAAAATAACGCCAAAAGCATCCAGGTGAGCGAGTTTTCCGTAGGCAGACCCGCTCGCGCATGACCAATTTCTGGTGGCTGCCGCATTGGTTAGCGTCTGAATGCCAGAACCAGCACACCACCGGCGATCATGGCAATACCGGACCATTCACGCAACGAGGGCCGCTCGCCGAGAAAGAGCACGGCAAACAGTACCACCAGTACAATGCTGAACTTGTCGATGGGTGCCACCTTGGCCGCCTCGCCCAGTTTCAGGGCGCGGAAATAACAAACCCAGGATGCGCCGGTGGCCAGCGCCGACAAGCCGAGAAACCACCAGGTCCGGGGTGACAGTGTCAGCGGATTGCTCCATTTGCCGGTTGCCATGACAAAAGCCGTCAGGACCAGCAGGATGATGGCGGTGCGGATCAGGGTCGCCAGATCCGAGTCCACATCCTGTACGCCCAGTTTGACAAAGATCGCGGTCAGGGCGGCAAAAACGGCGGACAACAGCGCCCAGTAAAACCAGCTTTCGGTGGGCATGGTGGGGCTCCAGTGAGGGCGGAAACGATGAGAATATTGCTGCAACTTCTGTCTTCAGGCGCTCGACAGGCTGTGCAGGAAGACAAAATTATACATGCAGACCGTGCATGTGGATGCAGCGGGCATCTGGTTTTGCAGCCGTCGACAAGCACGGGTTTTGGGCCGGACGGACGTTTGCCCGGCATGGCTGGTACAGCGACAGGCCAATGCTTGTTGCCGGCAACCTTAAGGTTTTGCGCGGGAGCTGTTAATCTTGCCGCCCTGAAAGGCGGGCTTGCCCGCGTGGCTGCTGCAATGGGATACAGAATGTTGAAGAAATTGATTGTACTTGCGACCTTGTTGGCCCTGGCTGGCTGCGGCGGTGTGGATCCGGACTCGCCGCTGGGCAAGCGCAAAGCGGCATTCAAGGAAATGCTCAACCTGAGTGAAGACCTGGGTGGCATGCTGCGTGGACGCATTGCCTTTGACGAGGCAGTTTTTGTCGAAAAGGCACGCCGCCTGGACGAGGTTTCGAAGGAGCCCTGGCAGCATTTCGACAGCGAGGCCAAGGAGTCAAAAAGCTCGGCGCGTGATGATGTCTGGCAACAGCGTGAGCGTTTCATGCAGCTGGCCCGGGAGCTGGAAGATACCACCAGCCTGCTGGTCAGGAGTGCCGAGCAGGAGCAGGTGAACCCGGATGCACTGGGTGTGCGGGTGGATGTGGTGGAAAAAGCCTGCGAAAATTGCCATCAGGCGTTTCGTATTTACTGATTGTTTGCCGGCATGGCCAGCCCCCGGTGATACGGTCAAACTTCGATGGTGTGGACAGCCTTCGGGGTTGCTGCTTGCTTTTGATGTCCGGATCCGGGCATGTTCGCGGCTAAAGCCGCTCCTGCAAATGCGCGCTCATGCATATCAGCTGTGTTGAATGGAGCCACGGAATCTCTAGCGTATTTGTCCTGTAGCGGGTTCCCGGGTGACCGGCTGTTGCCCGCTGCTATCTGCAAATCCGTCAATTCCGGCACGTGCCAGCTGGCGGGCAATGGCCTGCAGTTCCGGGTGCTGAAAAAACGCCTGCAGCGTTTTAGCGGCAGGCTCTCCGTAGCCACGCTGTTGCCAGCCGGCCAGATCCAGCCGTGCCAGGCTGGCCCAGTCGTCACCCGCCCGCAAGCGCAAGACGGGTGGTACACCCAGGGCGATTAGCCAGCGCTCCATGGATTGCCGGCGGGCGTGCTGAAACGCAACCAGCAGATGCTCGCTCCGTTTGTCACCCACCCCATGCAGGGTGCGCAGCTGATCAGGTTGCAGATCCAGCCAGCCGGTCAGCCCGTGGAGCAGTCCTGCTTCAATCAGTAATGACCAGCTGCCCTTGCCAACGCCGGCCATACCGAGCCCGCGTTTGCTGCCCAGCCACTGCAGGCGCGCCAAAAATTGCTGCTCGCAGCCCGGTCCGGGCTGAAAGCAGCTCAAGACGTGATACCGGGCCGGGTCGGGCAGGGCGGGCGTCACCCGCTGTGGTCCGCGCCAGGCAATGCCGGTTACTTGTGGAATGGCATGGCCGGACAGACGCAGACTGACATGGTCGCCAGTGGCGACATCCAGCTGCTGCAGGCGTTGCAGCGAACCCAGACTGACGCGGCTGATCCGCTTGCCATCCAGCTCTACGGGCTCCAGTGCGGCAATCGGCGTGATGCGCCCGGTGCGGCCGACATTGAATTCGAAGCGCAAAACTCGCGCTACGGTTTGACTGAGCGGGTATTTCCATGCCACTGCCCACGCCGGCGGGTAGGCGTGTTGCAGCTGGCTGGCCGGGCGGACTCCCTGACGGATTACCACGCCATCGCTGGCAAAGGGTAACGGATTGTTGAACCAGTGTTGTCGCCAACGGCTGATACTGTCGAAACCGGCAACCGGCTGGCTGTACTTTTTGCTGTCGCCAAAGCCCAGCGCCCCCAGTTGCTCCAGCCGCTCGTCCATTTGTTCTGGGCCGTCGGGCCATTCCCAGACAAACAGCCCGATCCGCTCACCGGTCGCCTGATCAAGGTAACTGCGGTTGAGCCAGCCGGCCACCGAGCTACGCGCCTGATGGCTGCCATTTTCTGACTGGATGTGTCGCTCCAGCTTCTGGTACAGCTCGCCCTGGAGGTGGGCATCCAAGGCGACCGGGAGTTGCTGCGGGATGGCGGCAATGGCCCTTGCGTGTGCGAGCCAGCTGCGGCCATGGCGCCCGTCGCCGCGACTGATGACCTGCTGCAATCGCCCTTGCCGGTAAACCAGGGTCACCGCCACTCCGTCGAGTTTTGGTTGAACCCAAAGATTCTGCCGGCCTTTTAGCCATTGCCGTACCTGTGCTGCAGTGAGCTTCTCCAGGCCCATTTGTGTGTAGCGGTGGGCTGCATCAAAACTGCTGTCTTGCGGCAGTAAAACGGCATCGGGCTGCTTGCCGCTGCATTCTTGCCAGCGTTGCAGCTGCAGCCGGGCCTGATCATAGATCTCGTCGGCCACAGGGCTGCGGCCTTCCACATGATAGGCATGGTCCCACTGTGCGAGCTGTTGCTGCAGGTGTGAAATTTGTTGCTGGTATCCGGCTTGTGACCCGTCCGGGCACAGCGCCCCGGCGTTGAGGGTTCTGGCCAGACAAACCAGTAGCCAGCATGAATAAAGCACTCCTTTGCGCATTCTGTTTGCCTCCCTGGCGGTGTCGCGATCTTTTGGTTATCTTCGAGTCTAGTGCGCCGTTTTTATCTGACCGTAAAATATTTGCGGCACTGGCTGTTTATTGTTGCCAGCCGGTTGGCAGGCTGACGCTGACCCTGAGTCCGCCCAGGGGGCTTTCCTGCAGTTCGATGCTGCCGTGCAGTGCGTTGACAATGTCGTGCACGATCGCCAGGCCCAGGCCATGTCCGGGCGTGCTCTCGTCCTCGCGTCGCCCACGCTGCAATACCTGCGGACGCTGCTCTGCGGGAATGCCCGGACCGTCATCATCGACATGAAGCAGTAGCTGGCGTGCCTGTAATTGCAGCTGCAGCCGCACCCTGCCGTGCGCCCATTTACCGGCATTGTCGAGCAGGTTGCCCAGCAGTTCCAGCAGATCGTTGCGGTCGAACGGAACCTGCAACCCCCTGTCCGCCTGATAGCTGAAGCGGATGTGTGGGCCATGGATTTGTTGCATCAGCTGAAACAGGTCGGCAATCTCCTGGTCGCAGGCAAACATGTGGCCGCTACACTGTTCGCCGGCAAGACGGGCCCGGTTGAGCTCCCGCTCGATCCGCTGACCGATGACCTGGAGTTGCTCCTGCAGGATCTGCAGCAGTTGTGGATGATCTTGCAGCTCGGGCCGGGCCTGCAGGCTGGACAATACTGCCAGTGGCGTTTTTAATGCATGGCCAAGATTGCCGGCGGCGTTGCGCGAACGTTTCAGCTGCTCGTCAATGTGGTGCAGCAGCTGGTTGATTTGCCCGACCAGAGGCTGCATTTCTTCCGGCACGGTGGCATCCAGTTGCTGGCGCTGCCCGTTTTCCAGTTCAACCAGTTGGTGCCGGGCCTGCTCTAGCGGCTTCAGCGCCCGCCGGATCAGTCGCCATTGCAGAAAGATGATCAGCAACAAGGTTGCCGCGCCAAACGACAGGCCCCAGCGGCGGGCGCTGTAGAAGCGCTCCAGCACCGGCTGGTAGTCTTCTGCCACCGTTACCGTCACGGGAATCCCTTCCACCCGGTAGTTTTGCCGGTAGCCTAGCAATAACTGCCCGTTGGGACCGGAAAACAACTGGCTGGCCGCGGGCTGCTCCTGCGGCCAGGTGAAATCCCACAGTGAGCGTGAGCGTGTGCGTTCACCATCGATTTCGATGATGAAGTAATGGCCCGAAAACGGTTGCAGGAACAGTGCATCGTGGTGCCGCTCATTGACCACCAGTTCATCGTCGTCGTCACGGATTAGTGCCGACAGCAGACTCTCGGCCTGCTCCTGCAGCTGCAGGCGGGTGTGTTCACGCAGGCTGTGGTCCAGCCAGAACAGGCCGATCTGGGCGAGGATGGCGCCGGTCACCAGCAGCATCAGCGCAAGGCTGACCAGCAGGCGGCGGGCAATCGAATGTTTCATTGCTCCAGCCCGGTGAAGCGGTAGCCCTGTCCGCGGCGGGTTTCAATGCAGCCATGGCCCAGCTTGCGGCGCAGGTGGCTGACGTATACCTCGACCACGTTGGAGTCAGGCTCTGCTTCACCGTCATACAGGTGCTCCTGCAGATGGCTTTTGCTCAGCAGCCGGCCCGGGTGCAGCATGAAATAGCGCAACAGGGCAAACTCGGCGGCAGTCAGTTCAACCTCGCCCGACTCAAGGCAGGCACACTGGCGGCCTTCGTCCAGCCGGATGCCGCCGACTTCCAGCACGCTGTCGTTGCTATGCCCGTGGCTGCGGCGCAGCAGGGCCTGGATACGCAACAGCAGCTCCTGCGGATGAAAAGGCTTGCACAGGTAGTCGTCCGCGCCTGCCTTAAGACCGTCAATCCGTTCGCTCCAGCTGCTGCGGGCGGTCAGGATCAGCACCGCCAGCGGCAACCCGTCACTGCGCCACTGACGCAGCACATCCAGCCCGGACATACCCGGCAGGCCCAGGTCAAGAATGGCCAGGTCGTAGGGTTCGATGGCACCCTGTACAACGGCATCGCGGCCGTCAGCCAGCCAGTCCACCGCATAACCCTGCTGCTTCAGGCTGGCACAAAGCTCGTCGGCCAGCGACACGTTGTCTTCCACCAGTAACAGGCGCATGGTCAGTTCTTTTCCTTGTCTCGCAGCAGCTCGCCGTTTTCTGCATCAAAGTATAGCTTGCGTATCTCGCCATCAAGGGTCAGCAGTTGCAGTTTGTAAACATAGCGCTGCCGTTTGTGCTTCAGTTTCATTTCCAGCAGCCTGGACTGTGGATAGTGGCTGAACGCCCGGTCCAGCAGTTGTTGTGCCGGCAGGATCCGGCCTTGCCGGCTCATGTCCAGTGCATGCATGTGGTCGAGGCTGTCTGCCTGCAGCGGCGCGGTAACGAGCAGTGACAGTACGGCTCCGGCCAGCAGGCCGGGAAGGCGGGGTCTTTGGTGTCCGGGCATGACTTGTACTCCATGTGGATGGGAGGGGCACAGGTGCTACCTGCACACACCCATCATACGCCGGCAGCTTAACTGAAACTTAATTGTGCTGGTGCATGGTACAGAACAGAAAACACGGGAATAACATCACCCTGTTGGCTCCGGACGGTTGAATGTTTGCCGCGCTCTGTACGGGTTCTGGCAAAAACTTTACAAAGTCATGATTCTGGTCAACTTTGATTTTGGGCAAGGGAGCTGCAGGCTGGATATGTGATGATCATCACAATTCAAAATGCATGGCGAAGGAGGCACGATAATGAGCAGTACGACCCCTGCTGAATGGAATATCCGTAGTCCGGAGGTGTTGGCAGACCAGCGCTCAGCCTATGACCGGATGCGCGGGCAATGCCCGGTGGCGCGTGATGCTGACGGCCACTGGACCCTGTTTCGTCATGCCGATGTCAAACGCGTGTTGCTGGAGCATGAAACGTTCAGCAATCAGGTATCACACCACATTTCCGTGCCCAACGGCATGGATCCGCCCGAACACACACCGTTTCGCCAGCTGATCGAGCCGTATTTCAGTGCAACGCGCGTAGCCTGGTTCAAGCCGGTTTGCCGTACCATTGCCGACGAGCTGGCGCAGCAGTTGCAGGGGCGCGGAGTTGTCGACCTGATGGCGGAATTTGCCCTGCCTTTTGCCTTGCGCGCGCAATGTGCCTTCATGGGCTGGCCGCAAAGCCTGCAGGGCCCGCTGGGTGAATGGGCGTTGCAGAACCAGCAGGCAACCCTGGCGCAAGACCGTAACGCACTGGCCCGGCTGGCGGGCCAGTTTGAGCAGATTGTGGCGGGCCAGCTTGACGCGCGCCGGCAGCCGGGTGTTGCCGCCGACGCCGACATCACCAGCGAGCTGATGCACGAACAGGTACAGGGACGCGCACTGACGGATGCGGAGATTGCCAGCATCCTGCGCAACTGGACCGTTGGCGAAGTGGGTACCCTGGCCTCGGCTATTGGCATCATTGTCGAGTTTCTGACCGGCCAGCCACAGCTGCAGCAACAACTGCGTGAACAGCCGGAAAAACTGTACTACGCCAACGACGAGATCCAGCGCATGCACAACCCCCTGCTGGAAAACCGCCGTCGTACCACCTGTCCGGTCGAAATTGGAGGTCGGCAGATTGCTGCGGGTGAGCGCCTGTACCTGAACTGGGTGGCAGTCAACCGGGACCCGGACGTCTTTGCCGAGCCGGAACGTTTTTCCTGGGACCGCAACCCGCAGGATAACCTGCTGTACGGTGCCGGGGTGCATGTCTGCCCCGGCGCACCCATGGCACGGATGGAGCTGGTCGAGGTGATGGACAGCCTGCTGCAGCATATTCCGCAACTGCAGCTGGCAGCCGGCAAGCCTCCGGTACTGGCGCAGTACCCGGCCACCGGTTTTGCCGAACTCTGGCTTGAGGTCTGATTCTGCGGCGGCCGCAAGCTGCCGCTGCACTGGCCATGCCTTGGCCATAAGCCCGGCTGTTTTTTAGCCGTGTTTGATGACAGCCCTGTCATCACCGGTGGCGGGGCTGTATCTTCTGTTCGCACAAGGCGTCCGGTGGTTTCAATGACAAGGTTGGCATCATCCGGGCAAACTGGCTGCCCCGGCCTGCATCATGCTGCAAAACCATTCACGCGCCGGGCGCAACCCGGCTATCCGGCCCGCAGGGCTGCGACCAGCGTGCCAGACAGCTGGCGCAAGGGTGCCAGCTGTTCGCTGATCAGCAGCAGCTGGCCATGCAGCAGGCGCAGGTGGTCGTCTTCGGCCAGTGGCATCGCGTGCAGGCGCTCGTACTGCTGTTGCTCATCGGCACAGTCAGGGCTGACCGGACGCAGATCCTGCAGCTCGTCAGCCAGTGCTTCCATGCAGTCGGCCAGCTGGTCGGCTTCCCGGTTCAATGACGGGTAGTTGGGTGCGTCGGCAAGGTTGTCACGATGGGCGCCCAGCGCCGAGATATAACTGAGCAAGTTGTGCGAGTAGAGTAAAAACTCGAAGCCGGTATCGCTTTGCCGGCGAAAGTGGCCGGGTTCTTTCAGCATGTTGCCGAGACTGCTGCTGAGTGCGGCATTGGCATTGTGCGCTTCGCGGCGGGCGATGCGGTACTGCATGTCGTCAGTTTTACCCTGGCTGTATTCCTGCATGATGTGGCGCAGGTAGCGGCTGTTGCTGCGCAGAGTGGCCGCGGCTACCCGGTGCAGGCGGCGGCCCTGCCAGTCCGGCAGGATGAAAAATACGGCCAGCCCCGCAATCAGACTGCCGGCAATGGTGTCCAGCAGGCGCGGCAGAAACAGGTCGTAGCCGTGACCAATCTGGTTGAAGCAGATCAGCATCATCAGGGTAATGAAGGCAGTTGAAGCCTTGAAGTGGCTGGTGCGGGTGGCGAAATAGCCGACCCCGGCAGCAATCGCAAACAACGCCTGCACCCACAACAGTGGCGTGATCTGGAACAGCAGCCAGCTCATGGCCAGCCCCTGTACGGTTCCTATGATTCGTTGCAGCATGCGCAGGCGGGTGGCGGCATAGTGCGGGCGACAGACAAACACCGTGGTCATCAGGATCCAGTAACCCTGCTCTGGTACGACTGTGTGCATGATCAGCAGACAGCAGGCAACGGCTACTGCCATGCGGACGGCATGGCGCAGCAGGCCGGATTTCAGGGTGAAGTGCTGGCCGACGCGCTGCATGGCCTCGCGCAGGTTTTGTGGCTCGCGGTCAAACAGGGTGCTGTCCTGGTGCAGGGCCAGGGCATTGGGGTTGCTGGCCTGTCCCAGCAGCCGGTCCATGGTCGCCAGGTTGGTGGCCAGTGAGCGTAGCGAACGCAGCAGGTCGCTCCATTCCGGATTGTTTTGCTTGTGCAGCCAGGCAATGGATGACTCCAGATCTTCCAGTGCCTGGGCATGACCGGAGCCGTAATCAAATGGCTGGTGCAGTTCAATGGCGGTAGCCAGTGCGGCACAGGCATCACCTTGCTGGCGGATCAGGCGCAGACAACGGAACAGCACATCGCTATGAAAAAACGCATCGGCCAGCTGCTGATAGGGTGCATGGCTGGAGGTGGCACGCTCGTGCAGATCCTGGGCAAGAAAATACAGTTTCAGATAGCGGGTGGTCCGGCTGCTGGTGCGGTTGCGGCCGACCCGTTGCAGGATCAGCTGCTTGCTGTCATTTAGCGCGGCGACCAGGCGCGCATTTTGCCGCGCGATTTCCAGTTGTCGGGCATGGATGTCCATGTTGCGCAGAGGCTCGAACAGCACCGACTTGGCCTTGAAGTAGTCACATTGCTGGCGAAACAGGCGCGCCAGACTTTGCTGCAGGGGTTGCTGGTCAAACAGCGCATACCAGAGGATGGATAACAGGCCGTACAGCAACGCTCCAGCCAGCAACAATGGTGCATATTGCCAGAAGGCGGCATCACCCGGGCCATGCTGTTCCAGACCAACCAGTGTGTAGATGCCCAGAATCAGCGTGGCGTAGGAAATCGATGCATAACGTGAACCGGCCCCGCCGAGCACGATCAGCACGAAGGTTGCTGCGATCATGAACAGTGACAGCCACAAGGGGTAGGGTTGCAGCAACTCAATGGCGGTGCTGATGAGCAGAAAGCAGACCAGGCTGACGCTGACAGCCAGCAGCCGGCCGCGCCAGCTGTCATCGCTTTCTGCCAGGGCCGAGGCGATCACGCCCAGATACAATGGAATCAGCGCATCAACATTGCCCGACCACCAGACCCAGCCGGTGCACAGGCTCAGGGCGACGAAAAACCGCAATCCCGGACCGAACTTGTCCAGGGCCCACAGATGGCGAAGAGATTGGGCTACGCTGGAAACAGGCATGATGCTACTCGGTGGTTGATGATCAGGATCCCGGGGCAGGGCGCATGCGCAGGTCCTTGACGGATACTGCAAGCGCCACTGACAGGGTCAGCATGATACTGGCAAAACCCAGAATAATCGCCAGGTGCCAGCCGCTCTTTGGCAGAACAGCAAAAACCAGTGCCGTGATCACGGCAATGCCGACCGAGGTGCCGATGCGTTGGCCGGTCTGCATGATGGCCCCGGAGCTGCCGGCGTAGGCAATGGGAACCTCGGCCAGGGTCAGGGTCTGGTTGGGACTGATTACCGATCCCTGGCCCAGCCCAAACAGCGCCAGGCTGGCCAGCAGCCACCAATGGCTGAGCAGGTCCTGGGCATTGAGCCAGACTACGATACTGCTGGCCGTCAGTCCAAACAGCGCCATGCACAGCCCGCCAATGACGATCTTGCGCCCGACCCGGGTAACCCGCTTGCCAGCCCAGTTGGCCGACCAGGCCGACAGCAGTGCGGAGGGGATGCCGATCAGGCTGGCTTCCAGTGCGCTTTTACCCAGCCCCAGCTGGATAAACAGCGGAACCAGTACCCAGACGCTGGTCATGCCGAGAAAGTACAGGGTCATGATGATGGCGCCGTTGCGATAGCTGGACGTGCGAAAAATGTTCAGCTCGACCATGGGGCTGTAACCCATCAGGACATACAGCTTCTCCCAGCGCACCCACAGATAAAATATCAGCAACCCGGCAGGTACCAGCAGCCAGAGGGTGTGGGAGTTGTGCGCTTCGACGAAGGGAAAAAGCACTGCCAGTACACCCAGGCCCAGCAGTAGGGCGCCAACCGGATCCAGCGAGCTGAGGCCTTGCGCCTGTCCACCGTTGCCGTTGCCGGCCAGGCGCGGCCGATGCAGCAGCGGCCGCGGAAACCAGCGATAGCCCAGCCACAGGGTCAACAAACCTACAGGTACATTAACCAGAAAGGTCAGGCGCCAGCCCAGGGTTTCGCCGCCCATCTCAATCAGGAAGCCGCCCAGAACCGGCCCGATGGCAACCGAAACCCCTACTGTGGTGCCAAAAAAGCCGAAGGCGCGACCGCGCTCTGCACCGCGGAAATATTGCTGGATCATCCCCACGCCCTGCGGGTTGATAAAGCCGGAACCTACGCCCTGGATAAACCGGGCCAGGTTCAGGCTGTCAGCGCTTTGCGCAAGGCCGGCGGCTACCGAGGCGAGGGTGAAGATGGCCACACCAAGCATGAAAAAACCGCCGCGCCCCATCAGGTCGCCGGCGCGCCCGGCACTGACCAGCACCACGCCAAAGGTCAGGGCGTACCCCGACAGCACCCACTGGATGTCCGACTGGCCGGCATGCAGGGCTTGCTGGATGGAGGCCAGCGCCACGTTGACAATGCTGACACCCATCAACGACATAAAGATGGCTGCCAGGATGACCATCAACACTCGCCAGCGGGCAGGGTCCTGACCGTCTGTGGCGGGAGCAAGAGGGGCTGGCAGATGTTCTGCAGTGATGGACATAAATACTCCACGCGGAATGTAAATGCTTTCAGTGTAATGGTGCCGTAAGCCGTAGGCGAATGTTTACAAGTGTCGCGCTGTGCTGACTGATCAGAGTCAGCACGGCCTTCACAGATTGTGAGAGGTCATTCTTTGACTAGTGCTTCTGGCAGCCAGACAGCGTAGCAGTCATTGAGTGTTGAGCTTTGGATGCGTGGTTCCTGAAACTCCTTTGTTGATAATGATTATCGTTACCTATATATTGGGCACGCTTGTTTGTCTGTTGCATATCTTGTCGTTTCGGAGTGGTTCCCCATGTATAAATTCTCCCTTAACCCCCTTCTGCTGGCTTGCCTGGCGGCCAGTTGCCAGTTTGCTCAGGCTGATGATGAAGTCAGCCTAGGAACCGACGTGGTCACCGCCCGCGGCTACGCCAGCGACAGTTTTTCCACGCCACAGGCCATCGAAGTGGTTCGCCCAGAGGCGACCAGTACCGGCCCGGTTGGTAATCTGCTGCGCGGCAAATCGGGGCTGGCGCTGCATTCTGATGGCGCATGGGGACAAAATCCGGTACTGCGCGGCCTGAAGAAGGAAAGCGTGGTGGTGATGGTAGACGGCATCCGCATGAACTCGGCACAGCCGCAGGGAGCGCTGGCCTCCTTCATGGATCTTGGTTTGCTGGACCGTGTCGAGGTGGTCAAGGGACCGGGTTCGGTGCTTTATGGCAGCGGTGCCATGGGGGGCGTGGTTAACCTGCTGACTCCGGAGCCGCGCTTTAGCGATGAGGTCCGCATGGGCGGGCGCTTCGGCGTGTCGGCCAGCAGCGTTGACCGTGGTGTCGCCGGTGCCCTGCTGGTGGATGCCAGCAATAGCAAACACGGCCTGGTGGCCGGTATTGCCGGACGTGACGTGGGCAACTATAAAAGTCCTAAGCGGCGTGAAAAACGCACCGGTTACGAGTCTGGTACCGCACTGCTGAAATACCAGTACCAGTTGGCTGAAGGCTATGTATTGCGTGCTCAGGCGCAACACCATCAGGACGAGGATGTCTGGTATCCGGGGTCGATGCGCAAAGTTCCTAACCCGGCGCTGGGCCAGAATAACACCTTGACCATTCACTCACCGAAACAGACCCGCGAGCTGTACGGTCTGGGTCTGGATGCCGCTCTGTTGGGGGGTATCCTGTCTACCGATATCTATCGCCAGGAAATCTACCGCGAGATTCGTGGCTGGTCGTCTGGTGCCGGACGCAACCTGGTGACCAATGATGTCAGTTTTATCACCCATGGCCTGCGCAGCCAGTGGAATGGCGCCGTCGGCAATCACTGGCTGACGGCTGGCGGTGAAGCCTGGCAGATGAAGGGTGACCCCGAGCGTTACAATTACCAGCCGCCCGTGTTTGCAGCGACACGCACTGACCCGTTCAAAGACGGTAAGCTGACCTCCTATGGCGTTTTTGTACAGGATGAATTTACCCTGGGCAACACCGAACTGACCGCTGGTGCCCGTTTTGATCGCAACAAAGGTACGGCAACACAGAAAGGCATGGAGCCACGCCTGCAAACCAGCGGGCTGACCCAGAGTGACAACACCTTTTCCTGGTCGCTGGGTGCGCTGCAGCCATTGACCGATACATTGAATGCCTACGCCAGCATTGGCCAGGCCTATCGCTCGCCGGACATGCGTGAGCGGTTTGAGGATGCAGAGCGCGGTGATGGTTATTTTCACATTGGCAATCCAAAGCTCAAAGCAGAACGCTCTACCAGTTACGAGCTGGGCCTGAAAGGGCGTGATGGCTTGCAGAACTACCAGCTGGCAGCCTTCTACACGCGGATTGACGACTACATTGCCGGACGGATCACCGGTGAAACCAACCCGCCGCCCAACAACCAGCCGGTCAAACGTACGGAAAACCTGAACAAGGTCATCATCTACGGCCTGGAAGGTAACCTTGAGCAACCGGTGGGCGATTTCATCGCCGATGTTGGCTTCACCTGGCTGCGCGGCAAGAACAAGCAGGACAACGAGCCTCTGTACCAGACTCCGGCCAGTGAGCTGCGGTTGGGACTCGGCCAACCGGCTGATCTTGGCTTCTCCTGGCATACCGGTTTACGTGCGGTGGCCAAACAGACCCGCATTGCCAAGAAGTTCAGCAACGGCACCGAAGACAAGACCTCCGGTTTTGTTACTGCCGACATCAACCTGGGTTACGGCTTTGGCAGTGTTGCCGGCCTGAAAGCCAGCCGACTTGACTTGCAGCTGAGCAACCTGGCCAACAAGAAGTATCACGAGCACCTGACCGACGGCCTTAGTGGTTACGAGCTGAAAGCTCCGGGTCGCGGTGTGACACTGGCGTTCAGTGGCAGTTTCTGAGCCATGAATGCACTGGCGGTTACTGCGCTTGATGCGGTGACCGCCTGTCGTGTTACTGACGTAGAAGGCGGCAATATCCACACCAGCCATAACGAAACAAGGGTGCCAGTCGACACTTTTTCTTGTTGCAAATTGCTTTGTACGCGATCAGAGTTTGTCGCACATGCCCAGTAGAGTAGGGGTATCCGGCCACAGGTGTTGCAGGATACTGACTGCATATCCTGGAAAAATCGCGGGCAGTCAGCGAAGGTGGCTCATGAGCGTGTAGTTGCTGCGGGTCGCCCTTATCAGGGCAACAACCGGCTGGCAGTAAGTCGCCACCAACGCCAGCGATCAGGGTTAGCAGTAGTCAGTGGCCATGGCTGATTGTCGGTTGATTAATTCGGGAAAGTCGAGAAAGTTGGCGCTGCAAGCAACTCTGGTCGCGGTAGCATCTGTGCTTACGACTCTAACTAATAGCCAGATCATGCTGGCACCGACTACCACTAGGTAGGCAATGACAAACACCGGCAGATAATCCTACAGGTGCTGGCTGCATCAGGCTGTAGTAAGCACAGAAGTTGCGTATAAACCAGTAGCAAGCAACATGGACAGTTTACGTAGTAGAGGTTCTTAAGGCAGGATTTTTTGGCAAGTGCTGCAGGGGTTCGGCGCAGCCGAGCTGGTCATCGCTGCGCGGACTGCACAAAATGCCGAAGAAATACAGGGCAAACAGGGCGAAAGCCGTCATCCACAACAGGCCAGCGACGATCAGCAGGGTGCTGTAAAACGGCAGCAGGCTGTATACACCAGCGAGGGCGCGTACCACTCCGGCAGCAACCAGCAGCAGGGCCGCCAGCGGCAGCCAGCGGCGGCGGTCGAGCCAGAGCCCGGAGTGGATACGCGAAACGATGCACATGATGGTGAAGACTACCAGCCCCATGCTACCGGCCAGCAGCAGGTGACGTGCCGCCGACGGTAGAACGGGAGCCCCCATCCAGGCTGCCCCTAGTGCGCCATAACCCAGTGCCATCAGCCAGTAGCTGCTGTACAGCATTAGCGGTAGGCGCTGGAACAATGGTTTGCCGATGTGCCAGTCGTTGAGCAGGTGCAAAATGGCGGCCATTGCCGCCAGTGCGGTCCAGCCAGTGACCGGGCTGTTGCCCAGCAGCAACTCGGTGATGGCACACAGCAGGATGCTGGCAATGGCTAGATTGCGCCGGGGCGGGCGCGCCAGATACACCGCTGCATCCGGGTCGCTGATGCTGGTGTCGGATTCGACCAGGTTATTGACCACGCTCATCGAAACCCGGCTGGCCGCGAGGATGATCAGCACCATGAACAGGTGGGCAGCGGCGTATAGCCAGAGCATTGCCTGTCCGCCGCTGGCCAGACTAATGAAGAATCCGGTCTGGGTGCCCGCCAGCAGCAAGACTGCCAGCGGAAAACTGATATGCCTGCGCTCAGGGTCCTGCCAGGTGGGTGGCACGATACGCCAGAGCAGAAATGTCCAGAATGCAAGATTGAGCAACAGGGCAGGCCAGGGCGTCAACCAGCCTGCCAGCAGGTAAGCCAGCCGTGCCGCCAGCCACAGCAGGCTTATGTGCAGCAGGGGGCGTGCCGCCATGAAGCCGGTGCGGGTGAACTCGGGAATGGCGGTCAGGGCGAAGCCAGCGGTGGCGGCGGTGGCAAAGCCGAACAGCAGCTCGTGGGCGTGCCACAGGGTCCAGCCACCGGCAATGTCCAGTGCCGGTAGCCAGCCCTGCAGGGCCAGCAGCCAGAGACCCATAAACAACACCGCGCTGGCGGCAGTAAAGATAAAAAACGGTCGGAAGCTGCACAGTAGCACCGGGGATTGCAGGCAACGCTGGTACAGAGTCATGGCGCACAGCCTCCATGGCTGACGGGTTGCGGTATATCTTCTCGCCTGACGCCGACACCATCCAGCTCAAAACCCAGCCGTACCATGGGCTCTTGCATCAACTCGACGCTGGTGCGGTAGATCCAGTTGTCGTCACGCAGCGCATGGGGTTGTGTCATGGGAAATTCCGCCAGAATGCGGCCCGGCTCGGGCGCCATCATCAAAATATTGTCTGCCAGCCGTACGGCTTCCATCAGGTCGTGGGTGATCATGATGACGGTGGTGCCATGCTCTTCAATATGTTGGCGCAGAAGCTGGTACAGCTCCAGCTTGAGGCCGATGTCCAGTGCCGAGAAGGGTTCGTCGAGTAGCAGCAATTCGGGGTTGACAATGAGTGCACGGGCCAGTGAAACCCTGCTTTGCATGCCGCCGGACAGCTCATGGGGGTATTTGTCCAGGTCATCAGGGGTCAGTCCGAGCTGGCCGGCCAGCTCGACGGCGCGCTGGTGGCGCTCCGGACGGCTGACGCGGGCAGCCTTCAGGCCCAGGGCAATGTTGTCCAGGGCAGTTTTCCAGGGCAGCAGGCGCGGCGACTGAAACATGCAGGCTTGCCGCCCGAATGGCTGCTGTAGACGACCTTCGCTATGGGTAAGCAGCCCAGCGATGATGTGCAGCAATGTGCTTTTACCGCAGCCAGATGGCCCGACCAGCGCCAGGGTCTGGCCGTTGCTGACGTTCAGGCTGATGTTGTTGAGAACTTCGACGATGCCGTACTTGTGGAACAGGCTGTCGATTTTTAGCTGTTTTATGTTCATGCATTTTCCTCCTGCCGCCAACGCTCAACATGACGCTTGATCGGCTCCAGCAGCAGGTACTCGGTAGCCAGCAGGGCGGCCAGTACGGTCACTACCCAGGCCAGGGTGCCGGAGGTGTCCAGCTGGGCGCGGGTGACTGCCAGTGCAGCACCGACCCCGTCGGCGCTGCTCAGCAATTCGGCCATCACGACCACCTTCCAAGAGGTGCCCAGTGCGGTGATCCAGGCTGGAAACACATAGGACGCCAGGTGAGGCAGGTAGACATCGGTAAGGCGCATCAGCGGCGGCAGACCATAGACATCGGCGACCGCCTTGAGCTGGTTGTCCAGCGTGCGCGTACCCTGCATGGCTCCGGCAAACACGATCGGCAGACAGGCAATGAACACGGTAAACACGGGCGTGGCATCACCCAGGCCAAACCAGAGCATGGCCAGCACCAGCCAGGCAATGGGCGGCATGCCGAGAAACAGGGTAACCAGCGGCCGAGACAGAATGGATGCGGTGATGGAAAAGCCAGCCAGCATGCCGAGAAAGGTACCGGCGGTCAGTGCCAGCAGCAGGCCGTACAGGGTGCGGCGGGCGGAGATGAGTAGCTCCGGCAGCAGGCTGCCTTGCTCGAACAGCGTGCCGAGCTGCTTTAGGGTTTCGATGGGGCCGGGCAGAATCAGGCTGCCGTAATACAAACCAGCGGCTTCCCAGGCGGCGCAGAACAGCAGCAAGCTGGCAATTGCACCCCAGCCGCTCCATAAATAACTGAGCGTGGCGGTCAGGGGGCGGAGGAGGTAATTAAACATTTGATTTTTCTTTTTTTGGGGCGGATGTTGATTGATATCTAACTGTTGTGTTTTGCGGCTCGGGGTATGGCAGTGCAAAGACGCCGCAAGTACGTCCTTGTAGGCTCTATGCGGCCATCCATGGCCGCATAAGCTTTGCACTGCTATACCCCGAACCGCCTGCGTAGCTTGGTGTTGTTTGCTAATTCTGCACAAAAGGCTTTCCGCCCCAAAAGTGTGGTGAGGGGAGGGCGCAGGCTAGCCTGCGCAGCCCGGCAAAGCCGGGCCATTCCCTCCGCCACCGCCAGTAGAATGATGCAGCCGGCACAGACGTTGTGGCCTGTTTACTGTTGTGGTGGAGCAAAGCCTGTGTCGCCATGGATGGCGACACGGAGCCTACATGGATGTACTTGTGGCGTCTTTGCGTAACCATAACCGGAAACAGGCGAACACCGACCCATCATCTTTCATTCTACTGGCAAAAAATAAAACCCATCATCTGGCAATTTACCGCCCACGGAAGCTGGCTGACGTTCCAGCAGTACTTGATAAAAAGCTTCCAGCTCGGCACGGGCATCGGCGGCTGTGGCGTAATGGTTGTTTTGCGTGTGCAGCGCGTCGGCCACCGCTTCGGGCATCAACAGCTTGATCTGGGCTGCCACTTCCTTGCCACAGGCTTCGGCATTGTCGATACACCACTGGTTGGCGCGGGCGTAGGCGGCCTCGAAGGCGCTGACCAGCTGCGGATTATTGGCTGCTTCTCCCAATACGGTAATGCCAGCCTGGGGAATACGAGCTTCGCTTTGCATCAGACGGCCCCATTCCTGTTGCAAATCGACACTACGGTGCAACTCGGGGGCAATAATAGATACCGGGAATGACTGGGTCTTGCGCAGCGCCATGGATACTGCCGGCTCGGCCAGCAGCGCATGGTTGACGCGACGGGTGATCAGCAGTTGCATGGCATCCATTGGGGTGGCGCTGTAATTCAGCTTGAAATCTTTTTTCGGGTCGATACCCTGCTTTTCCGCCAGATGGGTAAAAATGATATCCGGCATGTCGGCGCGGAACGGGATGGCGATTTCTTCACCCTTGAAGTCGGCCAGAGTTTGCTTGTCGGTATCGCGAGAGATCATCCACAGCACATCCCATTGCGACACATTGATCAGCTTCAGCGGCACGCCACGGTTGTACAGGTTGGCTGCGACGTTGGTGGGTGCGGCCAGAAAGTCGGCCTTGCCGGACAGGGTCAGGGCACGCAGCTGATCAGGGTTGCTCCACAGGACAAATTCGGTCTGTTCGGCGATGTCGGCCAGCCCGTTGTTGGCAACCAGATGGATCAGCGCATTGGAAACACCGGCAGCCGGCCCGGCCAGCGTCAGCTTCTTGAGTGGCAGCCCGTCCTGGGCCCAGGCAACAGAAGACAGCAGGCAGGCGCAAAGGATGATATGAGCGCGGAGCAGAAAAGGCATGGCTACCTCATTAATGAGAATGATTTGCATCAGTATATAGGTAGGCAAACAATTAGCAAGAGGACTGGGTGACGCCGATCAATTTTTTGCAATTAATATTGATTCTTGTTTGCTCGGCGTTCTGACTTTTTATGGGGGGATTAGCTAGGCACTGCAACATGCCTGAGAGCAGCGTGGGCAGCCCGAAGGCATTGTCTTTCATTCAAACCAAGGCTGTCAGTACGCCAGCCGCAAGTTTCGGCAAAGACTCTGGCGTTATCGCCATGACGCAAAGCATGAGCCGACGTGGAAACTGTTGGGACAACGCACCCATGGAGCGTCTGTTTCGCAGTTTAAAAACGGAATGGATGCCAGAGATCGGCTACCCGGACTTTGTGGCTGCTACATGCGATATTGGCAGCTACCTGATGGGTTATTACAACTGGGAGCGACCGCATGTTCATAATGGTGGCTTGGCTCCTGCGATTGCGGAAGAAAAACTTAAAAACGTGTCCGGAATTAGTTGACTACTACAAGTTGGCGGAGAATAGTTTGTGTAGTCGCTATGGCTCTGGGCGGGTTGGTGCGAGGCAGGATGTTTACTCCCGGGGGAGGCAGCCCCGGGGTATAGGGAAATGCAGCGAATAGCGGGGGATTATAGCTTTTTCAGCTCGTTGACCACCTGCATGTATTTTTTGCCTTCTGCAGCCAGTTTTTCAGGCTCGGCAGTTTCGGATGCCACGTGAATCTCTTCCAGGGTGTCCGCCAGAGCTTCCACTTCATCACTGATTTTTTCCAGTGCGATTTCCAGTGTATAAGTCAGCTGGTGGACTTCTGCCAGCGCTTGCGGGGTCAGCTCGCCATCCAGCTGTTTGGCAAGCAGGTCATTGTATTCGGTAAAGTTTTTTACTGCGGTTGACAGGTCTGGCGAAGGCAGCCCCTTGAAATGTTCGACACGGTCAGCGGCGAAACTGCTAGTGGAAAAGGCCAGGCTGGCAGCCATGGCCAAAGCGGATAAGTTGAATTTCATGAGACAGTCCTTAATGAGAATCATTTGCGAGTGAGTAATTTAACAGTGCTTCCTATGCTTTTCAATACCCGTTCAGCAGATACATAGGGAACCGCTGAACAAAGTCGCTCAAGCGAGCGAATTTATCAATTTTACAAA
>CAYMXO010000013.1:0-4678 GCA_964394445.1 uncultured Thiopseudomonas sp.
TACGGCTTCAGCAACCTGCTGGCCCACTTCGTCAAGGAAGTCGAAGCCAATGTGCTGATGCGCGGACTGCGCGCGGTATCGGATTTCGAGTACGAATTCCAGCTGGCCAACATGAACCGCAAGCTGGCACCCGATGTGGAAAGCCTGTTTCTGACGCCCTGCGAGCAGTATTCCTTCATTTCCTCAACCCTGGTGCGTGAAATTGCCGCTCTTGATGGCGATATTTCGCAATTCGTGCATCCTGTAGTGGCAAAGGCTCTGGAAGAACGCTTCAGGCGCTGAGCCGGAATACGGCCGGCCCGGCACCGGCATACTCCCCTCTGTGTAACCCAATTACGAAGGAGCCAACCTCATGGCCTTGATAATCACCGACGACTGCATCAACTGCGATGTATGCGAGCCCGAATGCCCCAACAGCGCAATTTCCCAGGGTGAGGAAATTTACGAAATCGACCCCAACCTGTGTACAGAGTGCGTGGGGCACTATGACGAACCCCAGTGCCAGCAGGTATGTCCGGTTGACTGCATTCCGCTTGACCCCAACCACCAGGAAACCCGGGAAGAGCTGATGGAAAAATACAAGATCATTACCGGCCAGGCATAATCACGCGCCATCCGCGGCTGCAATCAGCCAACGCAGCAAATATCACTGCCAACCGCTCAGCCGTTACAAATCGATCAGCGGAAACTCGTCCTCACCTGTTCCCAGGCTGCGAACCTCCCGCAACAGCTCCCCGTCATCCAGCGCACCCAGCTGCAACACGTTGCGCAGGCTCTGGGTAATACGGCTGACATAGCCCAGGTCATTCATCAGCGAGCTGGCTTGCAGGTTGTCCAGTTTCTGCTTGCGTACCTCGGCAAAGATACGATTGCGAAAATCCGCATCAAACTTTGCAGCCTGCGCATCAAGCCACTCCAGCCGGCTGCGCCAGACATCCACGGGAACATCCAGCCCGCCGACTTCACGCACCTGCCGCAGAATCCAGAGCAGGTGACGGCGCAAGTCCAGATAGTGATTGTGTACCAGCGAGCGGTCATCACGCAGGTAGTGGCCCAGGTTTTTCTGCAGGTGCTTGGCATCCTTGACCGCATCCACAAGCTGTAAAGCGGCAACCCGCGCAGTCATCCAGCCGCGCTGCTGGTTCTCGTCCATTTCCTGGTTGAACCTGCTGATAAATCCGAGCAGATCCGAATAGACACCTTTGATGTGTAACTGGTACAGGGCCTCGGCATCCAGCATCGCCGTGTCGCCTGGCAAAGCATTCAGTTGCGCCTCGTTGACACGGATGCTGCTCAACTGTTCAACCGGCTGATACAGTGCGTGGCAGATGACCTCAAGGCTCAGCCGGCCAAGGTGTTGCAGCTCCTGCGCAACCGCCCGCAACGCAGTATCCGTTGCCGTCAGCGCGGCATCGGTCAGATAACGTGCGTGGGTAACCGGCTCACGTATACGCATGGCAGAAGGCGTGCTGGAGGCGCTGATCAGCACCTCGGGCTCATCCCGGTGTGGCAACAAACGCTGCATCCAGAGCGCCAGTTGCGACTGCAGCGGCCAGAGCACCATCACACCCAGAATATTGAACAGGGTCTGAAACAATGCCAGCTGTAGCAAGCTGTTGTCTGCGGCACCAAACTGCCCCATCACCGTTTGCACCAGCCACAACAGCGGATGCAAAAAAACAAAGGTCAGTACACCGCTGACCAGGTTGAACAATGTGTGAACCAGCGCCAGACGCTGGCCACTGCGGTTACCACCGAGCCAGCCCATTACGGCAACATTGACGCTGCTGCCAACACTGCCACCAATAGCCATGGCCATCGCCTGCCAGAGCTCCAGCTGGCCCGCAGCCAGAGCAGCCAGAATCAGCATCAGGGTGGCATGACTGGACATCAGCATGGCAGTCAGTGCCATACCACCGAGCACCAGCATCAACTGCCCACCGACTCCCGGCGCCAGCTGCTCCCCCAACGCCCAGCCATTGCCGAAGTCGGCAAAGCCGCTTTTCATCTGTTCGATACCCAGAAAGATGAAGGCTATGCCCAGAATGATCCGGCCAATTGCCGCGCCCTTGCTGCCGGCAAAACGGGCCAGCACGCCAAACACCAAAAGCGGCATCGCCAGCGGGCTCAGGCTGATATTTTGTCCGGCCATTGCCAACAGCCACATGCCACCACTGGTCCCCAGGTTGACACCGATAATCACGGCAATGCCGCCGGCAAGCTGGATCATCCCGGTACTGATGAAGGCGATGGTCAACATCGACATCAGTGTGGTGGATTGCAGGATCATGGTGCCGCCAACACCAAAAAGAAAGCTTTTTACACGAGTGGCGGTACTGCGCTCCAGCCATTGTTCCAGGCGGCTGCCAGCCAGCTGCTTGAGACCCTCTTCCAGACACTGCATACCAAACAGGAACAGCGCCACACCGGATGCCAGACGCAGCCAGGCATCGCTATACCAGAAGCTCAAGGACAGTATGCATACTGCCAGAACGGGCAACAAGAAACGCCGGGGACTGGACATGTCTTACACCCACAACAGATAAATCAAGAATATTGTTGCGGCTGCATGCTCGAGCCGGCCAACATTGCGAGTGTAGCAGATCAGGCCAAAAAAAAGCCGGCCTGCTTCCCGCGAAGCAGACCGGCCGGTCATTCCTGTGCTATATCCTTATTAGTCCTCGGCGTTGCCGTAGCCGGGTTTGCTGCAACCCAGGCAGCGCACAAAGGTTGCCTCGCCCGGCTCAACCACCAGAGCCTTGCCAGCTTTACCAACACTTCCGCTAGCCAGGGTAAAGGGCAACGTCAGAACAAACACTCCGGTACCGATCACGGTTGCAGCCAACAGCAACGGACGGGCAATAACCGCATCCGCCACCATTGCATAGGCGGCCGGAGTTTCCTCATCGTGGTATGGGTCAGCGCCGGAACCTGCTACCGCCGGTATGCCGGTTACTGCCAGGGCCAAGGCTAGCGAAGCGGCCGTCACTCGAAAAAAGTTCATTATGCAATCCCTCTGCTGGTGCAAACGAAGATGGCTACAATATATACACAAGATGCGAAAATGTCAGTGCTGCAATGGAGAGAACCCCAACCGGTTCACAATCACGACTGGCAGTTGCCACAAAACACGCTGGCACGCTGCCCAAGCCGGGTCTCGCGCAGTTCACGTCCACATTTCAGGCAGGGCTGGCCACCACGTCCATAAACAAACAATTGCTGCTGGAAATAGCCAAGCTTGCCGTCACCACCAACAAAATCCTTCAACGTGGTGCCGCCCTGCTCGATGGCGCGGGCCAGCACCTGCTTGATCTCGTCTACCAGCACCGCATAGCGCTTTTTACTGACGCTGCCTGCCTCGCGGCGCGGGTCGATACCGGCAGCAAACAGCGCTTCGCTGGCATAGATGTTGCCGACACCCACCACTACGGCGTTATCCATGATGAAGGGCTTGATGGCTGTTTTGCGGCCTTTGGCCTTGCTGTACAGGTCGTCCACGTTGAAGGCATCGCTGAGCGGCTCGGGGCCAAGACTGGCCAGCAGCTTGTGCTCGAGTGGCGCATGGCTCCAGAGCATGGCACCAAAGCGGCGCGGGTCGGTGTAGCGCAGCGCTTGACCGCTGGCCAGTTCAATATCCACATGATCATGCTTGCCCGGCGGTGTATCCCGCTCCACCAGACGCAGGCTGCCGGACATGCCCAGATGGCAGATCAGGGTGCCGGCGTCGGCACCGATCAGCAGGTACTTGGCACGACGCTCCACCTTGCGGATATGTTGACCGGACAGACGTACATCCAGGTCTTCCGGCACCGGCCAGCGCAGGCTGCCGTTGCGCACTACCACCCGCTCTACCTGCTGGTCCAGCAGGTAGGGCTCGATACCGCGGCGGGTCGTTTCAACTTCGGGCAACTCGGGCATATCGGTACTCAGCGCACAAAGGTTGCGAAGCTGTACTTCTGGCCCGGCAGCTCCATCTGGATCTGGTCGCCGGACTTGAGCGGGCCGACCCCGGCCGGCGTGCCAGTCAGTACTACATCACCCGGCTGCAGGCTGAACATCTGCGCCATGTGCTGGATCAGCGGCACCACCGGATTGAGCATTTCACTGCTGTTGCCCTGTTGGCGCAGCTCGCCGTTGACGGTCAGGCGCACCTCGATGTCGTTGGTATCAGCCACCGCATCACTGACAATAAATGGAGCAATTACACAGGCACCGTCAAAGCTTTTGGCTACTTCCCAGGGCCAGCCTTTTTTCTTCAGTTCATCCTGCACATCACGCAAGGTCAGATCCAGAGCCGGCGCATAACCAGAAATGGCATCCAGCACTTCTTCCTCGTTAGGACGCCTGGACAGCGGCTTGCCGATCAGCACGGCGATTTCGATTTCAAAGTGTACCGCGCCGCGGTCCTGCGGAATATTGAAGCCATTGACCGGACACACCACCGAACTGCCCGGTTTGATGAACAGCAACGGCTCGTCCGGGACCGGGTTGTTCAGCTCCTTGGCATGTTCCGCGTAGTTACGGCCCACACAAACCACCTTGCCCATGGGGTAGTGAATGGTGGTGCCGTCCTGGTATTGATGTTGATAGCTCATTGTTTCTTTCTCTGTTGTTATAGGTAATGTTTTTCAGGGCGGTGTGGGCGGGCTGGTTTGGAACTGTGCTGCGGCTACGCAGT
>CAYMXO010000013.1:4778-37087 GCA_964394445.1 uncultured Thiopseudomonas sp.
GTTTTTCAGGGCGGTGTGGGCGGGCTGGTTTGGAACTGTGCTGCGGCTACGCAGTTGTGCCGAAACTTGTTTCGGCGCGGCTGCGTAGCCGCAGCATGGAGCACGACCCGCCCGGCCACACCGCACTGTAAACCCCCAACTTAAACAGGAAAAACCTTCCCGGGGTTCATGATACCGTTGGGATCAAATACAGCTTTCACGGCCTTCATGATGGCTATCTCTTCGGCGCTGCGGCTGTAATGCAGATAATCGCGCTTGGTCATACCCACACCATGCTCGGCGGAGATCGAGCCATTGTATTTTTGCACTGTCTCGAACACCCACTGGTTGACCGTAGCGCACTTGGCAAAGAACTCGTCCTTGTCCATATCCTCGGGCTTGAGGATATTCAGGTGCAGGTTGCCGTCGCCAATGTGGCCAAACCAGACAACCTCAAAGTCCGGGTAGTTTTTTTCAACAATTTCGTCGATATCACGCAAAAATGCCGGAACCTTGCTGATCGTTACTGAAATATCATTCTTGTAAGGCGTCCAGTGGGCAATGGTCTCGGAGATGTACTCGCGCAGCTTCCACAGATTTTCCAGCTGCTGCTCGCTCTGGCTCATCACACCATCCAGCACCCAGCCTTGTTCCATACAGTGTTCGAACACCGCCAGCGCCTGCTCCATCACCTCCTCACTGACCGCTTCAAACTCCAGCAGGGCATAGAACGGGCACTCTGTGTCAAAGGCCGGTGGCACATCGCCACGCGCCAGCACCTTGGCCAGTGCCTTGTCGGAAAAAAACTCGAATGCGGTCAGATCCAGCTCTTTCTGGAAGGCATGCAGCACCGGCATGATGGAGTCAAAATCCGGAGTGCCCAGCACCAGCGCGGTGAGGTTGTTGGGTTTGCGGGTCAGACGCATGGTGGCCTCGACCACAAAACCAAGGGTGCCTTCGGCACCGATGAACAGCTGACGCAGGTCGTAGCCGGTCGCATTCTTGATCAGGTCGCGGTTCAGCTCCAGCAGTTCGCCGCTGCCGGTCACCACTTTCAGGCCGAGCACCCAGTCGCGGGTCATCCCGTAGCGAATGACCTTGATACCGCCGGCATTGGTGCCGATATTGCCGCCAATCTGGCTAGAACCGGCTGATGCAAAATCCACCGGATAATACAGATCGTGCTCCTCGGCAAAATCCTGTAGCTGCTGGGTCACCACGCCTGGCTGACAGACGGCGGTGCGATCGTATTCGTTGAAATCCAGAATGCGGTTCATGTAGTCAAACGACACCACGACCTCGCCGTTGGCGGCCACGGCTGCCGCCGACAGGCCGGTGCGGCCACCCGAAGGCACCAGCGCCACCTTGCGCTCGTTGGCCCAGCGCACGATCGCCTGCACCTGCCCGATGCTGCGCGGGAAGGCAATGGCCACAGGTGCCGGGGCAAAATGTTTGGTCCAGTCAATCCCGTGACTGGCAAGGCTGTCGGCATCGGTCAGGACCTTGCCTTCATCCAGCAGGGCTTTCAGTTCATCAATCAGGGCGCTGTCGCTCATCGGGTCTCTCTCACATCGTTCAACACCATCCTGAAAAGTCTTCAGCTCACAGGACTGGCTATTTTTTGGTGCGCTTATGGTAGCATGGACGCCCTGTTAATCGTGCACTCTCACGATTGGTGGAGCCGTCCTGGAGCAGCCAGCCCGACAACCGCATTTCCTGCCGGTACCGGACTCTCCCGGACCATTACTGACAACCGCTGTGAAAAGCGATAAAACACCGTTAAATTGTCGAGACACCCGCCCGGCCCTCGCATCCTTGTTTTATCCCGTCCCTTGAGCAGCGTTCGCTGAGGACACAGGTTTCAATCATGAGCAAAACATCGCTTGATAAAAGCAAAATCCGCTTTCTGCTGCTGGAAGGCGTTCACCAGAATGCCATCGACATCCTGAATGCAGCCGGATATTCCAACATCGAGTACATCACTGGTGCACTGCCGGAAGATGAACTCAAGGCAAAGATTGCCGACGCCCACTTTGTTGGCATCCGCTCGCGCACCCAGCTGACCGAAGACGTCTTTGCCTGCGCCAAGAAGCTGGTTGCCGTTGGCTGCTTCTGCATCGGTACCAACCAGGTCGACCTGAACGCGGCCCGCGAGCGCGGTATTGCCGTATTCAACGCGCCCTACTCCAACACCCGTTCGGTAGCTGAACTGGCCCTGGGCCAGGCCATCATGCTGATGCGCGGCATTCCACAGAAAAATGCGGCTTGCCACCGTGGCGGCTGGGACAAGAGCGCCACCGGTTCTTACGAGGTACGTGGCAAAAAGCTGGGCATCATTGGTTACGGTTCCATTGGTACCCAGTTGTCAGTATTGGCTGAAGCGCTGGGCATGCAGGTGTTTTACTATGATGTGGTGACCAAGCTGCCACTGGGTAACGCCACCCAGGTGTCCACGCTGAACGAACTGCTGGCCATGTCCGATATCGTTTCCCTGCACGTTCCCCAGTTGCCATCCACCCAGTGGATGATCGGCGAAAAAGAAATTCGCAACATGAAAAAAGGTGCCATACTGATGAATGCCGCCCGTGGCACCGTAGTGGTCATCGAGGCCCTGGCCGAAGCAATCAAGGATGGACATCTGGCCGGTGCCGCCATCGACGTGTTTCCGGTCGAGCCACGTGGCAACGCAGAAGAGTTTGTCAGCCCCTTGCGTGGCCTGGATAATGTCATCCTGACCCCGCACATTGGCGGCTCCACCCAGGAAGCCCAGGCCAATATCGGTCTGGAAGTTGCCGAAAAACTGGTCAAGTATAGCGACAACGGCACCTCGGTTTCCTCGGTCAACTTCCCTGAAGTGGCCCTGCCATCCCACCCGGGCAAACACCGCATCCTGCATATTCACAAGAATATCCCGGGTGTCATGAGCGCCATCAACAAGGTCTTTGCCGACAACAATATCAACGTGTCCGCACAATTTCTGCAAACGGACGACAGCGTTGGTTATGTGGTGATCGACATTGATGCCAACAGCTCTGACCTGGCCCTGAGCAAACTGCAAGAAGTGGAAGGCACCATGCGTTGTCGCGTGCTGTATTCCGCCTGATCTGCGGATAGCGTATAAAACGGCGGGGCCCTGCAAGGGGTTCCGCCGTTTTATATTCATCACCCGCGCAGCGGCACGTGCCGCTGGCTACAGGTGTTTTTCAATAAAGGCAAAGCCCTGGTCGCGATAATGCTCCAGCTCATTGACCAGGTGATGCTGTGCACCCGGCAACATGCAAATCTTCGGCTGGCTGAACTTCTCTTCCAGAACCCGCAAGTTATGCTGCCAGTCCACGGTGCGGTCGGCATCACCCTGCACAATAATCGGTGCCACCCGCGAACGTTCAGCGCGCTCGATACGGGGGATCCAGTTGGCCAGCGCGCCCACCCAGGCAGTGGGCAAAATCTGCGCCTGCAACGGATCTTGCTGTAAAAACTCGATAAATGCCGGATCGCCCGAGTTGTAGGAGCGCCGCCGCGGAATTTGCTCAACAAAGGGCTTCAAACCACGCAGCAGGATGCGCGACTGCTTCCAGGCCCGTGGCCGCACCAGCGGTGCGAGCAATACCAACTGCCCCAGCTCCTGCGGCCAGGCATGCAGTGCCAGCTCCAGGCCGATAGCGGCACCGGTACTCTGCCCGATCAGATGTACGGGTTGCCGCAGCTGCAAAGGCTGCAGCAACCCCAACAGTGCCTGCAGCACCTGCTGATACTCGGCAAAAGAGCCAATGCTGGCCCGCGCACCGGTCGACAGGCCGTGGCCGGGCAAATCACAGGTCAAAACACTAAAACCATTCTGCAGTGCCCAGGCGTACAGGTGTCCATAGAGCCCCATGTGGTCGTAGTAACCATGCAGCACAATGCATGTGCCACGGCCTGGCTCCGGCTGGCGATACAGCTGCACGGCAAGCCGATATCCCGCCACATCCAGATGGCCCAGGCGCTGCTGCACTGCACCTGCCAAACCGGCAAAATCAATACCATAATAGGCACGCCAATGCCGGACCCAGGCCGGCTCCGGCTCATTACCGGTTATCTGCGGCAGCGAGTCTGTCTGCATCCAGTCAGTATGTGCGGTGGTAACCATCTATCTCATGACCTCTGTGCCTGCGACAATAAGGACGTGGGAACTCGCGCCGCTGCCATGGCAGTCTGTACCCTTTAAACTGTCTGCAGGGCAGCAAAACACCATCTTTCTCGGGCACTGCGGTCCAATGCACAAAAGAATATTGACGTTCCTGTTCCTGCTGGCCTGGCTGGCCGCGCTGCTGTGCGCACTGTGGTGGTACCAGAGCCGCTATTTTCGTGCGTTTGATCCGGACGACACCTGGCTTGCCGGGCAACAACTGCAGTTGCCTGAGTACCTGGCCGGCGAAGGTCCCATACGTCTGCTGCATTTCTGGGAACCGGCCTGCCCGTGTAACGCCGGAAATCAACAGCACCTGGCGAAAATCATGCATGAATTCGCCGCTGATGTGCAATTTTATCATGTGCAAAAAGCCGGCACCAAAGGACAGCTGGCCAAGCCGTTGCGCGCGATGCAAGCCATAGCCGAAATACCCGGCAGCCAACAGCTGCCGGCCAGCCCCGCTGTTGCCATTTTTGACCGTCAGGGCCGGCTGGCCTACTTTGGTCCCTACAGTGAAGGCGCCATCTGTACCAGCAGCAACAGCTTCGTCGAACCCATTCTGGACGCCTTGCGTCAGGGTCGGGCGGTAGCGGCAAACAGTACGCTGGCCAACGGCTGTTTCTGTGATTGGCAATAGCAAATGGCTTATTCCACTCTAACCAGCACGGTTTGTGCTACCCTTCTTGACCAGCCTTATTGTCGTAGCTGTTTAATTCGAGAGCAGTTCATGGAACCACATCCCCTTCATCAAAGAATCCTGCGAGAACACCACCTGTTTCAGCCCCTGTCCGAACACCAGCTGGCCAAGCTGCTGGAGGAAAGTCAGCTGGTCAACCTGGACAAGGACGAGTATGTTTTTCGCCAGGGTGACCCCTGCCAGCATTTTGGCTTTGTCATCTCCGGCAGTATCAAAATTTACCGCCTGACCCCTGACGGCCAGGAAAAGGTATTTGAAGTCATTGGCGACCGCAAGACCTTTGCCGAAGCCATGATGTTCATGGACACCAAAAACTACGTTGCCACTGCGCAGGCGGTGACTCCGACTCAACTGTTGTTGCTGTCCAGCTCCGCCTATATGAGCCTGATTCGTGAAAACCAGGAGCTGGCCAGTGCCTTGCTGGCAGCCTTGTCGATCCGGCTGCACACGCGCATCAACGAAATCGAAATCCTGTCCCTGAAAAACGCCACTCACCGCGTTATCCGTTACCTGCTATCGCAGGCGCTGCGCTCCTGCAGCAGTTGCGAAACACCCAGTTTCGAATTGCCGATTGCCAAGCGTCTGATCGCAGGGCAACTGTCCATTCAGCCAGAAACCTTCTCGCGCATCATCCACCACCTGAGCCATGAGGGCATCATCCGTGTGGAAGGCCGCCTGATTTGCATTCTGGACCGTGACAGGCTGGAAAACTACGAGTAAGAATTTCACGCTTGATTGACATCAAGCAGCAGGCCACAGCGGAACGGTTATGTTGATGGCAATACATGACTCGCCGCACCGAGGACTTCATCATGGCAACCTGTCTGTTCTGCCAGGAGCAAAACCCGCCCGGACAAGCCAACTGCAAACACTGCGGCATGGCCTTGCCGCAGCAGGAAGAAAAGCGCAAACAACAGGGCCTGAGCCGCTTTGTCTGGTTTGTCATTCTACTGACGCTATTTTGTGCCGTCATGATCGTCTGGCTGCCCAGAACTCCGCCCGTTGCAGGCTGATCAGTTACAAGCCGTACAGCAATGTGTAGCCGTGCCCGGATGACTTAACGCCAGTCTGGTTTTTCACGTACCGTTCCGGCGAGCAAGCCCGCTCCAACAATGCAGCAGCGGAGTATCCCGCACCTGGCAACCGCTGCTCGCAAATTCCGGCCCCGATCTGGTGTACCCGCAGCCTGGTTCAACAATTTCCAGCGAAATTCAGGCACCAGTGCGATCAAGCTCTTCCTGGCAGGCGATGCACAACCGCACGCCGGGTAGCGCTTCGCGCCGTCCGGCCGGAATGGGTTCGTCACACTGATCGCAGTACTCGGCACTATCACCGCTTGGCAGGAGGCTGCGTACCCGGGTCACAGCATCGTCCAGTGTATCCTGCATCTGTTCGGTAGCGGCATCTTCCGAACCCCAGCCCTTGGCCATGTCAATCCTCTTCCCTGCTGTCGGCATCCGCTGCCTGCTGCAACTCGTTTTGCTGCTTTTGCCACTCGGCCAGTTCTTCGTAATAAAAGTCCCAGACACAAGGCTCACAGGCACTCTCGCAGCAGTCAAACTCGCCTGGCGGTTCGGGTTTTTCAAGCAGTTTGGCCATGGTGGTCTCCAAAAAATCAAAAGACGATTGCCAGCCGGAAGGTTGCAGCAGTAAGGTGGACAGGCAATGACACGCTTGCCCGGAGGGTACTCCCATGTCTGACTCTATTCACTTTGCCGTGCAAAGTCATCCGTTTGCCGCACTACTGGTGGCCCACGACGGGCAGGGCGTTTGTGCAGTCCTGCTCGGCGATACCGCAGACGAGCTGCGTAACGATCTGATAAAGCGCTTTCCCGGGCGGGAGTTGCTCGAGGACAATGACCGGGAAGCCGGCAAGGCACTGAAAATGGTAGCAGATTTTCTCGACAAACCGGATCACCCGCTCAAGCTCAAACTGCATCTGAGCGGTACCGCATTCCAGATGAAAGTCTGGGACGTTCTGCAGCAGATCCCTCTCGGCACGACCCTCAGTTATAGCCAGGTTGCTGAACGCATCGGTCAACCCAGGGCCGTACGCGCCGTGGCCCGCGCCGCAGCCAGTAATCCAGTCGCACTGGCGGTCGCCTGCCACCGCGTACTACGTAGCGATGGCGGGATTTCCGGTTACCGCTGGGGCGTCGAACGTAAACGCAAACTGCTGGCCATGGAAAGCCGCTTTGCCCAGGCAGCCCAGACGGCCGGCAAGTGATGCTGGGGTCAGCACAAAAGGCTATTCCGCCCCGTTCGGCGCCGGACGCGGTGCGTAACTGAAGGCATCAGCCTGCATCTGCTCCGGTCGCATGCCGTGTGCAACCAGCGCATCCAGGGTGCCGTACACCATGGCCGGTGAACCACTGGCAACCACCCGGTAGCCGCCCAGGTCAGCCAGATCATTGATGACCGCCTCATAAAGCAGACCACTGCGGCCTTCCCAGCTGGCATCGTGACTGACAACCTTGTGCAGATGCAGGTTGTCCATGCCTTCCCATTTGCTCCAGGCCGCCAGCCGGTAAAAGTCCTGCACTTCGCGAGCGCCCCAGTACAGGTGAATGGGTGCGGTGCTGCCCAAAAGGCGGGCCTGTTCAATAATGCCGTGCATCTGCGCCATGCCGGTACCGGCGGCAATCAACAGCAGCGGCTGCGGGTCGGCCGGGTCAACGCAAACATCTCCGAATGGCAGTTGCACCCGGGCCTTGCCTTCGCTTTGTAACTCGGCCAACAGCTGCAACGGCGGTGCATTGGTGGCCAGAATCTGCAAGCGCAACACATTTCCTTCGGCAGGCGCCGACGCAATGGAGTAAGGCTTGAACTCGCCCGTCAATGAAGCGAGCAACAGGTGCTGGCCTGGCTGATAAGTAACGCCATTGACCACAGGCAGCTGCAAACAGACCTCGTAAACCTCAGCACCAAGGCAGTTGATGCTGATCACCGCACATTCGTATATTTTTACTGCATTTTGTTCCACATTTAATACCTGTCCGATCACAACGGCCTGCTACGCCAGCCTTCCAGGCCGGCTGCTAAGTATGACAAAGACACACCCGGCAACACCAAAAAAAACCTTGATGGCCGGGGATGGCTAGGGATTATAGTAAATCGCCCTGGCAGTCCGAGCGGCATTTTAAGACAAAAACCATATCAGCCAGCTGCCCAGCGCATAAAGGCTGGCCAACAGTGCCAGGCCATAGCTCAGCCACTTGATCAATCTACGCTGACCATATTTCAGGTCATAGAGTCCGTGGCGAATACGGTGGGCGGCATGAAAAGCGGGCAGGGCGATTACTGCGCCCGCAAACACCACAGCGAAAATACTGCTGAAAGCTTGTAACGCCTGCTCATGACCAAGCTCGATCCAGCCCAGCGGCAGCGCCAGCGCCAGAAAAAACACCGCAGCTGGCACAAATACGGCAAAGCAGACACCACCACCACTGAACAGCGCCCACCAGACAGGTTCGTCACTGCGACGTACAGGTTTGCTACTCATCACAGCACCCCCCAAAAAATCCACGCGGCCAGAACAAACACACCGGCAACACCAGCCCACTGCCCGGCAACAATCAGGCTGTCAGGTATTTTCCGGTCACCCAGCCGCAACGGCATCACCCTTGGAAACAGCACAAAAAATGTTGCTGCATGGTACAGGCTGGCCAGCAATGCCAGGGCATTCAGGGCCAGTACCAGCGGATTGCGCATGACCGCAAGCCAGTTCAGCCAGGCCGCTTCTCCCTTGCCCAGGGAATAAATGCCGGCCAGCATGCAGAGAATGAAAAACACCAATGGCAATACGGTGGCTTCACGCAACATGTAGGCCTTGAACGCCGGATTTTTCAGCCACCAGGTGCGGCCCAGCTCCGTTTTATGGCTCATGCTTTCTTCCTCCTGAACAGTTGCAGCACCATATCCTGGGCCGACAGCACCTTGGCCTGGTTGACAGCTGCTGCCGGGTCCACCTGCTGCGGGCAGACTTCGGAGCAATAGCCGACAAAGGTGCAGCTCCAGGCGCCTTCCTCGGCGCTAATCAGCGGCATGCGCTCGCTGCGACCTTCATCACGGCTGTCCAGGTTGTAACGGTGCGCCAGCGCCAGTGCGCCCGGGCCGATAAACTCGGGGTTAAGGCCAAATTGCGGACAAGCCGAATAGCACAGGCCACAGTTGATGCAGGCGGCAAACTGCTGGTATTTGTCCAGCTGTGCCGGGGTTTGTTTGTGCGGGGTCATTTCGCTCACCCCGTTGGCCGTGTCCCTGATGATATAGGGCTGAATGGCATCCAGATGCTGCATGAACTGTTCAAGATCAACGATCAGGTCACGCTCCACCGGAAAGTGCGCCAGCGGCTCGATCAGTACTGTACCGGCTGCCGCATAGTCGCGCAGGAATACCTTGCAACCCAGCCTGGGTTCGCCATTGATCATAAAGCCGCAGGAACCACAAATCGCCATGCGGCACGACCACCGATAGCTGAGGCTGGGGTCCTGTTCTTCCTTGATGTAATTCAGCGCATCCAGCACTGAAGTGCTGTCGTTGTAGGGTACCTGGTAGCTTTCCACCTGCGGCTGCGCATGCTGTTCCGGCAGGTAACGCTGCACCCTGATCTCCATGGTTTTCATGCCTTGTCTCCTTTGCCTTCTGCGCCATAGGCACGCACTCCCGGCGGCAACATGGAAACATCCACATCCTGCCATTCCAGCCTGGCATCCGTACCGTCCTGGTAGTACACCAGACTGTGTTTGAGAAATTCATCATCATTGCGGGCCGTGCAGCCTTCATCCAGACGCTGGTGGGCGCCACGCGACTCGCGCCGCTGCAAGGCCCCCAGACAGGTGGCCTCGGCAATATCCAGCCCGTATCCCAGCTCAAGGAAATACAGCAGCTCGGTGTTGTACGCCTTGCTGGTGTCGGCCACGCCGGCATCGCGGTATTGCTCCTTCAGTTCGCGCAGCGTTTCCAGGGTTTGCTGCATGCCGCGCTCGGCACGGTAGATACCGCAGCCGTCCTCCATGGTTTTCAGCATCTTGCGCCTGATTTCCACCCAGTGGGTGCCGGCCCGGCGACCAGAGATCTGTGCCAGCTTTTGCTGCCAGGCCCCGGCCTGCGCCTGCAACAAACCTGGCTCGGCATGCGCTGCAGTGCGGGCATGGGCTACCGCTTGCTCGCCAGCCAGCCGGCCAAACACCAGCAGCTCTGTCAGCGAATTGGAGCCCAGCCGGTTGGCACCATGCAAGCCGACTGAAGCACACTCACCGGCCGCGTACAGGCCCTTGATCCCGGTTTCACAGCGGGCATCGGTGGTGATGCCTCCCATGGTGTAATGCACCGCTGGCCGCACCGGAATCAGCTCTGTCACCGGATCCACATTGACGTAGGCCTGCGCCAGCTCACGGATCAGTGGCAGGCGCTCGTTGATATGGGCTTCGCCAAGGTGGCGCAAATCCAGAAAACACACATCGCTGTCGTCGTGCAGGCCGGTACGGCCCTTTTGCTGCTCGTGCCAGAACGCCTGGGACAGCTTGTCCCTGGGACCCAGCTCCATGTATTTGTTTTCCGGCTGGCCCAGCGGGGTTTCCGGTCCAAGACCGTAGTCCTGCAGGTAACGGTAACCATCCTTGTTGATCAGGATGCCGCCTTCGCCCCGGGCTGCTTCGGTAATCAAAATGCCGGAGCCGGGCAGGCCGGTGGGGTGATACTGGACAAACTCCATGTCGCGCAGTGCTACACCATGACGGTAGGCCATGGCCATGCCGTCACCGGTGACAATGCCACCGTTGGTATTGAAGCGGAATAACCGGCCGGCACCGCCGGTCGCCAGAATCACCGCCCTGGCGCGCAGCAAATGCAGGGCGCCCGTGGCCACCTCCAGCGCCAGCACACCTGCAACGCGGCCGTCATCCACCAGCAGATCGAGAACAAAAAACTCGTCCAGCCGGGCAATTTCCTTATATTTGAGCGAAGTCTGAAACAGGGTGTGCAGCATGTGGAAGCCGGTCTGATCAGCGGCAAACCAGGTTCGCTCAATCTTCATGCCACCAAAACGGCGCACCTGGATGCTGCCGTCTGCCTTGCGGCTCCAGGGGCAGCCCCAGTGCTCCATTTGCACCAGCTCCTGATAGGCATGACGCACAAAGTAGTCAACGACCCCTTGCTCGGCCAGCCAGTCGCTGCCCATTACGGTGTCTTCAAAGTGTGCCTGCAGGCTGTCGTGTTCCTGCGTCACTGCAGCGGCCCCGCCTTCTGCGGCTACCGTGTGCGAGCGCATGGGATAGACCTTGGACACCAGACCGATGCGCAGCTCCGCATTATCGGCACGTGCCTGTTCGGCCGCGGCAATCGCCGCACGCAGCCCGGCACCACCGCCACCCACTACCAACACATCAAAATCAGCCTGTTGCATGAATCCTCCTGCATGAATTGACGCCGAGCGCATGGCCGCTGTACGCAACACCCTGTATACGCGCACAAATGCAACCGATGCAGGCACCCGGGTGCCCGCATATCGACGGTTTTCCTGGTAAAGTTTAGACTTTAGTCAATACCCAGTTCTTGCCACAACTCATCAATTCGCTGTTTTACGGCAGGATCCTGCTCAATGACACGGCCCCATTCGCGATCGGTTTCGCCTGGCCATTTGTGGGTTGCATCCATGCCCATCTTGCTGCCAAGGCCGGAGACGGGCGAGGCAAAATCCAGGTAATCAATGGGCGTGTTGTCGATCATCACGGTATCGCGGCTTGGGTCCATGCGCGTGGTGATGGCCCAGATCACATCATTCCAGTCACGGGCGTTGATGTCGTCGTCGCAGACAATGACAAATTTGGTGTACATGAACTGGCGCAGGTAACTCCAGACACCCAGCATCACCCGCTTGGCATGCCCCGGGTACTGTTTCTTGATGGTTACCACCGCCATGCGGTAGGAGCAGCCTTCCGGCGGCAGGTAGAAATCGGTGATTTCCGGGAACTGCTTTTGCAGGATGGGTACAAACACCTCGTTCAGGGCCACACCCAGAATGGCCGGCTCATCCGGCGGGCGGCCGGTATAGGTGCTGTGGTAAATCGGGTTTTCCCGGTGGGTGATGCGCTCCACGGTAAACACCGGAAAGCTGTCCACCTCGTTGTAATAACCGGTATGGTCGCCATAGGGACCTTCATCGGCCATCTCGCCGGGGTAAATATGGCCTTCCAGAATGATTTCGGCCCGGGCCGGCACCTGCAGGTCACTGCCGATGGCCTTGACCAGCTCGGTACGTTTGCCACGCAAAAGGCCGGCAAAGGCATATTCGGACAATGTATCCGGCACCGGCGTCACGGCGCCCAGAATAGTTGCCGGGTCAGCACCCAGCGCTACCGCAACCGGGTAAGGCTGGCCGGGATATTTCAGGCACCAGTCACGGAAATCCAGCGCACCACCACGGTGGCTGAGCCAGCGCATGATGAGCTTGTTGCGGCCAATCACCTGCTGACGGTAGATGCCCAGATTCTGTCTGGGCTTGTTCGGGCCACGGGTAATGGTCAGCCCCCAGGTAACCAGCGGCGCGACATCACCCGGCCAGCAGGTCTGGATGGGCAATTTGCCTAAATCGACTTCATCGCCTTCAATAATGACGTCCTGACAAGGGCCGGTTTTTTTAACCTTGGGTGCCATCGACAGGACTTTGCGGAACATCGGCAGCTTGTCCCAGGCATCCTTGACGCCCCGGGGTGGTTCCGGCTCTTTCAACTGAGCCAGCAGCTTGCCGATTTCACGCAATTCGTCGGTGCTGTCGGCACCCATGCCAAGCGCCACGCGCTCAGGTGTACCAAACAGATTGCCCAGCACCGGCATGTCATGCCCGGCCGGGGTTTCAAAGAGCAGGGCAGGACCACCCTTGCGTAGCGTACGGTCGCAGATTTCGGTCATTTCCAGTACCGGCGAGACCGGCACCTTGATGCGCTTCAGGTCACCGCGCTCTTCAAGCGCCTGGATAAACTCGCGCAAATCCGCGTACTGCATGGGTTGTATCCTTACTTGCTGCGGCGCATGGCCATGAAGAACTCTTCGTTGGTCTTGGTATCCTTGAGCTTGTCGAGCAGGAACTCGGTTGCGGCAGTTTCGTCCATGGAATGCAGCAATTTGCGCAGAATCCACATGCGCTGCAGCTCTTCTTCGGTGGTGAGCAGCTCTTCGCGACGGGTACCGGACTTGGTGATGTTGATCGCAGGGAACACGCGCTTCTCGGCCATGCGGCGGTCGAGGATCAGCTCCATGTTGCCGGTGCCCTTGAACTCCTCGTAGATCACCTCGTCCATTTTGGAACCGGTTTCCACCAGGGCCGTGGCAATGATGGTCAGCGAACCCCCTTCTTCAATATTCCGTGCAGCTCCGAAGAATCGCTTGGGCTTTTCCAGGGCATGGGCATCCACACCACCGGTCAGCACCTTGCCGGAGCTGGGGATAACGGTGTTGTATGCGCGGGCCAGACGGGTAATGGAGTCCAGCAGAATCACCACGTCTTTCTTGTGCTCGACCAGGCGCTTGGCTTTTTCGATCACCATTTCCGCTACCTGTACGTGACGCACCGGCGGCTCGTCAAAGGTCGAGGCAACCACTTCACCGCGCACGGTACGCTGCATTTCGGTGACTTCTTCCGGACGCTCATCAATCAGCAGCACGATCAGGTGACATTCAGGGTTATTGCGCGTGATGTTGGCAGCAATATTCTGCAACATCAGGGTTTTACCCGCCTTCGGCGGCGCCACAATCAGGCCACGCTGACCCTTGCCGATTGGCGAGGCCAGGTCAATGGTACGACCCGTCAGGTCTTCGGTCGAGCCATTACCGGCTTCCATCACCAGGCGCTGGGTAGGGAAGAGCGGCGTCAGGTTTTCGAACAAAATCTTGGTTTTTGCGTTTTCCGGCCGGTCAAAGTTGATGGAATCAACCTTGAGCAGGGCAAAGTAACGCTCACCTTCCTTGGGTGGGCGAATCTTGCCGAAAATGGTGTCTCCGGTGCGCAAATTGAAACGGCGGATCTGACTGGGCGATACATAGATGTCATCCGGCCCGGCAAGGTAAGAAGCACCAGCTGCACGCAAAAATCCGAAGCCGTCCTGGAGGATTTCCAGCACACCATCGCCGGAAATTTCTTCGCCGCTTTTTGCATGGCGTTTTAGCAAGGCAAAGATAATGTCCTGCTTGCGCGAACGGGCCATGTTGTCCAGGCCCATGGCAGCAGCCATATCCAGTAATTCAGTTACGGGCTTTTGTTTTAATTCGGTCAAGTTCATAGGGAAGGAAGGAGTCTAGTGTTCAGAAAGGAAGCGGCCGGATTGGCTGGCTTACCATAAGAATAGCTGTTCGGATGGATCCAATACGGAACGGGGAGGGGTATTGGCCGGGAAATGTAACGGCTTGCGCGTTACGACTCGTGAATCTACCACCAGTTGCTGTCTGCGTCCAGCTCTGGCGACTGCCAGACGGGAGATTGTGCGCTACTTCTTGATTAGTATTGCCCGGCATGCTGTGCAGCAGCTAGCCGGGCAATGCCTGGATTAAAGATGGCTGTCAATAAATGCTGCCAGCTGGCTCTTGGACAGGGCGCCGACCTTGGTGGCCTCGACGTTGCCATTTTTGAACAGCATCAGCGTTGGAATGCCGCGAACGGCATACTTGGGCGGAGTTTCCTTGTTGTCATCGATGTTCAGCTTGCAAATCTTGATCTTGCCAGCGTATTCCTGGGCGATTTCTTCCAGTACCGGGGCAATCATCTTGCACGGACCACACCACTCGGCCCAGTAATCGACCAGGACCGGGCCCTCAGCCTGCAGGACATCGCGCTCAAAACCTGCGTCAGTAATATTGCTGATATGTTCGCTCATGAAAGACTCCGCTATAAATAATGTAAACTGATTCAGATGGCATGTATCATAGCTCGACTTTAGTGGTAGTGAAAGCCGGCCACTCAATTTCCGGTTGACCGGAAGCTGCATGCCGCTCGTTCAGCTCTTTGCCGATTGTCATGATTTGCCCTGTCGTTTCATGGCAGGATAGACCAGTGCCAATCCGGAAAACAGTCCATGCCACAGCAAAAAAACTTCCCCCTCATTGCAGCCATCGATCTGGGCTCCAACAGTTTCCACATGGTACTGGCCAAAACCGACCAGCAGGACATACGCATCCTGGACCGTATGGGCGAAAAAGTGCAACTGGCTGCCGGACTGGACGAGAAGCTGCACTTACAGGAAGATGCCATGCAGCGCGGCCTGGACTGCCTGCGTCGCTTTGCCCAACGTATTGGCGATTTACCCCCGGGCAGTGTCCGGGTGGTTGGCACCAGCACTCTGCGGGTCGCGCTCAACCGCCGCGAGTTTATTGAGCAGGCAGAAGCCATTCTGGGACACGACATTGACGTTATCTCCGGCCGCGAAGAAGCCCGCCTGATTTACCTTGGAGTATCGCAAACCCTGCCGGACAGTTCCGGCCCGCGCCTGGTGGTGGATATCGGTGGCGGCAGTACCGAGTTCATCATCGGTCAGGACTTCGAATCAAAGTATCGCGCCAGCCTGCAAATGGGCTGTGTCAGCTACGGCCAGCGGTTTTTTGCTGACAACAAAATCACGCGTGACAATTACAACAGGGCTTATACCGCGGCCCGTCTCGAGATGATGGAAAGCGAGCAGAGCCTGCGCCGGCTAGGCTGGCAGGAAAGTGTGGGCGCATCCGGCACTCTGCGCTCGGTTGCCCAGGCCTGCCAATGCGCAGGTATCGGCCAGGGTGAAATCAACCGTGCCGGCATCGTCCACCTCAAGCAACAATTGCTGCAACTGGAGCACATCGATCAAATTGACTTCCCGGGAGTCAAACCGGAGCGCCGTTCGATTTTCCCAGCCGGTCTTGCCATCGTCGAAGCCATCTTTGATGCACTGGGGCTTGAGCAGATCTCCCAGGCCGACGGCGCTCTGCGCGAAGGCGCTTTATATGACCTGCTAGGCCGCCACCAGCATGAAGATGTGCGCGAGCGTGCCATTTCATCGTTGATGACGCGCTATCACGTTGATATCACCCATGCTCAGCGCGTTGAACACAAGGCGCTGGAGCTACTGGAGCAAGTCGCGCCCGACTGGGACCTTGGTGAAGAATGGCATGGCGAACTGTTGAGCTGGGCTGCCCGTGTGCACGAAGTCGGCCTGGATATCGCCCACTATCATTTTCACAAGCATGGCGCCTATCTGGTCGAGCATTCCGATCTGGCCGGCTTTTCACGCCAGGAGCAGCAAATGATAGCCTTGCTGGTACGTGGACACAGACGCAACATTCCGGCAGGTCTTTTCCAGGAGTTTGGCCAGGATGCCACTCCATTGTTACGCTTGTGTCTGGTGTTGCGCCTGGCGATCCTGCTGCACCGTGTACGCAGCACCGAGCACTGCATGCCAGATCTGCAACTACGGGCATCCGGCACCAGACTCGGGGTTCGCTTTCCCGACCAGTGGCTGGAAAATAACCCGCTGGCTGCTGCTGATCTGGCCAAAGAAGCGCAGTGGCTTGAGCGGGTCAATCACCAGCTGGAGTTTGCCTGAAGACAGCCGAAGCTTCTTCCTGGCCAGCATCAAGCATGGGGTAGGGCGGCAACTCCAGCCGTAGCAGGCGTCGTCCGGCCATGGCTAACCAGCCACTGTGCCGGTCCACACCTGTTACGCTAAACTCAAACCTGTAGCGGCGCACCAACCTTTTGCGTCCATTGGCATCGGCCAGCAGGTTCCAGCCAGCAAACGCAACATGTGCATCCAGCAACTGCAGCTGTTCGGCACGGCAGCGGGCCTGGGCATGTCTTAACGCCAGCTCCCGCACACCACGTCCCCGCCAGAACCAGCCCAGTATGGCGAGCAGCACCAGACCGGCAGCCAGCTGTTGCAAACTCATATTGATTTCCATTGCCAATAGCACTCTCCGGCAGTCTGACATCTGCCAACACAACCCGGGTTGCATGTGGATAACTCACTGCAGCACGGCTACAATAGTAAACTTTTGATCCATCTTTCGGGAGATGTCCGTGCCTGTCAATCTCTGGCTGCAATCCGTTGATTTTCTACGCGATGAGCTGCCTGCCCAGCATTTCAACACCTGGATTCGTCCATTGCAGGTTGAGAGCGCAGGCGGTCGTCTGCTGGTCTATGCACCCAACCGTTTTGTGCTGGACTGGGTCAACGACAAGTACTTTACCCGCCTGCTGGAGCTGATGACTGAACGCAACAATGGCGAAGTGCCAGACATCAGTCTTTTGATCGGCAGTCGCAACCAGTCCCCTGCCAGCCAGGCAGCCGTTCCAGCAACACCCGTTATGTCAGGCCAGCCGGCGCCCGCACCCGTTACAGACCTGCCCGCAGCACCACTGGCTGCGGCCGATACACCCAGTAAACCCGCAGCCGCCGAAGCAGGCGAAGCCAAACCGGTGGTGACCAAGCACGTCAGCAATCTGAACCGCTCGTTCACCTTTGACAGCTTTATCGAGGGCAAATCCAACCAGCTGGCCCGGGCTGCGGCCTGGCAGGTGGCAGACAACCCCAGCCATGGTTACAACCCGCTGTTTCTGTATGGCGGTGTCGGCCTGGGCAAAACCCACCTGATGCATGCCGTGGGCAACCACCTGCTGCAAAAAAAGCCCGGCGCCCGGGTGATCTATCTGCACTCGGAGCGCTTTGTGGCCGACATGGTCAAGGCATTGCAGATGAACGCCATCAACGAATTCAAGAACTACTACCGCTCTGTTGACGCCTTGCTGATTGACGATATCCAGTTTTTTGCCGGTAAGGAGCGCTCCCAGGAAGAATTTTTCCATACCTTCAATGCGCTGCTGGAGGGCAACCAGCAAATCATCCTCACCAGCGACCGCTTCCCCAAGGAAATTGATGGCCTGGAAGAACGGCTCAAATCCCGCTTTGGCTGGGGCCTGACCGTCTACGTCGAACCACCCGAACTGGAAACACGGGTTGCAATCCTGATGAAAAAAGCAGAACAGGGCAGGGTGGCATTGCCGCATGACTGCGCTTTCTTTATTGCCCAGCGTTTTCGCTCCAACGTCCGTGACCTGGAAGGCGCGCTCAAGCGCGTGATTGCCCACTCCCACTTCACCCACGAGCCAATCAGCATCGAGCTGATTCGCGAGTCGCTGAAAGACCTGCTGGCCTTGCAGGAAAAACTGGTCAGCATCGACAACATCCAGCGTACTGTTGCCGAATACTACAAGATCAAGGTCAATGACCTGCTGTCGAAAAGGCGCTCCCGCTCGGTAGCCAGACCGCGTCAGGTGGCCATGGCCCTGTCCAAGGAAGTCACCAACCACAGCCTGCCGGAAATTGGTGATGCCTTTGGTGGCCGCGATCACACCACCGTACTGCATGCCTGTCGTAAAATTGCCGAACTACGGGAAGTGGATGCCGACATCTGTGAAGATTATGACAACCTGTTACGCACCCTGACTTCATGACTCAATAGCCCAACCGGATACATTTTGCCAAGAGGCCCAACATGCAATTTTCCATTTCAAGAGAAGAACTGTTAAAACCGCTGCAACTGGTCGTTGGCGTTGTTGAGCGCAAGCAAACCATGCCGGTACTCTCCAACGTCCTGATGGTGATCGAAGACCAGCAGCTGTCGCTGACCGGCAGTGACAGCGAAGTCGAACTGATTGGTCGTGCCATCCTGCAGGAAGCCGCCGATGACGGCGAAATCACCGTCCCAGCGCGCAAACTGATGGACATTTGCAAAAACTTGCCTGCAGAAGCTCTGATCAACTTCCGCCTCGATGAGCAAAAGATGCTGATCTCTTCAGGGCGTAGCCGTTTTACCCTGACCACACTGCCGGCCTCTGATTTTCCACAGATGAGCGAGCAGGAAGATTCCTTCTCCTTTGAACTGCCCCAGGGCAATCTGCGCTTCATCATCGAGCGCACCAGTTTTGCCATGGCCCAGCAGGACGTCCGCTATTATCTGAATGGCCTGCTGCTGGAAACCGGCCCCGGCCGCCTGCGTGCCGTTGCCACTGACGGCCACCGCCTTGCACTCTGTGACGCTGAAGCCGGAATCGAGGGCGATGCGCCGCACCAGGTGATCGTGCCACGCAAGGGTGTGCTGGAACTGGCCCGACTGATGAGCGACGAAAACGCCAACGTGCGTATCAATCTTGGCGCCAACTACATCCGTGCAGTGGGCAACGACTTCACCTTCACCTCGAAGCTGGTAGACGGCAAGTTTCCCGATTACGACCGTGTCCTGCCTCGCGGCGGCGACAAGCTGGTTGTCGCCCAGCGTCAGCTGTTGCGCGAAGCCTTGAACCGCGCTTCAATTTTGTCAAACGAAAAATACCGCGGCATCCGCCTGCAGTTTGAAGACAACCTGCTGCGCGCCCAGGCCAACAACCCGGAACAGGAAGCAGCGGAAGAAGAAGTTACCATCGATTACAACAGCAGCCCGCTGGATATCGGCTTCAACGTCAGCTACCTGCTGGATGTGCTCAGCGTCATGACCTCCAGCGAAGTTCGCATCACCCTGTCCGACGCCAACAGCAGCGCCTTGCTGCAGGAAGGGGACAACAGCGACTCATCCTACGTTGTGATGCCGATGCGCCTGTAACACACCCTGAATGAGCATCCGCCACATCTCGGTGACAGGTATCCGCAACCTGGTACCTGTCACCCTTGAGCCTTCATCGCGCATCAATCTGCTGCACGGCCTCAACGGCAGCGGCAAAACCAGCTTTCTGGAAGCCATCCATTTTCTCGCCCTGGCACGAACCTTTCGCAGCAATCGCATCCAGCCCATGATTCAGCAGGATCAGGAGCAGGCACTGGTGTTTGCCCGGATCGAAAGACCTGGCGGCGAAGAGCTTGCCATTGGCGTCAGTCGCAACCGTCAGTCCGACGTACAGATCCGGGTCAATGGTGAAAGCATCCGCAGCATGGCCGAACTGGCCCGCATCCTTCCGGTCCAATTGATCAACCCGGAAGGTTTTCGTCTGCTCGAAGGCTCACCAAAAATTCGCCGTCAGTTTCTCGATTGGGGAGTGTTCCACGTGGAACACTCATTCATGCACTGGTGGCAGCGTTTGCAGAACAGTCTGAAGCAGCGCAACTCATTGCTGCGGCATGCTATAATTGACGACCAAAACATGCAGGCCTGGAATCAGGAGTTCTGCACTGCCAGCGAGCAGGTCGATCGTTTTCGTCAGGACTACATACGCCAGCTAAAGCCGGTTTTTTCCAGTGTTCTGTCAGATCTGATCGAGCTTCCCGAACTTACCCTCAGCTACTACCGCGGCTGGGACAAGGACAAACAACTGGAAACAGTGCTGGAAAATACACTTCAGCGCGACAGACAGATGGGGCACACTCAGGCGGGACCTCAAAGGGCCGATCTGCGCTTGCGTATGGGGCAGCAAAACGCGATTGAAGTTTTATCCCGTGGCCAACAAAAACTGGTGGTCTGCGCTCTCAAGATTGCCCAGGGGCACCTGCTGACCGAATCCATGCAGCAACAATGCATTTACCTGGTTGACGACCTTGGCGCCGAGCTTGACCCGGTTTACCGCAAAGCGCTATGCCGCCTGCTAGAACAATTGGGCTGTCAGGTATTCATTACCGGCACCGACCCAGAAAGCATCAGCCATGACTGGGGCAAGGACACCCCCGTCAGCATGTTCCACGTGGAACATGGACACATTAAAGAATCCGGAGTAACCGAATGAGCGAAAATGTCACCTACGATTCCAGTAACATCAAGGTACTGAAAGGGCTGGATGCCGTCCGCAAGCGCCCGGGCATGTACATTGGTGATACTGATGATGGTACCGGCCTGCACCACATGGTTTTCGAGGTTGTCGACAACTCGATCGACGAAGCCCTGGCCGGCCACTGTGACGAAATCACCATCACCATTCACCCGGATGAATCCATTACTGTGCAGGATAACGGGCGTGGCATTCCGGTGGACATCCATCCGGAAGAGGGCGTCTCGGCAGCCGAAGTGATCATGACCGTGCTCCACGCTGGCGGCAAGTTTGACGACAACAGCTACAAGGTATCTGGCGGCCTGCACGGGGTCGGGGTCTCCGTGGTAAACGCCCTTTCCAAAGAACTGGTGATGACCATTCACCGTCAGGGCAAGGTTTGGCAGCAAACCTATCACCACGGTGAGCCACAGGCCCCGATGCAGCCGATTGGGGACAGTGACAAAACCGGCACCCGAATCCACTTCAAGCCTTCTGCTGAAACCTTCAAGAACATCCAGTTCAGCTGGGAGGTTTTGGCCAAGCGTTTGCGCGAGTTGTCCTTCCTCAACTCCGGCGTCGGCATTCGCCTGAAAGACGAGCGTACCGGCAAGGAAGAGCTGTTCAAGTACGAAGGCGGCCTGAAAGCCTTTGTCGAATACCTGAACACCAACAAAACCACCATCAACCAGGTGTTTCATTTTTCTGCCTACCGTGAAGAAGACGGTGTCGGTGTTGAAGTTGCCATGCAGTGGAACGATGGTTTCAACGAAAACCTGTTGTGTTTTACCAACAATATTCCGCAGCGCGATGGCGGTACCCACCTGGTCGGCTTCCGTACTGCGCTGACCCGACACCTCAACAACTACATCGAAGCCGAAGGCATCGCCAAGCGGGACAAAGTATCCACCACCGGTGATGATGCAAGGGAAGGCCTGACCGCAATCGTCTCGGTCAAGGTGCCGGACCCCAAGTTCAGCTCGCAGACCAAAGACCGCCTGGTTTCGTCTGAAGTCAAAACCGCGGTCGAGCAGGAAATGGGTAAATACCTGGCTGATTATCTGCTGGAAAACCCGACCGAGGCCAAAGCCATTGTCGGCAAGATGATTGATGCCGCCCGTGCCCGCGAAGCCGCACGCAAGGCCCGTGAAATGACCCGCCGCAAGGGTGCACTGGATATTGCCGGCCTGCCGGGCAAGCTGGCTGACTGCCAGGAAAAAGATCCGGCCCTGTCCGAACTCTATATTGTGGAAGGTGACTCGGCCGGCGGCAGTGCCAAGCAGGGCCGCAACCGCAGAACCCAGGCCATCCTGCCGCTGAAAGGCAAGATCCTCAACGTCGAGAAGGCGCGTTTTGACCGCATGATCTCTTCACAGGAAGTCGGCACCCTGATTACCGCACTGGGCTGTGGTATCGGCCGCGAAGAGTACAACATCGACAAACTGCGCTACCACAACATCATCATCATGACGGATGCCGACGTCGATGGCTCGCACATTCGTACCCTGTTGCTGACCTTCTTCTTCCGCCAGCTGCCCGAGCTGATCGAGCGCGGTTACATTTACATTGCCCAGCCGCCACTGTACAAGGTCAAGCGCGGCAAGAACGAGCAGTACATCAAGGATGACGAGGCAATGGAAGAGTACCTGACCCAGGCCGCCCTTGAAGACGCCAGCCTGCACGTCAACGACAGCGCACCCGGCCTGTCCGGCGCAGCACTGGAAGCCCTGGTGCAGGAATACCGTACCGTCATGCGCACACTGGAACGTCTGTCACGCGTGTACCCGAAGGACATTACCGAGCAATTGCTGGAGCTAGAACAGTTGACGCCTGAATCACTGCAGGATGCAGAACAGGTGCGCAACTGGATTGAAGCACTGAACGAGCGTCTGGCCACAGTGATCCGCTCAGGCACCGAGTACGTCGCCGAACTGTGTCAGGACAGCGAAACCGGAAGCTGGTATCCCTGTGTTGTCATTCAGGCACACGGTGTAGAAGAGCGCGTTCATTTCAAGAAGGAATTCTTTGCCAGTAACGACTACGCCAGCCTGGTAGCACTGGCAAAGCAGCTGGATGACCTGCTGGAAGAGGGCGCCCATGTCATGCGTGGCGAACGCAAGCAAAAGGTATCCAGCTTCAAACAGGCACTGGAATGGCTGATGGCAGAAGGCTCAAGGCGACTGGTGGTACAGCGCTACAAGGGACTTGGAGAAATGAACCCGGAGCAACTCTGGGAAACCACAATGGATCCGGAAACCCGGCGCATGCTGCAGGTAACCATTGAGGATGCCATCGCTGCAGACCAGATCTTCAATACCCTGATGGGCGACCATGTCGAGCCACGCCGGCAATTCATCGAAGACAATGCCCTGGCAGTGGCCAACCTGGACTTCTAGGCAGCACAACCAAACGGACCTTCGGGTCCGTTTTTATTTGGCCGGGCCGGATAATATTACTGCTAGAACTGCTCAGAAAACGTGTCATGAAAACACGCAATCAGTGCAGCATGTGTAGCACCGCACCAATCGTTCAGCAAAACATCCGGTCACAGTCCCCCGTGATTTCACTGCATAACCGGCCCCATCGTGCCAAAGACGCAACGGCTTCAGGCTGCTTCCAGGCTGGGGAGGGTCTTGATGCAACGCGCAGAGTCTATCCAGACAGGAGCGGGAAAGCACACAGACAACCTGTTATTGAGATTCCTCAATTACGCTGCAAGGGAAGGACAGGCTGACAGTAAAACCCTTGTCATGCTGTACGGCTGTCAGGCTCCCATGAAAGCGCTGGCAGACTGCGGAAACGATCGACAAACCCAGACCACTGCCCTCGTTATTGACCCTGGCTCGCCAGAAACGCTTTTGTGCTTCTGCGAACTGGACTGAATCAAGTCCGGGACCGGTATCGCTGACATGTACATAAAGCCGTCCGCCATGCATCTCAAGCTCAAGCCTGACGGCGCCATCACGCGCATATTTGAGTGCATTTTCCAGCAGGTTCCGGATCGACATGCCCAGCAGCCGGTCCGGCACGTGAACCAGACAGGGCACATCCAGCCGGCTTTCCACCTCGATCCGGGGAAACTGCGGATGGGCAAACAGATGTTCCAGCACCTGCCGGACAACGTCCAGTGGCTGCAAGGTACCGGTGGTTTCACGCTGATCATTTTCATCGAGCCGCGACAGCAGCAGAAGGTGCTCCAGCATGGACTGCATCCGTTCCACTGCCTGCTCGGCCCTGTTCAAACTGCTTTCCAGCTGACTGCCATCACCGGCCATGGAGGCTACCTGCAGGTGAGTTTTGATCGCGGTCAGTGGCGTGCGCAGTTCGTGCGCAGCATCGTCATTAAACCGGCGCTCGCGTTCAAGCAGATCGCCCAACCTGGCCAACAACTGGTTCAATGTTTCCACCAGCGGAATCAGCTCCACCGGTACGGCTTGCTGATCAATGGGAGCCAGATCATCCGCCTTGCGGCTGGCCAGCTGCAACCGCAACCGGTTCAGCGGGCTTAGCCCGTGGCCAATGCCAAACCAGATCAGGATCAGGCTGCCCAACAGTGCCAAGGCCACCGGCAAGGCTGCCGCCAGAAAGATCACTTGCTGCAGGTGCTCGCGCTCGTCCAGCCGGTCACCAATGGTAATCAACAACTGGTGACGCTGCACGGTGTAGGTGCGCCACTCTTCTCCGTCCACCATACTGTTGGAAAAACCAACCAGTTCTTCTTCGGGCTGGGAAAACACCATATTCGGCATACGCACCAGCACTTCGCCGCGCAGCGTACGCACCTGGCAAACCAGGCCGCGTTTCAGGCCACCCAACAGGGGATTGGTAAAGGGGCTCATATCCGGATTGATCTGCGGTTGCGGAATCTGCTCGAGCAGGCCCGCCACCATGTGTGCAGATGACTCCAGCCGCTGGTCCAGCACCCGGTCCAGCTCCTGACGTAAATCACCCAGCAAACAGAGTGCCGCGATCGACCAGAGCAGGGCAAAGGTCCCGCCCAGAATGAACAGCAGACGCTTACGCAGGCTCATGCGGCTTGCCCAGGCGGAAACCCAGGCCACGCACGGTCTCGATCACCGCACTGCCAAGTTTGCGCCGTAGATTGTAAATGTGCACATTGATCGCGTTGCTCTCGACACCATCCCCCAGTCCGTAAAGACTGTCCTGTAATTGTTCCGCACTCAGGATACGGCGCGGGTTGTTGAGAAACGCCATCAACAACATCATTTCACGCCGGGCCAGATTGATATTCTTGCCGTGCAGGGTGACCGTCAGCAGGTTGGGGTCCACCACAAGCCCCTCGTGCTCGATCAGGTGTGTCGTGCGCCCGCTGGAGCGCCGCAACAGGGATTGCAGGCGGGCTGTCAGTTCGCGCAAATCAAAAGGCTTGAGCAAATAGTCATCGGCCCCGGCCTGCAGTCCGTCCACGCGCTGGTTAACCGAGTCCCGTGCACTCAAAATCAGTACCGGCATGTCATTGCCACTGCTGCGAAATTCCGTCAGCCAATCCAGTCCATCCCTGTCCGGCAGGCCAAGATCAAGGATTACCGCATCAAAATGGCCGACCGAAAGCGCATGGCTTGCCGCAGAAGCAGTATCAACATGATCAACAGTAAAATTTGTCAGCGCCAGACCGGCGCAAAGTCCTTCGGCGATCTGGCTGTCATCTTCAATCAAAAGGATGTGCATCGGGCCTCATTCCTTCAGTAGAGCGTGCTGTGTGAATGCTGTCTGAACACGGACTAATATTAAGTTAATTATTAACAGTCAATTTGCTATAGCATATGCCAATACGTCAGCAATGGTCAGTGTAATGATCCGGCTGCGGCGAAAAGCTGCTCACACGCAGCATCTGGTTTCTTAATGTAGTGAACAATCCAAATCATGATTTGCCTGTCAAACCACTCCCCACAATCGCCATATTGTACAGGACAGCCACGACAGGCCATGCAAGTCCTTCCGGCATGGAGCCGAAAAAATGCTTAGTTTAAAACTCGGTCCGCTGGCAATTCCGACCCAGCTGGCGATCCTGTATCTTGGTTTACTGTGCGCCTGGCTGACCGGCTGGTGGCTTGGCCGCAAACGCAAAGCCAATCCCGAGCCGGTGCTGTTTCGCCTGTTACTGCTGGGTATTGTTGCAGCCAGGGCAGTTTTCGTCATCCGCTATTACGACACTTACTCCAGCAACTGGCTCGCCATGCTGGATATCCGCGATGGCGGCTTCAGCCCGCTGGCCGGGATCATCGCCGCTCTGGCCGGTGCCGCCTGGTGCCTGTGGCGAAAGCCTCCGCTACGCATTCCGTTAATCTCGGGACTGGCGAGCGGCATCATCGTCAGCGGTCTGGGCTTTGCCGTACACAACGCCATGCTCAGCAGTCAGCAGCTGCCCGAGCTCTCTGTACGCAATCTGCAAGGCGAGCCGGTAGAGCTGCGGGAGCTGCGTGGTCAGCCACTGGTGATCAATCTGTGGGCCACCTGGTGTCCACCCTGTCGCCGGGAAATGCCGGTTTTGCAGGCAGCACAGCAGGATAATCCGGATATTCTGTTTGTTTTTATCAACCAGGGCGAGGGGCAACAACAAGTAGAGCGCTTTTTGCAGCAACAAGACCTGCAACTGGAAAACCTGCTGCTCGACAGTGGGGCGCGCCTGGGCCAGGCCGTCAGTTCGCTGTCATTGCCCACGACCTTGTTTTATGATGCCCACGGCGTTCTGCAGAATAACCATCTTGGCGAGCTGTCCACTGCCAGCCTGCGCCATGCCATGCGTGCAATAGCACCAGATCCAGGTTCCACCCGTCCCTCCAGCCCAGAAAAGGAGACACCATGAAGCTTACCCGTATCGCCGCCCTGATTACCCTGTCCGGAATAACCGGATTCGCCCTGGCGCAGGACTATCCGGCCCCCATTGAAGCCATGCGTGGCAAAGGCGTGGAAATCCTTGACACCTTTGACGCTCCCGGCGGATTGGCTGGCTATGCAGCCATGTACCATGGCCGGCCGCTGGCCATTTATCTGACCAGTGACAAGCAGCACGCCATCATTGGCAGCTTGCTGGACGCACAGGGCGAAGACCTGACCAGTCCGGTTATTGATGAGAAAATCAATCGCCCGCAAAGCAAGATCATCTGGGAAAAGCTGGAGAAAGAGTCCCACTGGGTCTCTGAGGGCTCCAAAAACGCCAGCACTGTAGTGTATGCATTTACCGACCCCAACTGTCCCTATTGCAAACGCTTCTGGAACGATGCCCAGCCCTGGGTTAAATCCGGCAAAGTCGAGCTGCGCCATATCCCTGTCGGCGTGCTGGGTGAAGGCAGCCGCAAAAAAGCTGCCTATATCCTGGCGGCCAAAGACCAGACAGCAGCACTGGTCGGCAACGAAAGCGGCAAGTCACCCGCCAAAGAAAACGCCATTGCCGACAAGCAGGCCAGCCAGCTGGATGCCAACCTGCAATTGATGACCCAGGTCGGCGCCAGCGGTACACCGGCCATTCTCTATCGGGACGAAACCGGCATGCTGCAGCTGCATCCGGGTGCTCCCCAAGGGGAACAACTGATCGAAATCTTTGGCTCACGCCCATAAAAAAATAAAGCGGCTCCTTCGCATGAACCCATGTTCCGGCAACAGATGCGGCACAATGCCAGCATCTGTTGTCGGGTTCAGCGCTTTTCTCTTCTTATTCCATAAAAGCATACGTCAATATTTTTATATTCTTTTTTGTTAGGTTGAGTCTGGTTTATAGTGCCAACCCTTGATTCAGGGTTCGACCAGGTACATCACCATGACAACAAAAAAACAGGCATTTTGGCTGGCTACTGCCGCCGGCCTTGCATTTTCCGCTGCGGCACACGCCGACACTCCCAATCCCGCTGCTGCCACGCTGCAACTCCAGGTTCTCAGCGCCGTCTGCGCCAACTGCCACGGTACCGATGGCAACCAGGGCGGCGCCGTACCGGTCATTGCCGGCCGTCCGGCCAGTGTACTCGAGTCGCAGTTGCTGGCCTTCAAACGCGGTGAAGAACCCAGGGCGACCGTCATGCCCCGCCTGACCTCCGGTTATACCGACGACGAACTGGCTGCCCTGGCAGACTATTTTTCCAGGCTTGGCCGTTAAGGGGACACTGACATGAAACACACAGAAAAAAACTTTTCCCTGAGCCGCCGCAGCCTGCTCAAAGGCCTGGGCGCCGCATCCCTGTTGCCACTGGTTTCTGCCTGCGGCAGCAACGCACTGTCCGGCAGCAGCAGCGCCGGCCGCGTGGTGGTGATTGGCGGCGGTTTTGGCGGCGCCACAGCAGCCAAGTACATCAAGCGCTTCAACCCGGCAATCGACGTGACCCTGGTTGAAGTAAACAAAACCTTCCACACTTGCCCCTTCTCCAACCTGGTACTGGCTGGCGAGCGCAAACTGGACCAGATTGCCCACGGCTATAACGAACTGAAAGAAGTGTATGGCGTCAAGGTAGTGCACGCCCGTGCCGAAGATGTCGATCCGGTTGCCCATACCGTCAAGCTATCCACCGGCCATACGCTGCAGTACGACCGCCTGGTGTTGTCACCCGGTATCGACTTCCGCTGGAACGCCATCGAAGGCTATGACGAAGCGGCCAGCGAGCTGGCTCCCCACGCCTGGAAAGCCGGCGCACAGACCAGGCTCTTGCGCCAGCAACTGGAATCCATGGAGGACGGCGGCACCTTTGTCATGAGCGTGCCCGACAATCCCTTCCGCTGCCCGCCCGGACCTTACGAGCGTGCCAGCCTGGTGGCTCACTACCTGAGCAAGCACAAGCCCAAGTCTAAAGTGCTGATTCTGGATGCCAAGGACAACTTCTCCAAACAGGGCCTGTTCACCCAGGGTTGGCGTGAGCTGTATGGCGACCGTATCGAGTGGGTCAGCCTGTCCAATGACGGCAAGGTGGTGCGTGTTGACGCCGGACGGCTGGAAGTTGAAACCGAATTTGGCAACCGGCACAAGGCTGCGGTACTCAACGTGATTCCACCGCAAAAAGCCGGCATCATTGCCGAGCGCGCCGGGGTCACCAACGCCGGTGGCTGGGTACCGGTCAAGCCGCACACCTTCGAGTCGGAACAGGCGGCAGATATTTATGTCATCGGTGATGCCAGCATTGCCGCGCCCATGCCCAAATCCGGCTTCAGTGCCAACGCTCAGGGCAAAGTGGTTGCAGCGGCCATTGTTGCTTCATTGGCCGGTTTTGATCCGGTCAATCCGACCTGGTCCAACACCTGCTATAGCCTGGTCGGCCCTGATTACGGCATTACCGTTGCCGATGTCTACCGTGTCGAAGACAATGCGCTGGTGGCCGCGCCCGGTGGTGGTGTCAGCCCGCTGGATGCCACACCGGCATTCCGCAAGGCCGAGGCTGATTACGCCCACGGCTGGTACGAAGCCATCGCACGTGATACCTGGGGAACCCGTTACTAGATGCCGGAATTTGTCGACGCCCTGCTGGATGCCCCACGGCAACTAATGCTGTGGGGTACCCTGCTGCTTGGCCTGCTGCTGGGTGCAGCCCTGCAATGGAGCCGGCTGTGCCTGCTGCGCGGGCTGGTACATATACGCCAGGGCAACAGCCTCAAGCTGAAAGCCTTTATGCTGGCCATGGTTTCGGCCTTGTGCAGCAGCCGCCTGCTGGCCTGGTACGGCGGTATCGACCTGGCTGATTCCATGTACGTACAAACGGCTCCGGCACTGCCGGCCATCCTGCTTGGCGGCTTGCTATTTGGCTGCGGCATGGCCCTGAGCAACGCCTGCACCGGGCGCAGCCTGATACTGAGCGCCAGCGGCAACCTGCGCTCGCTGGTCTGCCTGCTGAGTGTGGCCCTGGGTGCCGGCATGGCCCTGTCCGGCTTGCTGGCCGAGCCGCGTGTCTGGCTGGAAAACCTGACCCGCTTCGGCTTGCCTGTGCGCCAGCTGCCGCTTTGGTCCGGTCTGCTGCTGGCTGCCGGCATGCTGGCTTATGCACTGCGTGGTCGCGAGCTTTGGCAGTCCAGGCCGGACCTGTTCGGCAGTCTGCTGGTCGGTATCCTGATCAGCGCCGGCTGGTGGCTCACCGGCGTAGTGGGTTATGACGAGTTTGAACCGCTACCCTTGTTGTCCGTCAGCTTTGTTGCACCCATTTTTGAAACCCAGCAATACATGCTGCTGTTTACCGGCAGCAAACTGGGTTTCGGCATCGTACTGGTCGCCGGCGTGTTTGCCGGCGCCCTGATCCGCGCGCTACTGGCACGCGAATTTGTCTGGGAAGGCTTTGACAGCATCCCGCGTCTCAAACGCAGCCTGACCGGCGGGTTGCTGATGGGCGTGGGCGGAGTATTGTCACTCGGTTGCACCTACGGGCAGGCACTGAGTGGTTTTTCTACCCTGGCCATTACCAGCCTGGTGGCCATTGCCGGCATTGTTAGCGGAGCCTGGCTGACCCTTGCCTGGCAAAAAAATTGAGGAGTTCTGTCATGTTACGTTATCTGCTTGCCCTGTTGCTGATTGCGCCCCTGAGTGCTTTTGCCGCCAGCCCCTCCGGGTTCGCCCCGGTTGCCGAATTGCTGGCCGGCAGCACCCCGCACGAAAACGGCCTGCAACTGGACCTGCCCAGCGTATCCGAGGACGGCTCGGCGGTACCGGTTGGCATCGAATTCACCGGCAAGCTACAACCCGGCGACCGCCTGGTCAGCCTGCACCTGTTTGCTACCGAAAATCCAAAACCCGAACTGATCGGCTTCCGGCTGTTGTCGGAGTACACCCTGCCCAGCTTCAACACGCGCATCCGGCTTAATGAAAGCCAGCAGGTTATCGCCGTGGCCATCAGTGAACAGGGCCACAGCTGGGTCAGCGCCAAAGATGTGCGTGTCACCATCAGCGGCTGTCTGGTACGTGACGACAACGAAGTGGTCAGCGGCCAGATGGAAAACCCGCGCATCGCTCTGCCCAGACGCGCTCAACCCGGCCAGCCGGTCGAATTGCGCACCCTGATTAGCCACCCGATGGAAACCGGCCTGCGCCCGGACGCTGACGGCAGCCTGATTCCGCAGAACCTGGTACAAAACCTGCAATTGACCATTGACGAGCAACCTGCACTGGAAGTGCAGTTTGCCAACGGCACCGCCGCCAATCCCTATGTCCGCCTGCTGATACAGGGGCAAGGCAGGGATCTGGCCTTTCGCTGGCAGGACCAGCATGGCGTGGAAGTCGTAGAAAAACGCCAGCTGCCGCTATAGTGATACGACGGCAGGCCTGATCCCGTTCTTGCATCAGGCTGACGCGGGTTCATAGCCTGGCAATGCTACAAACCGCCAAGGCCTGGCACTGTGCCCCAGCCAGGCCGAGTCTGTCTTGTGCGGCGGGAAGAATTGTTTCCGCCTATTGACGGGGCGCAGTTACTGTGTCGGCTGTCGGGTTTGTGCAGTCCAGACAAAACACGTCCCTTAGTGTCTGCATGATTTCTTCTTCAGCCAAAGCACGGGTTTCCAGCCCGCCTGCCGAAGTGCGAATACGCAGTTCATTGCCCAGCAGCGCCAGCCGTGATCCGTCTGCACCGGCACGCGACACGATACGCTGGCCCATGAAGGTTGAGTCCGGATGGGTACTGGTATACCAGTTGGCTACTTTCTGGTCAGCCGCCGGCATCGGCAAGCCGTCAAACTCATACACATCCAGCCAGTAATCCTCCTGCCAGACCTGATGGAACCAGCGGCCATCTTCGTGCACCAGCCGACGGCGGTCGTGCGGTGTTGTTTGCTCCAGTCCGTCCTGCCAGAGCAGGGCAGAGGTCAGGGAAAAACCTCCAAAGCCCACATCCGTCAGCCAGTCCTGACCATCCAGCTGCACCCGTAAAAACAGGTGGGTACGCCCAGGAATGTCCGCCCTGTCCGGCGTGTGCAAGCGCACCCGCGCGCCCATGGCGCTGACCCGGTAGCCGAGCTGTTTTAACACCCACATAAACAGGCCGTTGTGCTCAAAGCAGTAACCACCCCGGCGGCGTAGCACCAGCTTGCGAAAAATATCATCCAGCTCAAGGTTGACGGGTACACCCGCCAGCACATCCAGATTTTCAAAGGGAATCGACTGGGTATGGGCCCTGGTCAGTGCATGCAAATGCTCCAGCGTCGGCTGCCTGCCGGCTTGCCAGCCAATGCGGGAAAAGTAGTGTTCAATGTCCAAAGCGCTTTCCTGATTCAAGATGGCCACAGCAAAACCGATATAAACATTAGTGTAATAAATTTTCTCACAGGTTCGAGAAGCCCATGCAAATCAAAAGTCCCATGCACCCGCCTGATTTAAGCAACCGGCAACCAGACCGATCACAGGCTTTGCCAGCTGACACAGAAGCCAAAGATGGCATAGGCAGTGTTTTGCATGAGCGACAAAAAAAACAGCTGCAAGATATGCAGGCCACGGCCCAGGTATTGCAGCAAATGAAGAAAAGCAACTCACCGAAACAAAGGGCAACCCAGCGTGCTGCCATGCTCAAACAGCGCCTGGAAGCACTCAAGTCCGTACTATCCAAACTGCCACCCGGCGATTACAAAGCGCTACTGCAAGAACTCAAGCAAATCGCCAAAGAACTCAAGGCACTCAGCAAGCAACTGGGTAGCTCTGGTGCAGCCAGCGCCGGCATGCCGGGACTGGCCACTGCATTTAACCGGCTCTTCGCATTTAAGGGTGTAGCTGGTTTCTAAACCCTCCCGACTTCAGCAAG
>CAYMXO010000014.1:0-36348 GCA_964394445.1 uncultured Thiopseudomonas sp.
CACAGTTCATCTCGGCAAACTTCGGTGCAGCCTTGGCAAAGGCGATGAACTCTGTAGTGCACACCGGGGTAAAGTCAGCCGGGTGCGAGAACAGGATCAGCCACTTGCCCTTGTAGTCATCCAGCGACTTCATGCCATGGGTGGTGTTGGCAGTGAAAGCCGGTGCCGGCTCGTTCAAGCGTGGAAAGCTGCATACTGGAGTTTGATTTTCCATGTTGATAACCTCGTAGTTGATTGGGATGTGGAGCCACTTTAACATGCGCAATATATTGTTAAAGAATATATAGATTATAGACCTGATAGGTTCCTTCTATCGCAAGCCCAACCCGCAAGGAACTCTCCAATGAACGACCTGCGCCACCCCTGCCCTGCCGTCTCTGCGGCCATTCTCGATGGTCAGCGGATTCTGCTGGTCGGGCGGGCACGGGAGCCCGGTGCCGGGCTGCTGGTGTTTCCCGGCGGCAAGATCGAGTGGGGAGAGACCGCCGAACACGCGCTGGTGCGTGAGGTTCTGGAGGAAACCGGCCTGCAGGTACGCCCCGAACGCCTTCTGGCCTGTAGCGACCTGCTGCAGCATGATGCGGATGGCAACCTGCAGCACCATTTCGTCATCCTGACCTGGCTGTGCCGCTGGCAGGGCGGCGAGCTGCGTGCCGGCAGCGATGCCGCGCAGGCTTTATGGTATGACGCCGATAAAATCGCGGGTAGCGACAGAATCCCGCAAAACGTGCGCAGCCTGGCCCTGCAGTTGCTCACGTCAGGCGCACCTGACTGAGTTGCTCGGGCGCACCCTCCCGGATGCGCGACAGAGCATCCAAGATTTTACCTGGCCAACGAACAGGAACGCGACGCACAGCGGTCGGACAATCTCCAAACAGTCGTTTTAATACCGAAGTGGTATGATGCACGGCCGGACTCCAAGGGGGGTCCAGGCCATCCGGACGCTTCCCGACAGAACATGCCGGCTGCACCCACCCAGAATGCTTGATACCCTTATGAAAAAACGCAATACCTGTAGTCGTCTCCTTGCAATCATCGGTTCCCTGTCGCTAGCGATTCCGTCAGCCAACGCCGCAACGGATTTAAGCAGCAGCACAAGCCAGCTGCTCGAACTGTCACTGGCCGAGCTGGTCAACACGCCGATCATTACGGCTTCACGCAGCGCCGAATACCGCGACCAGACTCCGGCGCATATTGTCGTTATTACCCGCAAGCAGATCCGCGAACGGCGCTACAAGAACCTGGCCGATCTGCTTGAAGATTTACCCGGCGTGGACTTTCAGCGTGGCACCAAGTCCTGGCACTTCAACCAGTTTTCGGTTCAGGGAAACCTGGGGCCCAACCGCCTGCTGATCCTGCAAGATGGCGTGCGCATCAACCAGCCTTTGGCCGGCGGTTACCCGGTAGCGGAAAACCTGGCCCTGTATCAGGCCCGGCAGGTTGAGTTCCTTTATGGCCCGGCTGCCGCACTCTATGGTGCTGATGCGGTATCCGGCGTGGTCAACATCATTACCGAACCCGGCAACCAGACTGATGGCAGCTGGGTATCCACAGGCGCCGGCAGCTTCAACAGCCGCGAACATTCCTTTATGGCCGGCTTCAACAGCCAGAACGATATCAGCCTGTCGCTTGGCGGCCACTGGCAGGAGTCGGACCGGGACCGGCTGGACAAACGCTACAAATCCCATTTCCGCAAGGTGGACATGAAGCCGTACTCTGGCCCTGTCATTATCCCTGCTGCGCAACGCGAAAGGTATCGCGGTGAAATCAGTAGCCACAGCCTGTTTGGCCGGTTTGATGTGGCCGACCGTTTTACCCTGGGCTATTACCGGCACCAGTTCAGCAGCCTGACCAGTACTGTCGACCCTTATGCCACCACCCGCTACAGCAGCAAGGCACGCTGGATCACCACCTCTGACACCCTGTACGGACGCTACAGGTTTGCCCTGGGCGAGCGTCTGAACAGCCAGCTACAGCTGGATTATTCACGCATGGAAGTTGACCCACGCGCCCACTACGACAACAGGTACAGCGGCTTCAGGCCGAGTTATTCATATAGCTATGGCCGCCGCATCGGTGCGGAGCAGTCCTTTGACTGGGCCTGGCGCGAAAACCAGCAGGTCCAGTTTGGCCTCGGGATCCAGCGCTTCCGCGCCATCGAATCCGCCGCCATGCCTTTCAAGTATAAAACCAGCAAGGCGCCGGGCAAGCAGGATATGTACTACCCCAATACCGGCTTGCCCATGCGCATCGCCCACGACCGCAGCCGCAGCAACTACGGCTATATGCAGCTGTTGTCGCAATGGAGTGACAGCTTTTCCACCACGGTCGGCTTTCGTTTCGACCACCATTCAGCCTATAGCGACACCTTCAATCCACGCCTGGGGCTGGTGTGGAAACCGCAAGACAACCATGTATTCAAGCTGCTTTACGGCGAAGCCTTCCGCGCACCCTCGGCCGAAGAGTCACTGGGCGCCTATGGTGTGTTCAGCGGCGCCCAGGAGGACGGTCTTTACCAGGGCGAGCATTTCCGCATTGCCAATCCGGACCTCAATCCGGAAAAGGTCCGTACCCTGGGTCTGGTTTGGGAATGGCGGCCCACCCGCAACCTGAACCTGATCAGCAACCTGTACCACAGCCGCATCAGCGACCTGATCGTTACCAAAAAAATCCCCGGCAATATTACCAGTGCCATTCCGGGTGCCACGCTGAGCAACAGCAGCCAGAAAGTCAACGCCGGCCGGCAACGCCATACCGGGCTGGATCTTAGCGCACAATGGCGCTTCCGCCTGGACAATAACTGGACTGGCGATCTCTGGGCCAGTGCCGGCTGGATCGATGGCCGCGTCGAAGAGTCCGGCACTGACCGGAAAATCCCCTATACATCCAGTTATCGCTTCAAGGCGGGCACCACTTTCCGCTACCGTGACAGCCTGACCGTTACGCCAAAAATACGCTGGACCGACAGGGTTACCAACGGCAGAACCGGGCCACCGGCGGCCGGCAGTGGTGTACCTTCCGCCAGCTGTAACAGCATTAAAAAGGCACCAGACCGCTGCACCACTCCCGGCTATACCGTCATGGACCTGCATATCGGCTGGCACAGCCTGCTGGGCAGCCAGGCCAGCCTGTGGCTGGACATCTACAACCTGACCGACAAACGCTATTATGCGGCGGCCGCTTCCGGTGACCACACCTTCTGGGACATGCCATAACAAAGCAGAAACTGGATGATTTCTGCGGAGTGGCGCTTCTGATCATGGTTTCCCGGGGCCGACAGCTGCTATCCGTGCTGCTTGCACTGGTTCTGGCGGCAGCACCAGTATCGGTGCATAGTGCCAATCCGGCCGTATCCGAATACGCGATCAAATCGGCTTTGCTGCTGAAGCTGACCCGTTTTGTCTATCTCCCGACAGGCAACCACGCCGGTCAGCTGCCGGTTCTGTGCGTCCTGGGTTCCAATCCGTTCGGCAATACACTGCACGAGCTGAACCAGGCAACCGGACCGGAAAAACAGGTACAGCTAAAGCTCCCGGCCAGCGCTGCCGATGCCGCTGACTGCAAATTTGTCTTTATCAGCCGAAGCGAACACCGCAGGCTGGGCCAGATTCTGCGGCAACTGGCGCAATACAAGCTGGTCACCATTTCCGACATCAGGGGATTTGCCCACAGCGGCGGCATGGTTGAGCTGGCACTGGAAGACACATACGACAGCTCGATCAATATCCTGATCAACCGCCATGCTGCCGCCCGGCAAGGCATCAAGTTCAACGCCCAGTTGTTGCGTCTGGCGACGCTGGTCAGGGAGTAGCGGGATGCAGCCATGGCACTAAAACACGTTCACAGCAAACTGCTCCTTGTTTTTTCTCTGGCACTGAGCATTTCGGTCCTGTTGATCCTGCTGCTGATGGTCTGGCTGCAAACCCATCTGGTACGTGCCGAATGGCAAGAGTCACTGCAAACGCAAGCACGCCTGATTGCCCACAACAGCCAGGCAGCCCTGGACTTCCAGGACCAGCGCGAAGCGCAGCGCCTGTTGCACTCACTGGAGCGCAACCCGAACATTCTGCAGGCCAGCTTTTACGTCGATGCCCGCCAGAAACCGTTTGCCCGCTACAGCTCTAGCCAGGTGACCAACATTAACCTGCCGTTGGTCCGCCTTGCCCAGCAGCCCGGAGAAACCTTCAGGTTTACCGACAACAAACTGCTGGTGTGGTCAGATATTCCCGGAGACAGCAACGAAGCACGCATCGAAATCATTGCCAGCCTGGAGCAAATGCGCCAGGCGATCTGGCATACCACCATACAAACAGCGATGTATCTGGCCGGGTTGCTGGCAGTGTTACTGGTACTGGCCAATCAGGCCGCGCGACGCATTGCCTCGCCCTTGCAGGAACTAAACAGGCTAACCACGGAAATGACACGCAACCCGCGCCTGAGCAGCCGTTTCCAGGTACGCGGCGAAGACGAGCTGGCGCAGCTGGGTTCCAGCCTGAACCACATGCTCGATACCTTGCAGGCCCGTGACAAAGAGCTTGAGCGTTACCGGCTCGGGCTTGAGCAGCAGGTTGAGCAACGCACCCGCGAACTGGTAGTTGCCGTTGATGCTGCCAACCAGGCCAGTCAGGCCAAGTCGGACTTCCTGGCACGCATCAGCCATGAAATCCGTACACCAATGAACACTATTGTCGGCTTGGGCCAGCTCATGCTGAACAGTGGCCTGAACGAGCACCAGCGCCAGCAGCAGAAGCAGGTACTGTCCGCCTCGGACATGCTGCTGGGCCTGATCAACGACATCCTCGACTACTCGCGGATCGAGGCCGGCAAGCTGGAAATCGAATATATTCCCTGCAATATCGAACAGGTGCTCAAGGACGTCTCCAGCCAGCTGGCCCTGCGTGCCCAGCAACGTGGCCTGAAATTGTTGGTGCACCTGGATACCGCGGTTCCCGTACATATCCTGAGCGACCCCCTGCGCCTGCGCCAGATCCTGCTCAACCTGGTCAATAACGCCATCAAGTTCACCGAAAAAGGCGAAGTAACGGTCAGGGTCGCCCATGCCCCGGCAGAAAGTGGCGCCAGCCACGGCTGGCTCAATCTCAGCGTGCAGGACACCGGCATGGGGATTCCGGCCAACAAACTGGATGATCTGTTCAATCCCTTCACCCAGGTCGATGACAGCATGACGCGGCGCTTTGGCGGCAGCGGTCTGGGCCTGGCGATCTGCCGACAGCTGGCCGAACTGATGGGCGGCAGCATCCAGGTCAAAAGCCGGGACGGCCACGGCAGCACCTTTACTGTCAGCCTCCCCTGCCATGCTGCCGACAACGATCTGCTACCATCTACGGCCAGCAGGCAACTGCAGCAGCGCGTGCTGGTCATTGATGACAACGCCAGTGCCCGTGACATCCTGCAAAGCATGCTGGATGATCTGGGCATGCGCACCGCAACCGCTGCAAGCGGCGAACGTGGCCTGCAAATGTTGCAGCAAGCCAGTGCTGCCGGTGACCCCTTCCAGCTGATCCTGCTGGACTGGCTGATGCCCGGCATGGACGGTATCGAAACCGCCCAGGCCATTCGCACCATAGCCGGCGATATCCCGGCCATCCTGATGGTCACGGCCGGAAACCATGAACAGCTGTCTACCCTGGCCAGCCGTGTCGGCCTGCGACAAATCCTCACCAAGCCCGTGGAACGTACAGCCCTGCAGGAGGGCGTCCTGAACGTATTGAGCCTCGACTACCAACAACCGGATACGCCCGAGCAGCCAAGCGATACCAGGTACGATTTTAGCAGCATCAGCCACGCCCGCATCCTGCTGGTCGACGACGTCGAGCTGAACCGGCTGGTCGCCCTGGCCATGCTGGAAGAGACCGGAGTGCACGTTGACATTGCAGAAAACGGCCGGCAGGCGATCGAGATGCTCGACCAGACAGACTATGATCTGATCCTGATGGATATCCAGATGCCGGTCATGGACGGCATCAGCGCAACCCGCAAAATTCGCCAGCAACAAAAGTTCCGGCAACTGCCGATTCTGGCAATGACGGCCCATGCCCGCATCAGTGATCGTGATGCCAGCCTGGCGGCCGGCATGAACGGCCATCTGTCCAAACCGGTCAGTCAGGACACCCTGTATCAGGCGTTGTTAAAGTGGATTCCCCCTCTCTGCGCACGGGCAACAGAAGCGTCAACCGACACATTGCAACCCGTCAGCAGCCATAACCGCGCAACCGACCAGCGTCCCGAATTACCGGAGCTCCCGGGAATAGATACGGTCAGGGGGCTCAGTCACAGCCTGAACAAGCCTGATCTCTATCTGCGTATTCTGAGCCGCTTCCCCGCCGAGTTTGGTCACAGCCTGGAACAGATCGGACTGGCCATCGAAGCGGCCGACTGGGTGTGGGCGCACCGTCTGGCCCACTCGCTCAAGTCCGCAGCTGCCACCATCGGGGCTTCCACGCTGGCCGCACAGGCAGCCGGCATGGAACAACTGCTGGCTGCACAGCGGATGCCAAACAGTGCACAATTCAACAGCATGTGTGCCGAACTGCGGCGCGTGTGCGTTCTGCTAAGCGATCTGCCCGCGACGAGCGGAAACACGGTGACGACTGATAGCGGCGAACGTTGCAGCCACGCCGCCCTGATATTGACCGAACAACTCCAGCAGCAGCTTGTCAGCGATGATGCCGCCGCACTGGCCACTCTGGTCGAGCTGCAACACAGCCTGTCCGGTATTCCTTCCGCCGGTCCGGTCCTGGAACAGCTGTACGAGCAAATCGAGGATATCGAATACCAGGCTGCGCTCGACATCCTGCCAGCCCTGCGCCAACTGCTGCAGGAGTCCACAGCATGATCAGCCACCACCCCCATGACTTTACCATCCTGATTGCCGACGATGAAAAACAGAACCGGTTATTACTGACCGAGCTGTTTCGCGATGACTACAGAATCATTCTGGCCAAGCACGGCGAGCAAACCATCCGGCTGGCCAACGAGCACTTGCCCGACCTGATCTTGCTGGATGTGCTGATGCCGGGCATGGATGGCCTGAGCGTCATCCGTGAACTCAAACGCAATGATGCCACGCGCCACATTCCAGTCATTTTTATCACCGGCCTCAACTCGCCAACCGATGAAGAACAGGGGCTGGGTCTGGGCGCGGCCGACTATATCGGCAAGCCCTTTCATGCCGCGGTGGTACGTGCCAGGGTGCGCAACCAGCTGCAGATCGTGCATCAGCGTCGTCTGCTGGAACAGCTGGCGTTGCTTGACGGCCTGACCGGCATCCCCAACCGGCGGCACTTTGACCAGGCCTTCGAGCGTGAGTGGGCCCGTGGCCAGCGTTCGCGACACCCAATATCGCTGATCATGGTGGATGTTGACCATTTCAAGAACTACAACGACACCCTCGGCCATGCCGCCGGAGACCGCGTCCTGCAGGAAATTGCCGCCCTGCTGCGTGGCTGCATCCTGCGTGCGCCTGACCTGATAGCACGCTATGGCGGCGAAGAATTCGTCCTGTTGCTGCCGGAAACATCAATCATCGAAGCCCAGGTGGTGGCCCAGCGGATCATCGAGCGTCTGGCGGCTAAAAACATCCCGCATCCGCAATCACCGACTGCAACCCATATCACCGTCAGCCTTGGCGGTATCAGTTTTGTTCCTGGCCAAGCCGAACCGGATACCTCACTACTGGAGCAGGCAGACACGGCCCTGTACCAGGCCAAGGCAGAAGGACGCAACCGCTGGGTCTGGGCCAAATCGAACCTCTAGTCCGGGCAATGACTGCCCGGCATGGCCATTACAAGCACTGCCGGCCAGTCAAAACCCGCAACAGCAGTTGCAGGCCATACAGCCAGTCGGGATTGCGAACTGTTTCCGCCAAAAAATCATCCACTTCGACTATACTCTGCGTCCTCAAAGTCAGGATAGTTGTCATGATCAAGAAATGTCTGTTCCCCGCTGCCGGCTACGGTACCCGCTTTCTGCCCGCTACCAAGGCCATGCCCAAGGAAATGTTACCGGTGGTCAACAAGCCGCTGATTCAGTACGGCGTCGAAGAGGCGCTGGCAGCCGGCATTCACGACATGGCCATTGTCACCGGACGCAACAAGCGTTCCATCGAAGACCATTTCGACATCAGCTACGAGCTGGAGTCGGAAATCCAGGGTACCGACAAGGAAGACTACCTGCAGGGCATCCGTCATCTGATGAACAACTGCACCTTTTCCTACACCCGCCAGGTTGAAATGAAAGGCCTGGGCCACGCCGTCCTTACCGGTCGCCGGTTGATTGGCGACGAACCCTTTGCCGTAGTACTGGCCGACGACCTGTGCCTGAACCTCGGCGGTGACGGTGTGCTCGGGCAGATGGTGCAACTGTATAAACAGTTTCGCTGCTCGATTGTTGCCGTCCAGGAAGTGCCCGCCGAAGACATTCACAAATATGGTGTTATTGCCGGCGAGATGATTCGCAACGATATTTTCCGCGTCCAAACCATGGTGGAAAAACCACAGGCCGAAGACGCCCCTTCCAACCTGGCCATCATCGGCCGCTACATTTTAACGCCGGACATTTTTGAGCTGATCGAAGAAACCGAACCGGGCAAGGGCGGCGAAATCCAGATCACCGATGCGCTGATGAAGCAGGCACAGCGTGGCTGCGTACTGGCTTACAAGTTCAAGGGCACCCGCTACGACTGCGGCAGCGGCGAAGGCTTCATGCAGGCCACGCAGTTCTGTTATGACAACCTGTACCTGAAAGGGCTGTCCTACTAACCGGCCATCGCTGCTTCCTGTACCATCGCCTGGCAGACCCGGTTACGGCCCTCTGCCTTGGCCCGGTACAGGGCCTGATCGGCCTCTTCCAGCAACGCCCCGGCGTTTTGCAGCCGCTCGTCCATGAGCGCGACCCCCACGCTGATGGTCAGGCCGCGCCCGGGCAGAACAGCCAGTGGCGGCAACAGCTGGACCGACTCGCGAATACGCCCGGCGATACCCGGCGCCTGCTCCATATCAACATTGTCCAGCAACATCACAAATTCCTCACCACCAATCCGCGCGGTCACATCCAGTGGCCGTGCGTTGTCAGCCAGTATCTGTGCCACGGCCGCCAGCGCCTGATCGCCGGCGGCATGACCATTGGCCTGGGCCCGCCAAAACAGTTTCGGCGACCGGAAGCCGAGCCTGAGTGCAAGCACCTGTGTACGGATCACCGGCACAGGCCATACACTCAACGCCGGACCCTCTTGTCCAGATACAGGTGACCAATAATGTCCCGGCTGCGGGTTTCCACCTCACCATCGACCGCCCGCTCCTGCAATAGCTGCCACAAATGCTGGCGGTCGGCAGCTGTCACCCCTTCCGGCCAGAGCCAGCTGGCATAGCGCTGTAAAATATAATCCGGCTCGTGATGGCTGATTTTGCAGCGTTCCTCAAATTCCAGTGCAGGAAAATAACCCCACTGGTACAACAGGTTGAACAGGGCATAGATGTCATCGGCGGTCCGGCTGCCAATGCGTCGCTGCGGCAAACCAAAGGCATCCTGCAAGCCGGCCAGCAGGCTGTCTTCACGCCAGGCATGGGAGCTGACATGGAGTCCGCCCCGGCAGGCCGCCAGTGCCTTGCGCAAACCGGGCAAAGCAGAAAGCGCCGGGCTCATGTGCACAAACACCAGATCAAAGGCGTCCTGCCAGCCCTCATCCTGTAACTCAACCGCCTCCCACGGCGAATGCACCAGCCGGCCGGTTTGTGTTTCCAGGCCGGCAGCCCGCAATTTATGCCGGGCATGTTCCAGCATGCGCCCCGACAGCTCCACACCGCTGACCTGCGCGCCACGGCGGGCAAATTCGACCAGATAGCGTCCGGCGCCAAAGCTGATATCCAGCACCCGCTCGCCCGTCAGCCGGTGCCGGCGCAACACCCCTTGCAAGGCTGCATCGTTGTCGGGCACGCCAAACTGGCTGACCTCATCGGCACGCAGGTCCCAGGTTTGCTCGCTGCGCTGAAAGTCCGGTTCCGGCCTTGCCAGCAAGCCGGAAAAATACTGTTCAAGATCCATGCTGCCCCCCTGTTCTGCTGCCGGCGCATTGTGGGTATACAGGCAGCTGCGCCTGTAATACCGGCAGCAAAGCGTTTATAGTCCGGTAATTATATCGCCATGCAAGGAACCCCACATGCGCAAGCATCTGCTCTCCCTGTTTTTGGCCTGCTGGCTGCCCCTGGCAAGTGCCGCCGAGCTTACCGTTTCTGCAGCCGCCAGCCTAAGCAATGCATTCAGGGAAATCGCCACGGCTTTCGAGCAAGCAACACCTCAGCACAGGGTACACCTGAACTTTGCCGGCTCCGGTGCCCTGTTGCAGCAAATGGCCCATGGTGCACCGGTGGATGTCTTTGCCAGTGCTGACCAGGCCACCATGGACCAGGCGCGCGACCTGAACCTGCTGGATAACGCCAGCCGCCGCGATTTTGTCAGCAACAGCCTGGTCCTGATCACGCCGGCGGGCGGCCAGCCATTACAGGCGCTGGATGACCTGCTGCTGCCGGCCTACCCGCGCATTGCCGTCAGCAACCCCGACAGCGTACCGGTCGGGCGCTACAGCCGGGAGGTACTGACCGGCCTGCACCTGTGGCACGCACTGACGGACAAGCTCATCCAGACACAAAACGTGCGCCAGTCACTGGACTATGTGGCCCGCGGCGAGGTGGATGCCGGTTTTGTCTATGCCACCGACGCCGCCCTGATGGCCGACAGGGTCAGTGTCCAGCTGCAGGTGCCGACCCCGACTCCGGTGCTCTACCCCATTGCCGTCACGGCCAGCGGTAGCGACAACCCGGCCAGCGCCGCTTTTGTCGAATTCCTGTTTGCGCCGGACAGCTAGGCCATCCTGCAGCGCTACGGTTTCGGACCCGTCCAGTAAACCGGCATGAGCAGCGCCTGGATCGCCCTGTCCCTGTCCCTCAAGGTTGCCGGCTGGGCCACCACCATCAATCTGGTACTGGGCGTGGCCACCGGTTTTTTTCTGGCCCGCACCCGCCTGCCCGGTCGCGACCTGATCGACAGCCTGCTGACCCTGCCCATGGTGATGCCGCCCACGGTACTGGGCTATTACCTGCTGGTACTGGTAGGCCGCAACAGCACACTTGGCGGCTGGCTGCATGACAGCTTCGGCATCAACCTGATTTTTACCTGGCAGGGCGCGGTACTGGCCAGCTGTATTGTTGCCTTTCCGCTGGTGTTCAAGCCGGCCCGCGCCGCCTTTGAGGAGGTCAGCCCGCAACTGGAACAGGCCGGCCGGGTACTGGGGCTAAGCGAGCTGGCGATTTTTTTCCGCATTACCCTGCCGCTGGCCTGGCGTGGCATTCTGGCCGGACTGTTACTGGCATTTGCCCGGGCACTGGGTGAATTTGGTGCCACCCTGATGATCGCCGGCAGCATTCCCGGCCGCACCCAGACCCTCTCTATCGCCGTGTATGAAGCGGTGCAGGCCGGACGTGACGACACCGCCAACCTGCTGGTTGCCATCACTTCGCTGGTCTGCGTGGCGGTACTGCTCAGCGCCAGCTGGCTGTCACGCAGCCACCGCCGGAGGCAGGCATGATCGAACTGCAACTGGAAAAAACCCTGGTCTCGCCCCGGCGCCGCTTTCACCTACAGCTGGACTTTGCCTGCAGCGAGCAGCGCCTGCTGGTGTATGGCCCGTCCGGCTCCGGCAAATCCCTGCTGCTGCAACTGCTCGGCGGATTGCAGACGCCGGACAGCGGCCATATCCGGCTGGCCGGACGCACCCTGTATGATGCCGGACGCAACATCAATCTGCCCGCTCGCCAGCGTCAAGTCGCCTACCTGTTCCAGGACTATGCACTGTTTCCGCACCTCACGGCCCGGCAGAACATCGCTTTTGGCCTGCGCCGCGGCCTGCTCAATCCGCGCCGCAATCTGGCCAGCAAGGACGTTGACCTGTGGCTGGAACGCTTTTCCCTGCAGGATGCACAGCACCTGTACCCGTATCAGCTGTCTGGTGGTCAGCGTCAGCGTACCGCGCTGGCCCGGGCCCTGATCATGGAGCCGGCCGCACTGCTGCTCGACGAGCCGTTCAGCGCACTGGACCCGCCCCTGCGCGAACAGATGCGCCAGCAGCTGGCCAGCCTGCAAAGCCAGCTGGAGATTCCAATGATCATGATCAGCCACGACCCCTGCGACCTGGAGTTTTTTTCCGCCGCCGTGGTGCGAATTGAAAATGGCCGCCAAGTTTACGGCTGACGCCGGCTACCCACTTCGGTGTATTTCCTTTCTGCGCTAGATCACGCACCATCAACGGGTCACAGTTTTGTCCCAAGGAGTCGTCCATGAAAAAGGTTGCCATGACCGAAGCCATCATTCTGGCCAAAAACAAGCAGCAACTGAGCTGGGAAGCAATCGCTGCCCATGTCGGTCTTGACCCGGTGTTTGTCACCTCCGCCTGTCTGGGCATGAACAGCCTGCAGGAAGAGCCGGCCAGGGCGCTGGCCAGCCTGCTGCAGCTGCCCGGTGAAGTGGCCGTTGCCCTGCAGCAGTTTCCGCACAAACACTGGGACAAGTCCGTGCCCACCGACCCGCTGATCTACCGCCTTTACGAGATTGTTGGTGTCTATGGCGACACCCTGAAAGAACTGATTCACGAAAAATTCGGCGATGGCATCATGAGTGCCATCGACTTCAGCATGCAGCTGGACAAGGAAGAAAACCCCGCTGGCGACCGGGTCGTGCTGACCCTGAACGGCAAGTTCCTGCCGTACAAGAGCTGGTAGACCGGCTCTTTGCTGCCGGCACCTGGATGCGACGGTGCCGGCAGGTTTTATCTGCTGCGCAGATTTCCTGCCGACATACCCACTGTTATAACGAACGGCCCACAATCACACTACTTGCCTTGAATAGCGCCACAATCCGGCTGCCCTCAGCAAGCTGCATGCTGGCAGCACTGCCATTGGTGATGATGGCAATAAGCGTACTTTCGCCGACCTTGATTGTTACTTCCGAATTGACCGCGCCCTCTACAACCCTGCTGACCGTTCCTGACAGCTGATTTCGGGCCGAAAATTTTACCCCCTGCTCTTCGCATGCCAGAATCACCGAGCTTGCCTTGATCAGGGCAAACACCTCGCTGCCTTCCTGCAATTCAAGTTCGCGACTACTTTCGCTGGTAATGCTGGCGACCAGCTCTTCTCCCCCCGGAATACGGATATGCAGAAGGTCATTGACCGCTCCCTTTTCGATATGGGTAACGGCACCAAAGAACTGGTTACGCGCGCTTGTTTTCATGGTTAACCCCTTCAGGATAAACAGGTCATCAGCCATCTGTGCAGCATCTTTGCTTAGTTCTGCCAGAAAGCGCTGATGGATTTTTTCGATACGGTGAAAATTTTCCACCAACTGTCTGCCGCGGCGGGTTAACGTTGTGGAGCCACCACCCTTGCCGCCCACTTCTCGCTGCAACAAAGGCTCTCCGGCCAAATTATTCATGTGATTAACCGCATCCCAGGCCGCCTTGTAGCTCATTTTCATCGCCTTTGCCGCCTGCGAAATCGAACCCAGCTCAGCTATTCTGGACAATAAATGAATGCGTCCATGCCCACCAAGGCTCTGTTCACCTGCCGTTATCCATAACTGCCCCTGCAACCCGAATGTTGTGTCTTCGACCATGTTCGCTCCCTTGCTGTCAGACCGCACAGCTCAGGCTGGCGGCAGTTTCAGTGTAACCCGCTCTACAGTTTTGCCAAACAAATGATAACCAGAGCCGCCTTCTGCCAGCAGATCAAGCAAATCATCAGCTGCCAGCACACGGGTTCCACCCACCAGAGTGACCCCGCGTGGTATGTAGGGCCCAGCCACCAGCGTTGCGGTCGGACCAATAACGGCAGCCTGGGCGCCCGGCTTGAGCAGTTGCAACAAACCATCAAGAGAACCATTGATCAGAGTCGTTCCGGTAGTAATAAACACGTCCGCTTCGGGCACGACCTCGGATGCCCGTTCAGCAGGCATGTAATAAGGCAGCTCTTCCGATTTAAGTGTTGCCGGGTCCATTTCCAGCACGGTAAATGGTTGTTCGCGCCGCCGCAACTCACGCATATATGGCGGGAACGCGCCCACCAGGGCAACCCGGTGGCCAGGTGCAATGTTCAACGCATCAAACGCATCTCCACCGAGAACCTCAACACCTGCCACCTGCCCATCCCGCCGCCACAGTGTTTCTGCCAACGCATTCAGGGTCGCAATGGCCAATGCGCGACGCAGATCTTGGGAGCGGTACAAATCTTCCAGAATCCTGACTGCCTTGCGCCCGGCAATCTTGCCAGGTGTCGGCATCGCCTTGGCTGAACTTGGGCAGCAAACTGCTTCCGGTACACTTTTGATCGGCGTCGCGCACAGGCCACCCAGCCCGTTGGACAGTTTGACGCCGGTAAAAAAGATACCCAGTACGGCACGTTCTACAGTCAGCTCCTCCGCCTCATCACCTAGCGCGTCGATCACTGCTGTATGCAGTTCCGCCAACAAGCCAGAACGCACACCATCCATTAATCCAGTTGGAAATGTACTATGTAAAGAAGCCATATCTACTCCTCCACTGCCGTAGCTGATCCGCGGACGGCATAATGCAATTTCAGCGGGCCATAGGCTCCCGCTAAGTCTTCGCGCCCGGTATAAGTCAAACCTGCATCGGTAAAGCGTTGGCCAAATGTTTCAATATGACACATTGGATGATGGTCAATTAACACGGCCCGCTCCAGATCCTGCATGCCGCCAGGTGCAGTTTCGCAAGCTTCTAGGCAGAACCAGTGTGCCGCATATAGCTCACCCCCTGGAACTAAATGATCGGCAATGCCCTTCAGAGAGCGGATAACGTCCTTGCGTACCGGATACAACGCATGAAATAGTACAGCCTTGTCGTACCGTCCCACTCGGGAAAACTCAAGCGGACTACCCGCTTCGATATGGCAACGTTTTGTCAGCTCTTGATCGTGCAACAACCGGGTTGCTCCAGCAACCGCTGTTGCCGGCAGCACACTGTAAACCTGCCACTGCGGAAACAGCCTGCAGAGCATGGCACTGACCAAACCGCCCGTGCCATCAAAGCACAGCACCCGCTGCACTGGATCGTTAGCTGCCTGACCGCCTTCTCGCTGGCCTAACCAACTCGCAAACTCACGGGCCTCATCCAGAAATGGATTCTGCTCGATACTGGCAGGCAAGGCCGCCGGTTGCACAGGCCGCTCCTCTGACATAAAACGTGCAAAATTGGTCCAACTGTTTTCCTGACTTGCCAGCGCGTGCAAAACCTCGCCCTGATACCACGGGCTATCGCGTAAAAGTGCCTCCGCCATCGTGTCGGCCAAGGCATACTTTCCATCTGTTCGACTGACACAGCCAAGGTCTTCAAGCGCTTGCAGAAAGCCAGCCAAATGCGCGCCACGCAGCCTTACTGCACTGGAAATCATGGTACGTTCTGCCGGGCCATTGGCTGCCAGCCAGTCAAACAGGCCGCTGCCAAGGGCTGCACGCAACACCTGAAACGCCTTGAAACCACCCATGACCTGTTGCACCAAGGCAACAGCAGAAGGCGCGTGGAGTGACTCAAAGCCTGATGTATCTGTTGAATTTCTCATTCAATTCTCCTCTTGGGATAAATTGCCCTATTCCTGAAAGAATCGGGCAAACTCGTCTGCGGATAATTCATATCCATAAAACAGTTCAAAAAATTCGCGGGTTTTGTCTTCAAGACTGATATCGGCCAGAAAATCCGGATAAAGGATTTTACTCAGCCACAAAATTCCCAAAATGGATTCTGGAGACGGCCGGTCCCACCAGAAACCACCAACAGGTACGGCGTATACCTGGCCGCTTGTAACTGCCTTGAGTTGTTTATAAAATCCTTCATTTTTTACCGATGTAACAGACGCTATACCACCCGTCCTGTTTGCCATCACAATCACATCTGGGTTCCATAGACGAATTTGCTCCGCAGAAATAGCACCTTGGACTTCATGTGTCCTTGCAACGTTGATGCCCCCCGCTTCTGTTATAAATGTATCGCCCCAACCCAGCTGGTTATCCGTGCCACCCGAGCCGCCAAGATAAAGAACCCTTTTGGGAGTTTCCTGCACACCTGTTGTTTTACTGTGAATGGCACTCAGCATCTCACGCCAGAAAGCAACCAATTCAAGGGCTTTTTCCTGTTCACCCAGCAATGTTCCAACATTTTCAAACTCCTTCAGAATGCTGCGCAAATTTTGTCGGCCCGTACCCAAGGTGAATACTGGAATCCCCAGTGACCTGATTTTTTCATTGGTTCTTTCTGCAAAATAGCTGGCAAAAACCATGTCTGGACGTACTGCAAGCAAAGATTCCAGATTGACATTGTCAAAGCTTCCAATATCTGGCAATTTCTGCAGGGCAGGATACATCTTGGCAAGATGTGGAAATCGATCCATGCCTGGCTGCGCAACCAAACGGGAAGCACCATTAAAAATCACCACTTCCTGTACAGCACCACCATAGCTGGTAATGGCAATACGCCCAATGTGTTCCGGGACACAAACCGAATGTCCCAGTGCATCAAGCACAGAGACGGGACAGGCATCATCCACGGCACCCTGAGCAACAGTCAGGCCCAGCAGCACGTAAACAAAGACAAGGGTGCGATACATGCTAATACCTATACTGAATGCTGCCAAAAACACTTCTTGGCGCACCTACCATATAGGTTGGCGCACCCTGATTAGTATTGATATCAGAGGTGGAAATAGTTGAGATATATTTCTTGTCAAACAGGTTCATTGCACTCAATGACACCTCCAGTTCATGTACTTTATTCAATGCAATATGTTTACTGATGGACATATCAGCAACCCAGGCTGAATCAACACTGTATTTGTTCAGTACGTCAGCGTAACGCTTTCCAAGATAGCGTACAACCGGTGCAATACGATAACCCTTGACTTCATAAACGGCCGCAAAATTACCGTATAACTTCGGCCTGTCTGGTAGCTGGTTACCCTTGGCGGCAACCATAGTATTAACACCCGTTTGCACATCCGACGTATAAGATGCCCGATTATAACTCAAGGCCGCGCTCAACAGCAGGCTGTCCATGGCATCGTAACTGACGCCCAGTTCGACACCGTAGGAACGTCCTTTGCCCGAGTTATGAGACAATGTCATGCCTACACTAGGATCATACATATTGGTTGAAATATATTTCAAACGCTTATAATACACAGCTGTCGTTAATGAAACGCGTCCTGAGTCATAGCTATATTCAATATCAAATTCATCATTCTCCGGTGGCCTGACACGTTTTTTCCATAGCTCCTGCAGCCGGTCTTCGTTATAACCCAGATTTTTGTAATAGCTTATGGCGCTACTTGCCCAGCCAAAGTTGGGCCAGTCAAAATTCCTGCCGTAACTGAATTTTAGCGAAGACTTCTGAGTGACAGAATAGGTCAGACCCACGCTCGGCAACCAGATTTTATATGTATTCGACGGCAATATAAAATCAATGCCACCCGCCTGTTTCAGAGCCTGATTATAGCTGACATCACCCACACCCGAAGTATTGTAACTGGCAAACTTTGCCGAAGAGATGCTGATATGTTTCAAGCCCATATCAAGAGTGGCCTTGTCAAACTCTTTTAAAAACGATACATAGGGGGACTGGTAGTTATAATTGTTTTTAACCTTGTAGAGATTTACCCAGCCCAGGAAATTCAAATCAGTATCTCTCGCTTTACGGGAGATCGGTGGTCCAGGAGGCTCATGCTCACCGTACCAGTAGCCTAGGGTAAAGCGCGATTTTTGCCACCGTTTCTCATATTCCAAAACGGCACCAAATGTCTCTCTATCCAGCAATGACTCAACCACTACATTTTGTCGCTGGGTAAAATTTATCATTGTCTGGCTACTTCCAGAAAAGGCTTTTCCTTTATCTCGGGTAAAGTATGGACGAAAAGAGACATGAGCATTTTGCCCGAAAGGAAACTCAACGCGGCCCAGCACGGTTTGTGTTTTATAATCTTCCCTGTTGTTTTTATAAAAATTTATATCATCTGCCGGATTACCCATTTTGTTTTCATTATAATCCAGCGAGCCATACCTGCCTAAATGCTGACTTTGTTCATAGTTTAACCCCTTGTAATGATCACGCTCTTGGTCATTATGGATGCCGAAAACCTCCCACTTGATACCATTCGACAGCTCACCCATCAAACCAAATGAAAAATTCTCCCGATCAATACTTTCCCCGGCACCTTTGAATTTATCAGCCTTGGTCAACGAGCCAGAGAAAAAGCCTTTCGTGTTTCCGGTAACCTGTCCTGAATCCAGCCTGAAAAAGGTTTTACCAAAATCATCACTGCCTGCTACTTGCTTGGCCATAAACGAGAAACTATCTGATGGCCGCATTAACTGTAGATCGATGACATTACCAAAGCCAAACTTTCCATTTGCTGGGACCGCGCCTTTCTCCACGGTAATCATTTCAATATTTTCCATGTCAACCAAATCTGATGCAGGCTGACCTATGCCAATGCCCTTGAAAGGCAGTCCTTCTACAATCAATTCCTGGCCACGGCTTGAGTTACCCCGTATTTTATAGTTGGAGAGGGTGCCCGTTGGGTCATTCATACGAACATCCACCCCCGGTTCCAGGGAAATTGCCTGATAAGCACTGGTCATTCCGTAATTATTAAATGTTTTGATTTTTTCCTGCGTCACCATGCTTCTGGAACCCACGCCTGGATTGTTCTTCGGCGTCATGACGTCAGCTTCCACACTAATAGTTTCGAGCTTCAATGCGTCATTTTCGGCCTGCTGTGCCTGTAAAGTACCCGTTAGCGCAAGCACCGACAGACCTACACTTGCACTGAACACCACTTTTGTTAATAAATAAAGTTTCACCCACTGTTTCATATCTGCACCCTGTGCGCTTAGCTATGCTTCATCACATCACACCTATTATAAGGAATAATGCATTCCCATTGAAACGAAGTTCCGCATAAACCCTTACTCTTAAACCGAATCACCAAGTATCAACTTAGCCTTCTCTATAGACAGGTCATGTCCCATAAAAACACGATAAAACTGGCGAACTTCTTCCACCATGTCCACATGCTGAAAAAGCTCAGGATGAAACTTCCTGACTGCCCACAATATTGTAAGAGGCTGCTCTATAGTTCTTTGCCCCCACAAATGCACCCCCATGGGTATGGCAAACACCCGACGGTTGACAACTGCTGACATTCTGGCAAAACGCGAGTCCTGTTTAATGATGTCAACCTGATCAGAAGTACCAACGATAATCACGTCAGGATCCCAAGCTAATAGTTGTTCATGCGTTATACGTCCACTTGCACCTTGCTGTAGATCTCTTGTCACACTAAGACCTCCGGCCTGATTAATCCACCAGTTGGCAATATCCAACGGTATGCTCATTGACGGCACATTCAAATAAACAACAGCTGGACGGTGCAATCCGGGGGCAGCTTCTAATGTACTATGCACTTGCAGCATGACTGTATTGAAATATTCCAAATACTGTTTGGCTTGATCTGAACGTCCAAGTACACAACCCAACAATGTGATATTATCCTGAATACTTACAAAATCATCCCACTCTATAAACAGAATTGGAATACGAGTAGCTTCCATTACTCCAAGTCGTTGACGATCCATAGTAACCACAAGATCAGGTTCCAGCCGGATCAAGCTTTCAATGTTTACATCAGCTCCGAGCTGCCCTTGTATGACCGGTTGTACAGCCAGTCCCGGAGCCACTTTCGCTTGCATGTTCCATTTATTAGTACGGGTAAAGCGCCTCGGTAAGCCATTGATGATTCTATCGCCCACTCCCAAAGCAAATAAGTAGCTATTAATGACTGGCACCGAACCAACCGTAGCAATACGTTGTGGATTTTTTGGCAGATTTACCGTTCTGCCTGCCATATCTACAACAGTGACAGTATGTTCACCGGTTATACAGCTTGATGGACCAGCGGCACATGCAGTGCCGATGCTCCAGCAAATGAAAACCACAACCAGCGCCATATGTCCCCACAAGCCAAATAGAGCACCGATCGGAAAACGTAAAAACCGGGTCCGTGAATCAAGCATTCAGCGCCTCATTAAAAACTGTAAGACACCGTTGTACTGAAATTTCGTCCGGGATAAGCATAGTTACCATCAGAAATTCGTCCCAAGTAAGAGTATTGCTTGTTAAACAGGTTATTTACATGCAGCTTGACCTCAATACCATTTGATCCAGCCACACTCTGGAAGTGCTTGCTCAAACTCAAATTTGCCACATTGAATTTACCAAACCCAACCAGCGGTCCATCAGTAACATTGGCCCGGCCACCATACTGCGTTCCATAGTAGTTAAAATTCAAATTAGCCGAAAATTGTGAGGGCATGTGAGCATAACGAATACCATAACTAGCAATATTGTCGGGCATTCTGGTAATCGGCCACCACTTTCCACGCAAGCCAGGCCCATTGTCTTCCACTACTTCCTTCTTACGCATCATGTGTGTAGCACTGACGTATGGACGTACTTCAAACGTTTGATAGCCAAGCAATCCGGCAATATTCATGCTTGCCTGCAATTCCACTCCTTCCTGGATGCGTTTATCCATATTCATGACTACCCGACCCTGGGCACCACTTCCATCCGGCTTCACCCCGGGATAAATATAAATATTGTCTTTCACATCATAATAAAAATACGTACCAGACAAGCGCCAATCAGGCTGTACAATGTCAAAGCCGATTTCATACGCATGGGTACGCTCAGGGTTAAGACGTGGATCACCCGGCGCACCGTAGTCTTCATAGAAGCTACTGGCAAATAATTGACGGCCTGATGGCGCACGCCATCCCTGGGTATAGTTGGCTCTCAACTTAAACCCATCCACCGGCAGCCAGGCAATGCCCAGCGAGGGTGAAAGGTGATCAAATTTTCTTGAGATAGGCAATTGGTCGCGGGATGTAATTCCCTGACCATTAAAGTAAGGAACATCGGCATAATACTCATCACCCACTGACTTGTCTTTGGCGCGCGCTTGCTCATAGCGCAAGCCGCCCGACAAGTACACTTTATCTTCCATAAGTTTTAGAGTGCCCACCACATAAGCACCAAACAAACTGGTGCGACTGGTGGGGTGCATGGGAAAGCCAATGCCAGCCCATTGTGGATCCCGCCCTCCTGTCTGAAGGTATCTGCCTCTGGCTGTGGATGAGTTCTCAACGTCATATTTTATATAATCCATACCACCGGTCAGATCAAACCTGGATGAAGTATATGTTATGCTGCCTTGCGCTCTATCTGTTTCAACTTCCTGTCCTTTGGGATATACAGAGTTATCCTGGTACGTCTTGTAAGTATCCTTACCTTTACCAGCACTTATTTGCCATGACAGTTGCTGATCATGCGCTGACCCCATATAGCTCAAGTGAAGTAATTCAGTTTTACGATCGGTGTAATTATTATCTCGAATCTCACCTTCCTCATCTACATAAGATGGTCGGCGCGCCTTATCCACTTCATAAAAGTAACCATCAATACCAATCCGATGTAGCTCATTGAAGGTATAACCCAAATCAAAATTAAATCGTTCAGCTCCGCTCATCCTGGTGTTATATACTTTATCGCCTTTTCCATCTTTATAATCACGGCGCATAGCTTTATGTTCATAACCCAATACATAGTCAAAGTTATTGGTTTGACCATTCAAATCAAGGCCAACCCTGTAGCCATCATAACTTCCATATCCGGCATAGGCTGTACCAGCTATCTGTTCCGGCCCTCCACGACGCGTTACAATATTAATAACCCCACCAGGAGACCCTAACGCATATTTGAACATCTCTGGCCCGCGCACCACCTCAACATACTTGATGTTGTTCAGGCTAATCTGCCGAGTATTAGCGACCCCGGAACGACGGCCATCTATCAGAATAAGTAGCTTCCCGTTGGCTTCCGTCATTAAGTGTTCGGTCTGGAAGCCACGGATCAGTGTTGTATTTTCACCATGGTCCGTCGGTGTCGCCTCAATGGCAAAACCTTGCTCAATCAACAGTTCGCTCAAGTTCTGAGCCGATGATTGACGAACCACCTCTTCGTCAATCACCATACTGCTTACGGAGCTGGAACGTTCCTTTGCTGTAAACACTTCACCCGTCACCATCATGCCAGGCAACGCAGCGGCCTGATCATCTTGCGCGTGCGCGACAGCGACGGCACTGATCAACGCAGCAACAAATGTTAATTTTCTTTGCATACCCTTATTCCCCGCTTTCTGGCCACTGTCTTGTGCATACGAATTTTTTGCCTGCTACCCATGCCATCACCTTTCAATTTCATTTGCCCGAAATGCAAGCGCCCGGCCCTGTGTGTCGCGTAGCAAGGCAACTGAAACGCCATACAAAGATAAAATTGCATCGGGGGTTAATACCTCACCCGGCAAGCCATCACCGATCATTCGGCCCTCTTTCAACAGGGCAACCCGCTGACAGCCCGATAGTGGCTGGTCCGGGTCGTGCGTGGTCATCAGTACGCCATAGCCTTCAGCGACCAGTCGTTCCAAGCGTTGCAACAGCCGTACCTGATGGCCGTAATCAAGCCCTGTCAGCGGCTCATCCATAACCAACAGCGGTGCTTCCTGTGCCAAAGCCCGCGCAATCAGGGTCAGTTGGCGCTCGCCTCCTGATATCTGCGTATAGGGCCGACTGGCCAAGTGCAGAATGTCCATATATTTCAAAACCTCTTTCACCTTGGCATGGTCGGCAGCGCTGGGCGCGCGGAACATGCCACGGGCCGGTAGCCTGCCCATGGTGACAACCTGCCGTACGCTATAAGGAAAAGGGGCGACATGAATCTGCGGCACATAGGCAACCTGCTGCGCCAGCTCCCTGCGGGAAAAATGTTCCAGGGGCTTGCCGGCTATCGTCACCTGGCCTTGCTTCGGTTCCAGCAAGCCCAGCATAATTTTCAGCAATGTACTTTTGCCTGCTCCGTTACCGCCCAGCAGGCACACCAGCTCGCCCGGCACCATCCTCAACGTGGCACCTGTCAGCACCTGCTGGTTCCGATAGGAAAAATGAATGTCATGTGCTGCCAACATCAGTTCCACCCTTTGCGCACGCGAGTGAGCACCACCAGAAAAACCGGAATACCGATCAACTCGGTGACGATGCCTATGGGTATTTCAGCAGCAAAGATATTGCGTGCCAGTGTGTCGGCAAACAATAAAAACGCGGCACCAAGACTGGCGGCGGCCGGTAGCAATCGCGCATTGCCAGGCCCCACCAGTAGCCGGGCAATATGCGGAACAATCAGGCCTACCCAGCCGACAATTCCGGCGATTGAAACCGTCAGGGCAGAAACAAGTGTGGCAATTGCAATGGTGGCCAGCCGGATTTTGGCCACCGGAACACCCAGACTGCGTGACTCATCCTCACCCATGGACAGGGTGTCCAGGGCACGCCCCATCAGACTGAGCATGACCACACCGATAGACATGGGCAACGCCAGCCAGAGCACTTCTGCCAGATTGGCCTGGCCTAGGCTACCCATCAGCCAGTAGATAATACTGGGCAGCTGGTTATAAGGGTCGGCCACATACTTGATCATCGACAACAGTGACATGAACAAGGCACCACTGAGAATACCGCCCAAAATCAGCATGATGGTGGAACCCCCACCAAACAAATATGCAATGCCGACACCAATTCCCACTGCGGCCAGCCCGGCAAGAAAGGCGCTGACCTGAACCAGCAGCCAGCTACCATCCAGCAACATGGCCAGTGCCGCACCGGCGGATGCTCCGGCCAGCACCCCAAGCAATCCCGGTGAAACCAGCGGGTTACGAAACATAGCCTGATAGGCAGCTCCGGATACAGACAAAGACGCACCCACCAGCGCGGCCGCCAACACACGCGGCAGGCGGATTTCAACAATCAGGTTGTATAAAAAAGCATAGTACTCGGCATCCATTTCCAGCACGCCAGCCATGGCGGCCAGAAAACGCAACGTTTCCATGGCTGGCAAGGGATAACGCCCGATGGACAAGGCAAGCAACACAGCCATCAGGGCCAACAGCGGCGCCAGCAGAATGCGCAGCATCGGGCTTTGACGGCCGACCGGACTGGCAGGCACCCCACAACCTGCATTAATTTTTATCCGGCCTGTCATTGGCAACTACCTTGTGGTCCGGACCGTCCGGCAGGCGGTGCCCAGCTCATAAAGGCCCAAAGTGTGGGACCGCCTCCCTGTCGTGCTCGCTCCGGATCTGTTTGGTACCACTGGGTTATTTTTTGCTCTTCTTGTGCATCCAGCTCGCCCAGGCTCCAGCGTATCCGCTCAAGCAGCTCGCTGGCACTATCGCATCCGGATAAACGGTTGGTTGATTCGATATAGCTCAGATTGGCATGAATACCCTGCTGGTAGAGTATGCTCATGATGTACATGTGGTCTGGCAGACAATGCCCTGCACGCCCAAGCAATTCCATAATTTCACGGCGGACAAAAGAGCCGCCAACCAGCTGCGTCATGTACACCCTCTTGCGCACCTGACGATTGAGCTTGTCCAGCGCTGCCTCCATGTCCGCAACGAAACCGGCCCGGGAAACCACCGCAATATCACACACCGGTACCTTGGCCCAGTCACCTTCCCAAGAGTTCAAAATGGGCTCTATGTTGTGCAGCTGCATGTCGTCTGCATTTTGCATCATGGCATCCAGCATGCCTTGGCTGTAGTCCAGGCCATACACCTGCTTTACAGCAGGCGCCAAAGCCAGGCCTATAGTGCCGGGACCACAACCGACATCCAGCACGGTATCTGTTGCCTGGTACTGCATGCGGTCAACAAAATCCGCCGCGTAGCTACTTTCAAGCACCTTGACGCGCATTTGTTGCGCCCGGGCATCCCAGTCACTGGCTGGCTTGGTCACGCGTCCGCTGCGTGCCATTTGTTGCCGATAAAGCTGACCGAAATCTATTTCGCTAAGCATGGGTCTATCCTCTTGAGCTGGTATTACAGCAGTCCGGACGGAGGCACCGGGCTACGATAAAACAGGTTAAAAAATTCAGCGGTTTCTTCCTGCAACTGCCTTCCACCAAGCCGCTCTTCCAGCAACGCCATCAGCCAGAACAGGCCCAGCAAACGGTTGATACCTGGAGGTCCATCCAGCCAGCCAAACGGCAAACGGGGTGCGCAAAACAGCCGTCCCTCGCGGACAGCACGTAACGCTTGCCACCTCAATTGCGTTCCAAGCTGCGTAAGCAACCCCGACTCCTGAGTAATGACATAGTCCGGCTGCCAGACCATCAGCTGCTCTAGCGATACCTGGGCCAAGCCCTGATAACCTTCCACGCGGGCAACGTTTTCACAACCCAGCAACTCCGCCACTTCGCTATGAATCGAGCCCGCCAGGCCGGTTTGCAGCCCGTCCCGCCCACGGGCAAAATAAATTTTTGCGGGTTTGCCACGCTGCGCTTGAGCAAAACGGACAGCACGTGCCAGTAGTTGCTCACTGTACACAGCCAGTTCTTCAGCCCGCTCTTCAACGCCCATCAGGGCACCAGCCTGGCGCAATTGTTGTGGCGTTTGCAGCAAAAGCCCTTCGATTTGCACCGTGGCAATGCCAGTTTTTCGGGTAACCTCTCTTGCAGCTGCACGGTAAACCTCATTGGCAACTCCCACATCCACAATCAGTTGCGGCGCCAGTTGTATTAACTGTTCAAGCGACAGGGTGCTGCTACGGCCAGACAGGCGGCCAACAACAGGCAAGGCCTGCTGCTCGGGATGGATAAACGCCAAACTGTCCGAAGCCAGCCGGGACGGCCAACCGAGCATTTTTTCCGGTGCCAGGCAGTAGACAAAGATTGCCGCCGGGGGTCCGGCAGGCAGCACTGCATGGACCTGTTGCGGCGCAGGCAAAGAGCCATTGTGTTCCAACAGCTGCCTGGCAAGCGCACGCCCCAGAGGTGTCAGCAGCATCCCCCCAGTCAGTAGTGCATGCAGTAGCTCCCGGCGCTTCATGACAACTCTGGCCTGATACTGGCCAGCCACTGTTCAATGGCCAGACGCTCCAGGGGCAATGTTCTGGCTAGCCCGGCAGAAAACTCATGCCAGCCATCCAGATATTTCTCACTGACCAGCGTCAGCACCGGGATACCCGCACTGATCAACTGGGAAAACTCGGCCAGCAAACCACGTCCCTGTGACTCGCCATGGCCAAAACGATTGATAAACACCAGATCCGGCTGCTCACTCAGCGCCCGGCGCAAGACTTGCCCAGCCTCGGTCAAGGCTCCAACATCCAGAGTGCAGCCACTGGACTGCCGTCCCAGCTCCTGGGAAATAACAAACAGTTCATTGGTCTGGAGGTCACGCAATACCATCGGTTGCACGCCTGCGGGATCTTTTCCCTGCCAGGTTGCCAATCCATGGATGCGCCAACCCTGCTGCTGATAACGCAGCAGGATGCTGGCAAGCAAGGCATCACCCTCGCCTTCGCCCTGGTGAACAATCGCAGCAGCAAACAGTTGCATGAATAACCCGCCCTTATCTGGTTAAAAACTGTAGTTCAAGCCGGTAAACCAGGTGCGCCCTGGCATTGGGTAGCCTTCCGCATACGCGTAGTTTTTGTTGGTCAAATTACGCACGCCTGTTTCAAGGGTGAAACCAGGTTGCAGGGTGTAGGTAGACTTGAATCCGGCAATGGCAAATCCGGATAGCTCGGGGTAGGCAGTCGGCATTCCCCGATCATGGACATAGCTGATCGTCCGGCCTTTCTCTGCTTCAAGAGTTGCCTGTAACTCCAGCTTGTCCAGCGGGTTCCAGCGGGTATAAAAGAACAACTTGTGCGAGGGCGTGCCGGTCAGTTTGCTGGAGCGGTCGCTCAGGTTGTCGCGATCCAGGTAGGTGTACGAACCACCCAGCTGCCATTGTTCACCCAGCACCTGTTCAAGAGACAACTCAATGCCGCGATGGCGGCTTTTGCCAATATTTTGCGCCTGCTCGCACTCGTTGCCCTTGTCACAGGTAAACACACCGGTTAGCCCGGTCTGGATCTCGTTACGCAAACCGCTATAAAAAACAGTTGCCTCGCCATAGGCTCCCGTCCAGGGTATACCCCGTATGCCCAGCTCGACATGGCGTGCCGATTCCGGTTTCAAACCGGGATTGGGCAGTGCCCTGCCCATCCGCGCGGAGTAGCGGTCTTTCAGGGTAGGCACACGGGTTTTCTTGGCAATGCTGCCAAACATCTGGGCACGATCGCTTACGGTGTGGATCACTTCCAGCAAGCCATTAGTCCCGCGTGTTGTACCCTTGTCGTATTGATACACCTTGCGCGCTTCACGCTCTTCATAGCTGGCTCCCAGGCGTACGCTCCAGGCATCCGACAGCGTGACCATGTCTTCAAACGCAAACGATGTGGTTACATCGCGGTATCTTTTTTCACCATCATTGTGGCGGTCATCCTTGTGGTGCACGGCCAGATGCAACTCATGTCCGGCAAAGTAGGTGTTAACCCATTCTGCTGCCGCACCATAGGTTTTATCATCATAGGGACTACGCTCATCCAGTACGCTGTAGCCGGGGTCGTCGTACATCTTCAGTACGTTTTCATATTTGTCCTGATAGGCCCGCAGCTTGACGGTGTTGGTCGCATTGACTGCCGTACTGCTAAGGAAGTAGATGCTTTCCTTGTCCCAGGCGGGCCACTGCCAGTAACGTGGATTGGTACTCAGGCTTTTGCCTGCATACACCGGATTGCCTTTCTCCCCCTCCTGCCTGGTATAGCCCAGTGCATACTCATCGGTAGCGTTGGGTGTCAGGCCAATTTTGAAAGATCCTTTTTTATCCGTCCGGTAAGCATTGTCACGGCGTCGCCGGGTATCGGTTGGCACCGTCTTGTGATCGGTAAACCCGCGGCCCAGCTTGAAACTGTCCGCATCCAGGTACGACAGCCCTGCTTGCAGATACCACAAGCCCTGGTTGGTCCCAAGGTTGGCTGCAATCAGCCGTTCACTACCGGTGGCAAAACCGATCCGCACGTTGCCTTCCAGCTCCCTGACCGGTTTGCGGGTGACCAGATTGATGGCTCCGCCCATGATGTTCGGACCGTACAACAAAGAGGCTGCACCTCTGGCCACACGTATTTCAGCAAGGTCAAAGGTGGTAAAGCGGGACAGATCCACATTGCCGTCATAGGGCACATACTGCGGTATGCCATCAATGAATACCGGCACTCGACGCGAATCAAAGCCCCGTATTGAGACGGACTGTTCGTTGCGTGGTCCTCCCTCATGCAGGGTGACGCCTGGCAACATGTTCAATGCCGAGCCTACGTTATCCCGGTTGAAATTCAGCAAATCCTGCCCGGTAATGATCTGCTCGGATGCTGACTGCAAGTCTTGCGCGTTGCTGGTCACCACAACAGAGCCGAGACTGAACACGTTATCAGCCGCACCGGCCAGCCCGGATGCAGTCAATACCATCATGCCCGCCAATGTGCGCCTGATCGCCAACGCCAATATGCTTGTTGCTTGCCCTTGGTTCATAGTCTCTCCAGATACCGCTATATAAATTTAGATATAACGGTATCCGGAAATTACCAAACACGACAAGATATTTAAAGAGGTACCCCTTTCGAGGCAAGGCTGTATTCGGATGTGTACCCGAATGATCGCAAAGCGCCCGTTCCGTTACCTCATATCAGGAACAACGAAACAGGCGTAACAGACGTAACAGGCGTAACAGGACAGTCCCGGAAACACTGGAGTTAAAGCCAGGAGAACCAAGCAGATACCTGCTATATCAAGGTAAAGGTGACGCCTATATCCACAGGTTTGCCAAAATATACAGAAGTAGTTACCAGGCCGTTTACACCTGTGGACGCATAGTCAGCTGCATTTTTCACATTGATGCCACCAGCAGCCAGCTGGATGAGCGCAGGGTTTACCCTGCGTACAGTTTCCACCAGAGGCAATAATTCTTCGGGGCCGATTTTGTCATATTGCAAGCCATGAACAGGCAGGTGCATGACTGTGTGCGCTTGCTCCACACTTTCGACTTCAACCAGGATCTGCTTTTCGCAGTCTTGTGCCAAAACACGCTCAACACAGCCGTTTAACCCTGAAAATCCGCCAATAGCATCAATATGTTGCCTGAATAGTAGAACAGTTTCCGATAAGCCAAGACGATGGGGACAAGCTCCGCCTGCCAGAACAGCTTTGACCGACAGAGCCTTGGTTCCCGGAAAAACCTTTCGGGTGGTCAGAATATTGATTGCCGGATTGACCTGTTTTGCACGGATTACCAGCTCCCGTGTCCGCGTTGCGATACCTGAAGCATACTCAAAAATATTTTGTGCAACCTTGGTTACTTCATTCAGCGCACCAAAGCTGCCTTCTGCCGTGAAAAAAACCTGCCCGGCCTCTATCTGTGCACCTGTATCCAGCGTATCAATGACCTGCGCACCCACCGACCGGATCAGAACAGAGGCTTCTTCCGTGCCGCAAACCACTGCCGACTCCCGGCTATAAAACTCCATACGGGCTGGGCGCGCACCGACGCCCAGCAAGTGGGTAGTCAAATCAAAGTAGGGTAAGTCTTCTTGCAACCAATCGTGGACCCTACCGGGCAAGATATTCATCCTTATCTCCACAGCGCACCTCGTTCACCCACTGCACGCTGTCTTGCGTGCAGGCCACAAGTGCATAAACGGTTAGAAAACCTCAAGCACATCTGTCAGCATCAACTTACCTGTCAAAACAGCCCGGCAAAAGGATAGAAATTCAACAGATCACCCGGCTGATGGCTACTCTGCTCAGGGATTTCCAGCAAGCCGTCGGCCCAGGCCGCACTGCTGAGGATGCCGGAGCACTGGTTGTCGTAACGCTGAACCTTGCCGTTGCGCCAGCCGACCCGCATGAACTCCCGGCGCACGCCGGTATTTTCTGCGGCAAAACCCAATGGCACCGGATAGCAGGCCGGCAGCACATCTGTTACACCCATGCGGCGCAAAATATAGGGCCGGGCCAGCAGGGCAAAGGTCACCAAAGTGGAGACCGGATTGCCCGGCAAGCCCATAAACGGGGTACCACGGTAGCTGCCAAAAGTTTTCGGTTTGCCCGGCTTGAGCGCCAGCTTCCAGAAGCTGACCTCGCCTTCCTCGCGCAGCACCTGTCCCAGGTAGTCGGCTTCACCGACAGAAACACCGCCAGAGCTGAGCAGCAAATCAACACCGTCCAGCGCGGCCAGCTGGCTGCGGATTTGCTGCGGATCGTCCGGCAGGCAGCCCAGATCGACCACCTCACAGCCCAGCCGTTGCAGCCAGTGGCTCAGCAGTGGACGGTTACTGTTGTAAATCTGGCCCGGCTGCAAGGGTTGCCCCGGTTGCACCAGTTCATCGCCGGTCGAAAGTACCGCAACGCGCAGCCGGCGACTGACCCCCAGGTGCGTGATACCCAGTGAGGCGGCCAGCGCCAGTTCGATGGGACCAAGCCGTATGCCGGCCTCCAGTTTGGTCTGGCCGGGCTGTGCATCCTGCCCGGCCGGACGAACAAAGCGGCCAGCGCTGACCGCCTGCGCAAACAGAGCACAGCCGCTGTCATCCTGCATCACGTTTTCCTGCATCTCGACGGCATCGGCACCTTCCGGCAAAGGGGCACCGGTGAAGATGCGGGCACAGGTGCCCGGCTGCAGGGGTTGCGGCATCTGGCCGGCAAAGATTTTCTGGCTGACCGGCAAGGGCTGACCGGGTTGTACTTCGGCACTGCGCACGGCATAGCCATCCATCGCGCTGTTGGGCCAGGGTGGCAGGGTCAAGCCGGCCACCAGTGGCTGCGCCAGAACACGGCCAGCGGCTTCGGCCGTCGGCACACATTCACTCTGCCCAGGTTTCTGCCGGTCAGCCTGTTCCAGCAAGATGCGCAGGGCATCATCCAGTGGCAGCAATGACATGCTTAACCCCGGCTGGCGCAGGCGGATGCCTGGGTCAGGTGCGCCACCAGATTGCAGGGGCCCTGCCGGGCATCCAGCTGTTGTTGCAAAATACCTTCCCAGGCCGTGCGGCAGGCGTTGGTGGAGCCGGGCATGCAGCACACCAGGGTGCGGTTGGCCAGTCCGGCAAAGGCGCGGGACTGGATGGTAGAAGTACCAATATCAGCGTAGGAAATGTGCCGGAACAGCTCGCCAAAGCCTTCAATGATACGGTCCAGCAGGCAGCTCACCGCTTCCGGCGTGCTGTCACGCTCGGTAAAGCCGGTGCCACCGGTAATCAGCACCGCCTGCACCTGCTCGTCGGCAATCCACTGTGCAACCCGGGCACGCACCTGGTACAGGTTGTCCTGCATGATCTGGCGGTCCGCCAGCACATGGCCCTCCTGCTGCAGCTGGTCGACCAGATACTGGCCGGAGGTGTCAGTTTCCAGGGTACGGGTATCGCTGACGGTCAGCACGGCAATGTTCAGGGGAACAAATACGTCACTGGTATGGCTCATGGGATTTCCTTAATAAAAACTCAGGGTGTCGCCCTGCTTGTCCAGTGCAAGCAGGCTGGCAACTTTGCCCGAGTGTATCGCCTGCACCATCATCTGCAAGGGCTGTTCGGCCTGTTCGGTAGTGGGTTCGATCCCGCCGTGACCCGACAGGCTGCTGACAAACACCAGATCCCAGTCCTGGCCGGTCCGGGCCGACTCGGCCGCCAGCGCGGCAAAATCGGTCAGTTCCTGCGGGCGTTTGTCTACACAGAGCACCGGGGTCAGGGCGCCGCCACCGCCGGCGGCAAAGTTGTTTTTCTGTTCTTCGGTAGCAACCTCGGGCAGTTCGGCCCGGGCAAACACAAACAGCAGCAGCTGCGGTTCAGGCTGTTGCCCGGCAGCCGTGAGCAAATCTTTGAAGTTAAGAATGTTCATGCGTGATGCGACTCCTCGACGGGTCTGAAAAGATATTGCCTGCGGCAATGCAAGGCGCTCCGCCCGGGCCTGTTCCGGGCCTCCTGTAGCAGGAACACGGAGCGCGCATGCTTAGCCGCCGCTGGCATTCATGAAACGCAAGATCTGCACCTCACCGTCGGCACTGAACTCATGGCGCTCCGGTTTGTAGCGCAGCGCCTTGCGTACGGCATCAGTCAACGGCTGGTCATCCAGCGGATAGCGGCGCAGCAGGGCCTTGAGGTCAAGGTCGTGCTCGTTGCCCAGACACAGCAGCAACTTGCCCTCGACCGTCAGGCGCACCCGGTTGCAGGTGCTGCAAAAGTTGTTGCTGTGCGGCGAGATAAAACCGATACGGGTGGCCGGATGCTCCTGCAGGCGCATATAGCGGGCCGGGCCGCCGCTGTTTTCCGTACTGGGCAACAGGCGATAGCGCTGCTCCAGCAGCTCGCGCACCTGCTCGCTGGTAAACAGCGCATGCTCGCGGGAACGGCCGACCTGGCCCAGCGGCATTTCTTCAATAAAAGTGATATCCAGCCCGTTATCCACGGCAAACGCGGCCAGATCAAGAATCTCGTCATCGTTGTTGCCACGAATGACCACTGCATTGAGCTTGACCGACTCGAAACCGGCATCCCGGGCCGCTTCAATGCCGCGGATCACCTGGCGCAGATCACCGACCCGGGTCATGGCCCGGAAGCGGTCCTCGCGCAGTGAATCCAGGCTGATGTTGAGGCGCTTGACGCCGGCATCGACCAAAGGCTTGGCGTACCTGTCGAGCTGCGAGCCGTTGGTGGTCATCACCAGTTCGCGCAGGCCGTCAATGCCGCTAATGTTGCGGCACAGGCCAACGATGCCCTGGCGTACCAGCGGCTCACCACCGGTCAGACGGATCTTCTTGACGCCATTGGCAACAAACAGGCGGGCGCTGCGTTCGATTTCCTCCAGCGTCAGCACCCGCTGGCGGGGTAGAAAGGTCATGTTCTCGGCCATGCAATAGATGCAGCGGAAATCGCAACGGTCAGTCACCGAAATCCGTACATAATCAATGGTGCGGCCAAAGCCGTCCACCCAATTGCTGGTCATGTCATGGGTTCCTTGTCAGTTACTGCAACAGTGGTGATGCGGCGCCTTGCAGTGAAATACCTTCCACATGGGCTTCTGCCACCAAAATTTGCAGGTATTGTGCAACACTTTTGTGCCAGCTGCGCTGACCCAGCTCAGCACTTATCTTGTCGCGCACCACTTCAAAGGGCAGTAACTGGCCTTCGATACGCTGTTGCACTTCAACAATATGGTAGCCGTAACGGGACTCGATGGCCTGTCCGGCCAGTCCTTCCGGCAGCCGCAGCAACTGCTTTTCAAACTCGGGAACGGTCTGGCCGGTGGAGATCTGCCCCAGCTCGCCGCCCTGCTCCCGGGACGGGCAGTCCGAATGCTCGCGCACCAGCTGGTCAAAACTGGCCACGCCCTGTTGCAGCTGCTGCAGCAGTTTTTTCGCCAGATCCGCCTGTTCGCCCCGTTGCTCAATGTCCTGCGGATCGGCAGCCAGCAGAATGTGACGTGCTGCAAGCAGTGGCGGCGTGGTGAACTTGCGCGGGTTGTTCCGGTAGTACAGCTCAAGCCCGGCTTCGGTGACGGCTGGCACTTGCACCTCTGTTTCCAGCAGGCAGCGGATCAGTGCCTCATCATCCGTCTCGTTGCCGCGGGGCTGTGCCTGCAGGCCGATGTCCTTTGCCCGCTGCTGCAACAGTTCCTGCAGCACCAGCGCCTGCGTGGCCTGGAATACCGCTTCGCGCTGGGATTCAGCCGGGTGGTATTGCATCTCCCGGGCGATGGCATCCGCGTCTACCGGCACGCCGTTGACCCGAACAATCGGCATTTCCTGGTTGCTGCTGGCGATCAGATTGGCTGTAGCCATGTCATTGCTCCTGTGTTGTGCCGGCCAGCAGACAGGGGAGACATTGTTCCCGTCCAGCCCTCCCCTGGCGGGTGGAGGCTGGGCGGGCACAAATGGATGCTCCCGTGCCGCTGCCGGATAAATATCCGCTTAGCCTTTCTGGCGCACAATCTGGTAACGGCGTCCCAGATACCAGACCGGGGCACTGACAATGTGCACCAGACGGGTAAAGGGAAACAGCACAAACAGGGTTACACCCAGAAACACGTGCAGCTTGTAGACAATGCCTACCGGAGCAATGGCCGTCGCCGCCTTGACCGGCTGGAAGGTCACAATGCTCTGTGCCCAGTTACCCAGCATCACCATCACCGAGCCGTCCAGGTGCTGCGTGGAAGCCACAATGGTCAGCAAACCCAGTACCAGCTGCACCAGCAGCACAAACAGGATCATGATGTCCGACGTGCTGGAAGTGGCGCGGATACGCGGGTTGTTCAGCCGGCGCTTGATCAGCATCACCAGCCCGATCAGGCAGAGAATGCCAAAGAAGCCGCCGGACACCATGGCCAGTACCTGCTTGGCACCGGAACTGATAAAGCCGTGGTAGACCGACTCCGGGGTCAGCAGGCCGACAAAGTGTCCGGCCAGGATGAAGATGATCCCCACGTGGAACAGGTTGCTGGCGATACGCATGTCCTTGCCGTCCAGCATCTGGCTGGAGCCGGCCCGCCAGGTGTACTGCGACAGGTCAAAACGCGCCCAGCTGCCGACCAGGCAGATCGCCAGGGCAATATAGGGATACACACCAAAAATCAGAAAGTTAAAACTGGACATGACAGTCTCCTAGTGTTTGCTGGCGGCATCGGCAGTGGATGCGTCGGTGAAATCAACCCAGTGCACAGGCACCGCAACCTCTTCCCTGGAGCGGTGGCTGCCGACCGGCGAAGCCAGTCCGCACGATGCCTGCGCATCACCCTGCATGAAAGTGACAGCTTCCTCTTCCCACGCGGCATCCAGTGCTTCCAGGCTATCGTCAACCGGGTCCTCGGCAATCTGCTCGCGGGCCTGGCCGATCTGCTCCTCCGGGCTGGTGCCAGCCAGTTGCAACAAGGCATGGAAACAGGCTGCATAGGGGCTGTCGATTTCTTCCAGACGCGCACCCAGCAGTGCCAGCAGGTGCTGGATATCTGCCAGCCCGGTGCGTGCAGTGAGCTGGTCGCGACTGGCCAGATACTCCAGATACAGCGGGATATAGTCCGGCAGCTCCCTGGCTGCGATGGCAAAACCGGCCTGCTCATACTGGGCCAGCAGGTCCACCATCGCCTGTCCACGGTCCCGCGACTCGCCATGCACGTGCTCAAACATCAGCAGTGATGCATGGCGACCACGGTTGAACAACGCCAGATAGCCGGCCTGGGCATCCAGCAGGTCCTGCCCGGCAATGTGCTGCAGCAGCTCACGCAGCGCCTGGCGCTGTTGCGGGCTGATGAAAAAACACTGCTCGATGGCATCATCCAGCTCGACACAGGCATCCACCAGTGGCTGCTCCGGATAGTCCAGCAGCAGTGAAATCACTTTGAGGATTTCCATATTCAGTCCTCCCAGACCTGTACGGTTTTCAGCACATCACGGCGGTTTTGCTTCTTGCCGCCAAACATGTTCAGGCTGGATTCGCCACCATGGCTGCAACCGTCACCGAAGCTGAAACCACAGCCGTTACGCTCGGCAAAGGCATCGGTCATCGCCTCTTCACGGTGCGCGGTCGGAATGACAAAGCGGTCCTCGTAGTCGGCAATCGCCAGATAGCGGTACATCTCTTCCGCCTGGGCCTTGCTCAGGCCAACATCCTCCAGTGCCCGCAGGTCTTCGACTCCGTCGACATTCTGTGCACGCTTGTAGACACGCATGGCCAGCAACCGCTTGAGGGCCAGTTTGACCGGTTCCTCGTCACCGGCCGTCAGCAGGTTGGCCAGGTAACGCACCGGAATGCGCAGACTGTCGACATCCGGCAGCACGCCATTCATGCTGATCTTGCCGCTTTCGGCAGCATTCTGGATCGGCGACAGTGGCGGCACATACCAGACCATCGGCAGTGTGCGGTATTCAGGGTGCAGTGGCAGCGCCAGCTTCCAGTCCACCGCCAGTTTGTACACCGGCGACTGCTGGGCAGCGGTAATCACCGAATCCGGAATGCCTGCTTTACGCGCTTCGGCAATTACCTCCGGGTCGTTCGGATCAAGGAACATGTCCAGCTGTTTCGGGTAGAGGTCGTGCTCGTTCGGCGTGCTGGCCACTTCGTGGATCTTGTCGGCGTCGTACAGCAGTACACCCAGGTAGCGGATCCGGCCAACACAGGTCTCCGAACAGATGGTCGGCATGCCGGCTTCGATACGCGGATAGCAGAAGATACACTTCTCGGATTTGCCACTCTTCCAGTTGTAGTAAATCTTCTTGTACGGACAGCCGCTGATGCACA
>CAYMXO010000015.1:0-36130 GCA_964394445.1 uncultured Thiopseudomonas sp.
CTATTTTACCAAGATATGCGCTGGGGATGGGGTTTGTTCAGCGCCTCCCTAAATTGTCAGCATCAACCATTGACGCGTTCGAAAATTTTCTCGATCTTGTCCTGCAGTGCCTGGGCGGTAAAAGGCTTGACCACATAACCGTTCACGCCGGCCTGCGCAGCTTCGATAATCTGGTCGCGCTTGGCTTCCGCCGTCACCATCAGCACCGGCAGATGCTTGAGCCGGTCGTCCGCGCGTACCGCGCGCAACAGATCGATGCCGGTCATTTGCGGCATGTTCCAGTCCGTCACCAGAAAATCAAAATTGCCACTTTGCAGCATTGGCAAGGCAGTGGACCCATCATCGGCTTCTTCGGTGTTGGTAAAGCCAAGATCGCGCAGGAGGTTTTTGATGATCCGCCGCATTGTTGAAAAATCATCAACAATCAGGATTTTCATGTTCTTGTTCAAACGAGTCTCCATGTATTCAATCTGCCGGCAGAGCCCGACATGTGTAACTCAGTGATTTGCTTTAAATGCCCTGGTAAAAAAGCTTCTCTTTTACCATGTGGTCCGGGCTTGCCGGGCCGGTTACCTCAGGGTGGTGACTGCTGCCAGTCGGCCAGGCGGCTGCGCAAACGCGCCGCACACTGGCTATGCAGCTGGCTGACTCTTGACTCGCTGACGCCCAGTATCAGGCCGATTTCCTTCAGGTTCAGTTCTTCGGTGTAGTACAGCGACAATACCAGCCGCTCACGCTCCGGCAGACCGTCAATGGCATCGGCCAGGGCCTGGCGAAACCGCTCGTCTTCCGTTGCATGGCCCGGTTCATGATTCTGTCCGTACGCAGGTTCTGGCGCGCCGTCCTCCATCAGATCGTCAAAGCTGAACAGCCGGCTACCCCTTGTATCGGCCAGGATCCGGTAATATTCATCCAGATCGACACCAAGCTCCTGCGCGACCTCACGATCCGTGGCATCACGCCCGGTACGCATCTCCACTTCCCTGACCGCCTCGCTGACCATGCGGGTGTTACGGTGCACCGAACGCGGTGCCCAGTCACCCTTGCGCACTTCATCAAGCATGGCGCCACGAATGCGGATGCCAACAAAGGTTTCAAAGCTGGCACCCTTGCCGGCATCAAATTTCTTTGCTGCTTCCAGCAGACCTATCATCCCTGCCTGGATCAGGTCTTCCACCTGCACACTGGCCGGCAACCGCGCCAGCATGTGATAGGCAATGCGTTTCACCAGCGTCGCGTGCTGTTCGATCAGGCGGGACTGCTCATCAGCGCCCTGTGTCCTGTTGTACATCTGCAATCCGCTTGTCAGTGCCATTACCTTGCTTCCGTATTTTTCAGCCAATCAGGCGATCAACAAAAAATTCCAGATGCCCCCGCGGAGTATCCGTCAGCGGCCAGGCATCTACCTTTTGCGCAACGGCCTTGAACGCCAGAGAGGCCTTGCTGCGCGGGTACGCCTCGTAGACCGGGCGCTGACGCTGGATCGCCTTGCGTACCATCTCGTCATAGGGAATCGCACCCAGGTATTGCAATGCGACATCATCCAGAAAACGTTCGGTCACGTTGACCAGCTTGTTAAACAGGTTGCGTCCTTCCTGCGGGCCGTGGGCCATATTCGCCAACACGCGGAACCGGGTCATGCCAAATTGCTTGTTCAGCAGCTTGACCAGCGCATAGGCGTCCGTGATCGAGGTGGGTTCGTCACAAACCACCAGAATGACTTCCTGGGCCGCCCGAACAAAACTGGTTACCGAATCGCCAATTCCGGCTGCAGTGTCAATTACCAGCACATCCAGGTTGTCGCCCAGATCGCTGAATGCCTGGATCAATCCGGCGTGCTGCTGGGGCGTCATGGAAACCAGGTCCTGGGTACCGGAAGACGCCGGTACAATCTTGATGCCGCCAGGTCCTGTCAGCAGGACATCGCGCAGATCACATTCGCCCGCCATGACTTCGCTCAGGGTGCGCCTGGGCTCGAGCCCCAGCAAGACATCCACATTGGCCAGGCCAAAGTCGGCATCAAGCAGCACAACCCGCCGCCCGAGGGCAGCCAGGGCCACAGACAGGTTGACGGACACATTGGTTTTGCCGACGCCGCCCTTGCCACCGGTTACGGCAATTACTTGAACTGGGTTCTTGTTTGACATGTACTCTGTACCTTAAAAAACATTTGATTCCCGGATGGCCAGTTAAACCGCATGACTCGACGCCTGACGGGCGCCCGCATAAAGCTCGGCCATGATTTCCTCACCGGGGTCATCCGGGTTTTGCATGCGTACCGCACGACTGATCAGCTGATGGCTGCGCGACACCTGAATATCATCAGGAATTTTAGGACCGTCGGTAGTATAAGCCACTGCGAGTCCTTGGCCAATTGCCATGCCGAGCACCTCGCCCATGCTGACCGCCTCGTCCAGTTTGGTAATGATGCAGCCGGCAATTCCGCAACGTTTGTAGGCATGCCAGGCTGCTTTCAGCACCTGCGCCTGGCTGGTTGCGGCCAGCACCAGGTAGTTGCGTATGGGCAACTTGCGGCTGACCAGATTGTCGAGCTGCAATGCCAGCATCGGGTCACTGGCCGGCAGGCCGGCAGTATCCACCAGCACCACCCGCTTGCGGGCCAGCGGCTGCAGTGCCTTCTCCAGCGACTGCCCTGCCTCAACGTGACTGACCGGCACATTGAGGATGCGGCCGAGGGTTTTCAGCTGTTCCTGGGCACCAATGCGGAAGCTGTCCATGCTGACAATGGCGATATTCTGTGCGCCATGCTCCAGCACATAGCGGGCCGCCAGCTTGGCCAGCGTAGTGGTCTTGCCCATGCCGGCCGGACCAACCAGCGCAATCACGCCACCCTGCATGACCGGCTCGTCTTTGGGTGTCTGCACCGAGCGGGCCAGCACGGCCAACACCATGCGCCAGGCCTGACGCGGCTCAAGGTTGGCCGGAATTTTCTGCATGATGGAATTGATCACGTCCGACGGCAAGCCCATTTTCTGCAGCTTGCGCCAGAGTGCGGCCTGACCGGGCTGCTGCTGTTGCAGGCCCTGCCAGCCAATGCTGCCCATCTGCATTTCGATCAGCTCACGCAGCCCCATCAGCTCCGAACGCATTTGCGCCAGCTCCTGCTGCTCTGCCACTGTACGTGCGGCTGGCTGCTGCTCCACTTCCTGCCTGGCACTGGTCACCTCGGCGGTGTGTTGCATCACACTGTCAAACAGTTGACGATCGCGTCCCCCGGCAGCCTGCCGGGCCCGCTGCTCAAAGTCTGCGCGGGCACCGAGAATTTTCTGGCTGGTCTTGCGCAGCTCGGCTTCCAGTTCCGGATTGGCATGAGCGGACACCGGCTGCACGCTGTAATCCAGCGCCGCAGTCAGTTCGATACCACCGGCCAGGCGACGCGTGGAAAGGATTGCCGCATCGGCACCCAGCTCTTCCTTTACGCGGTTCATTGCCTGACGCATGTCTGCGGCAAAAAAACGTTTGACTTGCATGGCCATGATCGTGCCCTCTTGCTTAATTCTGGCCTACCGTCGCTACGATGGTGACCTGCTTGTTGTCCGGAATTTCCTGGTAGGCCAGTACATGCATATTGGGTACTGCCATCCGGGCAAAACGCGACATCATGGCCCTGATCTGGCCGGCTACCAGCAAAATTACCGGCTGGCCCTGCATTTCCTGACGTTGCGCTGCCTCTACCAGAGACTGCTGTAACTTTTCGGCCATGCCCGGTTCGAGCAAAATGCCATTTTCCGAACCCTGACCCGCCTGCTGAAGACTATTAAGCAATATCTGTTCCAACCTTGGCTCAAGCGTGATCACGGGAAGCTCTGAGTCAAGCCCGACGATGCTTTGCACGATTGCACGGGATAAAGCCACACGTACAGCAGCCACCATCGCGGCGGGATCTTGACTCTTTGTCGAGGTATTGGCGATGGCTTCGGCGATGGTACGGATGTCGCGTACCGGCACCTGTTCCTGCAGCAGGTTCTGCAAAATCTTCAACAGGGTGGACAGCGATACCATGCCGGGAACCAGCTCTTCCGCCAGCTTGGGCGAGCTCTTGGCCAGCACCTGCATCAGCTGCTGCACTTCTTCGTGGCCAATCAGCTCGTGGGAATGCTTGCCCAGCACCTGGTTCAGGTGCGTGGCAACCACCGTGCTGGCATCCACTACGGTATAGCCAAGTGATTGCGCCTGGTCGCGCTGGTTCGGCTCGATCCACACTGCTTCCAGACCAAACGCCGGATCCACAGTCGCCAAACCATTGACGGCGCCAAAAACTTGTCCGGGATTGATCGCCAGCTCGCGCTCGGGATAAACCTCGGCCTCGGCCACGGTAACACCCATCAGGGTCAGACGATAGGCGTTCGGGTTCAGGTCAAGGTTGTCACGGATGTGTACCGATGGCATCAGGAAACCCAGGTCCTGCGACAGCTTTTTGCGCACACCCTTGATGCGAGCCAGCAGCTGGCCGCCCTGGTTGCGGTCCACCAGCGGAATCAGGCGGTAACCCACTTCCAGGCCCACCATGTCCACCGGAGTCACGTCATCCCAGCCCAGCTCGCGCTGCTCCGGCGCCACCGCCGCCGGCAGTTGATCGCCCTGCTCGCCGCCGGCTGCCGCTTCGGTACCACCGGTTTCTTTCTGCTTGTCACGGCGCCAGATCCAGTAGGCACCACCGGCAGCAATCAGGCCCAGCCCGATAAACGACACATGCGGCATGCCCGGCACCGCGCCCATGGCAACCAGGATGGCCGCCGAGACGGCCAGCGCCTTGGGCGAATTGAACATCTGGCGCTGGATTTGCTCACCCATGTCTTCGGCCGTGGTGACACGGGTCACCATCACCGCCGCCGCAGTCGACAGCAACAGGCCGGGAATCTGCGCCACCAGACCATCACCAATGGTCAGCAGCGCATACACCATGCCGGCATCCTGAAAGCTCATCGAGTGCTGGGCCATGCCGATGGCGATGCCACCCAGCAGGTTGATGAACAGGATCAGCAAGCCGGCAATCGCATCACCGCGAACAAACTTGCTGGCACCGTCCATGGAGCCGTAAAAATCCGCTTCCTGCGCCACTTCGGCACGACGGGTTTTGGCATCTTCCTGACTGATGATGCCGGCGTTGAGGTCGGCATCAATCGCCATCTGCTTGCCCGGCATGGCGTCCAGAGTAAAGCGCGCGCTCACCTCGGAAATACGGCCGGCACCCTTGGTCACCACAACAAAGTTGATGATCATCAGGATGGCAAACACCACGGCACCCACCACATAGTTGCCGCCCACCACCACCTCGCCAAAGGCCTGGATCACCTTGCCCGCGGCATCGCCACCGTCATGCCCGTGCAGCAGCACCACCCGGGTTGAGGCCACGTTGAGCGCAAGGCGCATCAGGGTGGCAACCAGCAAAATGGTCGGGAATGCAGAAAAATCCAGTGGGCGCATGGCGTACACACACACCAGCAACACCACAATGGCCAGGGCAATGTTGAAAGTGAAAAACACGTCCAGCAGGAACGGCGGAATGGGCAGGGTCATCATGCCCAGGATCACCAGCAGCAACACCGGAACCCCCAGGTTGCCCTGCCTGAGTACCGATACGCCGCTGCGCATGCCTGTCATTACCTGTGTGCGATCCACGTTTCACTCTCCAAAAAACAGCGCCAACAAACTGGCAGGTTGTCACCGCGGATATGCCAAGCAAGAAATGTTCCAGCATTTGCCACCACTGCTGCGCGAGCTACCCAAAAAACAGCCCTGTCCCTGCCGCCAGCATAGCCAGAAGCAGCACCAGACTGGCCCGGCGAGCCAGTGGCCAACCGCCAACCACCAGTACAATAACGGCCTTGACCGCCGTGTTGGTCATCGCCGCCAGCAGAATGCCGCGCATGGCAACCTCACTGGCCAGCCCGTCCCGGGCCTGCTGCGCCAGCGCAATGGTGATCGCATCGACATCGGCAATGCCGGCAAACAGCGCCAATACATAGACCCCCTCATTACCAAACCATTGCTCGGCCCCGCGTGACAACATGAAAACAAGCGTCAGCACCAGTGCCATGACGACCGCCTGCTGCAAATCCATCGGGTTACTGAGCGTGGGCTGAGCGCATTCCGTTTGCTCGGCCTTGTGCTTCCATAGCAGCCAGCACACCGCCAGCAAAGGCACCAGACCCAGTCCGACAATGCCGGGCAACAAAGGCAGCAACAGTGCCCGGTTGACCACGGCCACTTCCAGCAGCAAACGCGGAGCCATGGTGCCGCATGCCAGCACGATACCTGCGGCCAGCAAGGCAGTACGCCCACTGCCCAGCCGCGCCATGCGTGAAAAGGCCAGGGTGAGGGCAGTGCTGGAGGTCAGGCCGCCAAGCAGCGCTGTCAGCACCAGACCAACCCGGTCGCCCAGCACCCGCACGGCAAAGTAGCCAACAAAACTGATGCCGGCAATCAACAGCACCAGCCAGCCAATCACATGCGGATTAAGGCTGTCCCACGGCCCCATCGCCTCGTTGGGCAACAGCGGCAGAATCACCAGCACAATCACCAACATTTGCAGCGAGGCGTTCAGCTCCAGACGGGTCAGGCTGCGTAGCAGGGCATGAATATGCTCCTTGGTTCCGAGCAGGACTGCAGTAATCACGGCGGCAACGGCCGCTTCCAGATAAAAGCCGTATACCGCCAGGGCGCCAAGCAGGAAAGCCAGTAACGCCGCCACCTCGGTGGTTGCACCCAGATCCCCGGTGGCCCGACTGGTATGGATGTAGCCGACAATCAACAACGCCGCCACACCCAGAAGCGTTGCCGCCAGAAACAGCGGCGTGGACAGGATTGCCAGCTGTGCCACCACCCCGCCGGCCAGTCCCAGCAAACCAAAGGTGCGAATACCGGTTACGGTCTGGTCATCAATTTCTTCGTGACGCTCCTCTTCCAGGTTCTGCGAACGCCAGCCACGCTCAAACCCGATAATCAACCCGACTGCCAGGGCAATCAGCATACCAGTCAGTTCAGTTCCGTAATTCATTGGTCATGTCCTTAGTCGAAAACCCGGTAGCAATTTGGTTTCAGGAGCTCTATTGGGATACTGACAGAAGTCATGCAAAAAGACTGGAAAACCATGCTTCAAAGGACATTAAGAGCACTTCCGCTGCCTGCTGCCGAGACGGAGCAAGGCTTGACAGGCTGTCGGGGGCCGGTCACCGCAGCCAAAACCACATCAAGCCAAAACTTCAGACCACTGCTTGTTCAGGCGTTTGTCAGACACCGGCATTTTGGTACCCAGCTGCTGGGCGAACAGGGAAACCCGGTATTCCTCCAGCATCCAGCGGTAGAGCTGCAGGGCCGGATCGTATTTGCCTTCTTTGCGGTGTTTGTCCAGCCGGTCGCGGTATTGCTGCTGATAGCCGGTCAGCTCCAGGGTCCAGACGCGGTCTTTTTGCAGCTGACTGCCCAGCTTGTCCAGGCGCTGCTCGATGGCTTTCAGATAGCGCGGGTACTCCTGCAGCCACTGTGCCGGCACCTCGCGCACAAAGCCGGGATAAATCAGCGCCGCCAACTGGGCCTTGATGTCGTTCAGGGCGACCGCCATTTGCAGGTCGATACGGCCCTTGAAGCGTTTTTTCAGTTCGTGCCAGCGCTGCAGGATATCGCGCAGGCGCTTGATCAGCTGTTCGGCCTGCTCCACCACATGCCCACGATGCCGTTCGGCCAGTTGCTGCACGGCACCAGCGCTGCGTGGCAACGTGTTTAGTTCGGCCAGCGCCAGCTGCTCGGCGCAGGCCAGCAACACATCCTCGGCCAGCGCATCAATGCGGCCCAGATCGCGATACAGCAATGTCAGCTGGTTATCACGCTGCAGCAGCTCGCGCACATAGTTGCCCGGCTCGCTCCAGTGTTGCACCAGCAGGCGCTGCAGGGCGTGGCGGTGTTCGTAGTCGGCCTGGGCCTGGCTGGCAAACTGGCCTTCCTGCACCTCGCCATCCACCTCGACCAGCGCCGGAAACACGGTCATTTCCAGTCCGGCGATTTTTTGCTGTTTGAAGCTGTCCAGCTCGAAGCTGCCGGTGTCCAGCGCGGCCGGCTGCTGTTTTTTCTGCCGCTCGCGCAACTGACCCAGCGCCTGCTGGCTGGCTGTGCCGAAGCGCGCCAGCAACTCGCTCAGGTCACGGCTTTCACCCATGCGTTTGCCCCTGGCATCAAGCACCTCGATGTTCATTTTCAGGTGACGCTCAATGCCGCCCCAGGCTTCTTCCCAGGCTTGCTCCGCAACCCGCACACCGGTCATGCGCAACAGCTGATGCCCCAGAGCCGCGGTCAGCTCGCCCTCGGCAAAGGGCATTTTTTCCAGTGCGGCACGGACAAAGTCCGGCACCGGCACAAAATTCTTGCGCAGCGCCTTGGGCAACTGGCGCACCAGCGCAATACAGAGCGGCTCCAGCAGTCCGGGCACCAGCCACTGCAGGCGGGCCGGCGGAATTTGCAACAACACCGGCACCGGCACACTGAGGGTGACGCCATCGCGCGGATGGCCCGGTTCGAACTCATAGCTCAGCGGCAGTTTCAGACCATCCCATTGCAGATGGTCCGGGTACTGCTGTTCGGTAATTTCGCTGGCTTCGCGCTGCAGCACATCGGCGGCGGTCATGTGCAGCAATTTGGGCTGCCTGGCGCTTTCGCGCTTGTACCAGCGTTCAAAGCTGGCACTCTGGTAAATATTGTCAGGGATATGGCGGTCGTAGAAGGCAAACAGCACCTCCTCGTCCGCCAGAATATCGCGGCGCCGGGCCTTGGCCTCCAGCTCGTCCAGCTCGTCCAGCAACCGGCGGTTGGCCGCAAGGCAGGCGGCACGGCTATTGATTTCGCCGGCAACCAGACCTTCACGAATCAGCTGCTCGCGGGCCAGCTGCGGCTCGATCGGGCCGTAGTGCACGGGCCGGCGCCCGACCAGAATCAGGCCAAGCAGGCTGACCTGCTCATAGGCCACGCACTGGCCACGCTTTTTCTCCCAGTGCGGTTCAAGCCAGGTACGCCTGACCAGGTGTGGCGCGGCGTCTTCGGCCCAGAGCGGATCGATGCGGGCCACCAGCCGGGCATACAGGCGGGTGGTTTCCACCAGCTCGGCCGCCATGATCCACTGTGGCTTCTTGCGGCCAAGGCCGGTGGACGGGTGAATCAGGAAGCGGCGCTGACGCGCGCCCAGATAATCGTTATCTTCGCTTTTCTGTCCAATGTGACTGAGCAAACCGGGTAACAGGGCCTTGTGCAGGGCATCGTAACTGGCCGGCTCGTCATTGAAGCCCAGCTGTAGCTCACGGCAAATCAGCATCAGCTGGCGGTGGGCGTCACGCCATTCCAGCATGCGTAAAAAATTCACATACTGTTGACGGCACCAGCGACGGGCCGCGGCACTGCCCTGCTCCCGGCGCTGCTGTTCAAAATCGCGCCAGAGGTTGATCAGCGCGGCAAAGTCGGAATCCGGATCTTTCCACTGTGCGTGGGCCTGATCCGCGGCCTGCTGCTTGTCCGCCGGGCGCACCCGGGCATCCTGCACCGACAACGCGCTGGCCACAATCAGCACTTCACGCAGGCTGCCCTGACCGGCTGCGGCCAGCAGCATGCGCCCGACCCGCGGGTCGATCGGCAAACGCGCCAGCTGGCGCCCCAGCTCCGTCAGCTCGCCACTCTGGCTGACTGCCTGCAACTCCTGCAATGTGGTAAAGCCGTCAGTGATGGCACGGCCTTCCGGCGGCTCGATAAAGGGAAAATCCTCAATCGCACCCAGCCGCAGGCTGAGCATCTGCAAAATCACCGCGGCCAGGTTGGTACGCAGGATCTCCGGATCGGTAAACTCCGGCCGTGACAAAAAATCTTCTTCGCTGTACAGGCGAATACAGATACCGGCTTCAACCCGGCCACAGCGGCCCTGGCGCTGGTTGGCGCTGGCCTGGGAGACCGCCTCCACCGGCAGGCGCTGTACCTTGGCACGGTAACTGTAACGGCTGATGCGGGCAGTACCGCTGTCGATGACGTAGCGGATGCCGGGCACGGTGAGCGAGGTTTCGGCCACGTTGGTGGCCAGTACAATCTTGCGTCCGCTCTGCGGCTGAAAAATTTTCTGCTGCTCGTTTGGCGTCAAGCGCGCATAGAGCGGCAACACCAGGCTGTGTTTGAGCCGGGCTTTGCGCAGCACCTCGGCGCAGTCACGAATCTCCCGTTCACCGGGCAGAAACACCAGTACATCACCGGGCAGTCGCTGCTGCGTGCGCTCGTGCTGTTCTATTTCCTCCAGCGCCCGCAGGATGCCCTGCTCTACGCTCAGGTCATCCTCGCGGGCTTCGCCGTCCTCGTCACGCTCTCCCAGCAGTGGCCGGTACCAGGTGGTGACCGGGTAGGTACGGCCCGAGACTTCGATGATCGGCGCATTGTCAAAATGCTTCGAGAAGCGCTCCAGATCAATGGTCGCCGAGGTGATGATGACTTTCAGGTCGGGACGTTTGGGCAGGATACGCTTGAGATAGCCCAGCAGAAAATCGATGTTCAGGCTGCGCTCATGCGCCTCGTCGATAATCAGGGTGTCATAGCGTTGCAGAAAACGGTCATGGCCGGTTTCGGCCAGCAGAATGCCGTCGGTCATCAGCTTGATCAGCGTCTGCTCGTTGCTGTGGTCCTCGTGGCGTACCTGATAACCAACCAGCCCGCCCAGTGGCGTGTGCAGCTCTTCGGCAATGCGGGTGGCGACACTGCGTGCGGCCAGCCGCCGTGGCTGGGTATGGCCGATCAGCCCCTGTACGCCCCGGCCCAGCTCCAGACACAGTTTGGGCAGCTGGGTGGTTTTGCCCGACCCCGTTTCACCGGCAATCACCAGTACCTGATGTTTTTCCAGTGCCTGCTTGATGCTTTCCCGGTGTTCGGCAATCGGCAATTGGTCGTCATAGTCGACAGGCGGCATGCTGGCACGCCGGCGCCCGGCCTGCGCTACCGAATCAAGCAGTTGCTGTTGTACCTGCTGCTGGCGTTTGGCATCCGGCTGTTTGCCCAGCTGTTGCCATTGGCGGCGCAGGCGAAACTGGTCGCGCAACATGGCCTGGGGCAGCAGTTTGTGAAAATTACGGGAATCGTCTGGGGTATCAATGCGGGACATAAATCACGAAAAACAGAAGGCAGATAACAGGCAGGTGTGCCGGTTGCGGGGCGTTATTGTCGCAGAAACGAAGCAGAATCGCGAAAAGCTCAGTCTGCGGTCCGGGACGTCACAAGAGTACCAAAAGCGGCTCAGGGCGGATGACCACCCGGTCAGACCACCATCCACAATACCTGTGGATAACTTTGTGGATTAACTGAAGAGAAAACCCGCAAGGCATCAACTGGCAGGGCCGGCCGACAAACTGGATGTTTTCTGACCAGCCGCTTTGATAACATTAAAATCAATGACTTACAGAGCGCTTCGAACAAGCAAAAGGATCCATTGAAGTCAAGCGTGGAGTTTATTTAGCAAGAAACCGGCTTGTGTACAACACCGCGTCAAACATTCCTTGCCGGCTGGAAGCCGCCCGTATTGCGCGGCTTCCGGCAGACACAGCAGCTTACTTCGACCCGGCAATTGCACCGTCCTCAGCCGACCAGCCACCACCCAGGGCGCCAATCAGTTGCACACTGGCGGTCAGACGGCTGGCTTCGATACCCAGCAGGGTTCGTTCAGCGTTATGTGCAGTGGTCATGGCATTGCTGACCACGGTGAAATCAACCATGCCGGCGGCGTACTGGTTTTCAATCAGACGCAAGGCATCGCGGGCCGACTCAAGGGCTTCCGCCTGCACGCCCTGTTCCTGTTCAAGGCTGGCCATCTGCACCAGTGCATCTTCCACCTCGGCAATTGCCTCCAGTGTGACCTGGCGATAACGGGCTACCTGCTGGTCGTAGGCTGCTTCGGCCTGCTGCAACCGGGCCCGGCGCGCCCCGGCATCAAACAGGCGCAGGTCCAGCTGCGGGCCCAGTGACCAGAAGCGGTTGGGGGTGCTGATCAGTCCGGACCAGGCATCGGCCCGGTAGCCACCGCTGGCACTGAAACCGAAGGTGGGGAAATAGGCGGTTTTGGCCACGCCAATTTCAGCGTTGGCGGCCATCACCCGTTGCTCGGCGGCAGCGATATCGGCGCGGCGCTCCAGCAGGCTGGATGGCAGCTCTTGTGGCAAATCAGGCACGGTCGGCAGGCCATCGGCAGCCGTCAGGGAAAAACCGCTGGCCGGCTGGCCCAGCAAGACGGCAATGGCATGCAGGGTACGCGCACGCTGGCTTTGCAGGTCCAGCTGCTGGGCCTGGGCGCTTTTCAGTTGGGTCAGCGCCTGGCTGACATCAGCACGGGTCACCATTCCGGCCTGAAAACGGTTCTCGCTGATGCGCAACACCCGCTCATAGGCGTCGAGATTGACGGCAACAATACGCAGCTGTTCATCCAGACTGCGCAGCTGCACATAATTTTGCACCAGCAGGCTTTGCTGGCTCAGACGCAAGGCAGCCCAGTCGGCAGCGCTGGCATCCAGCCGTGCCTGCCCGGCTTCCACCTGACGACGCACCTGGCCCCAGAGGTCCAGCTGCCAGCTCAGGCCCAGCTGGACATTACGGCCTTTATCAATGTCACCACTGGAACGGGTATCGCCTGCCTGGGTACTCAGCTGCGGATACAGCGCCGAACGGCTGCCGCCCAGCGCAGCAGAGGCCTCACGCCAGGCAGCTTCCGCTGCAGCCAGATTCTGGTTATCCAGCTCCAGCTGTGCCAGCAAGGTGCTCAACTGTGGATCACCATAGAGTTGCCACCAGTCACCGCTGACATCGCTCAATGCCGGTGTCGCGGTTTTCCAGCCATCCACGGCCTGGTAACTGGCCGGCATCTCCTGCCGGGGCCGCACATAATCCGGCCCCAGCATGCATCCCGATACCACCAGCATGGTCGCCAGCACAAAACCTGTTTTCAACACCTGGACTCTCCTGTTCGGCGCAACCTGTAAATGCTGTATAGCATAGCGGATTCCCGCAACGGGGCCCTACCGTTTACCCGCCCTTTACCTGTGCACACAATCGACACGAAGCCACACTTCATTTTTGCGGGAGCCGGATGGTCGTCGCTCCGAGCCAGACCACCCACGTCGATTACGGGTGGTTACCGGGTCGCTGCCCCAGCTGTTTCTGCGCAGCCGCATGCAATAAACATCGAAAAGGTTAGCCGGTTGGCATTATGTCCTGCCGGCAGGCTCTGATAGTCTTTCTGCATGCACATTTTTGCGGCACCGCATGCCAGATCAGGTTGCAATGGCTGCCCCTGCAGCGCCAAGCGTGGTGCCGTACTTGCACAATTCAGGAGAAGACGACATGAGCACCCTCTACACACCCCCCAAAGTCTGGCAGCATGAAGAAAAAGACGACAACAGGTTCGCCAGCATCAACCGTCCGGATTCTGGTGCGCGTTTTGAACACACGCTTCCCGTTGGCCAGCATGCGCTTCAGCTCTACTCACTGGCTACGCCCAACGGCCAGAAAGTGACCATCCTGCTGGAAGAACTGCTGGAGCTGGGCATCAAGGACGCCGAATACGATGCCTGGTTCATCAATATCGGCAAGGGCGACCAGTTTGGCAGTGACTTTGTTGCCATCAACCCCAACTCAAAAATCCCTGCCCTGCTCGATCACAGCGTCGACCCTGCACAACCGGTGTTCGAATCCGGCGCCATCCTGATGTATCTGGCAGAAAAATTTGGCCATTTCATTCCGCAGGATCCCGCTGCACGTACCCGCTGCCTGTCCTGGCTGTTCTGGCAAATGGGCGCTGCCCCCTACCTGGGTGGCGGCTTCGGACACTTCTATGTCTACGCCCATGAAAAAATCGAATACGCCGTCAACCGCTTCACCATGGAAGCCAAACGCCAGCTCGACCTGCTCGACAAGCACCTGGCAAACAACCGGTTCATGGCCGGCGATGAATACAGCATCGCCGACATGGCCATCTGGCCCTGGTATGGCGGTGTTGCCACAGGCGAAGTTTACGACGCGGTGGAGTTTTTGCAGGCAGGCGAATACAAAAACCTGCTGCGCTGGGAAGCAGAAGTTGCCCAGCGTCCCGGCGTGCAGCGCGGCCGGCTGGTCAACCGCAATGAAGACGGTCTGCGCGAAAGACACAGCGCCGCAGATTTTGATGGTTTGCTCTGATTTTATTGGTCAGTTTGCCGGACAGGGTAACGGTATCGGGCTGCATACGGGATAAAACCTTTCACGTGCACCATGCAAACGCGCAATGCAGCTTTGGAGCCGGAGGTGACCAAAGCCGGGCATCAGCGCTTCGTGGCAGTTCACTGACACGGACAAGCGCAGCCCGGCGTAGCGCTTCCTTCGGCTCTGGCACCAAGGTACGGTGCTGCAACCCCGGTGTCATCACGCAACACCGGTCGCGATTGAAGTTGCTGCTACAGAAAGGCAGCAGCCGGGTGCGGCAAGGGCATCCGGCTGCAGGCGGGGAAAAAGCCTACAGCAATTCCTCCGACTGCTGGTCTGCATGGTAGGACGAGCGCACCAGCGGGCCCGAAGCGACATTTTTGAAGCCCATCTTCATGCCTTCCTCGGCAAACCAGGCAAAGGTATCCGGATGCACATAGCGCTGCACCGGCATGTGATCACGGGACGGTGACAGGTACTGCCCCAGGGTCAGCATGTCGATGTTGTGCTCACGCATCCGCTGCATCACTTCGATGACTTCTTCGTCGGTCTCGCCCAGACCCAGCATCAAGCCGGATTTGGTCGGCACCTGCGGCACCATTTGCTTGAAACGCTCAAGCAGGTCCAGCGACCATTCAAAGTCGGAGCCGGGGCGTGCTGCCTTGTACAGCCGTGGCACGGTTTCCAGGTTGTGGTTGAACACATCCGGCGGGGTGGCCGCCGTAATTTCCAGGGCAATGTCCATGCGGCCGCGATAGTCCGGTACCAGTGTCTCGATCTGAATGGACGGTGACAGTGCACGGATCTCGCGTACACAGTTGGCAAAGTGCCGGGCACCACCGTCACGCAGGTCATCACGGTCAACCGAGGTGATCACCACATACTTCAGGCGCATGTCGGCGATGGCCCGGGCCAGGTTGACCGGCTCGTCTTCGTCCAGCGGGTTGGGCCGGCCATGGCCGACATCGCAGAACGGGCAGCGCCGGGTGCAGATGTCACCCATAATCATGAAAGTGGCGGTACCGTGCGAGAAGCACTCGCCAAGGTTCGGGCAGGACGCTTCTTCGCAGACACTGTGCAGCTTGTGCTTGCGCAGGGTTTGCTTGATGCCTTCGACTTCCGGCGACACCGGAACCCTGACCCGGATCCAGTCGGGCTTGCGCAGGGTTTCTTCGGCCGGGATCACCTTGACCGGAATGCGCGCAAGCTTGTCGGCGCCGCGGAGTTTGACGCCGGTTTCTACAGTACTACGGCGGGTTGCCGCTGCAGGTTGTTCGCTCATGACTGTCTATTTCACCTACTAAAAATTCATGGGTTGCATGCCCAAGTGCTCTGGCCAGGATAGCAGCCAGTTCGCGTCCCACCTGTTCCACACCGGTGGCAACCGTAGTCTCGTCAGCCAGCTGTGTCATGCGCAACCCCTGATAACCACAGGGATTGATGCGGCGGAACGGTTCAAGATCCATGGCAACGTTGAGTGCCAGGCCATGAAAAGAGCAGCCGCGACGGATACGCAGGCCGAGGGAGGCTATTTTTGCATCACCGACATAAACGCCGGGTGCATCGGCCCGGGCGCGGGATGGCACATTATAACCATCAAGCAACCGGATCAGGCTGTTTTCAATCAAGCTGACCAGATCGCGCACACCGATGCCCTGACGACGCACGTCCACCAGCACATAGGCCACCAGCTGGCCAGGACCGTGGTAGGTAACCTGGCCGCCGCGGTCTACCTGGACTACCGGAATGTCACCCGGAAACAGCAGGTGCTCAGCTTTGCCGGCCTGCCCCTGGGTGAACACCGGCGGGTGCTCCAGCAGCCAGATCTCGTCGGCATCACCGGCATCACGCCGGTCGGTAAACGCCTGCATGGCATGCCAGGCCGGCTCGTAGTCGGTCAGGCCCAGCCAGCGCACCCGCAACTGGTGTGCCATCAAAGCACCATGCGCACTTTGCCGGTCTGGCGCAGGGCTTCATTGAGCCGCGCCAGATGCTCCTCATCCTGTGCGGTAATGCGTACCCGCACCGAGCAAAAGCGGCCATTGCTGCTGAATTGCTGGTCGGCACTGGCCGGATCAAACTCCGGCGCATGGGCACAGACGACGTCCAGCACAGTCTGCAGGTAGTCCGGGCAGTGGTCACCAATGATTTTTACCGGATACTGTGCGCAGGGAAATTCGATCTTCGGCTGCTCGACAGCTGCCTCGTTGAGGTCGGTTACTTTCACTTGCATGTCGGCTACCCCGCTTAGTTGAACAGGTTAAGGATAAACAGCCGCAGACTGTCCCAGATCCGCTTGAAGATACTGCCCTGCTCCACGTCACCCAGCGCTACCAGGTCGGCTGTATGCAACAGCTCGCCCTCCAGACGTACCTCTACGCTGCCCAGCTTTTGTCCAGCCTGGACCGGTGCCTCGATACGGTCATTCAGCACCGCTTCGGCAGTCATTTTGTCTGCCTGTCCGCGCGGCACCACCAGGGCCAGGTCACTGGCCAGGCCGGCCTGCACCTGGGACTCCTTGCCCTTCCATACCTGTGGACTGGTCAGGACGGTGCCTTTTTTGTAGAAGGTACGGCTTTCAAAGAAGCGGAAGCCATAGGTCAGCAATTTCTGTGTTTCTGCTGCACGGCTGGCTTCGTCACGGGCACCGAAAATTACCGAGATCAGGCGCATGTTGTCACGCACAGCCGAAGCCACCAGGCAGTAACCGGCTTCCTCTGTATGGCCGGTTTTCAGACCGTCCACGGTGCTGTCGCGCCAGAGCAGCAGGTTACGGTTCTTCTGGCTGATGTCGTTCCAGAGAAACTCTTTCTGCTTGTAGATGGCGTAATGTTCAGGGTCTTCGTCAATGATGGCCCGCGCCAGCCTGGCCATGTCGTGGGCCGACGAATAGTGGCCCGGATCCGGCAAGCCGGTGGCATTGCGAAACGAGCTGTTGTTCAGGCGCAAGCCGGCAGCCTGCTGGTTCATCATGTCGGCAAATGCTTCCTCGCTGCCGGCGATGTACTCCGCCATGGCCACACTGGCATCGTTGCCGGACTGGATGATGATGCCGTGCAACAGATCATCGACGGAAACCTGCTTGCCGACCTCGATAAACATGCGGGAACCACCGGTACGCCAGGCTTTTTCACTGACGGTCACCAGGTCCTGCTCGCCAATCTGGCCGCTGCGGATTTCCTTGGTGGCAATATAGGCGGTCATCAGCTTGGTCAGGCTCGCCGGCGGCAGCGCTTCATCGGCATTGTGTTCAACCAGGATCTGCCCGGTGGCCGCGTCCATCAGCACATAGGACTTGGCGGCCAGTGGCGGCATGGCCGGAATATCCGGGCCGGCGGCCGTTGCTGAAGCAGAAAAGGCCACGGAAGCGGCAAGGAATACGACACTTGCCAGTTGTTTCAAGTCGATCATTTTAAATACCAAAATCTGTTGGGTTCTGAATGTCTGATAATGATGTCACGGCGGCAACAGGCCGTCAGTCGATATTAACCAGGGACGGATTACCAAGGCCGGCCAGCTGGACCTGCTGCCGAATGTTTTCTGCCTGCTGCACGCCGCTCAGCGGACCAATACGCACACGGTGCAGCACCTGCTGTTCACGCGCCACCGAGCTAACCCGAACCTCGTTACCCGTCAGGCTACTCAGCTTGTCACGCAGCAGCTGGGCGGCATCCGGGTTGGCAAAGGCGCCGACCTGCAGGTACATGCCCGGCCGTTCAACCACCGGGTTGACTTCCAGCGGCAGCAACGCACCGGCATGCTGTTGCACTGGCGGCACATACACCTCGACAGCAGCTGGCGGCGCAGGTTCAGCGCGAGCCGACACCGTACCCATCACGGGTGGCTTCTGTCCGCGCCGGGCCCACCATTGCTCGGGATCTATGCCTTCCACCTCGACCCTGGCCACGCCTTTTTCGGCATAGCCAAGCTTTTTAGCAGCGGCAAATGACAGGTCGATGATGCGATCGGAATAAAACGGGCCACGGTCATTGACCCGCAAGATTACACTGCGGCCATTCTCCAGGTTGGTCACCTTGACGTAACTGGGCAACGGCAGCGTCTTGTGGGCGGCCGTCATGCCGTACAGGTCATAGGTTTCGCCGTTGGCGGTTTTCAGCCCGTGAAACTTGGTGCCATACCATGAAGCGGTACCACTCTGGCGATACTTTTTCGCGGTCTGCAGCGGATAGTATTTCTTGCCCAGCACGACATAGGGTGAAGCCTTGACCGGCCCGTAATGCGGCATCGGGGTGGCGTCCGGAATGCCGGATACATCCCTGTCCCACCAGGGCGCACCATCATTTTTTGACTGTTTGTAGGGCGCAGGCGTCGATTTTACCGGCGCAGTCTGGCGCTTGGCCGGCTTGCTGCCGCAGCCGTGCAAAACCAGCCCTGCGGCCAGCAACAGGCTACCTGCCAACAGGCGTGTATGTGTCATTTTTTGCTTTCCTTGAACTCGCTGACCAGTGTTTCTGCCAGCTGGGTCACGGCCATCGCGTACATTTCACTGCGATTATAGCGGGTTATTGCCTGAAAGTTGGGCAGTCCGAGCCAGTATTCAACGCCCTGTTCACCCTCAAAGCGGAATGCAGTTGTCCGGGTTCTGGCCGGTACCTTCTGTTCTGCCCGCCAGCCCAGGGCCTTGAGTTCCTTCATGCTGTGCTTTGGATCAAGGCCACCGGTCAGGCCCTGTTCGGCCTCCCCGCTCTTCAGCCAGGCACGCACCGCCACCTTCTGCCCCGGCTGCCAGCCATGTTCGATGAAGTAGTTGGCTACGCTACCGATGGCATCCTCGGCGTCGGTCCAGATGTTGATGCGGCCGTCGGCATTGAAGTCTACGGCGTAGGCCCGGAAGCTGCCCGGCATGAACTGCGGCAAGCCCATTGCACCGGCATAGGAGCCTTTCAGGCTGGCCGGATCCAGTTGCTCTTCCCGCGTCAGCAGAAGGAACTGCTTGAGCTGGCCACGAAAAAACGGTGCCCGTGGCGGATAGTCAAATGCCAGAGTGGATAACGCATCCAGCACCGCATAACGGCCGGTGTTGCCGCCATAGAAGGTTTCCACGCCGATGATGGCAACAATGAACTCGGCCGGTACGCCATATTCTTCTTCGGCGCGCTGCAGGGCTGTTTCATTCTCGGCCCAGAACTGCAAGCCCTTGTCGATACGCTGGCGGGTGAGGAAAATCGGTCGATAATCCTTCCACTGTTTGACCCGTTCGGCAGGTCGTGAAATGGCATCCAGAATCGACTGTTGCTTGCGCGCTTTGGCAAATACCTGTTGCAAATGCTCGTCGGTAAAGCCGAACTCATCGCGCATTTCCTCCATCAGTTCCTGCGCCAGCGGATGCTCCGCATAACCCGCAGCCTGTGCGCCGGCCAGCAGGCCGGCAGACAGCAAGAGAGCGCCCAGCGTTTTTTTCCCGGTTGCATACACCATTGATGAACAAACTCCTAAGTCTGGGCGATCCACTTGCGATGGGTGTGGACGGCCATGAGAATGCCGAAACTGCACAGCAGTGTAACAATCGAGGTGCCGCCGTAGCTGACAAAGGGCAAGGGCACCCCGACAATCGGCAACAGCCCGCTGACCATGCCGATATTGACAAAAACGTACACAAAAAAAGTCAGCGTCAGTGAGCCGGCCAGCAGTTTGCCAAACACCGTTTGTGCGTTCAACGTGATATAGAGCGCACGGAACACCAGCAGCAAATAACCCAGCAGCAGCAGACAGACACCGATCAGGCCAAACTCTTCGGCCAGCACGGCAATGATGAAATCGGTGTGGCTTTCCGGCAAAAAATCCAGGTGCGACTGGGTGCCCTGCAACCAGCCCTTGCCCAGTACGCCACCGGAGCCTATCGCCGCCTTGGACTGGATAATGTTCCAGCCGCTGCCCAACGGATCGCTTTCCGGATTGAGAAACGTCAGCACGCGCTGTTTCTGATACGTACGCATGAAAAAATTCCACATGACAAACCCGGCCGGCACCACAGCGGCCAGCGCAGTCAGGATCCAGCGCCAGCGCAGGCCACCAAGAAACAGCACAAACAGACCTGACATCAGTACCAGCAATGCCGTACCCAGATCCGGCTGACGGGCTATCAGCAAGAAAGGCACACCAACCAGCAACAGACTGATGAGCAGGTGCTTGAAGCTGGGTGGCAGGTTATAACGCGCCACATACCAGGCGATGGTCAGCGGCATGAAAATCTTCATCAGCTCGGCCGGCTGGAAGCGCATCACGCCGGGGATGTTGATCCAGCGGGTGGCTCCCATCGCCTTGTGCCCCATGACCTCGACCACCAGCAACAGGCCCACGCCAGCCAGGTAGGCCGGCGCTGCCCAGCGCGACATGAAGCGCGGATCGATTTGCGCAATCAGCAGCATCGCCAGCAGACCAAAGCCAAAAGAGCCGGCCTGTTTGATCAGCATGGCTTCACTTTTGCTGCCGGCCGAATAAAGAATGAACATGCCGCCAACACCCAGCAACAACAGCAGCAACAGCAACCAGCCGTCAACATGGATCCGCTGCAACAGGGATATCCGTGCCTGGAACACATCACCCTGCCCCAGCGAACGGTCAAAATTGCGAGTCATTGGTCTGCCCCCTGTCCGTCCGCTGGCTCTTGCTCTGCCGTTTCGGCTTCTGCATCCTCAGGGTCCAGTGGCGGCGGGCCTTCCAGCTCGGGCGGCAACAACCAGGCATCCAGCACCGCCTTGGCTACCGGAGCGGCAACACCCGAGCCGGACTCGCCGTTTTCCACCATCACGGATACTGCAATTTCCGGGGCATCCGCCGGCGCATAGGCAATAAACAGGGCGTGGTCACGGTGGCGCTCTTGCACCTTGTCACGGTCGTAACGTTCGCCCTGCTTGATCGCCACCACCTGGGCGGTGCCGCTTTTCCCGGCAATCCGGTACTCGGAATCCTTGCCGGTTGCCCGTGCCGTACCGCGCGCTCCGTGCATGACCGCCTCCATCGCCTTGCGTGCGTGCTCCCAGTGTGCCGGATTTTTCAGTACCACATCAGCTATCGGCTCCGTATCCACCACCGGCTCATCACCCACGCTGCGGGCCAGCCGCGGCCTGAACCACTTGCCTCGCGAAGCCACCAGCGCGGTTGCCTGGGCCAGCTGCAAGGGCGTGCTTTGCATGTAGCCCTGACCAATGCCCAGAATCAGGGTTTCACCGGGGTACCAGACCTGCCGGTAGCGCTCACGTTTCCACTCGCGGGACGGCATCAGCCCGCCGCTTTCCTCGAACATGTCCAGCGCCACCCGCCGGCCAAAGCCGAAGCGGGTCATGTAGTCATGCAGGCGATCCACACCCAGCTTGTGTGCAAGATCATAGAAATAGGTATCGTTGGAGCGGGCCATTGCCAGCTGCAAACCCACCCAGCCATCGCCGCCGCGGTTCCAGTTGCGGTATTTGTGACGGTTGTTCGGCAGCTGATAGAACCCCGGGTCATACACCATGGATTCCGGCGTAATCACGCCACTGTCCAGTCCGGCCAGCAGCACCATTGGTTTGATGGTGGAGCCCGGCGGATAGAGCCCGCGCAATACCCGGTTGTACAGGGGCTGGTCGATGGAGTCGCGCAGCTCGGCATAAGCCTGGAAGCCGATACCGGTGACAAAGGGGTTGGGGTCGTAGCTCGGCTCACTGACCATGGCCAACACCTCGCCGGTGTTCGGATCGAGCGCGACAATGGCACCACGCCGGCCACCCAGCGCCCTCTTGGCTGCCTGTTGCAAAAGGATGTCCAGCGACAGGTACACATCCTTGCCGCTCTGTGGTTCGACTCTTTTCAGTACGCGCAGCACCCGGCCACGGGCATTGGTCTCGACTTCCTCGTAACCCACCTTGCCGTGCAGCTGGTCTTCATAAAAGCGCTCCACTCCCAGCTTGCCGGTATGGTGGGTACCACTGTATTCAACCGGATCGAGGCGTTTCAGGTCATCCTCGTTGATGCGCCCGACATAACCAACGGTATGGGCAAACTGTTCGCCAAACGGGTAGTAGCGCACCATCTGCGCTTCCACCTCAACGCCAGGCAAGCGGTACTGGTTGACGGCAATGCGGGCGATCTGTTCCTCGCTCAGCTCGAACAGCACCGGCACCGGCTCAAACGGGCGCCGGCCCTGCTCGACCCGTTTGACGTAGGTATCCAGCTCCTGCCCGTCGAGCTCCAGCACTTCGATGATGGTTTCCAGCACGGCATGCCAGTCGCCGGCACGTTCCCGCGTCAGGGTCAGGCTGAAACTGGGCCGGTTTTCCGCCAGCACTACACCGTTACGGTCATAAATCATTCCACGGGTCGGTGGCAGCGACTGCACATGGATACGATTGTTTTCTGCCAGGGTCGAGTGATACTCGTATTGCACCACCTGCAAAAAATACATGCGCGCCACCAGCACCACCGTCAACAGCAAAACAAATGCTGCGGTGGCAAGCAGTCGCTGACGGATCAGGCGTTTGTCGCGCTGATGGTCTTTGAGGCGGATGGCTGGCGGCATGGTTCGGGCTAAAAACGGTTATTTGTGATAGGGGTGGCCACTAAGAATGGTGTGCGCACGATACAGCTGTTCGGCCACGACAATCCGCACCAGCGGATGCGGCAAAGTCAGCGGCGACAGTGACCACTGCTGTTCGCTGCGCGCCTGCACCTGCGGGGCCAGGCCCTCCGGGCCGCCAATCATCAGGTTGACGGTGCGCGCATCCAGCTGCCAGCGTTCCAGCTCGCTGGCCAGCTGCTCCGAACGCCAGGCCTTGCCATTGACCTCAAGGGTGACGATCCGTTCCCCCTGCTGTACTTTGGCCAGCATGGCATCACCTTCCTGCTGGATCAGGCGCCTGACATCCGAGTTTTTTCTCCGCGTGATCAGCGGTATTTCCACCAGCTCCAGCTGGATCTCGCCCGGCAGGCGCCTGGCATATTCCAGCCAGCCCGCCTCGACCCAGGCCGGCATCTTGCTGCCAACAGCGATCAGGCGGATGCGCACCTAGACAGCACCCTGGCTGCGGCTCTGCTCGGCACCCTGCCACAGGCGCTCAAGATCATAGAAGCTGCGGGTTTCCTCCTGCATCACATGTACCACCACTTCATCAAGGTCGATCAGCGCCCATTCGCCCACTGCCAGGCCTTCATTGCCCAAAGGTTGTACACCATTTTCCTTGGCCTGTTCGATTACCGCATGGGCCAGTGCCTTGACGTGCCGTCCCGAGGTGCCGCTGGCAATCAGCATGTAGTCGGTGACGCTGGTCTTGTCACGCACATCAATTTGCAGGATATCCTTGGCCTTGCCCTCTTCCAGCAGGGCAATCAGGGTTGTCACCAGTTGTTCGCTTTGCATAAAACTCACTTGTTTCAAGTTGGATTGATGGCCGCATACAAGCCATGGTGTTGAATATAATCGTGGACCGTATCCGGTACCAGAAAATGAATGCTCTTGCCGGTAGTCCGCGCCTGCCGGATGGCTGTAGCCGATACCGGCATCGGTGTTTGCTGCAGCAGGACAATTCCGCCACCCGCACCCTGCAGGTCAGCGACGCTGGCTGCCTGCTTTTGCTGCAGCAGTTGTTGCAGCTCTGCGGGCAGGCTCGCCGGCAGGTGTGGCCGCTGCAACACCAGCAAGTGACAGTGCTGCAGGATCTCCTGCCAGCGGTGCCAGCCCGGCAGTCCGCAAAAGGCATCCTGCCCAAGAATAAAAAACAGCTGTGTAGCGGCCGGCAGCTCCTGGCGCAGCGACAACAGGGTGTCGATGGTCCAGGATGGCCCTTCGCGCCTGAGTTCGCGGTCATCCACCTGCAGCCCGGCTACGTTGGCGGTTGCCAGCCGTACCATGTCCAGCCGCTGCTGTGCGCCCACCATGGGCGTGGCCCGGTGCGGCGGAACCGCTCCGGGTATCAGGCGTATCTCGTCCAGACCACAGCTTTCCAGCACCTCGATGGCGCTGCGCAAATGGCCGATATGCACCGGATCAAAGGTACCGCCCAGCAGGCCGATTTTTTTAGCCACGGATGTGTCCGTCGCCAAATACCACATATTTTTCGCTGGTCAGGCCCAGCAGGCCAACCGGGCCACGGGCGTGCAGCTTGTCGGTGGAAATACCGATTTCCGCACCCAGGCCATACTCGAAGCCGTCGGCAAAACGGGTCGAAGCGTTGACCATCACCGAGCTGGAATCCACTTCGGTCAGGAAGCGCCGTGCCGTAGTGAAGTTTTCGGTGATGATGCTGTCGGTGTGTTGCGAGCCGTGGGTGTTGATGTGCACAATGGCCTCGTCCACCGAGTCCAGGATGCGCACGGCCAGAATGGGCGCGTTGTACTCTTCATCCCAGTCCTGTTCAGTTGCGGCCGTCATCTGGCCGGCAAACTGTTCCAGGCAGCGCGGACAGCCACGCAGCTCGACACCCTTGTCCAGCAGGATTCGCACCAGCGGGCGCAATACGCTGTCAACCTTTGAGCTGTGCACCAGCAGGGTTTCCATCGCGTTACAGGGTGCGTAACGCTGGGTTTTGGCGTTGTCGGCAACACGGACGGCCTTGTCGGCGTCAGCGTCCTGGTCAACATAAACATGGCAGACACCGTCCAGGTGCTTGATGACCGGCACCTTGGCCTCGCGGGAAATGCGCTCGATCAGGCCTTTGCCGCCACGCGGCACGATTACGTCAACATAGTCGGACATGGTAATCAGGGCGCCAACGGCAGCGCGGTCGGTAGTTTCCACCACCTGCACCGCGGTGGCCGGCAAACCGGCAGTCACCAGACCGCGGTCCAGGCATTCGGCAATTGCGCGGTTGGAATGGATCGCTTCGGAGCCGCCACGCAAAATGGTGGCGTTGCCGGATTTCAGGCACAGGCTGGCCGCTTCGATGGTTACATTCGGGCGGGACTCATAAATGATGCCGATCACGCCCAGTGGCACGCGCATCTTGCCCAGCTGAATACCGGACGGAACATAGCGCATGTCCTGGATTTCACCGATGGGGTCCGGCAGCGAGGCAACCTGGCGCAGCCCTTCGATCATTTCGTCAATGCGGGCCGGGGTCAGTTCCAGACGGTCGAGCATGGCATCATCCAGGCCATTGTCGCGGCCGGCCTGCATGTCTTTGGCGTTGGCTTGCAGCAGGCTGTCGCGGGCAGCATCCAGTTCGCCGGCAGCGGCCAGCAAGGCATTATTTTTCTGCGCGGTGGGCGCACTGGCCAGCACGCGGGAGGCATCACGGGCAGCCTGGCCAAGGCGCTGCATATAGGCCAAAACGTCATCGGTCATGGAAATTTTCACCCTGCACATGAATAAACGCGTAATTATACCTTTCTATGACGACAAGCGCATTCGGCCTTTTGTTGTTTGTTTTTTTGCGCCACGGGGCCCGGGTTGGAGGTTTTGCACTGTGGTGGCTGGGCTAGAGGTTTTGCACTGTGGTGCCCGGACCGGAGGAGACGCTGCGCCGGGCTGCGCTTGTCCGTGTCAGCGAGCTGCCACGAACCGCTGAGGCCCGGCTCCGGTCTGCTCCGGTCCAAAACTTACCGGGTGCGGATGGAAGATTTGTATCCCGCCTGCGGCGGGATGCTGTCGCCGTGTTCGGAGCTGCTTTCTGCAGCAACGGCTTCAGCCGCGACCGGTGTTACGCCATGGCACCGGAGCTGATTTGCACTGTGACGGCAGGGTTCATGGAGTAATTTTAGCTTTGGGAGCGAGCGCTGGTTTTACCCTGCGCCGTATGAACCGGCCTTGTGCGCAGGCATCTTTGTACGAAAGGGCTTGCCCTTGAGAAGCGTGCAGTTTTAACTGGCAACCGGCCCGGTGCGGCGCAATGGCCAGCGATCTTTCTACTGCTACCAGAGGTCATAAAGGTTTTTCAGGATCAGCACGCTGGTCACCACAATAAACAGGACCCGCACAAAGGCTGTGCCGCGGCTGAGGGCCATGCGTGAACCGGCGTAAGCGCCGGCCATCATTGCCAGCGCCATGATGATTCCGTACAGGTAATGAACACTGCCCAGCGCCATGAAGGTGAGCATGGCTGCGGTGTTGCTGGTCAGGTTCAACAGTTTGGAGCTGCCGGCGGCATGTACAAAGTCCATGCCCAGAAACAACAGCGCCATGATCATGAAGGAGCCGGTACCCGGCCCAAAGAAGCCGTCATAGAAACCCAGCCCCGTCACCAGTGCAGCGGCAGCCAGCTTGCGTTTGCGGGTATGCGGAACGGCCTGTTGCAACCGGCCCAGATCCTTTTTCCACACACTGTAGACCAGTACCGCAATCAGCAGCACCACCACCAGTGGCTGCAGGATTTGGGGCGAGATCTGGTGCACCGTCATGGCACCGCACACCGAGGCCACAAAGACCCAGGGCAGTACCGGCAGCAGCAGGCGCCAGTCCACTTTGCCCGCACGCATGAACGTCAGCATGCTGGTCAGGTTGCCGGTGGCCGCTGCCAGTTTGTTGGTGCCAATGGCAACGGCCGGAGGCAGCCCGACCGCCAGCAGTGCCGGCACCGTAATCAGTCCGCCACCGCCGACAATGGCATTGATAAAAGCACCCAGAAAGCCGAAGCCCACCAGCATGGTCAATGTGTACAGGTCGGGCACGACATCCTCGTCAAGCAAAGCGGGCAGCCGGCGGAGCGCCCGGCATCAGGCAAAAATAAAAAAGCCCCGCGCTACCGCAGGGCCGTATTCGTCAAAACAGTTGGCCGCTTTCCGTTTAACGGTGGACAGGGCGGCTTATTTTTTTCCTTCCTGGCACACGCAGGAGCGCAGTGCCTCGCTCAGCTGGTCAACCACCAGCGACCAGTTGGCATCCGAGCACAGCAGTTCACGCAACAGTTCGACCTGGGATGCGGTCCAGAAAGGCGCTTCGAGAATATGTACATTTTCGGGGAGCTCGTTTTCCAGCAGGAAGCGCTCAATACCTTCCTGGCTGGAATCCAGACCCAGCTGCAGAAACAGGTTGGTCATGCGGGGAGTTGCAGTAATCATGGCGTCGCCCTCTTGTTAGCGGGTTGCTTCGGTCGGCAGACCTGCGGCGCAAGCCTGCCCCGTTGAAACGTCAACCCATGATACGTCAACTCTGCCGGCCAGCGTCAACCACTAAAGTTGTAGTACCGGGCCCGGCAGAACCTGCAGGGTTGTTTCTTCACTCATCGTCTGCACTGACCGCCGGGGAATCCGCGGCCAGTTGCAAACGGCCCGTTTCAAACTCCAGATGCCGCGCTTCCAGTACCGGCATGTCACGGTTGACCCGCGCCGACAATCGGGCAAAACGCTCAACCTTGCCATGCAGGCCCTGCTGTCCTGCCAGCGCCGTCACCACGGCGTTGTAATGGTTGCTTACAGTACCCAGCGTATTGCCCAGCCGCGCCAGACGCTCGGCCACCATGCATACCTGATTATACAACTCGCCGGCACGGTCACTGATCTCGCGCGCCTCCTGCTGGCTGTGCTCCATCATCCACAAATTCGAGACAGTGCGCAGCACCGGAACCAGCGTTGTGTGGGAAACCAGCACAACATTTTTGCGAAAGCCATATTCGTACAGCTCCGGGTCATGTCGAAGCGCCTCGATAAAAGCCGGCTCCACCGGCATGAACATCAGCACCAGCCCGGGACTGTTCAACGCCGGCAAGCCGCCGTAATCCTTGCCGGCCAGATCATCAATATGCCGGCGCACCGCCCGCGCATGTTCGCTCAGCGCCTGCTGCTGCTCATCGGCGGTCTGCGCTTCCACCAGCCGCACATAAGCGTTCAGGGTGACCTTGCTATCGATCACCAGATGCTTGTCATCGGGAAGGCAAATCAGGAAGTCGGTCTGTTTCAGGCGTCCTTCGCCATCACGAAAGCTGCCCTGTTCAACAAAGTGCTCACCCTCAACCAGCCCGCCCAGCTCCAGCGTGCGCCGCAACTGGGCTTCCCCCCAGGCACCACGCTGCTGTGCGTTACCCTTAAGCGCCGCCACCAGACTGCCGGCATCCGCGCTCATCTGCAAGCCGGCCTCCAGCACCTTGTTGATCTCCGCATTCAGCCGTGCGTTGCCCTGCTGGGTCGCATCATGCACCTCGTTGACACGCTTCTGGAAACCTTCAATCTGCTCGCGAAACGGCTGCAGCAGGCTGTCGATTCCGGCCTTGTTGGACTGGCTGAAACGTTGCTCCTTTTCGGTAAAAATCCGGTTGGCCAGGTTCTCGAACTCCCGGGTCAGCAGCTCACGGCTGTCGTTCAGTTGCTGCAGCTGCTGACTGAAGTGCTCTTCCCGCTCCTGCAGCCGGGTTTTCAGTTCGGCATGCTCGGTCGCCACTGCCTGCTTGCTCTCTTGCAGCTCCTGGCGCACACGGGCTTCCTGTTGCAGCTGCTCTTGCAGCTGCTCAACCTGCTTATAAAGCAACTGGTAACGGGCGCGCACGGCTTCCAGCTGTTTTTCCACCTCGTGAGACTGCTGCAACTGCTGCCGGCCCTGCTCCTGCTGCAGCCGCAACTGTTCCCTTGCCTCATCCAGCTCCTGCTCCAGCCACTGCATGTCGGCCTGTATACGGACCTGCTCATGCTCGCGGGCACTGCCCTGCAGCAAAGCCTCCTGCAACTGCTGCTGCAACACCGGAATCCGCCGCCCCTGCAACAATGCCCCGAGCAGACCAGCCAGCAAGCCAACCCCCGCCGCACCCGCCAGCAAAACCCAGCCAGCCAGAGACCACTCAGCCATCCACCACGTCATATCCATCTACCGCCCCGCATTAGCGTCATCACTCCAGCGCAAATAGCGCAAGTCTAACAGCCATGATACCGGCATACACACGACCAAAACTCCAACCCTCTTTGCAACCAAAAACCCACCACCCGCACCAGGCCCATCCGGGCCGGAGAAGACCGAAGCCGGGCCTCAGCGGTTCGTGGCAGCTTGCTGACACGGACAAGCGCAGCCCGGCGTAGCGTCTTCTCCGGCCCAAGCACCGCAACGCAAAACCAGCCCGACTACCCCGCCCCTACAATGCAAATCAGCTCCAGCACTATGGCACCAACTCCGACCGCAGCTAAAGCCGCCTCCACAAAAAACACAACCCACCACCGCGACAGCATCCCGCCACCGGCGGGACACAAACCCTCCACCCGCACCAGGCCAATCCGGGCCGGAGAAGACCGAAGCCGGGCCACAGCGGTTCGTGGCAGCTTACTGACGCGGACAAGCGTAGCCCGACGCAGCGTCTTCTCCAGCCCGGGCACCACAGTGCAAAATCAGTCCATGCGTCCAAACGCCAAAGCACAAACTCCGTTCATGGGCCCTGGCATCGCAGCGCAAGTGCAGTCCGGCAGCACCATTCCCGACCAGCACGATAGCTTGGCTCCGCTGTCATGGTGCAGCATCGGTCGCGGCTGAAGCCACTCGTACAGAAAAGCAGCTTAATCGCTGCGACAGCATCCCGCCACCGGCGGGACACAAACCCTCCACCCGCACCAGGCCAATCCGGGCCGGAGAAGACCGAAGCCGGGCCTCAGCGGTTCGTGGCAGCTTGCTGACACGGACAAGCGTAGCCTGGCGTAGCGTCTGCTCCGACCCGGGCACCACTGTGCAAAAAAGCCCAACCCGGATGCCGCCGTTTAACCCCGCTGCCTTAATTGCCTCAAGGCAAAACCACAATCTTGACTCCCATCATGCCCACAGCTTGCCAATTGTTTACAGGGGCATATACTAATGCAACTGATTCTCAATAAGGATTTAGCCATGGCGACCCCTTTCCGCACTGCAGTTTTTGCCTGCCTATGCCTGTTTGCCGGCAGCCTCTGGGCGCAAGGCAGCATGCCAGTAAAAAAACTGACACTGGCCGGTCCCGCCGCCGGCGTCTCCAATGCGCTGATCCATCTGGTAGCCAGCAACGGGCTGGCCGACATCGCCGAAGAAACCGAATTTGTCCTCTGGAGCAATCCTGACCAGCTCCGTGCCCTGACCCTGTCCGGCAAGGCTGACTTTCTCGCCGCACCCACCAACGTGGCCGCCAACCTGTACAACCGTGGCGTACCACTGAAACTGATCAACGTTTCACAATGGGGCGTGCTGTGGATGATTTCCCGCGATGACAACAAACGCACCCTGGCCGACTTCAAGGGTGAAGAAATTGCCATCCCCTTCCGCGCCGACATGCCTGATATCGTCTTCACCCACCTGGCAGAAAAGCAGGGTATCAATCCGAAAAAAGACTTCAAACTGAACTACAGTGCCACCCCGATGGACGCCATGCAGCTGCTGATTACCCGTCGCGTCAACCACGCCCTGCTCGCCGAGCCGGCAGTATCCATGGCACTGCGCAAGACCCGATCCTTTCCGGTTTCAATCATCGCGCCAGAGCTGCACCGCAGCGTCGACCTGCAGCAGGAATGGGGCCGTCTGCTGGGTACAGAAGCCCGTATCCCGCAGGCCGGCATCACGGCACTGGGCAAAGCCGCCAACAACCCGCAGCTGGTCAGCGCCTTTGAAGCCGCTTACGCCCGCGCCAACCAGTGGTGCATCGATAATGCCGAAGCCTGCGGCAAGGAAGTGGCAGCACAAATCAAGCTGTTGATGCCGGAAGCCGTGGCCGACGCGCTGCAAACACAAAACAACCATTACGCCACAGCCGCCGAAGCCCGCGCAGAACTGGAAGCCTTTTATCAGGTGCTGCTGGAGCGCCAGCCTGCTTCTGTGGGCGGCAAATTGCCAGATGAAGGGTTTTATTTTTTGCCAGTAGAATGAAGGCTGGTGGACTGGTGTTCGCCTGCTTAAGGTCATGGTTACGCAAAGACGCCGCAAGTGCATCTGACCGCCATGGATGGCGGAAATACAGTTTTGCACAAGCAAAAAACCGCCTTGCAAGCTCTGCTCCGGCGAATAGAACTGGTGTCGCGAAATCCGAGCTGGTCGCATCATTCTACTGACGGCAGCGGAGGGAATGGCCCAGTTTCAGCGGGCTGCGCAGCTCTCTCCCCAACCTTTTGGGGCGTAGACCTGTTGTGAAAACGCCATCAGTCAACACCAATGTATACGAGGCGGTCCGGGCTGTAGTGGAGCAAAGCCTGTGTCGCCAGGGATGGCGACACGGAGCCTACATGGATGTATTCACGGCGACTTTGCGTAACTACAACCCGGGCCGTCATATACAGATTTAGTAATCTACACAGCATCAGCCCCAAAAAAAGAAACCTTATGTTTAATTACTTCCTCCGCTCACTTTCCGCTACGCTCAGTTACCTCTGGAGCGGCTGGGGTGCAATTGCCAGCCTGTTGCTGTTCTGCGCCGCCTGGGAAGCAGCCGGGCTGTATTACGGCAGCCTGATCCTGCCCGGCCCCAGCGAAACCATCAAGCAGCTGACAGCACTACTGGATGATGGCAGCCTGCTGCCAGAACTGATCATTTCTGCCCGCCGAACCCTGTACGGACTGGTGCTGGCCCTGACCGCCGGCACCCTGCTGGGCATGCTGGCCGGCTTTTCCATCACCGCCTCCATCCTGTCGCGCCCCCTGGTAACGCTGTTTCTGGGCATGCCGCCCATTGCCTGGCTGGTACTGGCCATGCTCTGGTTTGGTCTGGGTGATGCCACGCCGGTATTCACTGTCTTCATTGCCTGCCTGCCCATCGTATTTGCCGGGGCCATGCAGGGCACGCGCACGCTGGACAACCAGCTCAAGGCCGTGGCAGACGTCTACGGCCTGCCGCCGCTGATGCGGCTAACCGACATCTACCTGCCACACCTTGCCTCCTACGTATTTCCAGCCTGGATCACTGCTCTGGGCACCTCATGGAAAGTCGTGGTAATGGCCGAACTGCTCAGCACTGCCGATGGTGTCGGCGCAGCGCTGGCCGTGACCCGGGCCCAGCTGGACACTTCCGGAACCCTGGCCTGGGTCGTGGCGGTGCTGGTTGCCCTGCTGGCCACCGAATACCTGCTGCTGGAGCCGGTCAAGCGCCATGTCGAACGCTGGCGCCAGCAGGAGGATGCGTGAACATGAAACAGCTAAACATTAAAAACCTCTACCATAAATACGGCATCGTTGAAGTCCTCAACAACATCAGCCTGAGCGTCAACAGCGGTGAAACCCTGGCGCTGGTAGGCCCTTCGGGATGCGGCAAGAGCACATTACTGCACATCATCGCCGGGCTGCTGACACAGAATGAGGGCCGCATCGAACAACCCTTTGAACATATATCCTGCATGTTCCAGTCACCCCGCCTGCTGCCATGGAAAACGGCTCTGGACAACATTGCCCTGGGTCTGAAAGCCCGGCGCATTGGCAAGCAGGAACGTCACCAGCGCGCGACGGAGCTGGCCCTGCAACTGGGTCTGACCACTGACGACCTGAACAAGTATTCCCACGAGTTGTCTGGCGGCATGCAAAGCCGGGTCGCACTGGCCCGTGCACTGCTGGTTGAGCCCGGCCTGTTACTGCTGGACGAACCTTTCTCTGCCCTCGATATCGGTCTCAAACTGGAGCTGTACCAGCTGCTGCGCCGCCATGTCGAGCAGCATCAAACCAGCGTCATCATGATTACCCACGATCTGATGGAAGCCGTACGCCTGGCCGACAACATCCTGATGATGGCTCCCGGGCCCGGACGTATCCTGGCGGAATTTCCCATGAACCAACCTCATCATCTGCGCGACGACAACTGGATTTACCTCACCAGCGCCGGGCTGCTGCAACAACCGCTGGTGCGACTGGGCTTCGAGCTGGATGGTATCGGCATCAACAGGGAAGACGAGTCACAACCGGTTGCCCACGGAGGCTGTGCCCCATGACCATTTACCAGCGTTGCCTGCAATCCCCCGTGTTGCTGTGCAGTTTTCGGCCGTTTTTCATGTTTACCGCCGGTTGCGCCATGGTTTTCATGGGCCTGTGGCTGCTGGCGCTGCAAGGCTGGCTGCCCGGACTGGACATGCCCGGTGGCTGGACCCTCTGGCATGCACACGAGCTGCTGTTCGGTTTCACCGCTGCCGCCACCGCCGGCTTTGCCCTGACGGCAATTCCCGAGTTCACTCACACCGGCTTTATGGCAGCCCGCCCGCTGCTGCAGATGAGTCTGCTTTGGCTGGCCGCACGTCTGGCTTACCTGCTGGCCGGCTGGATTACCCCCTGGCCCGCCCTGCTGTTAAACCTCGCCTTCTGGGCTTTTTTGCTCTGGCGTATTGTGCCGCCCACCTGGCAAGACCCGAACCGGCGCCACATCAGCTTTCCGCTGGCCATACTGGCGCTGGGCGGCATCCAGACCGGTTTCTTTGTCAGTCTGCAGCTGCACGGGACTGCACTCAACTGGCTGTATGCGGCCGCCCATCTGTACATGGTGCTGATCATTCTTGCCGCCAGCCGGGTTTCCATGAGTGTAATCAACAATCTGGTCGAATCCAGCCGCAGCAGCATCAGTGACCCCGACGCGGCCGTGTATCTGGCCCGGCCACCCCGGCGCAACCTGGCCATGGCCAGCATCCTGCTCTGTGCCGCCACCGAACTGATACTGGGCAACAGCCCGGTTACCGGCTGGACCGCACTGGCCGCCATGGCGGCGGTTCTACACTTGCTGAATGACTGGCACATCGGCAAGCCGCTATTCAGCCGCCTGGCGCTGATGCTGTATGGCAGCTACTGGCTGATGGCGCTGGGTTACGGTGCACTGGGTGCCGCCTACATGGGCGCGCCCATTCTGCCCTCGGCGGCACGGCATCTGCTGCTGGCCGGCAGCATGGGACTGGTAATCTTTACCATCATGTGTATCGTTTCTCGCATTCACTCCGGTCTCTGGCTCGATCGTCGCCGCTGGCTGCCGCTGGCTGCACTGCTACTGGCCGGTGCTGGCGCAGTGCGCGCGCTGGCCGGAGTATTTGCCCTGCTGCCCTGGTACAACAGCTTGCTGTTTGTCTCGGGGCTGCTCTGGATCAGCGCATTTGGCCTGTTTGCCCTGCACTTTTTCCCCATCCTGTGCTGCCCGCGCACCGATGGCCAGCCTGGCTGTGCCGAGCCCCTGCCGGACTCATGACAAAACCAGACCTTAACAAAAAACAAAATTGTCCAAAGTAAAGTTTTGTTAAAAAAAAAGGAATAATCGCCGCCCGAATCGCCATGAAAAACAAACACAACTGTTTGTTTTTTAAGCAAAAACATCCAAAATAAAGAATAGCAAGATATTTCCTGACAATTTCTGTGTCAATCCAGCTAGCCAGCCCCATGCATTGCTGCCTCCACCCTGCTACAATTTGACGCCGTCCGCAGCCCCTGTTCAGGTGCTGCATTCCCTTTGGCCAACCTGAAGAAGAACACCATGTTACGAAAACTCTACATGTTGCTTGCCGCAGCCCTGTTTTCAACACCTGTGCTTGCTAACGAAGTCCAACACCTTGATGCTACCAGCACCCTCTGGGGTTATCTGGCGGTATTTGTTTTTGTCATTGCCTACCTGGTGGTAGTTGGTGAAGAAAAACTTCAGCTGCGCAAATCCAAGCCAATGCTGATCGGTGCCGGCCTGATCTGGCTACTGGTCGGTATTGTCAGCCCGGATGCAGCTGCTACCAAGGACGCCTTCAGTGCAAACTTCCTTGACTTCACCGAGCTGATGCTGTTCCTGCTGGTTGCCATGACCTACATCAACGCCATGGAAGAGCGTCGTACCTTCGATGCATTGCGCGCTTGGATGGTACAAAAGGGCTTCAGTTACCGCACGCTATTCTGGCTGACGGGCATCATGTCCTTCTTCATCTCTCCCGTGGCCGACAACCTGACCACTGCGCTGCTGATGTGTGCCGTGGTGCTGAAAGTGGCCGAAGGCCAGGGCAAGTTCATTGCCCTGTGCTGTATCAACATTGTGGTGGCCGCCAACGCCGGCGGTGCCTTCAGCCCCTTTGGCGACATCACTACGCTGATGGTATGGCAAGCCGGTCGTGTTGAGTTCCTTGAATTCTTCGACCTGTTCCTGCCTTCCGTGCTGAACTTTGTAGTGCCTGCGCTGATCATGAACTTCTTCATTCCTGCCGGCAAGCCAGAGTCCTTCAATGAAAAAGTGGAACTGAAGCGTGGCGCACGCCGCATCATGGCCCTGTTCCTGCTGACCATCCTTACTGCTGTTCTGGGTCACCAGTTCCTCGGCCTGCCGCCTGTATTCGGCATGATGGTTGGTCTGGGCTACCTGCAGTTCTTCGGTTATTTCCTGCGCGTGACTCTGCCCAAGTCTCTGGCGAAAAAGCGCAAGCGCGCCGAAGCCAAACACGACGAGGAAGCCCTCAAGTATCTGGGTAGCGTGGTTCCTTTTGACGTCTTCAACCGTGTAGCCAAAGCCGAGTGGGATACCCTGCTGTTTTTCTACGGTGTAGTCATGTGTGTAGGCGGCCTGGGCTATCTGGGCTACCTGCAGCTGGTTTCCGTCGTACTGTTTGACGGTCTGGGTGCCACCTGGGCAGCCGTTGGCATTGGTATCATTTCTGCCATAGTGGACAACATTCCCGTCATGTTTGCCGTACTGGAAATGAACCCTGCGATCAGCCATGGCCACTGGTTGCTGGTAACCCTGACCGCTGGTGTCGGTGGTAGCCTGCTGTCCGTTGGTTCTGCTGCCGGTGTTGCCCTGATGGGTGCCGCCCGTGGCCACTACACCTTCATGAGCCACCTGCGCTGGCTGCCAGTGATTTTCCTGGGCTATGTGGCCAGTATCCTGTGTCACTTGTGGCTGGGCAGCATTCTGGGTGTGTTTGATATCTACTGATTCGACATATCCTGCTGTAACAAAAAGGGTGCCTGTTCAGGCACCCTTTTTTTGTGGGCAGTCAAAATGAATTGCAGGTGGTTTTGTGCGGTGGTGTCCGGGTATCCATGTTGGGTTTTGTACGATGGCGCCTGGATGTGGTTTTGTACGGTGGCGTCTGGATGTGGTTTTGTACGGTGGCGTCTGGATGTGGTTTTGTACGGTGGCGTCTG
>CAYMXO010000016.1:0-36016 GCA_964394445.1 uncultured Thiopseudomonas sp.
TTGCCACTCTTCCAGTTGTAGTAAATCTTCTTGTACGGACAGCCGCTGATGCACATGCGCCAGCCGCGGCATTTCTCCTGGTCAATCAGGACAATGCCGTCTTCCTCGCGCTTGTAGATGGCACCGCTCGGGCAGGACGCGGCACAGGTCGGGTTCAGGCAGTGTTCGCACAGGCGCGGCAGGTACATCATGAAAGTATTTTCATACTGGCCATAGATGTCGGCCTGCACCGCATCGAAGTTCTTGTCCTTGCGACGCTTCTCGAACTCGGTGCCGAGAATTTCTTCCCAGTTGGGGCCCCACTCGATTTTTTCCATGCGCTGGCCGGTAATCACCGAGCGCGGGCGGGCCACCGGCTGGTGCGGCACCTCGGGCGCAGTGTGCAGGTGCTGGTAGTCAAAATCGAACGGCTCGTAGTAATCGTCGATTTCCGGCAGGTCCGGGTTGGCAAAAATATTCGCCAGGACCCGGTACTTGCCGCCAATGCGCGGACGAATGCTGCCATCCGCCTCGCGCACCCAGCCACCCTTCCATTTTTCCTGGTTTTCCCACTCCTTCGGGTAGCCGATGCCGGGTTTGGTCTCGACGTTGTTGAACCAGGCGTATTCCATACCCTCACGGCTGGTCCAGACGTTTTTACAAGTCACGGAACAGGTGTGACAGCCGATGCATTTGTCCAGGTTCAGAACCATGGCAACTTGTGAACGTATCCTCATGGCACTCTCCTTAAAGATCCTGTGGCAGTGGTTGTGGCAAGTCGTCAGTGTTGGAGCCGTCGAGCCAGTCGACCTTGTCCATCTTGCGTACCACGACAAACTCGTCACGGTTACAGCCCACGGTGCCGTAATAGTTGAAGCCATAGGCCTGTTGCGCATAGCCGCCGATCATGTGGGTCGGTTTGAGCACCACGCGGGTCACCGAGTTGTGGTGGCCGCCGCGGGTCTTGGTGGTCTCCGAGCCAGGCACGTTCACGATGCGCTCCTGGGCGTGATACATCATGATCATGCCTTCCTTGACCCGCTGGCTGACCACCGCCCGGGCGGTCAGGGCGCCGTTGGCGTTGAAGCACTCGACCCAGTCGTTGTCTTCGATGCCGGCTTTTTTCGCGTCGATTTCCGACAGCCAGACAATCGGACCACCGCGGCTGAGGGTCAGCATCAGCAGGTTATCGGTGTAGGTACTGTGAATACCCCACTTCTGGTGCGGCGTAATCCAGTTCAGCACGATCTCGGTGTTGCCGTTGGCGCGCTTGCCCTTGACGATATCCACCGTGCGGGTGTTGACCGGCGGACGGTAGCTCATCAGCTGTTCGCCAAACGCCTGCATCCAGGGGTGATCCTGATAGAACTGCTGGCGGCCGGTGATGGTGCGCCACGGAATCAGCTCGTGCACGTTGGTGTAACCGGCGTTGTAGCTGACATGCTCGTCTTCCAGGCCGGACCAGGTCGGGCTGGAAATGATCTTGCGCGGCTGCACCTGGATATCACGGAAGCGGATCGCCTCATGCTCCTTGCCTTTGGCCAGATGGGTGTGGTCGCGGCCGGTAAACTCCGACAGCGCCGCCCAGGCCTTGACCGCCACATGACCGTTGGTCTCCGGCGCCAGCGACAGCACGGCTTCGGCGGCATCAATCGCCGACTCGATACGCGGCCGGCCCTGGCTGACACCTTCTTCCAGCACCGGCTTGTTCAAGGCGGTGAGGAAACTGACTTCATCGTCCGTGTTCCAGCTGATGCCCTTGCCGCCGTTGCCGAGACTGTTCATCAGCGGGCCCAGCGAGGTGAACTTCTTGTAGGTGTTGGGATAATCCCGCTCAACCACCGCCATGTTGGGCGCGTTCTTGCCCGGCTGCAGCGGCTCGCCGGCGGATTTCCAGTCGGTACCGCCAAACGGCTGCGCCAGCTCGCCGGGGCTGTCGTGCTGCAAGGGTACGGTGACCAGATCCTGCTCGACACCCAGATAGCCGTCACACAGCTCGGAGAACTTCTTCGCCACGCCCTTGAAGATTTCCCAGTCGGTGCGTGATTCCCAGGCCGGATCGATGGCTGCCGACAGCGGGTGGATGAAGGGGTGCATGTCCGAGGTGTTCATGTCGTCCTTCTCGTACCAGGTGGCGGTCGGCAACACAATGTCGGAATAGACGCAGGTGGAGGACATGCGGAAGTCCAGCGTAGTGACCAGATCCAGCTTGCCGATGGCGGCCTCGTCCTGCCACTCAACCTCGGTCGGCTTGTAGCCGATGCTGCCGCTGTCTTCGTTCATCACACCATGTTTGGGTGTGCCCAGCAGGTACTTGAGCATGTACTCGTGACCCTTGCCGGAGGAGCCCAGCAGGTTGGACCGCCAGACAAACATGTTGCGCGGGAAGTTGTCCGGATTGTCCGGCTGCTCACAGGCAAAACGCAGCGAGCCTTCCTGCAGCGCCTCGACGGCGTACTCCTGCGGGGTCTTGCCGGCCTTGGCGGCATCGCGGCAAATCTGCAACGGGTTGCGGTTGAGCTGCGGCGCACTGGGCAACCAGCCGGCCCGCTCGGCCTTGATGTTGTAGTCCAGCGCGTGCTCCGGCAAGGCATCCTTGTCGGCCAGCGGCGAGAGGATTTCATGCATGTTCATCTTCTCGTGGCGCCACTGTGAACTGTGGTTGTAGAAGAAGCTGGTACCGTTCATCTGGCGAGGCGGACGGTGCCAGTCCAGGCCAAAGGCCACCGGCAACCAGCCGGTTTGCGGACGCAGCTTTTCCTGTCCCACATAGTGGGCCCAGCCGCCACCGGTCTGACCGACACAACCGCAGAGCATCAGCATGTTGATCACGCCGCGGTAGTTCATGTCCATGTGGTACCAGTGGTTCATTGCCGCGCCAATGATGATCATCGACTTGCCGCGGGTCTTGTCGGCGTTGTCGGCAAACTCGCGGGCAACCTGGATCACCTTTTCACGGCTGACGCCGGTAATGGCTTCCTGCCAGGCCGGGGTACCGGGAATGCTGGCCTCGTCGTAGCTGCTGGCGACATTGGCGCCACCCAGGCCACGATCAATCGCCAGGCCGGCGGCACTGATGTCGAACACCGTCGCCACGCGCGCCTTGCTGCCGTCTGCCAGGGTGATTTCCTTGCTTGGCACACGGCGGAACTGGATATTGTCACCGTCCACGTGCTGGAAGTAGTCATGCAGGTCACCGCCAAAATAGGGGAAGGCTACATCCACCGCGTCACCCGCATCGAGCAGGGACAACTGCAGCTTGACCTCCCGGCCACTGCCGCCCTCCCGCGCTTCAATGTTCCATTTGCCTTTCTCGTTCCAGCGGTAGCCGATGGAGCCTTGAGGGGAGACGTATTCATCAGTGATGCTGTCGAGGGCAATGGTTTTCCACTCGGGGTTGTTGTCCTGGCCCAGATTTTTGTCCAGGTCGGCCGCCCGCAGGAAACGGGTGGGCTTGTAGCCTTCCGCAAACTCTTCCAGCATCACCAGCATCGGCATGTCGGTGTAGCGACGCACGTAGTCGGTGAAGTATTCGCTGGGTTTTTCCAGATGGAATTCTTTGAAAATGACATGGTTGAACGCCTGCGCCAGCGCGGCGTCGGTGCCCTGCTTGGGGTTCAGCCAGAGGTCGGTCAGCTTGGCCACTTCCGAATAGTCGGGAGTGACGGAAACGGTCTTGGCACCCTTGTAGCGCACCTCGGTAAAGAAGTGGGCATCCGGGGTACGGGTCTGGGGCACGTTGGAACCCCAGGCAATGATGTAGTTGGAGTTGTACCAGTCCGCCGACTCCGGCACGTCGGTCTGCTCGCCCCAGACCATCGGCGAGGCCGGCGGCAGGTCGCAGTACCAGTCATAGAAGCTCAGACACACACCACCCATCAGCGACAGGTAACGCGAGCCGGCGGCGTAGCTGATCATCGACATGGCGGGAATCGGCGAGAAGCCAACCACCCGGTCCGGGCCGTATTGCTTGGTGGTATAAACGTTGGCCGCCGCGATGATTTCGTTGACCTCGTCCCAGCTGGAGCGGACAAAACCACCCAGGCCACGCTGGCTCTTGTAAGACCTGGCCTTGGCCGGATCCTCGACAATGCTGGCCCAGGCCTCTACCGGCGCCTGGTTCTTGCGTGCGTCACGCCACAGCTTGAGCAACGCCTTGCGCACCTTGGGGTACTTGACCCGGTTCGCGCTGTAGATGTACCAGCTGTAACTGGCACCACGCGGGCAGCCGCGCGGCTCGTGGTTGGGCAGGTCCGGCCGGGTACGCGGGTAGTCGGTCTGCTGGGTTTCCCAGGTAATCAGTCCGTTTTTCACATAAATCTTCCACGAACAGGAGCCGGTACAGTTCACGCCATGGGTCGAGCGGACGATCTTGTCGTACTGCCAGCGTTTTCTGTAACTGTCTTCCCAGTCACGGGCTTCCTTGCGGGTCTCGCCGTGGCCATTCGCAAATTCGTCCTGCTTTCTTGTAAAGAAGCGCATTTGGTCCAATAGTCGACTCATTGTTCTACCCTCATCAGAAGCTGCCAGCACAGGCGGATGGCAGCATTTCAATACACCGGGACCGGTTACCCGGGTGTAAACTCATTTTTCGTTTTGTGCGGCCAGTTCCAGGTCCACCGACGACACCGCATACTCTTCGGCAAACGCGCCCTCCGGTTCCTTCAGCCAGAAGAAGCAGGCGATGAAGCTGAGCAGTGCGCCGCCGGCGATGATGAAAAAGAACTGCGATGGCGTGACAAAGGTGTACAGCGTCAGATAGAACACCGCACCCACGTTGCCGTAGGCCCCGGCCATGCCTGAAATCTGGCCGGTAATGCGACGCTTGATCGATGGAATGATGCCGAAGGTGGCTCCCTCCGCACCCTGTACAAACACCGAACAGGCAATGGTGATCACCACCGCCATGAATAGCGGCCAGCCATTGTTCATCAGTCCCATCAGGGCAAACCCGATGGCAATGCCCAGCATGTAGGCCAGCATGACGAAGCGGCGGTTGCCAAAACGGTCGGACACCAGGCCACCCACCGGACGGGCAATCAGGTTGACGAAGGCAAAGGATGCCGCAATCATCCCGGCCGCAGTGGCGGTCAGACCCCAGGTCAGTTCAAAGAACATCGGCAGCATGGAAACCACTGCCAGTTCGGCACCAAAGTTGGCAAAGTAGGTGGAATTCAGCGCGGCTACCGAGTTGAAGTCGTACTTGTCGTCTTCCGGCACGCCCTTGCGCAAGATGGGCACGTTGACCCGGAATATTTGCAGGATCTGGTATGCAACCACCAGCACAATCACGCCGTGGCAGACCCAGGCCCAGCCGGACGTCAGGTAGCCCATGTTCTCGATCCGCCAGACCAGAATCGACAGAATGCCGACCATCGGAATGGTCCAGATGATCAGTTTGATCATGTCGCCCCAGGTGCTGACTTCCATGGCGCTGACCTTGCGCGGCCGGTGGTGCACGGTACCGGCCGGGCCGTCGGTAATGGCAAACCAGTAATAAACGCCATACACCGCCATGATCAGCGCAGTCACGCCAATGGCATGGCGCCAGCCGTCATCGCCGCCAAACATGTGCAGGGCAATTGCCGGCAGCGACATCGCCGCCGCGGCAGCACCAAAGTTGCCCCAGCCGGCGTAAAAGCCCTCGGCAAAGCCGATGTCGCGCGGTTTGAACCACATGGCAGTCATGTGGATACCCACCACAAAGCTGGCACCGATGGAACTGAGCACCAGCCGCGAAACCAGCAGCTGGGCGCGGGTATCACCATAGGCAAAAGCCAGCGCCGGCAGCGCCATGGTCACCATCAGCACCGAGAACACCCGGCGCGGGCCCCACTTGTCCAGCGCCATGCCGACCAGGATGCGCGCCGGAATGGTCATTGCCACGTTGGCAATGGCAAACAGGCGCAGGTCGTCGGCGGTCAGCCAGTCCACGCTTTTCAGCATGCTGGTGGCCAGCGGCGCCATGTTGAACCAGACAAAGAAACAGATGTAAAAGGCAATCCAGGTCAGGTGCAACGCCCTGATTTCCGGCTGCCTGACTCTAAACAGATCTGAAGTTTTCATGCGTTTTCTCCGGCCTGCGAGCCTATGAACAGGACTGGATCAGGATCGGGCACTTGACCCGCCTGGTCAGAAACGAGCTGACGTTGCCGAAGGTCATGAAGTTGAACTCCTCGACCAGCGCATCCAGTGTCTTGCCAATGATGTTGCTGTCAGCCTTTTCGCTGTGCCTGGCAATCACCAGCAGGTCGGGCTGTTTCGTGTTGACTGCCTCCAGGATCATCTTGCGCGGGTCCCCTTCCGCGATGATCACGTCGGCATTGATGCCCAGCTCTTTCAGGGTCTGTGCGGTTTCGCGCACCGACTCGGAAAAATCAAACTTGTACTCCTCATAGGTTTCCACGTTGACACCGCTGGATCCCGTAGTAGGGTCCACCACGCCGATCAGGGTGACCCGCGGCATCATGCAGGCAAACATCTTGAGAGTTTTCTCCAGTGCCTGCCGGGCGTTGGTCGAGTTGTCATAAGCAAACATGATGTTCATGTCAGGCTCCTTGTCAGCCAGCAATCAGGGGTTCTGCACGTACGCGTTCTTGCGCAGGTAGAACCACCAGTTCAAAACCAGACACAGGGCGTAGAAGATGGCAAAGCCATACATGGCGACCTGTGGCGTTCCGGCCCGGATCTGCTCGCCAATCACCACCGGCGCAACAAAAGAGCCGTAAGCGGCAATCGCTGAAGTCCAGCCCAGTACAGGGCCGGCCTGCTCGCGGTCGTAAATCACACCGATGGTGCGGAAGGTGGAACCGTTACCCACACCGGAGGCGGCAAACAGGACCAGGAACAGGATGATGAAAGTGAAGAAGAAGGATTCCGGATGCGCCGAGCCGTACGCGGCCTGCATCACATAGCCCAGTGCAGCCGAAGCCACCACCATGATCACGGTGATCACCTGGGTCACCAGCGAGCCGCCCCACTTGTCAGAGATCCAGCCACCGATCGGGCGGGTCAGGGCGCCGAGGAAAGGCCCGATCCAGGCATAGGTCAGGGCGCTGGGCGCATTCGGGTTGGCCACGCGAGTGATCACGCCATCGGCACCGACTTCATTGACGAAGCCAAAAATCACGGTGATGGACAGCGGCAGCGCCATGGAGAAGCCGATGAAGGAACCAAAGGTCAGGATGTAGAGCACACTCATTGACCAGGTGTGCTTGTCACTGAAAATGGCAAACTGGCGCTTGATGTTGGGCTTGATGCTGCCGGGAATCAGTCGCAACGCACCCAGAGTGATGAACATGATCAGCGGCATCGCCACCCACATGTTGAGCACGCCCAGGCCGAAGGGTTTGGGCAGGTACAGGTACAGACCGATGACCGAGGTCACGAAACTGATCGCATACAGGCCAAGAATCTTGCTGAACGCGCTGATTGGCGTGCCCGGAGCGGGTGTAATCGGAATGATGTTGTTCATGCCAAACCAGCCGATCAGGCTTAGCGGGATCAGGAACACCAGCCAGACCCAGCCGCCGTTCTGGATCCAGGTGGCGGAACCGGCCGGAATGCGGCCGATCAGGGTCCCGCTGTCCTTGACCAGCTCCATGGGCGCACCGCCGATGGCTCCAAAAATGCCCATGGTCATCACCAAAGGAATCAGGATCTGCATGGTGGTAACGCCGAAGTTGCCCAGGCCCGCATTCAGCCCCAGAGCCAGACCCTGCTGACGCTTGGGAAAGAAGGTGCTGATGTTGCTCATCGAGCAGGCGAAGTTGCCACCGCCAATGCCCGACAGCAACGCCAGCAGCTGGAACACCCACAGCGGTGTATTCGGGTCCTGCAGGGCGATGCCGGCACCGGCTGCCGGAATGATCAGCAGCGAAGTAGTGAATACGATAGTATTGCGGCCACCGGCAATGCGAATCATGAAGGACGCCGGAATGCGAAAGGTCGCCCCGGCCAGACCGGCAATCGCGGTCAGGGTAAACAGCTCGGCCGGCTCAAAGGGAAAACCCAGATTAAGCATTTGCACGGTGATGATGCCCCACATCATCCACACGGCAAACCCCAGCAACAGGCTGGGAATGGATATCCACAGGTTCCGGTTGGCAATCGCCTTGCCCGTATTTTCCCAGAACGCATGGTCCTCGATATCCCAGGTTTCGATATTTTTGTTCATCGTCTACCTCTGTCAGGTTTCGTCAAAATATCCGTGTGCAATGCGGACACTGCTGTTGACCGGATACTAACACCAGAGACAGAGACGAAAAAACCAAGCGCGTTACTGGGTTAATTGAACGCCTACCAAAAAAGGGGTATTAAAAACCAAAAACAACATGAACTATCAATATGTTGCGAGCGAAAAAAAACTATCCGCAAAACCATGGAAATTAAGGGGTATTCAATTTTACAGGCTGATTCTGTTAAGTTCTGACCCAGTTCCATGGCAGTTTGCCCTTGCTCACAACAGCGCCGCACTCAGGCCGCAACCGGTCACTTACATACGGAACGCCCATGACTACACAAGCAGAACCAGACCCGCCACACGAGTTTCAAATCTCATTTAGACGCTCGGTGATCCTGCAAACGTTAATTGCGTTTTCCCTGGTCATTTTTTTCAACCTGCTCAGCATGCTGGCCGGCATGTACCTGTCTGAATCCATTCGCGGCGATGCCGAAGCCATCAACAAGGCTGGCAGCCTTCGTATGCAGTCTTACCGGCTGGCGCTGGCCATCAATGTCGGTCCCGACAGTCAACTGGGCTTACGTGCCATTCAGGATTACATCGAAGAGTTCGACCGGACGGTTCACTCCCGCTCTTTGGTGCAAGCGGTCAAAAGCAAGGAAGACCTGAACCACTCCTACAGCCAGATCGTCAGTCGCTGGAAACGCCTGATGCGTCCGCTACTGGAACAAGAGCCACCACAAAAACGTGCATATAGCCATGAAGTTCCACTTTTTGTGAACAGCCTGGACAACTTTGTACATCAGCTACAGCTTGCCTCGGAACGCAAACTGTCCTATATCCGCGGCTTACAAATATCTGCATTGTTTACCACTATCCTGCTGGCCCTGTTTGTTATCCTCAATTCACACACGCGGCTGGTCGTTCCCCTGTTAAAAATAATTGCCCACTCCAAATCCATCGGCAAGGGCAATCTGGGTCAGAAGTTCGACCTCTCCAGCAAAATAAACGACAAAAACGAACTGGGCCTGCTGGCCAAGACGCTCGACATGATGGCCATTGAGCTGTCCGGGCTCTATACCAGCCTGGAGCACAAGGTCGATAACAAAACGTTTGAGCTGAAAAGAAGCAACGACAGCCTGAAGCTTCTATTCAATACTGCCAAGAACCTGTACAAGACCGCCGATGACCCGGTACCTGCACTGGCCGACCTGCTGCCGCCAATCAAGCGTACACTACACTGCAAGTCGGTCACTTTGTGCCTGTTCAACCTGAACGAAAAAGACACCCGCCAAGCCCACACCATTCTGACAACTCACCAGCATGAGCGCCCCCTGCATTGCCAATATCCAGACTGCCTCGACTGCCCCGCACTGGAATCCGGTGACCAGCCTGACAACATGCACAGCTTTGTGTTAACCGCCGAAGGAACCTGCTTCGGTTACCTGCAAGTGGAAACAGAAAAGCAGCGGGGTCTGGATGAGTCCCAACAACAGCTGCTAACCACGCTGGCGGATTTTTTTGCCGTAGCCCTCAACCTGAACACCCTGGGACAAAAGCAGGCACGCATTGCCCTGATGGAAGAGCGCGCAGTCATTGCCCGCGAATTGCACGACTCGCTGGCCCAGGCGCTGTCTTACCAGAAAATCCAGCTGGCGCTGCTGAAAAAGCAGCTCACCAGCGGCCAGGACGAAACCGTACTACTGGCCACTTTCAACGACTTGCAGGCAGGCCTGTCAGCCGCCTACAGGCAGTTGCGCGAGCTGCTGTCGACCTTTCGTTTAAAACTCGACCAGCCGGGCCTGGCTGCCAGTATCGAGGCGACCATCAAAGAGTTTTCCCGGCATACCCCGGTAACCATCCATTTCGACTCACAAATCAAGCACTGCCCGCTCACTCCCAACGAGGAGCTGCACAGCCTGCAGATTATCCGCGAAGCCCTGAGCAACGTGATCAAGCATGCCGATGCAGACAACTGCCGGATCAGCCTGCACCAGGACCCCGACGGAACGGTGCATCTGCTGGTGGAGGACGATGGCATCGGCATCGACCTGTCCGACAACCGGTCCGGGCATTACGGTTTGTCCATCCTGCAGGAACGCAGCCAAAGCCTGTCCGGCCAGCTGGAGATCACTGCCCTGCAGCCCGGCACCCGCATTCATGTACACTTTACGCCGCAATATATTTTTAACCAGACCGGGAGAGCCACATGACACATCTGCCGACAGAACCTGCCCGCATCATGCTGGTCGATGATCACCCCATGTTGAGGCGCGGCCTGGCCGACCTGCTGGCGATGGAAGACGACCTGCAACCGGTCGCCCAGGCAAGTTCCGGCGAAGAAGCCGTCCGTATCGCCACCTCCATTGAGCCGGAACTGGACCTGATTCTGCTGGACCTGAACATGCCGGGGCTCAATGGCATTGAAACCACCAAGGCACTGCGTCATGCCGGGATTGACGCCAAGATCATCATTTTCAGCGTATCGGACGAACACTCCGACGTGGTCGAGGCTCTGCGCGAAGGGGCCGACGGTTACCTGTTGAAAGACATGGAGCCGGAGGATATCGTGCTGCAACTGCGTGCCGCGGTACAGGGCAAGACCGCCCTCAGCCCGGAACTGACACAAATACTGGCCTCTGCGATCAAGGGCCGGCTGGAGCCCACCCCCCAGACCGTCGACCTGACCCGTCGCGAAAAGGACGTGCTGGAGCTGATCGCCAGGGGTCAGAGCAACAAGCTGATTGCGCGTAACCTGGAAATCAGCGAAGGCACCGTCAAGGTGCACGTCAAGCGCGTATTGCACAAGCTGGGGCTGCGCTCGCGTACCGAAGCGGCCATCTGGGCGCTGGAAAACAACCTTGCCTGAGGCCGCCACGACATGACCGACACCTGTCCACCCGCTTTTCTGCCCGGCTGCAGCATCCTGCTGCTGGCCGGCGGCCGCGGCCAGCGCATGGGTGGCCAGGACAAGGGCTGGATCCAGTGGCAGGGCCGCGCGCTGATCGAGCACATGCACCAGGTGGCCCGGCCACTGACCGATGACCTGATCATCTCCTGCAACCGCAACCACGAACGTTACCGGTTGCTGGCCGACCAGCTGGTGAGCGACCCGGAGGCCAATTACTCCGGCCCGCTGACCGGCATCATCGAGGCCCTGAAAGTTGCCCGCCGGCCGTTTTTACTGGTGCTGCCCTGCGATGCCCCGCGCATTGACCGGCCGCTGCTGCAGCTGTTGGCAGCGCCGACCGGCGAGCGCCCGGTCATGTTGCGCCATGGCGGCCACTGGCAGCCACTGTTTAGCCTGATCCCGACAAGCCTGCTACCCTTGCTGCAGCAACAATGGCAAAACGGCCAGCGCAGCCCGCAACGGGCACTGCTGCAGCTGCAGCCGCTGCCCATTGACCTGCCACCAGGCGACCGTCGCCTGGACAACTTCAACGTGCCGGCAATGCTGGCCAACACCCCGACACAGGAGTCGACATGCTGACCCATCTGGACAATCAGGGCCGTGCCAACATGGTTGATGTCACCGCCAAAGCCGTTACCGAACGCCAGGCCACTGCCTGCGCGCAGGTACAGATGAAACCGGAGACCCTGGCCATGATCCAGCAGGGCGGCCACCCCAAGGGCGACGTGTTTGCCGTGGCACGCATCGCCGGCATCCAGGCCGCCAAACGCACCCACGAGCTGATTCCGCTTTGCCATCCGCTGCTGCTGACCAGCGTCAAGGTCCAGCTGGAGCCACAGCCGCCCGAACACGTGCTGATTACCGCCACCTGCAAACTGGCCGGCCAGACCGGTGTCGAGATGGAAGCCCTGACCGCCGCCTCGGTCGCCGCCCTGACCCTGTACGACATGTGCAAGGCGGTGGACAAGGACATGCAGATCCGGCACGTGCACCTGCTGGAAAAACTGGGCGGCAAGTCCGGCCATTATCAGCGTTCCGACAGCCCTGACGGAGGCAACCCATGATCAGCATCCTGTTTTTCGCCCGCTACAAGGAAGCCCTTGGCGAGGACCAGATCCGGCTTGACTGGCAACCCGCCTGGCAGACCCTGGACGATGTGCGCCAGCACCTGATCAAACGTGGCGAACCCTGGACCGTGCTGGCTGACAAAACCATCATGTGTGCCCGCAACCAGGACCTGTGCCCGCTGGATACCGCAATACAGAGCGGCGACGAGATTGCCTTCTTCCCCGTGGTCACCGGAGGCTAGGATGATCCGCATTGATGTTCAGACCGCTCCCTTCGACCCCGGCCAGCTGACCCGTGCCGCCCATGCCGACAACCTGGCCACCGGGGCGGTGGTCTGCTTCACCGGTTACGTGCGCGAGTTCAACCAGGGCAGCGATGTGCAAGGGCTGTTCCTTGAGCACTACCCCGGCATGACCGAACGCGCCCTGCAACGGATTGCCGGGGAAGCCGCGCAACGCTGGCCGCTGCAGCGCATCCATGTCCTGCACCGCACCGGGCAACTGGACCTGGCCGAGCCGATCGTGTTTGTCGCCGCCAGCAGTGCCCACCGTGAAGATGCTTTCAATGCCTGCGCCTTCATCATGGACTACCTGAAAACCCGCGCCCCCTTCTGGAAAAAAGAACAAACCGCCACCGGCAGCCGCTGGGTCGAGGGTCGCGACAGCGACCAGCAGGCCGCCGGGCGCTGGTAACTGACAAGGAATCCTGCATGAGCTCCGTATGTGAACAGGGCAACCTGAACAGTATCGAACAGGCGGTTGCCGCCCTGACCACACTGCTGGCGCGTCCGCCCATGACTGCTGAAGTGCCGCTGGAACAGGCCACCGGCCGCCTGCTGGCAGCCGACTTGCCAGCCCTGCTGGACAGCCCGCGCTACGACAACAGTGCCATGGACGGGTATGCCCTGCACAGCGCCAGCTTCAACCCGCAACAGCCGGTTCTGCCGCTGGCCGGCTGTATCGCCGCGGGCGACCCGTTGCAGCCACTGCCGGCCGGACACTGCATGCAGATCTTTACCGGTGCCAGCCTGCCCGCCGGTGCCGACAGCGTGATTGCCCAGGAAAACTGCCGGGTTGAAAATGGCCAGATTCATTTTGCCGAAGCACCCGGCGGCCAGAACATCCGCCGCCAGGGTGAAGAAATCCGTGCAGGCGAGCCGCTGCTGACCCGCGGCACGCGCCTGCGGGCACAGGAAACCGGCCTGCTGGCCAGTCAGGGATACGCCCGCGTACCGGTGTGCCAGCCGCTACGGGTCGGCATCATCAGCAGCGGCAACGAGCTGCAAGCCCCGGGCACGGAACTGGCGGAAGGCCATATCTACGATGCCAACCGCTACCTGCTGGCCAGCCTGCTGCAAGGCTGGGGGCTGGCCGTTACCCAGTATCCGCACCTGCGCGATGATCTGGACGAAACGCTGGCGTTGCTGGAGCAGGCCGGGCGTGAACAGGATCTGGTCATCAGCAGCGGCGGCGTTTCAGTCGGCGAGGCCGATCACATCAAAACGGCAATCCGCCAGCTGGGCGAGCTCAACCTGTGGCGTGTGGCAATCCAGCCGGGCAAGCCACTGGCCTTCGGCCGCATCGGCAAGACACCCTGGATCGGCCTGCCGGGCAACCCCGGTGCCAGCCTGGTTACCGCGCTGATCATTGTTCGTCCCGCCCTGCTGACGGCACTGGGCCAGGCGAACGTGCAACCGGCTGCCCTGCCGGTGCTGGCCAGCTTTGCCCGCAGCAAGGCGCGGGCACGCCAGCAGTATCTGCAGGCACGATTGGAAGTCGTTGACGGCCGGCTGCAGGCAGTACTGCATCCCAAACAAAGCTCGGCAATGCTGGCCAACTGCAGCTGGGCCGATGGAATGGTCGTGATCCCGCCACAGCATAGCGTTCAGCCCGGCGACTCTCTGCAGTTCCTGCCTTATCACGCCCTGATGTAAAACGGATTTACCCGTACAACCCGACACTCCCCGCAAAGTACCGAACTGGCCTGTGTGCAGGCCAGCCCGTCCATGCAGCATAGCCCCTACCCATGTAGCCCTTTGGCACCCTTGCCCGCGCCATCACTCGGCATCAGCCCGGCATCACGCAGAATCAGGCGTTCTCGCATCCAGCTCCTCTACAAATGGACAACGTGTCACACAACTTGACAACTGTTGACCCGCGTCAAACTGTCACTGCGACTTTTTGCTAGCGTGCTAATTAAGAATAAGTTTATAGGTATAAAGTCTAAGGAGGTTCCATGGACTTGATTCGACGCTCCCTGCTCGGCCAGCTGGCCAAGCTGACCGCAGGAGCAGCCCTGGTTCCTTTTGCCAGCCTGGCCCAGGCAGGGATTAACGATCAGCCACCACGCCGCGAAGGCAACCCGGAAAAGCGTTACGGCATGCTGATCAACCTGCGCCGCTGCATCGGCTGTCAGGCCTGTACCGTATCCTGTCATATAGAAAACGCCGCTCCGCTGGGCAACTTCCGCACCATTGTGTCGCAGTTCGAAGTAGAAGACACCGAAAGCGGCGACTGCGCCACTTTCATGTTGCCACGCTTGTGCAACCACTGTGAAAACCCGCCCTGCGTGCCGGTGTGCCCGGTACAGGCGACCTTCCAGCGCCAGGACGGCATCGTCGTGGTGGACAGCGACCGCTGCGTCGGCTGTGCCTACTGCGTCAACGCCTGCCCCTACGATGCACGCTTCATCAACGAAACCACCCAGACCGCCGACAAGTGCACCTTCTGCGCCCACCGCCTGGAGGCCAACCTGCTGCCGGCCTGTGTCGAGTCTTGCGTGGGCGGTGCCCGTATCATTGGCGACATGCGTGACCCGGACAGCGAAATCAGCCGGATGATTGCCCAATACCGCGATCAGCTGATGGTGCTGCAACCGGAAAAAAACACCTTCCCGCAGGTGTTCTACCTCGGCATGGACGAACAGTTTACCCGCCGCCCGCAAGCCACTGTTGGCATCTGGGATGTGCGTGACCAAGACGGCAAGGAGATCGGTTATGAATTCTCTGGTGACTGAGATTGTAGTGCCCCGCTACGGTCTGGCCTGGTACCCCTGGGCGGTACAGTATTTCTTTCTGGTGGCCCTGTCGTACTGCACGTTGTGGCTGAGTGCGCCCGGCCTGCTTGGCGCCAAAAGCTGGCGTAACACCACACGCATCGCCCTGTTTGCCTGCGTCAGCACCACCCTGGTGGCTCCGGTCGCGCTGCTTGCCGACCTGCACCAGCCACTGCGCTTCTGGCACTTCTATGCCCACCCGACACCCTGGTCCTGGATGAGCATCGGCGCCTTTATCTTGCCGTTGTACGTGAGCACCGTGATTGCACTGGGCTACCTGTACTGGCGTCCGGCCATGCTCGGGCTGCGTGACAGCGCCGGTCTGCAGGGGTTGGTGGCCCGTCTGGTCTGCCTTGGCAACTGGCAAACGCCGGTACGGCTGATCCCGCTGCTGACCCTGGCTGCACTGGTGCTATCAAGCGGCATCATCGTCTATACCGGTGCCGAAATCGCCGTGGTCAAGGGCCGTCCGCTGTGGAATACCCCCTGGTTACCGGTGATGTTCCTGGCTACCGGCATGCTCGGCGCCACCGGTCTGGTGCTGGTGCTGAACCGCCTCAGCGGCGTGCGTAGTGCGCTGGTCAGCCGGCGCATGCTGTCAATCATGACCTTCACTGGCCTGGCATGCGGTCTGGTCGCCCTGACCTGGTACCTGGACGGCAGCAACGAAGTATCCGGTTCGGTCAGCGAAGCACTGAACTCCATCCGTGACAACCCGACCTGGCGCAACATGGCTTTCTGGGGACTGTTTGCCGGTGCCCTGCTCACCGTTTCTGCCTGGTTTCTCAGCATCCGCCCACGCCTGCTGCCGCTGGGCTGGCTCGCCGGCCTGCTGGCCCTGCACGTAGCCTGGATGTTCCGCTGGGCAGTCCTGATGGACGTGCAGACGGTGGCGCGCAATACCGCCGGCAGCAATGACTACAGCATTGCCTTTGGCTCGTCCGGCTGGCTCGGCGTGATCGGCATTTTCGGCCTCTGGCTGGCGGCCCTGCTGTTGATTGAACTTTTTGTACCCTGGCGCGGCAACCCGGCCGATGATCCGGCCAGTGAACAACCTGCCGTGACCCCTGAAGGAGCTGTACACCATGGACAAGCCTGATCTTTCCCGTCGCCGCCTGCTCAAGGGCGCAGTTGCTGCCGGTGGCGCTGCCACCTTTGTGGCCGGCTATTCCGACCCGCTGCTGAAAATGGCCCACGGCCTGAAAGGCACTTCAGGCGAGAAACCCAACGACCGCATTCACGGCAATTCGCTGGCGCCCGAATACCGTATCGACAGCGAAACCGGCGAGCTGACCCTTAACCCGGACCAGCGCACCGCCTTCACCGTCTGTTACGGCTGCACCACGCTGTGCGGCGTGCGCGTGCGGGTAGACAACAACAGCGAAGAAGTGCTGCGCGTGATCGGCAACCCCTATCACCCGTTGTCCGGTGACCCGCATCTGCCCCAGGCCACAGCCGTCGTGGATGCCCTGAAAAGTGTCAGTGGCTTTGAGGACCAGGGTCTGGCCGGCCGCTCCACCGCCTGTGCCCGCGGCAACGCCATGATGGCGCAGATCACCAGCCCCTGCCGCATCACCGACTGTCTGAAGCGGGTCGGCAAACGTGGCGAACGCAAGTGGGAAAAAATTTCCTTTGAACAGCTCATCGAGGAAGTCTGCGAAGGTGGCAACCTGTTTGGCGAAGGTCATGTCACCGGTCTGCGCGAGCTGTACGACCACGACACCCTGATTGACCCGGAGAATCCGGAGTACGGCCCGCTGGCCAACCAGCTGCTGGTCATGGACTCCACCGACTATGGCCGCACCGCGATCCTGCGCCGCTTTGCCTTCAACGCTTTCGGCACCCGCAACTTCGGTGCCCATGGTCCCTATTGCGGCCTGGCCTTCCGTCTCGGCTCAGGTGCCGCGATGAACGACGTGGTCGACAACGCCCACGCCAAACCGGACTACACCCACGCCCGCTTTGCACTGTTCATCGGCACCGCACCCAGCCAGGCCGGCAACCCGTTCAAGCGCCAGGGTCGCCTGCTGGCCGAAGCCCGGGCCCACGGCGAGCTGGAATACATGGTGGTGGACCCGGCGCTGAATGCCACGGCCTCCCATGCCAGCAGCGAGCGCAACCGCTGGGTGCCGATCCTGCCCGGCACCGACACCGCATTTGCCATGGGCCTGATCCAGTGGCTGCTGAACAACAACGGCTACGCTGCCGACTATCTGGCCATCCCCTCCGACCGCGCAGCCAAGGCTGCCGGCGAGCCCGGCCACAGCAACGCCACCCATCTGGTCATCGAAAACGCCGATCACCCGCGTGCCGGCCACTTCCTGCGCTTGTCCGACCTGGGCCTGGCCGAAGCGGACAGTGACGCCGACGACCTGATGGTGGTCAGCAACGGCCAGCTGGTTGCCGCCAACAGCGTTGACCGTGCCGAACTTTTTGTCAGCCGCGCAGTGGAAACAGCCAGCGGCCCGGTTCAGGTCAAAAGCAGCCTGAGCAAGCTCAAAGAAGCGGCCGATGCCCACAGCCTGGAAGACTATGCCCGCGACTGCGGCGTTCCGGCCGGACGCATTGCCGACATTGCACAAAAATTCGCCAGTCATGGCCGCAAGTCGGTTGCAGACTGTCACGGCGGCATGATGTCGGCCACCGGCTTCTACGGTGCTTTCGCCATCACCGCGCTGAACATTCTGGCCGGCAGTTTCAACCTGCGTGGCGGCTATATCCGCGGCCCGGCCAAGTTTAACGGGGTCACTCCCGGCCCGCGCTATGACCTGACCCAGTTCCCGGGCCAGCGCGGACCCAAGGGTGTGTTCTTCTCACGCTCACGCTTCCCCTACCAGAAGTCGTCCGAATTCAAGCGCAAACTGGCCGCCGGCCAGTCGCCCTATCCCTCGCGCGCACCCTGGCGCCCGCTGCCGGCTGCCCTGCTCACCGAGCACCTGACGTCCGGCCTGCACGGCTACCCCTACATGCTGAAAGCGGTGATCAGCCACATGGCCAACCCGATTTATGGTCAGGCCGGGCTGAACAACATGATCGCCAAAGACCTGCAAGATCCGGGCAAGATCAGCCTGTTTATCGGCATTGACGGTTTCATCAACGAAACCAACAGGTTCGCCGACTATCTGGTCCCGGACTCTGTCATGTACGAAGTCTGGGGCTTTACCGGTGCCTGGAGCGGCACCAACAGCCGCCTGATCACTTCCTGCTGGCCGGTCGTGGAGCCGCGCCAGCAAAAAACGGCCGAAGGCGAACCGGTCAGCATGGAAGCCTTCATCATCGCCGTGGCCAAGCGCCTGGGCCTGCCCGGCTTTGGCGACAACGCCATCCCCGATGCCGACGGCAACCTGCATCCGCTCAATACCGCCAGCGATTACTACCTGCGTGCTGCAGCCAACATCGCCATGCAGGGCCAGCCGCTACCGGCAGCAAGCCAGGCCGACATCGAGCACAGCGGCCTCGACCGCTTGCTGCCAATGCTGGACAGCACGCTGAAAGAAAGCGAGCGTGGCCCGGTGGCCTACATGTATGCCCGCGGCGGCCGCTTCGAGGACTACGATCAGGCCTTCGAAGGAGAAAAACACCGTCACGCCTGGACCCGTCCACTGTGCCTGTACAACGAGCAGGTCGGCACCAGCATCGACAGCAGTACCGGCAACCGCTATATCGGGCATCCGCACTTCGACCGGGCCCGTTTTTACGACGGCAGCCTGATGCGCGAGCACTACCCCGAGAACGACTGGCCACTGCTGGCGTTCTCGTTCAAGTCCAACCTGATGAACTCCTATTCGGTGGGACTGGAACGCCTGCGCATGATCAAGCCGTACAACCCGGTGCTGCTGCACCGTGACGACGCGGCAACGTTCGGCATCGCCCATGGCGATACCGTCGAGATCGAAAGCCCCGGCGGCAAGGTGATCGGCCTGGCGCTGGTCAGCGCCGGCGTCAAGCGGGGTGCTATCGGCATCGAGCATGGCTTCGGTCACCGCGAACTGGGTGCCAGCGAGCACCTGGTCGATGGCCAACCGCAACCGGCACAGCAATGGATCGGCGCCGGCATCAACCTCAACGACCTGGGCTTTGCCGACCCGACCCGCGAAGTACCGTCCACCTGGCTGGAACACGTTACCGGCGCCAGCATCCGCCAGGGTTTGCCGGTACGGGTACGCAAACTGGCCAGTTAGGCTGCCAGTTTGCGTGAGCACCCGCCTGCCTGTTCCGGCGGGCGGCGCGGCATTCCCTCCTGCTGAAAAGCGGCATCCGTCCGGCCGAACGCGCCCACGTCTTTGCTAGAATAACGGCACCACGTTTGGCAGGTTTCCGGCATGTCCAGCTCCTTCCGCTTTACCAGCATCCGCAACAACCCGCAGGCAGGACACGTGCACCTGTTTGTACACGGCTACCTGTCCGCCAGCGACGAGCGCGACCGTAGCCGGCTGCTGCGCTGTGTACCGCGGCTGCCGGACAACGAAGACGCCGTTTTTGCCTTCTGGGATTCCGGTTCCCTGCGTGAAGTCTGGCTGAACGTGCTGCAGGGCGCCGCATCCGGTTTTGGCCTGGGCAAAATCGGTCTCGCCCGTGGTGCAGCCGTTGCCGCACTGGGTGGTTATCGCCACTACAGCCAGAAAAAGAATCACGCACGCACGGTCGCCCTGGCCCTGCTGCCGGAACTGCATGAATATCTCGGGCAGCACCACCCGCAACTGCACAGCATCAGCCTGTACGGGCACTCGCTGGGTGCGCGGCTGCTGATTGAAGCGTTACTGGCCGGACCGGTGGCCGGCGGCCCGCCGGTCCGTGACCTGGTATTCATGGGCGGTGCACGCAGCCTCGGCAACCGCGAGCTGGAACTGCTCCTGCCACAGGTGGAACGGCGCATCTGCAACTTTTATTCAAGATCCGACCGGGTACTGATGGTGCGGCCATCCACCGGCAAATACATTGGCCGCCACCCGCTGGTGGTGCCGGACGGACAGGACGCGGAGCGGATTTTCAATCTTGATCTGGATGTCGGCCATTCTGACTACTGGCATGTCCTGTACAGCATCCTGCAGCAGGTACGCAGCCCGGCATAGCCATAGCCAGTCCTGCTCCCTGTGCGGAAATCTGCCCTGGGAAAGGCAAAAGTCCTGCTGCCTGTTGGCACCGGTCACTGATCTTCGCGCGCCCATAGAGAGAAAACGGCTCCCGATAAAGACAAGCCAGTTTCGAGGTGCGACCCTCATACAGATAAGCGCTTCACAACAACCCCGCAGCGCTGCCGGTTACACCATGGCAAATCTGGTAAAGTCCCCTGCTGTCATCCGGCCTTTACTTACTGCAGTTCAAGGACAATCCATGCTCGCCCCGCTCACTCCCGGTTTCATGGTATTACAAGGCAACCAGCTCGAAGACCTGCGCGCGGTGGCCGTGCACTGGCTGGCCAGCAACCCGCTGTGGCCGCTGGAGCAGGAATGCATCCTGGTGCAGAGCAACGGCATTGCCCAGTGGCTCAAAGCGGCCCTGGCCCACAACGAAACAGGCAACGGCATTGCCGCCGCCATTGATGTGCAGCTGCCCGGACGTTTCATCTGGCAGGCATTTCGCAGCGTATTTCCAGAACTGCCGGACAGCTCGCCGTTCGACAAGGCACCACTGACCTGGCGGCTGTACCAGCTGTTGCGTGACCCGCAAGCACTGCAGGCCATGTCGGGCGAACAGGCCGGATGGCTGGCACCGCTGCAGGGTTTTCTCAGCGCCGACCAGGACCCGCGCCGCTGCCATCAGCTGGCCGGCAAGCTGGCCGACCTTTACGACCAGTACCAGCTGTACCGTGCCGACTGGCTGCAGGCCTGGGAACAGGGCCAGGATGTCTTGATCCACGCCAACGGCACGCACAGCCCCCTGCCGCATGGCCAGCGCTGGCAGGCACTGTTGTGGCGCCTGCTGCACCGCTCGATCAACAGCACCGCGGCGGACAGCCGCCAGCCCTGGGCCAATGCCAGCCGCGCGCACATCCACCAGCAGTTCATCGAGGCGTGCACATCCTTTACGCCGGACAACCGCCCGCCGCAGCTGCCGCGCCGGGTGATGGTGTTCAGCATTTCCTCGCTGCCACAGCAAACCCTGCAGCTGCTGCATGCCATTTCGCCCTTTACCCAGGTCATGCTGTTTGTCACCAACCCCAGCCAGCACTACTGGGGCGACCTGGTCGAAGGCAAGGAGCTGCTCAAGCGTGAATACCGCCGCATCGCCGAGCGGCGAACACCGGACAACCTGGAGCCGGAAGACCTGCACGCCTACGGCCACCCGCTGCTGGCTTCCTGGGGCAAACAGGGCCGGGACTTTCTGCACCTGCTCGACCAGCACGACCAGCCGGCCAGCTACCGCCAGCTGTTCAGCCAGCAAAGGGTCGATCTGTTCAACGATCCCGGCGACGGCTGCCTGCTGCACCAGCTGCAGGGCGACATCCTGCATTTGCGGCCGCTGGCCGAACGCCAGGCCCTGCACAGCAAGGTGGATGCGCAACAGGACCAGAGCCTGCAGTTTCTGGTCGCCCACAGTCCGCAGCGTGAAGTGGAAATCCTGCACGACCAGCTGCTGGCCAGCTTTGCCGCCGCCCGTGAACGTGGCGAAACCCTCAACGCCCGCGACATTCTGGTCATGGTGCCGGACATCAACCAGTACGCGCCGCACATTCACGCGGTTTTCGGCCGATACGCCGCCGGCACGGACGACAACGGTGGCGCAGCCGACCCGCGTTTTCTGCCCTACCACATCTCCGACCAGAGCCAGCGCCAGCAAAACACCCTGCTGATTGCACTGGAAAAGCTGCTGCACCTGCCGCAAGCACGCTTTACCGTCAGCGAACTGTCCGACCTGCTGGACACCCCGGCGCTGCGCACCCGCTTTGGCCTGGAAGAAGCCGATCTGCCGGTATTGCGCCGCTGGATTCGCGGTGCCAACATCCGCTGGGGACTGGACGCCGGGCAACGCGCCAGTCTGGATCTGCCGGCACTGGAGCAGAACACCTGGCTGGCCGGCCTTGAGCGCATGCTGCTGGGCTTTGCCGCCGGCAACAGCGACAGCTGGCAGGGCATCGAGCCCTACGATGAAGTGGCCGGTCTCGAAGCGGCCCTGCTTGGCCCTCTGTCACAGCTGGTCAGTACACTGCAACAAAGTGCGCAGACCCTGGCCGCAGCCCACAGCGCCAATGCCTGGCTGCGGGTGCTGGAGCAGCTGCTGCAGGATTTTTTCAGCGAAAGCAGCCCGGCCGACAGCTGGGCCCTGGGCCAGCTGGAGCTGGTGCGGGAGAGCCTGCAAACCGTCTGGCAGGCCGCCGGTCTGGGCGACGAACCGCTACCGCTGGAAGTGGTGCGCGAAGAACTGCTGGCCGGTCTCGACCAGCCCGGGCTGTCGCAGAAGTTTCTGGGTGGCTCGATCAACTTTGCCACCCTGATGCCGATGCGCGCCATCCCCTTCACCCAGCTGTGGCTGCTGGGCATGAACGACAAAGACTATCCGCGCAGCATCCACCGTGCCGACTTTGACCTGATGGCCAATGATTACCGCCCCGGCGACCGCTCACGCCGCGAGGACGACCGCTACCTGTTTCTTGAGGCCCTTTTGTCCGCGCGCCAGCGTCTGGTCATCAGCTGGGTCGGCCGTGACATTCGCGACAACAGCGAGCGGCCGCCCTCGGTGCTGGTCAGCCAGCTACGCGATCATCTGGAAGCCGGCTGGCACAGCAGCAGCGCAACCCCCTTGCTGCAAACGCTGACCACCGAACACCCGCTGCAACCCTTCAGCCGCAGCTATTTCAGCCCGCAACGGGACCCGCGCCTGTTTACCCACGCCCGTGAATGGCGGGAAGTCCACGACAGCACCAGCGGCGCACCGGCCATGGCCGACGACCTCGACCAGCTGCCCGCCTGGGAACCACAGGCGCCACTCAAGCTGGGCGCACTGGCCAGCTTTCTGCGCAACCCGGTCAGCCATTTCTACCAGCAGCGACTGGGCATCCGCTGGCACGACACGAATGAAGAAAGCCCGGACAGCGAGCCTTTTGTCAGCGACGGACTGGAGTCCTGGCAGCTGCGCAGCCAGCTACTCGACAGCAGTCTGCAACAGCTGGCACGCCAGCCGGACAGCGACACCAGCGCCCTGCTGCAACAGCAGATCAGCCGCCTGCAACGTACCGGTGCCCTGCCCGTACCGCCCTTTGCCGATGCCGTACAAACCCGGCTGCACGAACAGCTGGACGAACCGCTGCAACGCTACCAGCAACTGCTCGCCAGCCACCCGCAGGTGTTGCCCGTCCAGCACCCTCCGGCGCAGCTGGAGCTCGACGGTGGCGTAGCCGACATCCGCCATGATGGCAGCGGCGGTTACCTGCGCATTGCCCTGCTGGCCAGCAACCTGCACTCCGGCAACAGCCTCAAGCATTACCACCTGGTCCGCCAGTGGCCGCTGCACCTCTGCGCCCAGCTGCAGCAACCGGTCACCACCCGGCTGCTCGGCCCCGCCACCGACATCAGCCTGGCTCCCATGGACAGCACCACGGCCCTGCAATTGCTGCAGGAACTGCACAGCGCCTGCCTGACCGGCCTACAACGGCCGCTGCCGCTTCCCTGCAAGACGGCGTTTGCCGAACTGGAAAAACCCGGTTCCGGACGCACCACCTACGAGGGCGATTACACCAAAGCCGCCGAACGGGACGAAACCCCCGGCCTGCAACGCTTCTGGCCGGACTACGATCGCCTGCTGGCCGATCCGCTTTTCCTGCAGTACGCCGAACAACTGTACCGCCCGCTTCTGGAGGCCGTCGCACGGACATGAACACCCAGCCATCCGCCAACACACTCAACCCGCTCAGCTTTCCGTTGCGTGGCAGCCGCCTGATCGAAGCCAGTGCCGGCACCGGCAAAACCTTCACCATCGCCCTGCTGTATGTGCGTCTGGTGCTTGGCGAAGACCTGCACGGCAACGGTTTCAAGCGCCCGCTGACACCGGCCGAAATTCTGGTGGTCACCTTTACCGACCTGGCCGCCGGCGAACTGCGTGACCGCATCCGTGCCCGCCTGGTGGAAGCCGGCGACTGCTTCCGCAACCCGCAGCCCTGCCAGGACAAACTGCTTGGTGCACTGCGCGACAACTACGCGCCCGAACTCTGGTCACGCTGCGCCTGGCGCCTGCAAAGTGCCGCTGAAAGCATGGACGAAGCCAGTATTTCCACCATTCACAGCTGGTGCAACCGCATGCTGGTGGAGCACGCCTTCGACACCCGCGGCCTGTTCAACCGCGAACTGGTCACCGACACCGGCGAGCTGCTTACCGAGGTGGTGCAGGACTACTGGCGCGTACACTTTTATCCTCTGGATGCCGGGCAGGCCGCCCTGATCAGCCAGACACTGAACAGTCCGGCCCGGCTCGAACAGGCGCTGCGCGGCTTGCTGCAACCCGGCATCGGCGGCATCAGCAGCCGTGGCATTGCCGTCAGCGCCAGCTACACCGACATCAAGCAGACGCTGCAACAGCAGGTTGAACAGGCGCACCGGCTGGCACAAGTCCGCCAGCAAACCCGCGAACACTGGGCCGGGCACTGGTCCGAGATCCGTGACTACCTGCTCGAAATCCGCCCGGCCCTGAACGGCAGAAGCCACGACAGCAGCAATACCGACACATTCAACCTGTTGCTGCAGGAAATCGAAGCCTGGGCCAGCCGGAACGCGGACGAGCCGGGCAAGCTGAAATCCTTTGCCACCGGCGCGCTGAAATTCAAGAAAAACCAGCAGCCGGAAGCGCCTGCTCCGGCCCTGGTACAGCAAGCCTTCGACCTGATGCACGCACGCAACCTGCAGGAGCAGCAGGAACCGGAGCAGGATCTGAACGCCCTGCTGCTGGCCCATGCCCGCGGCTGGGTGCGCGAACAGTTCGACCGGCGCATGCACGAACGGGTGCAAATGAGCTTCGACGATCTGCTGGTACAGTTGCACCAGGCCCTCGAGCCGATACTGGGCGAACCGGCACGGCAGCTGGCCGACACCCTGAGAACCTGCTTTCCGGTGGCAATGATCGACGAATTCCAGGACACCGACCCGATCCAGTACGGCATTTTCGACCGTATCTACCAGGTAGAAGAAAACAGCGACAACAGCGGCCTGTTCATGATTGGTGACCCGAAGCAATCAATCTACAGCTTCCGTGGCGCCGACATCCACACCTACCTGGCAGCGCGTACCGCCACCAGCGGCCGCCATTACACCCTGGGCACCAACTACCGCTCCACCCAGGCCGTGGTGGATGCCTGCAACAGCTTTTTCAGCTACGCCGAACAGCACCCACAGGGTGCCTTTGGCTACCGTGAAGCCAGTGGCGACAACCCGATCCCCTTTCTCCCGGTCAAGGCCGGCGGACGCAACGACCCGCTCTGGCTGCAGGGCCGGCCGGCCAGTCCCATGACCCTCTGGTACTTCGACAACCCGGACGACGCACATGGCCCACTGGCCAGGACCGACTATTACCGGCACGCCGCACAGGCCGCTGCCAGCCAGATTGTGCAATGGCTGGCAGCGGCCACTGGCGGACAAACCGGCTTTGGCGCAACGGCCTGCGAGCAGCCGCTGCAACCGGCCGACATTGCCATTCTGGTGCGCACCGGCCAGGAAGCGCAGGTCATCAGCCAGGCCCTGCATCAGCGCGGGGTTGCCAGCGTCTACCTGTCCGACCGTGAATCACTGTTTGCCAGCGCCGAAGCCGCCGACCTGTTGCACTGGCTGCGCGCCTGTGCCGAGCCCGGCAACGAACAGCTGGTACGCGCCGCACTGGGTACCCTGACCCTGAACCTGCCGCTGCAACAGCTGCTGCTGTGGCAGGACGACGAGCTGGCCTGGGAAGAACAAACCCGGCAGTTCTACCGCTGGCAGCACATCTGGCAGCGTCGTGGCGTGCTGGTCATGCTGCAATACCTGCTGCAGCACTACCAGCTGCCGGCCCGCCTGTTGCAACAGGTCCGGGGCGAACGCAGCCTGACCAACCTGCTGCATCTGGCCGAATGGCTGCAAGAAGCCTCGACCCGGCTCGACGGCCAGCAGGCTCTGATCCGCCACCTGGGCGAGCATCTGGACAAAAATGACGAACAGGCCCTGCTGCGGCTGGAAAGTGATGCCCGGCGCATCAAGATCCTCACCATCCACAAATCCAAGGGGCTGGAATTTCCACTGGTGGTACTGCCTTTCATCAACGCCTGGCGCGACATTGACGGCAAGCAGAATCAGGTGGACTACCCGCTCGATGGCCTGCGCTACCGCGAAGTGGCCGGCAACAAAAAATTTGCCGAAGCCTGGGCGCAGGCCAACCGCGAGCGCATCCGTGAAGACCTGCGCCTGCTGTATGTGGCGCTGACCCGGGCCAGCCACGCACTCTGGCTGGGCCTGGCTCCCTTAAAAAGCGCCAGCAACAGCAACAAACCGCAGCTGGAGCGCTGTGCGATGGGCCACATCCTCAATGCCGGCGAGCCCCTGGCCGATGCCGGTGCGGTCAGCAGTGCCATCGATCAGCTGATCGCCGGCAGCAACATCCTGCGCCAGCCGGCCCCCGCAGCAAGCGATGAAGCGCTGCCGCCCGCAGCCGAAGAAAGCCTAGAACCGGCACGCCCGGCACACGACATGGGCTACCTGCGCAACTGGTGGATTGCCAGTTACTCGGCCCTGCAGTTTGGCGGCCGCAGTGACGGACAGTTGCCCGCCAGCGAGCCGGAAAGCGCCCGCGAAGACCAGCTGCTGGAAATCAGCCAGAGCCAGCCGGCCGACCCTGCAGCCGGCAACCGCAGCGACAGCGACAGCGACAGCGGCACAGACGGTTTCATGCACGCCTTCCCCCGTGGCAGCAACTGGGGTACCTTCCTGCACGGCCTGCTGGAATGGGCCGCCAGCGCCCGTGGCCGGCACCCGGCTGATGGCCGTGCGCTGTACGGCTTTATCGCCGCCGCGGAAGATGACGACCTGCGTAACGAATTGATCCGGCGTCGCTGCCGCCTGCGCAACATCGAAGACCAGGCGCCGGCGCTGAGTGACTGGCTCAAGGCATTTTTGCAGCAAAGCTGGCCGGGCTCCGGCCTTACCCTGAGCCGGCTGCCGCCCGACAACCTCGCGGTGGAGCTGGAGTTCCTGCTGGAAATCCACCACACCCACAGCCAGAAGCTGGACCGGTTGGTCAGCGAGCACACCGCACCACAAGGTCAGGTCCCGCATGCGGAGCCGGCTTCGCTGAACGGCCTGCTCAAGGGGTTTATCGACCTGGTGGCCGAACATGACGGGCGTTATTACGTGATCGACTGGAAATCCAACCATCTGGGTGATGACGACAGCGCCTACGACCAGAACGGCATGCAGCAGGCCATCTGGCAGCATCGCTACGACATGCAATACACACTCTACATTCTGGCGCTGCACCGGCAGCTGCGCAGCCGTCTGCCGGATTACGACTACGAACGGCACATGGGCGGTGCCCTCTACGCGTTCCTGCGCGGCTGGCAGAACCCTGAAACCCGTGGCATCTTTGCCCACTGCCCGCCCAGACAGCTGATCGAGCAGCTTGACCAGCTGTTCAGCCGGGGAGCACAGTCATGAACATTACTTCACAGCAACTGCTGGACAGCCTTGGCAACTGGGTAGACAGCGGTGCCCTGCGCAGTCTCGATCTGGCCCTGACCCGCTTCATTCACCAGCAGCAGCCGCAAAGCCCTGCGGTGCTGCTGGCCATCGCGCTGGTCAGCGAGCGCAACGGCCACGGCCATGTCTGCCTAGACCTGAACGCAGCCCTGCAAGATCCCGGCAGCCTGGCGGGTGCCGGCTCCGGCTGGCAATCCGGCCAGGAATCCGCTGTCGCCAGCGAGCTGGCCGGGCTGCTCGGCGCACTTGGCAGCAAAGGCTGGCTGGCAGAGCTGGCCACCAGCAGCGCTGTCTGCAACCTGCTGCAAACCAACTGTGGCCTGTCGGCTGAACACCACAGCCGTCCGCTGGTGCTGGCCGGCAGCGCCGCACAGCCGCTGCTGTACCTGCGCCGCTACTGGCATTACGAACAACAGATCCGTGCCGCCATCAGCCAGCGCCTGGCGCACCACCACCCGCTACCGCCGGCAGTCACAGGCAGCCTGTTGCAGCAGCTGTTTGCCGGGAACGCACCGGCCGGCAGCTGCGACTGGCAAAAAATTGCCTGTCTGCTGGCCGCGCGCAGCAGCTTCGCCATCATCACCGGCGGTCCCGGCACCGGCAAAACCACCACCGTGGTGCGCCTGCTGGCCCTGCTGCAGGGTCTGCAACAGGCCAGCCAGCCGGGCACCCACCTGCAAATCCACCTTGCCGCGCCCACCGGCAAAGCAGCGGCGCGCCTCAGTGAATCCATCAGCGGCAGCATTGACGACCTGCCACTGGAGGGGGCACAGGGTGAACTGATCCGGCAACAGATTCCGCGTGAAGTCACCACCCTGCACCGCCTGCTCGGCAGCCGGCCGGACAGCCGCCACTTCCGTCACAATGCAACCAGTCCGTTGCCGACCGACCTGGTGGTGGTTGACGAAGCCTCGATGATGGATGTCGACATGATGGCGCGTCTGGTCGATGCCTTGCCGGCGCATGCACGCCTGATTCTGCTCGGTGACAAGGACCAGCTGGCTTCGGTTGAAGCCGGCTCGGTACTGGCCGACCTTTGCCAGGGGGCCGATGCCGGCCACTACACGCCGGACACCGCCGCCTGGCTGCAACAGCTGGGTGGCGAGACCCTTGCTGCCGGTTTTATCGATGCCCGGGGCAGCGCTCTGCAACAGGCTACCGGCATGCTGCGCCACAGCTACCGCTTCAGTGCCCATCCCGGCATCGGCGCCCTGGCCAATGCTGTCAACAGCGGGCAGGCTACGGTTGCACAGGTAAACCGGATCATCAGTGAACACCCGGACAGTCTCGCCTGGCTGCAACTGCAAGGACAAACCGGCAACGGCCAGCCGGAACTGGCTGCGCTGGAAAAACTGGCCGTGAGCGGTTACCAGAACTACCTGCAATGCCTGAACAACCAACAGCCGGCGCATTCCGATCCGGCTGCCCTGCAACAATGGGCACTGGAGGTGTTTGCCGCGCACAACACTTTCCAGCTGCTGACCGCCATGCGCAAAGGTACCTTTGGTGTGGACAACCTCAACCAGCGGGTGCGCCAGGCATTGCAAAAGCAGGGCCTGCTGGCCACAGGCGACGGCCACTGGTATCACGGCCGGCCGGTGCTGGTAACCCGCAACGATTACAGCCTGCGCCTGATGAACGGTGACATCGGCATCTGCATGCAGTGGCCGCAAGGCCCCCTTCGCGTGGCCTTTGCCGACGGCCATGGCGGCATCCGCTGGATCCTGCCCAGCCGCCTGCAGTCGGTGGAAACGGTGTTTGCCATGACGGTGCATAAATCCCAGGGCTCGGAATTTACCCACACCGCGCTGGTGCTGCCAGACCACAGCAGCCCGGTGCTGACCCGCGAACTGGTGTACACCGCGATTACCCGCTCAAAACAGAAGTTCACCCTGCTCAGCAGCAGCGACAGCGTACTGGAACGTGCCCTGCAGCAACAGGTACAACGAGCCAGCGGCCTGGCCGGGTTTTAGAGACACGGCCCTGCACACGCGGCAACCGGTGGGCATCGTACCGGGCACCGGGTTTGTACGAGGGGCTTGCCCCCCCGATGTCCGGTGCACGCACCCCTCAGGGGACAAGCCCCTTCGCACAGGCAGCGTGCCATGCCAAAATTTTGTAGGAACGGCTTCAGCCGCGAACAAGCCCGGCCGGTTTTCCGCCATCACCCCATGGCACGCAAGGTCAGGGTCTGCTCGCTGCGGCCAAACACGCCAAGATCATCGTGCAGCACCGAGCTGGTCAGGCCGACACCGTCGTGGCCAAACTGCTGTCGCGTTTCCAGCCCCAGCCACTCACCCCGGGGCATGCGCAGCAGGCTGATGTTGAGATCCACATTGGGAAAAATCCACTTGTCCGGCATGGCCCGGGCGGCTACGCCGTTGGCGGTATCCACCATGCCCATCAAGCGCACAAAGGCCGAAGTCGTTTCACCCTCAACCATCTCCAGTCCGTTACGCAACCAGGCCCGGGCATGACCGGCACGGCTTTGCTCGTCGACTTTCATCTGCAGGCTGTTGATATAGCCGCCACCCCAGGCCGTAAACTCCGTCCAGTCACGCATCTGCTCCCGGCCCGGCAGAGGCGGGTCTTCCAGTCCGGCCGCACTGCTGCTGTCACAGGTCTGCAGCCGCCAGGCATGCACAACGATGCAGGTCTTGCCAGCAGACAGCATGCGCGCTTCCAGCAGCTCGATGGTGCGGCCCGGGCGCAGCAGGCGGGTTTCCACGGTAAAGGGGGCAAAGTGGATCATGCCCCAGATATCCAGATTAAGCCGCGCAAACCGCAACTCCGGCCGGGCACAAAACAGTTCCAGTTCGCGGCACAGGATGCCGGTAGCCGGCGCCATGTGCTGTTCCTGCGGATTCCACACACCCTGGGCATGCCCGCTGGGTTCGTATTCGGCACGTGCCACGCCCTGCGTGTCCACTTCACGCGACAGCAAACGGTAATAGGCAGACAAGGGTCATACTCCCGGTTTATTGTTGGACAGGCAGTAAAACACCTGTTTGAACCACTTTTCAAGCCAGCCGGCAGGAAAGACACCGCTGGTCAAATACTGACCACAAGGCCAGCCAGCCGCCATACGCAAACGTCCACACAACACCCGGCCAAACAAAAGGGCGATACCCGTCAGGATATCGCCCTTTTTTGTCGCTTCAGCAGTGCTAGAAGAACGTCAGGCCAATGGAAATGATGATGCCCGAGACAAACAGCTGGATCAGGCAGTAGCCCATGATGTCCTTGGCTTTCAGACCGGCAATCGCCAGCACCGGCAAGGCCCAGAAGGGTTGCAGCATGTTGGTCCAGGCGTCACCCCAGGCCACGGCCATGGCAGCGCGTGCCATGTCGGCATCCAGCTGCATGGCAGCCTCGATGACCACCGGACTCTGCACAGCCCACTGGCCGCCCCCGGACGGTACAAAGATGTTGACGATACCGGCGCTGATGAAGGTCCAGAACGGCAATGTCTTGGCCGAGGCAAAAGACACCATCCATTCCGACAGGCTGGCGGCAAGGCCGGACTGGATCATGATCGCCATGATGCCGGCATAGAAGGGAAACTGGATGACGATGCCGCCACCACCCTTGATCGCCTCCTGCAGGCTGGCCAGCATGCGCCTTGGCGTGCCATGCAGAATGATGGCCAGGAACAGGAAGGTAAAGTTGATCACGTTGAGGTTCAGGCTGGCGCCTTTCACCACATAGTAGTCAAACAGGTAGGCGACACCGGCAAAGCCGATCAGCCAGGCCAGAATGCGGCTGTTTTCCAGCTTGTCGGCCGGACGGTCAACGGTCTGGCTGAGGTCTTCTTCCGGCTCTTCCAGCAGGGCCGGGTCCACATAGACGCTTTCTTCCTCGCCGGGCAGCATCATCCGGTTGATCAGCGGTACGGCAACAAACAGCGCCGCCACAATGACCAGGTTGAACACGGCAAAGATGGTGTCGGAGGTGCTGATAACACCCATCTTGTCGGCGGCAAAGTGGCCTTCGGTGGCAATGGTCAGCGGCACCGAACCGGCCAGACCGCCGTGCCAGACCAGAAAGCCCGAGTAGGCACTGGCCACCAGCAGCTTGTAGTCAACCCGCACCTGGCGGGCAATTTCCTTGGCGAACAACGCACCGACAACCAGGCCAAAACCCCAGTTGATCCAGCTGGCAGCCAGCGAAACCAGGGTCACCAGGATGATCGCGCCGCCAGCGGACTTGGCCAGGGTGGCCAGTCTGGCCAGCCAGCTTTTTACCAGCGGAGTGCTGGCGAGCATGTGGCCGGTGAGCAATACCAGCAACATCTGCATGGCAAAGGTGAGCAAACCCCAGAAGCCGTCACCCCACATGCGCATCAAGGCCACCGGCGAGGTTTGCTCGAACAGCATGGCGGCCGCTGCGGCCAGCAGGGTCAGCAACAGGACGAAAATGTACGGGTCCGGCAGATAGCGTTCGACCAGGCGTACAGAACCACGGATGAGTAGTTTGAACATGATTGAATGCCTCTTTTTATAATTGTTGAAGCTTGATACTAGACGACAACTTGCTACAGGCATAGCAACATCAGTGCATAAAGCCGGCTGTTTGAGACCTTTTGGGAGCAGCCAAACAGTTTCTCCATGGCTAGGCTTATAGCAAGCAAAGCAATTTTTGGCACACGCACAAGGAGCCTGCATGCAGACGGATTTTTGGCAAACCTGTTGGGAGCAAGGCAAAACCGGCTTCCATATGTCCCGGGTCAATCCCGGCCTGGAAAAATACTGGCCGCGCCAGCTGTTCAAGCCTGGCGACGGTGTGTTTGTGCCCCTGTGCGGCAAAAGTCTGGATTTGCTCTGGCTTGCCAGGCAGGGATTGCAGGTGCTGGGCGTCGAGCTGATAGAAAAAGCCGTGTTGTCATTTTTCGACGAAAACGGGCTTGAGTTTGAGCGCCGCGTGCTGGATGGCTTTGTTGAATACAGCAGCGGCTCCATCCGTATCCTGTGCGGTAATTTTTTTGATCTGACGGCAGAACACCTGACAGGCTGTCGCGGCTTTTATGACCGCGCCGCGCTGGTTGCCCTGCCAGCAGACACTCGAATCCGCTACGCACGGCACCTGCTCGATATCCTGCCCAAAGGCGCTCGTGGCCTGGCACTGGTGCTCGACTATCCGCAAGAAGACATGCAGGGGCCGCCGTTTGCCGTCAGCCCGGATGAAGTCCAGGCACTGCTTGGGCAGGACTGTCTGATACAAAAGCTGGCACAACGCGACATTCTCGTGCACGAACCCGGATTCAGGGATCGTGGCGTGACCCGCATGGACGAACACATCTATCTGCTGGCCAAAAACACCCTGTCACCCTGACCGGCATACTTCGACGGCCGTGCGCGCAAATGCCGTCCCGAACTGTAGTGATCGCTGGCCATACGCAGGACACCGGCTTTCGTACGAGGGGCTTGCCCCCGACACCCGGTGCATGCACCCCTCAGGGGGCAAGCCCCTTCGCACAGAATATTGCGCCGGGCACAAACTCTGCCGGAGCGGCTTCAGCCGCGAACAGATTGGCGGGTTTGTGAAGTGGCTCGTGCTCGTTCGCGACTGAAGTCGTTCCTACAAAAGGGCGTGCTGCACGCAGCTACCGGGTTTGCGCGGCAATTTCATCGAGCACTTCCTTTGCCACACGGGTGGCTTCGGATGCAGCCGGCACGCCAGCGTAGACCGCGCAATGCAATAACGCTTCACGGATTTCCTCCGGACTGCAACCATTGTTATAGGCACCCCGCACATGGCCTCGCAACTCGCCGGACGCGCGCAGGGCAGTCAGCGCCGCCAGGGTTATCAGGCTGCGCTCCTTGCGTGTCAGTCCTTCCCGCTCCCAAACAGAGCCCCAGGCATGCTGGTTGATGAAGTCCTGTAACGGCTGGGTAAACTCCGTGGTGTTCTGCATGGCGCGATCAACAAAGGCATCACCCATGACTTCGCGACGCACCTGACTGGCTGGTATCTGGCTCAAACTGAAGACTCCCGATAAAAATTAGCAAAGTAACACTCAGCATGACGAAACGTGGGCACGGATGCTGCAAAAGCCCGCACCCGCAACATCAGCGCAAAACCTCGCAACCCGTGGCTGCCTGCAATTGCTCAAAGCTTACGCCATCGGCCAGCTCGACCAGGCGGATGCCGTCAGGCATCACGTCCAGCACGGCCAGATCGGTAATGATGCGGTCTACCACACCAACGCCGGTCAGCGGCAGGCTGCATTCCCTGAGGATCTTGTGGTCACCGTTTTTGGCGGTATGCTCCATCAGCACCACGATACGGCGCACGCCGGCCACCAGGTCCATGGCGCCACCCATGCCCTTGACCATCTTGCCGGGAATCATCCAGTTGGCCAGGTCACCGTTTTCAGACACCTGCATGGCACCGAGAATTGCCAGGTTGATATGACCGCCACGGATCATGGCAAAGCTTTCCGAGTTGTCGAAATAGCTGCTGCCAGGCAGTGCGGTAACCGTCTGCTTGCCGGCGTTGATCAGGTCCGCATCCACCTCGTCCCTGGCCGGAAACGGACCGATACCCAGCAGGCCGTTCTCGCTCTGCAGCCAGACCTCGGTGTTGTCGGGAATGTAGTTGGCCACAAGCGTCGGCAGGCCAATGCCCAGGTTCACATAGAAGCCGTCCTGCAGCTCCTGCGCGGCGCGCTGCGCCATTTGTTCACGAGTCCAGGCCATGATCAACTCCTCAACGTCAGCTGCTCGATGCGCTTTTCGGGCGTCGCATTGAGCACAATTCTTTGCACATAAATCCCGGGCAGATGAATCTCGTTGGGATCCAGCTCGCCGGTTTCCACCACTTCCTCCACCTCGGCAATGCACACCCGCGACGCCATTGCACAGAGCGGATTAAAGTTGCGTGCAGTCTTGTTGAAAATCAGGTTGCCGGCCTTATCGGCCTTTTGCGCCTTGACCAGACCGATATCGGCGGTCAGCGAGTGCTCCAGCACATACCAGTCACCGTCGAACTGCCGTGTTTCCTTGCCTTCGGCCACCAGGGTGCCGTAACCGGTGCGGGTATAAAAGGCCGGAATGCCGGCACCGCCGGCGCGCAACTTCTCGGCCAGGGTGCCTTGCGGAGTAAATTCCAGCTCAAGCTCACCAGCCAGGTATTGCCGCTCGAACTCCTTGTTTTCCCCCACGTAGGACGAAATCATTTTTTTGATCTGCCGCGTTTGCAGCAACAGGCCCAGACCAAAATCATCGACGCCTGCATTGTTGCTGATGGCGGTAAAACCGGTTTTACCGGAGTCGCGCAAAGCCGCGATCAGCGCTTCGGGGATGCCACACAGCCCGAAGCCGCCAACGGCCAGGATCATGCCGTCCTCGACGACGCCGTCCAGCGCGGCAGCAGCGGATGGATAAAGTTTGTTCATAGTGACCTCGATACATCAGAAATTGCACGGGGTGCAATGAGTGGACCAAACCTGATCCGGCCGGACGCCCGGCGCCCGAACCATCGACCATACAGGGTACACCTTACCTTCTATGGCAACGGGCCTGCCAGTGGCTTGACTACAGGGCTGGCTGAAATAGAAAGTTTGCTGGCTTACAAGAGTGGGGGTATGGCTGCGTATCACAGATCACAACACAGGCCGGACACGATACAAAGCGATATTTTTTTGAAGGCGCAAAGAAGCAGCCATGACGGCTGCCAAAGGGACAAGTGTCAGCTTTTTAGCAAAACAGCACTTGGAACCTGTGCTGTTTTAAAGAGAAATGGCGCACTCGACAGGAATCGAACCTGTGACCTCTGCCTTCGGAGGGCAGCACTCTATCCAACTGAGCTACGAGTGCGTGGCGCGGATTATACACAAAATGCCTGCTGCCGTAAGCCCTGATTCGTCCTTGTCGTACCGGAGCGCAGGCGCGGGTTCGCTTGCAAACTGCGGCAGAGAGCCGGTTAACACAGGATGGCCAGACAATGGTCACAGCTAAAGCCGTTCCTGCAGCAGCTTGTGCCAGCGGTTGTGCCGCTACGCAATGGCTGCATGCTGCACCTGCCCTGCACGCCACCTGTAGGCGCGCTTTGATGCGTGGTCAGTGTTGCAGCCGGATTGCGGGGGCGCTCCGACACTGTTCGCGGCTGAAGCCGCCCCTACAAATGTTGTGCCCGGCACAGCATTCTGTGCGAAGGGGCTTGTCCCCTGAGGGG
>CAYMXO010000017.1:0-34034 GCA_964394445.1 uncultured Thiopseudomonas sp.
ATTCAGTTTTAATATTTATACCTAATGATTTTCCTATATATTCACTTGGATCAGTCGCGGGCACATTCCAAGCGGCAATACTTGGATGAGGAGCTGTAACCACTATTGTTTTACCGCTACTCCTGGCCGTTGCTTGCCAGCGGCGATGATTGTTCTCTACCCATGGCTCACAATATTCGCCCTTTGCTCCTAATTTTTCAGCAACAAAATTACCTGTATATTTGCCAAAACAAAGAATTACCTTAGGCTGCAGCGTTTCTATGACCAGTTCATGAAAACTCCAACACTTTGCGGCTAAATCGTATTTATTTTTTAAGTGTGATTCCCTGCTAGTTCTTTCAAAAATCAGATTTGAAGCAGGCACCAATCCAGGATCAAGTTCCAGCTTTTTCAGCACATGCAGCACACGGGGCGCGAGTCCTAGGGTTCCAGGCACAGCGTTTTCAGCCCAGGGATCGTCTCTGTAAGAGCTCCAATTTGATTTTGATTTTGCAACATCAATATTTTTTTGAAGAGTGAAGTTTTTTAATCTATCTGGACTACCACCTGGGTTAAGACCCATCAAGTATAGATTTTTTTTCCTGAGAAAGCATCCCGTCCAGAATAAAAAACCGAGCCTGATTTATCTAAAAGATCCTTTGGGATTATTTCTACAAATTGGTTAAATTGATCAATATTCATTTTTAGCTCCTTGTTTGTACAGCCATTGTAGCGGTCAAATGCTGAAAATAAGTGATGATTGTTCACAGATTTCAGGCCCCACCGCTCAACCACCGCTGTATTTTCTCCATATCGCAGATTTGCGCTGGTCGGTTGCAATAGGATTTGACCTCAGATATTCGCCAGCCATCACCTTGACGAGCAATGGCCAAAGTCAGGCGGTCTGTACCATAAACGCGATAAATAAAAGTGGAGCGCTGCATAACAGAGTAATGCCAGGATGCTACGCAGTGGCGCATTTCGCGGCCTTCATTGACCAGGTCTTCCCAGCTACGCAGCGGCTGAATCATTTCATTTCCGGCAATTGGCGGCGTTGGATAAGCCCCGTAATCTCGACTGAGCTTGGCAATTTCCGCGGCAAAGGTTCGTCCGTTATAGCGCTCAACCAGTCTGTCGTGCAGCCGTGTTAGCTGAGCCTTATTACTTGTGCTGTGTAGCTGCGGCAAACTTGCTCCGATGCGTAAGCTATCCTGCACCATGGACAGCAGCGCATCAGACTCTGCTTGAGTAATGCACGAATCCGCCATTTGCAGAAACTGGGGCCAGACCCAGCGGCGACACTTGAGTAGCAGTGGGTAAAGCATTGGCGTGTGCTTTGTTACATGATGCAGCATGCTGACCAAAGACTGATCTTCCAGCACCTGAAACACAGAATGTAACTGACTGTTGGTTATCAGCCCCTGTTCGGTTCTGGCAAGAAGTCTGACCGCCGACGCGCTGTCCACCAGACCCATTTCCCGGAGAATGGCAACCCGCCGGCGCTTGGCCATACGCTCAAAGTTTAAGAGATCAATTTGGTGGCTTTCAGCGTAGTCCACCAGCAAGGCAAACAACAGCCAGTTCGACTGAGCCAGTTCAACAGCGGCTTCAGAGCTGAGCATCGCCTGCATCAGCTGATATTGTTTGCGCGGAAATGCAGCGGCGACTGCCTTCATTGCCGGGCTAACCCTGCTGCTGCAAAAACAGGTCAACAGTTCGTCCAGCATGAGCCCAGGCTCTTCCAGAAAGCCGCTTACAGCCACCAACTGGCCATGATCCCAAGACTTCCATTGCAACGGATATTCGTGCTCAGGACTTTGTATGTGGATTTTCAATGCACCAAAATCCACCTCAAGGACATTTTGGGCACGGTGTACAAATATTGAGCACTGCATGAAAATTTGCCTCTGCGCTAACCCGTTAAGCTTGGTTTAATCAGTGTTTCACAGGTAAGCGTCAGAATATGTCGCTGATTTTCCTCATGTTAAGAAAACGCTTATTTTTTAACATGAGGAAGGTGTCATGTTAAAAATTTCACGTCTTGCTAACCGGTGCTGGCTTGGCATGATCTGTCGTACTTTCGCCCAGAATATTGGCCACCGCTGCGATACCGCAGCCGATGGCTTCTTCCTTTCTGCGCATCTAACGACTAGGCACCAACCAATACAGCAACCCGGCAGACAAAAGACTACCCGTCAAGGCAATTGTGATATCTACTCCCGTTTCACTCCAAGGCAAGCCACCCACTAACCAGCCACCGGCTGACACGAACAGAAGAATAAGCAAAACAGCCAGCGTACACATAACAATAGCAGCAGCAACCAGACGCAAAACATCCCGCCCGCTACGGACTGTGAAAACTGGCGGGCGCTTTGTAGTCACAGAAAACTGCGCCATATAGTCCTCAACAGAGGGCATCGCCCTCAGCATGGCAATATCGCTGAGAGCTTCCTTCAAGTCCTCACCCTCCAGAGCTGCCGCTGCCTGTGATTCCAGCTCATCCAGCTTAGCCTTCTGCATAGGCCACTTGCCTCTATTTGTATAAACGGGGCAAGGCGCGTTACTCCCGTGCCCCGCGCACTCCGGCGCTAATCTCGCGGCACTGCGCCAGCACGTCATTGATCGCCTGTTCTGGTGTTTGTGCGGCGTTGATCTTGTCCACCAGCGCCGAGCCGACCACCACGCCATCCGCCAGCCGGGCCACATTGGCGGCGTGTTCGGCGGTGCGAATGCCAAAGCCGATGCACACCGGCAAATCACTGTGGCGACGCAGGCGGGCATAGGCTTCTTTCACCTGGTCCAGGCTGGCGGTCGCGCCACCGGTAACACCGGCCACGGACACATAATAAATAAAGCCGGAGCTGTCTTTAAGTACGGTAGGCAAACGCACGTCATCGGTGGTGGGGGTGGTCAGGCGGATAAAGTCGATGCCTGCGGCTTGTGCTGGCTCACACAGTTCTTCGTTATGCTCGGCTGGCACATCCACCACGATCAGGCCGTCCACGCCGGCTGCTTTGGCATCGCGCACAAAGCTGTCCACGCCATAATGGAAAATCGGGTTGTAGTAGCCCATCAGCACAATCGGCGTGTGGTCGTTGTCCTGGCGGAACTCGCTGACCATCTGCAGGGTTTTGCGCAGACTCATGCCGTTGCCCAGCGCCCGCTGGTTGGCCAGCTGGATGGCCGGGCCATCGGCCATGGGGTCGGTAAAGGGCATACCCATTTCGATCACGTCGGCACCGGCATCCGGCAGGCCGCGCAGGATGGTCAGGGCGGTGTTGTAATCCGGATCGCCGGCGGTCAAGAATGTCACCAGAGCAGCACGGTTGTCTTGTTTCAGTTTGGCAAAACAGGCTTGAATACGGCTCATTGCTGCGCTCCTTGTTGACCCAGATAGTGCATGACGCTTGCCATGTCCTTGTCGCCACGGCCAGACAGGTTGACCACCATCAGGTGATCACGGGGCAGGGTGGGCGCACGCTTGATGACTTCGGCCAGTGCATGAGATGACTCCAGCGCTGGGATGATGCCTTCCAGGCGGCACAGCAACTGGAAAGCGCCCAGTGCTTCGTCGTCGGTAATGGCGGTGTACTCGACCCGGCCCTCGTCATGCAGCCAGGCATGCTCGGGACCAACGCCCGGATAGTCCAGCCCGGCAGAAATCGAATGGGCATCCTTGATCTGGCCGTCTTCGTCCTGCAGCAGGTAAGTCTTGTTGCCATGCAGCACACCCGGCTCGCCACCGGTCAGGCTGGCCGCATGCTTGCCGGTATCCACACCCAGACCGGCCGCTTCCACACCGACAATCTGCACGCTGTCATCATCCAGAAACGGGTGGAACAGGCCCATGGCGTTGGAGCCGCCACCGATACAGGCAATCAGCGAGTCCGGCAAACGGCCTTCCTGTGCCTGCAGTTGCTCACGGGTTTCCTTGCCGATCACCGCCTGGAAATCCCGCACCATGGCCGGGTAGGGGTGAGGGCCGGCAACCGTGCCAATCAGGTAAAACGTGCTGTCCACGTTGGTCACCCAGTCACGCAGCGCTTCGTTCATGGCATCTTTCAGGGTGCCGGTACCGGCTGTCACCGGAATCACCTCGGCCCCCAGCAGCTTCATGCGAAACACGTTGGCCTGCTGGCGCTCGATATCGGTGGTGCCCATATAAACCACACACTGCATGCCAAAACGTGCTGCCACCGTTGCCGTGGCAACTCCGTGCATGCCCGCGCCGGTTTCGGCGATGATGCGCTGCTTGCCCATACGCCGTGCCAGCAAGATCTGGCCGATGCAGTTATTGATCTTGTGTGCGCCGGTGTGGTTCAGCTCTTCACGCTTGAGATAAATCTTCGCCCCGCCCAGGTGCTCGGACAGCCGCTCGGCGTAATATAGCGGACTGGGACGGCCCACATAATCACGCTGAAAATAGGCCAGCTCACGCTGGAATTCGGGGTCATTTTTGGCTTCGTCATAAGCCTTGCCCAGCTGCAAAATCAGCGGCATCAGGGTTTCGGCAACATAACGGCCGCCAAACACCCCAAACAGGCCGCGTGCATCAGGCGCATTGGAATAAGTTTTCATGTTGTGTCCTGTTGTTAAAATTTCATACCCGTGTAAAACAGCGTTGCCGCTCCCCTCACTCTGCGTGACAGAAGCAGCGGCTCAAAGCACCCGCTTATAACCTTCCTTGGGCGCAAAAAGGATAAATACCATCGGGCAGAAACCCGGTAAAGCCGGCTACACCCTCTATTTTCACGCGGTGCATAACGGGTGTGGAGCCTGGCTATACAAAGCCTCAGCGCCCAAGCCGAAGCGTGCTTCGGCGCAGTAGCGTAGCTGCAGTGTAGCCAGGCTCCACACCTGGCACGCACTCAAAAACTGTCTGCAAGTGTCCAATAATCCACACTGGATGAAAAGCGAAAAATCCGGCCAGACCTGTTAATATTTCTCACATGAAAGAACTCAATCAGCTTCCCTCCCTGAATGCCTTGAAAGCTTTTGTTGCCGCCGCCAGTCATGGCAGCATCAGCAAGGCCGCAGACCAGCTCCACGTCACCCATGGTGCCATCAGCCGCCAGGTACGCCTGCTGGAGGAAGAGCTAAACATACCTTTACTGGAAAAAGACGGACGCGGCATAAAACTCACAGATAGCGGACGCAAACTTTATCTGGATTGCCAGCCTGCACTGGCCAGCATCGCCAACAGCTGCCAACAATTGAAACAACAACAGCAAGACCAGCCACTGGTACTGGCCTGCTCCGGCAGCATTCTGGCACGCTGGCTGATCCCGCGTCTGCAGTCATTACAGCAAGCCTTGCCAGACTTGCCTCTGCAACTGGTTACCAATGCAGGCGATGACAACCCGCAGCAGCAGGCTGATTTGAGTCTGACCTTTGTCGATAGCCCGCAAGCAAGCGACTGGCTGATTCCGCTGGAGCAGGAGCGTATCGGCCCGATTCTCACGCCACAATTGGCACAGCATCTGGACTTGCACAGTGCTCAACAGCTGGCCAGCCAGGTGTTGCTGCATACCAAGTCCCGTCCGCAAGCCTGGCCGGACTGGGCACAACGCAGCGGCTTGAACCCGCAAGTGTTGAGCATGGGGCAAGGCTTTCCACATTTGTCTCATTTGCTCGAAGCTGTTACCGCAGGCATGGGTATCGGTATTGCACCGGAACAGCTGATTCGTACCGATTTACAGCACAAGCGTTTATTGGCCCCGCTGGGATTTGTCAGCACCAGTTCCTGGTTGTGTGTGCAAATACATAATCAAAGTCGGCTACAACTGATTAGCCCGTTAATCATGGAGTTGCAACAGCAGGTTGCCGATTGAGAGGTATTCCAATCCAGATGACTTTTGCTCGGATTTCCCCGTATAATGGCCAACAGATATTACATGACAGCTAATGGAGGTTGCCATGCAAGTTTCCCCAAGCATGATGAGCATGGGTGTACAAACCATCAAGGCCAGTCAGCAACAACTGGCCAGCACGGCACAAACAGTCGCCAACGCAACCGTCAGCGACATGCCGATGATGAATATTGCCGATCTGACCCAGCAACTGGTGCAGATGGATCAGGCGCAGCATCTGGCCATGGTCGGTGGCAAAATGGTTGAGGCAGCCAGTGAGAACATTGGTACGCTGATTAACACCACCAGCTGACACCAGCTAAATAGTCCGAACCCATCTTGTCAGGCCCGTGCATTGTCACGGGCTTTTTTGTGCCTGTCCGAATTTGATCATGGTTGCAGCTGCTCATACAAAAGCTGATTTGTTCTTGAACGGCTAGCACCAGACTTCGTTTAGGACTTCGTGTATCCGGATAAAAATCGAAGCTTTTAGTGCGGGAATGCTCGTCATCTACCACTTTTGGCTAGCATGGAACGAAGACAAAAAACCTTGTCAGCGCTTGACAACTACTGCGCCGAGCCGTAACTTTCAAACGGTCGTTTGAGTGTTTTGCCAAGGCAAGACACATTCGCTACAGCATGAATTCAAGAGCTGCAAAACTATTCTACAACCCCGTGGCTCTAATAATAAAAGTCATCTCCAGAGGTCTGCACCATGCCCGAATATAAAGCCCCCTTGCGCGATATCCGTTTTGTCCGTGACGAACTGCTTGGCTATGCCGAGCACTACCAGAGCCTGCCCGGTTGCGAAGACGCCACCCCGGACATGATTGATGCGATTCTGGAAGAAGGCGCGAAATTTTGTGAAAACGTGATTGCCCCGTTGAACCGTGTGGGCGACACCGAAGGTTGCACCTGGTCTGCCGAAGGTGTCACCACGCCGACCGGCTTTAAAGAAGCTTACGAGCAGTTTGTTGAAGGCGGCTGGCCGAGTCTGGCACACGATGTTGCTCATGGCGGCCAGGGCTTGCCCGAGTCACTGGGCATGGCCGTCAGCGAAATGGTCGGTCAGGCCAACTGGTCTTGGGGCATGTACCCCGGCCTGTCCCATGGTGCCATGAACACCCTCAGCGCCCATGGCACCGAAGAACAGCAAGCAACCTACCTGACCAAGCTGGTTTCTGGTCAGTGGACGGGCACCATGTGTCTGACCGAACCGCACTGTGGTACCGACCTGGGCCTGCTGCGTACCAAGGCCGAGCCACAAGCGGACGGCAGCTATAAGGTTTCCGGCACCAAGATTTTCATTTCTGCCGGCGAGCACGACATGGCAGAAAATATTGTCCATATCGTCTTGGCCCGTCTGCCGGATGCACCACAAGGCACCAAGGGTATTTCCCTGTTTATCGTGCCCAAGTTCCTGCCGGATGCCAGTGGTGAAAAAGGCGAGCGCAACGGCGTGTCCTGTGGCTCGCTGGAGCACAAGATGGGCATTCACGGCAACTCGACCTGCGTGATGAACTTCGACAACGCCACCGGTTTCCTGATCGGCCCGCCGAACAAGGGCCTGAACTGCATGTTCACCTTTATGAATACGGCTCGTCTGGGTACTGCGCTGCAAGGACTGGCTCACGCCGAAGTCGCGTTTCAGGGCGGCATCAGCTATGCCCGTGATCGCTTGCAAATGCGTTCCCTGACAGGCCCGAAAGCGCCAGACAAGCCAGCTGACCCGATTATCGTGCACCCGGATGTGCGTCGCATGCTGCTCACCACCAAAGCCTTTGCTGAAGGCAACCGTGCCATGCTGTATTACGCTGCCAAGCAGGTGGATATTGTACAGCGCAGCCAGGACGAAGAAGCCCGTATCCAGGCCGACACCCTGCTGGCTTTCCTGACTCCAATTGCCAAAGCCTTCATGACCGAAACCGGTTTTGAAGCGGCCAACCACGGTGTGCAGATTTACGGCGGCCATGGCTACATCTCTGAGTGGGGCATGGAGCAAAACGTACGCGATAGCCGTATTTCCATGCTGTACGAAGGTACCACCGGCATTCAGGCACTTGACCTGCTCGGCCGCAAGGTACTGATGACCCAGGGCGAATCACTGAAAGCATTCACCAAGGTGGTACACAAGTTCTGCAAGGCCAACGAAGAAAACGAAGCCATTCAGGAATTTGTCACGCCGCTGGCCGACATCAACAAGGAATGGGGTGAAATCACCATGAAAGTCGGCATGGCAGCGATGAAAGACCGCGAAGTGGTCGGCGCTGCTGCTGTTGATTACTGCATGTATTCCGGTTATGCCTGTCTGGCTTACTTCTGGGCCGACATGGCACGGGTTGCTGCCGAGCAACTGGCTGCAGGCACCAGCGAAGAAGCCTTCTACAAGGCCAAGCTGCAAACGGCACGTTTCTACTTTGCCCGTATCCTGCCGCGTACCCGCGCGCATGTGGCCGCGATGCTGTCCGGCGCTGATAACCTGATGGATATGGCGGAAGAAGATTTTACGCTGGGCTATTGATGGTGAGGCTGCGCTGGCTGCTCAAGCCGGTGCAGCCTTCCGGACAGGGTTACGCAAAGACGCCGCAAGTACGTCCATGTAGGCTCCAGGCCGCCATCCATGGCGGCCAAAGCTTTGCTCCACCCTGTCGGGAAGGCAAAAAACCCGTGCAATCCGCCAGATACGCCTGTGCAAGGTGGAAAGAGATGATAAAACGACTAGATTCCAGAAATTAAAAAATCTATTGCAGAAATAATTTCTAAACGCTGACTGGATAAGTTACAGACTTGGTTGCCGAGCAAAGACCGGTCGATAGAAGCAAGCTGCTGGGTTAGCACAACATAGGGTTCGCCCAAAATTTCGACCACAGGACATAGCTTGTTGATTGTTGCTTTACCTGCAACCCGTTGCGTTGCCAGAGGAACAACCACCGTGGTTCTAAGCTCATCAAGCAAACCGGACTGAATATCCATCAAGTACGGATATGATTTTTTACTATTTTTATTGGCATTTTCATAAACTGTAAACTGAGCCATTAGAAGCTCCTAAGCTCGTCAGAAAATACACCGTGATCTTCAACCATTTCGTTGTAAGCATCGATAGCCGAACGGTTCTCTTTAAGCCATTGCTCACGCTGGCTTGCACTAATACGTTCGGCCAATGCGGTTTCAAGTGTTGCTGACAGATTAATTTTCAATGCTTTGGCTTTCATCAACAAATCAGCATTGATACTGAGATTGGCTGGCTTTTTGCCTGCCTGAAGATCATATACAGCACTCATTACACACCTCACTATATGCGCATACACAATACGCATAAAATACACCAATACCGAATCATAACAAGAGGGAAAAACAATGGCCGACTATAAAGCCCCGCTACGTGACATGAGCTTTGTCCTCAATGAAGTATTCAAGGCACCGCAGCTCTGGAGCCAATTGCCGGCACTGGCCGACACCGTTGACCCGGACACCGCCAGCGCCATCCTGGAAGAGGCGGCCAAGGTCAATGCTGATGTCATCGCTCCATTAAATCGTGAAGCAGACGAACAGGGCGCCCAGTGGAACAACGGCGAAGTGAAAACTGCCGACGGTTTCCGTGAAGCCTGGCAAACCTACGCCGAAGGCGGCTGGGTCGGTGTGGGGGGGGCTCCCGAATATGACGGCATGGGAATGCCCAAAATGCTCACTGGCCAGCTGGAAGAAATGGTCAACGCAGCCAGCGTTTCTTTTGGCTTGTTTCCAATGCTGACCGCAGGAGCCTGCCTATCGCTGCATGCCCACGCCAGTGATGAGCTCAAGCAAAAGTACCTGCCCAACATGTACAGAGGCCAGTGGGCCGGTTCCATGTGCCTGACCGAGCCGCACGCCGGTACCGATCTGGGCATCATTCGCACCAAGGCCGAACCACAGGATGATGGCAGCTTCCGCATCACCGGTACCAAGATCTTCATTACCGGGGGTGAACACGACCTGACCGAAAACATCATCCATCTGGTACTGGCCAAGCTGCCCGACGCACCCGCCGGTGCCCGTGGTATTTCGCTGTTCCTGGTGCCCAAGTTCATGGTCAATGAAGATGGCAGCCTCGGCGAGCGCAATGGCGTAACTTGCGGTTCGATCGAGCACAAAATGGGCATCAAGGCTTCGCCCACCTGTGTGATGAACTTCGATAACGCTACCGGCTACCTCATCGACGAGCCCAACAAGGGCCTCGCGGCCATGTTCACCATGATGAACTACGAACGTCTCGGCGTCGGCATTCAAGGTCTGGGGGTAGCTGAACGCTCCTACCAGAGCGCCGTAGAATACGCCCGCGAGCGCTTACAGAGCCGCGCTCCGACTGGTGCACAGCAACCCGATAAAGCCGCCGATCCGATCATTGTGCATCCTGACGTGCGCCGCATGCTGCTGACCATGAAAGCCCTCAACGAGGGTGGCCGCGCCTTTTCCACCTATGTCGCCAAACAGCTTGATCTGGCCAAATACAGCGATAACGACACGGAAAAACAGCACGCCAGTGAACTGGTCGCCCTGCTGACCCCGGTCGCCAAGGCATTCATGACCGATATGGGGCTGGAAACCACATTGCACGGCCAGATGGTGTTTGGCGGGCACGGCTACATCCGTGAATGGGGCCAGGAACAACTGGTGCGTGACTGCCGCATCACCCAGATTTACGAGGGCACCAACGGCATCCAGGCACTGGATCTGGCCGGGCGCAAGCTGGTGGCCAACGATGGTGCCTTCTATCGCCACTTCAGCGAGGAAGTGCACGAATTTATTGCCGCCAACCAGGATCTGCAGGAATTTGTAGCACCACTGCAACAGGCGCTGGAAAACCTCGATAGCCTGAGCCAGTGGCTGGTGGGGCAGGGCAAGGCCAACCCGAACGAAATTGGCGCGGCTTCAGTGGAATATCTGCATGTATTTGGCTATACCGCCTACGCCTATATGTGGGCGCTGATGGCCAAAGCCGCACAGGGCAGGGAAGGCGAAGAGGATTTTTACGCCAGCAAGATGGGCACCGCACGCTTCTACTTTGCCCGCCTGTTGCCACGCATACACTCGCTGACCGCCAGCGTCCGTGCCGGCAGTGAGCCACTGTTCCTGCTGGATGAAAAGCTGTTCTGATACCAGCTCACCTGTTTGTGCGAATAAGTTCACACAAACACCACCACATGCCCGGCCACGCCGGGCATTGTTCCAGCGAATACGAACCGCACCAGCCCCAAGGCATGCAATAAACGGCAGCCGAAAGCAAAAAACATTGCCTTCGTCTATACTGTCTCCTTTAAAAATCCGGTACTGCCGCGTTACACACGCAAACCGGCCAACTTACTTAATGGATGGTGGATAACTCTATGACTGCCCTAAAAAACGACCGTTTTCTTCGCGCCCTTCTCAAACAGCCGGTTGATGTCACACCCATCTGGATGATGCGCCAGGCTGGTCGTTATCTGCCTGAATACCGCGCCAGCCGGGCTAGGGCCGGTGGTTTCATGGATCTGTGCATGAACCAGGAATTGGCCTGTGAAGTCACCCTGCAACCACTGGAGCGTTATCCACTGGATGCCGCCATCCTGTTTTCAGACATTCTCACCATCCCCGATGCCATGGGTCTGGGCCTGTACTTTGAAACCGGAGAGGGCCCGCGTTTCAAGAAAGTAGTTGATACTCCGGAAGCCATTGCCGCACTGCCCATCCCGGATCCGGTGGCAGACCTTGGTTACGTCATGGATGCGGTCAAAACCATCCGCCAAGAGCTCAATGGCCGTGTGCCGCTGATCGGCTTTGCCGGCAGCCCCTGGACCCTGGCCACCTATATGGTCGAAGGCGGTTCCTCCAAGGACTTCCGCAAGAGCAAGGCCTTCATGTATGACCAGCCCGAAGCCATGCACCGTCTGCTGGACAAGCTGGCGCAATCAGTCACCAGTTACCTGAACCAGCAGATCCTTTCTGGTGCCCAGGCCGTACAGATTTTTGACAGCTGGGGTGGCAGCCTGTCCTCGGCTGCCTACCAGGAATTCTCCCTGGCCTACATGAAGAAAATTGTCGACGGCCTGATCCGTGAACATGAAGGCCGCCAAGTTCCGGTGATCCTGTTTACCAAGGGCGGCGGCCTGTGGCTCGAATCCATGGCCGAAACCGGTGTGGAAGCGCTGGGTCTGGACTGGACCTGCGATATCGGCAGCGCCCGCCAGCGTGTTGGCGACAAGGTTGCCCTGCAGGGCAACATGGACCCTTCCGTGCTCTACGCCAGCCCGGACGCCATCCGCAAGGAAGTGGAGCGCATTCTGGCCAGCTATGGCAAAGGAAGCGGCCATGTCTTCAACCTGGGCCACGGCATCACGCCCGAGGTCAAGCCGGAAAACGCCGGCGCCTTTATCGAGGCGGTACACGAGCTGTCAGCCAAATATCATCAGTAAAGCCTGCATGCAGGACACAAAAAGCCCGGATCTTCCGGGCTTTTCTTTTTATACGATCAAAAAGCAATATCCCCGTGTAACTTTCACGGCCAAATACATCGTCATGGATAAATAAAGCACATAAATAAGTCAGCGCACATCTATAATGCTGTCAACAATGCACCTGTAACCTGATATATATGCATAAGTGGTTGTTTTATCTAACAGAATGGGATAATCCATGTGCAAACAAAAACTTCTGCTCAACCCCCTAAGCGGCTGGATTGAAGGCATCCAACAGCTGGCCTCGGAAAACTTCAACCAGCGTCCAGACGGGGAAATATCCCTGCTGGTGATCCACAACATCAGCCTGCCGCCGGGCGAATTTGGCACCGGCATGGTCGATGCCCTGTTTACCAACCGGCTGCCAGTTGACCACCACCCCTTTTTCCAGGAAATAAAGGATTTGCGGGTCTCGGCGCACTTTCTCATCGAGCGTGACGGTCACATCAAACAATATGTCAGCTGCCTTGACCGGGCCTGGCACGCCGGAATTTCCTGTTTTCAGGAACATGACAACTGCAACGATTTTTCCATCGGCATTGAAATGGAAGGCACCGATGATCAGCCCTTCACAGAGCAGCAATACGCCAGCCTGCTGTTGCTGGTTCACGAATTGCAACGCCACTACCCACTGATCACAAATGAGCGCATTTGTGGACACAGCGATATTGCCCCCGGCAGAAAAACTGATCCAGGACCATTTTTTGACTGGAGTCGCCTGCAGCGGCAAGAAAAAACCCTGACCTGAGCCAGAATCCCTAACCAACCCTGTGGATAACCTGACTTCAGGCTTGCGGAAAAGCCTCTGAAAGTGCAGTGGAAAAATCGTCCTGTGGATAAAAGCCCATCTTGCACACAGGCTATCCACTATCTGCAAACAGGCCGTACATGCGCAAAACACAGCCATTAGGTAGCCGTAACATCTTGTTATCAAAGTAATTTGATTACTTATGAACAGAAATCCGGCTTTATTAAAATAACTATAAATTCTAGCTTCTTTATTTTTTAAAAATTTTTATCCTGCTTTACCGCAAAAAATATTTTCGGAATATTTCAGCCAAAGCCCCACAACAATTGACCTGCAAACGGAAAATCACTAGAATCCTCAGTCTTGTTTTTAACGGGGACCGCTTCGGAACCCATTTGTCCACTGAAGTTCAGGTATCAACACCATGAAACGTACATTTCAACCAAGCGTAATCAAGCGCAAGCGCGACCACGGTTTCCGTGCCCGTATGGCTACCAAGGGCGGCCGTGCCGTTCTGGCCCGCCGTCGTGCCAAAGGTCGCAAGCGTCTGAGCGCCTGACCGACAACGAATGAATCAAGGATTTGGCCGCGATAAACGGCTGCTTGACGCAAAACAGTTCAAGGCAGTCTTTGATTCACCTGATTTTCGCTTGTCAGGTCGTTACATTCTGGTGCTGGCGCGCCACAACCCGCTCGACCATGCTCGCCTGGGTTTGGTCGTTGGCAAGAAAAACACAAAACTTGCCGTGGCGCGCAACCAGATCAAGCGTGTATTTCGTGAGTATTTTCGCCTGCATTTAAATGAACTGCCCTGTGTTGACATGGTAGTCATTACTCGCAGGGGAATAGCCGAACTGTCCGCCAGTGAATTGCGGCAGGAACTGGCCAAACAGGTCAGACGCCTGAAGCATCAAAGCCGACCGGCACAACACTCCTCTCCTTCTGCTGCACAGGCAAAGCAAAATAATGCGTAAGCTGGTGATCCTCCCCATCCGGTTCTATCGCTATGCCATCAGTCCAATGATGGCCAGTCATTGCCGCTTTTATCCCAGCTGCTCCGCATACGCTATTGAAGCCATTGAGCAACATGGCAGCCTGCGTGGCAGCTGGCTGGCAGCAAAACGCTTGTCTCGCTGTCATCCCTGGCACCCGGGCGGTTTCGATCCGGTTCCGCCTGCCTCCGATCAATTTCCACTGGCCAAGTAATTATGGATATCAAACGTACGGTTTTAATCCTCGGTCTAGCCATTGTTTCCTATGCACTGGTGATGCAGTGGAACAATGATTACGGTGATCATGCCGAGCCCGTTGTCAACACACAAAGTGCGGCGGCGGCCGATCTGCCTGAAGCAGAAACAGCTACTGGCGATGACCTTCCTGTTGCCATCGATGAGCAAACCAGCGAAGTGCCTGTTGTTTCCCAGGCCAAAGTGGCTTCAAGCAACCTGATTCGAGTGCAAACCGATGTCATGCAGCTGGCCATCGATCCGCAAGGTGGCGATATTGTCGAGCTGAAACTGAGTCAGTACCCAAAACGCTCCAGCCAGCCCGACATTCCGTTCCAGCTGTTTGAAAACAGCAACCAGCACCTGTACGTAGCGCAGAGCGGACTGATTGGTACCAACGGCCCTGATGCCAGCAGCAACGGCCGCCCCCTGTATGCAACAGAGCAGCAGGAGTACGTTTTGCAGCCTGGACAGGACAGCCTCAATGTTGACCTGCAGTTTAGCCAGGATGGTGTCAGTTACACCAAGCGTTTCACCTTTCATCGCGGCCTGAACGAAAAGTGTTCAGCCAGGGATATCGAACAACGCAAGAAAACCTGCGTCAACGAAGAAGCTTACAAGATCGACCTGAAGTTCCTGGTCGACAACCAGACTGAAGAAGCATGGCGCGGCAACCTGTTTGCCCAGCTCAAGCGTGACGCTGGCGAAGATCCTTCATCCACCACCATGACCGGTCGGGCAACCTTCCTTGGTGCGGCCCTGTGGACTCCCGACGAGCCCTACAAGAAGCTGAAAATGGGCACCATGGATGACAAGCCTTTCAAGCAAAGCATTGAAGGTGGCTGGATTGCCTGGCTGCAACATTACTTTGTTACCGCCTGGATCCCTGATCCGGAAACCACCAACAATGTCAGCACCCGCAAGGATGCTGCCGGCAACTACATCATCGGCTTTACCGGTTCCGCATTCCAGGTAGAAGCAGGCCAGCATGGCCAGGCCACTGCCACCCTGTATGCCGGCCCGAAGACTCAGAATCACCTGAAAAAGCTGTCTCCAGGCCTTGAGCTGACGGTCGACTATGGCTTCCTCTGGTTCCTGGCCCAGCCGATTTTCTGGCTGTTGAACCTGATTCATAACGTACTGGGCAACTGGGGCTGGTCGATCATCGTACTGACCCTGTTGATCAAACTGGCATTCTTCCCGCTGTCTGCTGCCAGTTACCGGTCAATGGCCCGCATGCGTGCCGTAGCGCCAAAAATCCAGGCGCTGAAGGAACAGGCTGGCGATGACCGCCAGAAACTGTCCCAGGGCATGATGGAGCTGTACAAGAAGGAAAAAATCAATCCGCTGGGCGGCTGTTTGCCCATTCTGGTACAGATGCCGGTATTCCTCTCGCTGTACTGGGTACTGCTGGAAAGCGTCGAGATGCGCCAGGCACCGTGGATGTTCTGGATTACCGACCTGTCGATCAAGGACCCGCTGTTTATCCTGCCAATCATCATGGGCGTCAGCATGTTTGTGCAGCAGCTGCTCAACCCGGCACCACCCGATCCCATGCAGGCCAAGGTAATGAAGCTGTTGCCAATCATCTTTACCTTCTTCTTCCTGTGGTTCCCTGCCGGTTTGGTGCTGTACTGGGTGGTCAACAACATCCTGTCAATTGCCCAGCAGTGGTACATAACCCAAAAGATTGAAAAGGCCATGGCAAGCAAAAACTGATACCAGTTTGTCCACAGCTATTTGAAACCTGCCCAGACCCCGCTATCATGCGGGGTCTGTTCGTTTTAGCAAGGTCTTGTCCAGTGAGTTATCCACAAGAAACCATCGCCGCTGTAGCCACGGCTCCCGGTCGCGGTGGAGTCGGCATTGTTCGCGTTTCCGGACCACTGGCCGGCACCATCAGCCGCAGCATCTGTAATGCCGAGCTGGAACCCCGCAAAGTCCGCTATGGCAGCTTTCTGGACGCACACAACCAGGTGCTGGATGAAGGCATAGCCTTGCTGTTCCGGGCCCCGCATTCCTTTACCGGTGAAGACGTACTTGAACTGCAGGGACACGGTGGACCGGTCATCCTCGACCTGCTGCTCAGGCGTTGCCTGGAACTGGGTGCACGGCAGGCCCGGCCCGGCGAGTTCAGTGAAAGGGCTTTTCTCAACGACAAACTGGACCTGGCCCAGGCCGAAGCCATAGCAGACCTGATTGAGGCCAGCTCCGAACAGGCTGCCCGCAATGCGGTGCGCTCGTTGCAGGGAGAGTTTTCGCGCCACGTCCATCAACTGACCGAACAACTGATTGCCCTGCGCATCCATGTCGAAGCTGCCATCGACTTTCCCGAAGAAGAAATCGATTTTCTGGCAGACGGCGAGATTCTGGCCAAACTGCAGGCTGTCCATGCCGAGCTGCAGCAGGTGATGCAGAAAGCGGGGCAGGGTGCACTGCTGCGGGATGGCATGCAGGTGGTGATTGCCGGCCGGCCCAACGCCGGCAAATCCAGCCTGCTCAATGTTCTGGCCGGGCATGAAGCGGCCATTGTTACCGATATCGCCGGGACCACCAGGGATACATTGAAAGAACATGTGCATATCGATGGCATGCCTTTGCACATTACCGACACGGCCGGACTGCGCCAGACCAGTGACCAGGTCGAACAGATTGGCGTCGAGCGCGCCCTGCAGGCCATTGACCAGGCCGATCGCATCCTGCTGGTGATCGACAGCGGCAGCAGCGAAGCCGGCCAGCCTTTTGCCCTGTGGCCCGAATTTCTGGAGCAGGCTCCACCGCTTGCCCGTGTCACCCTGATCCGCAACAAGATCGACCTGCTTGGAGAAGCACCCACCATACAGGAATTTGCTGACGGACATTGCAGCATCAGCCTGTCAGCAAAACAGGAACAGGGAATTGATCTGCTACGTGAACACCTGAAGGCCTGCATGGGTTATCAACAAACCGGTGAAGGCAGCTTCAGTGCCAGACGTCGCCATTTACAGGCACTACAGCAAGCTGACCACAGCCTGACCAACGGCTATCAACAACTTGTCCACAATCGTGCCGGTGAGCTTTTGGCGGAAGATTTACGTCAGGCCCAGCAGGCTTTGGGGGAGATTACCGGTGAATTCAGTGCCGATGACTTGCTCGGACGGATTTTCTCCAGTTTCTGTATCGGCAAGTAACCATCGTTCAAAACCGGATCCGCGTAGGCTGTGTATAACCGTCATTGAGTACAGTTGAAAAACACGAGAATATCCTTTTGGTAAATCCGGCTGTGGATAAGTGAGCGGTTTGTCCACAGGCTATGCAAACCTTCTCCAGTGGTTGCCAAAGCGTTACCAGCAGACTTTTAAACATCGCAACCATTTGATTAATAAAAGCTTGGCTAGACTATCCACAGAATTCATACAGCTAATAAAAATAATAAAAACAAGCTTTTTATATTTCTTTTCTTTTATTTGTTCTTTTTTGCTTGCGCAATGTCTTTTTACCGTTGACAGCTGAAAGTGGTAGAATTGCGCGCATTTTCATCAATCTCGCGGTTGGTACCCTCAGCCGCTTGCCACGCAGCTCGCAACATCAAACCCGTTTTCTCAGAAACGACTCGATTCCAACAACGTCCGGCCAGGACGTAAAGACAGTCATTTTATTTCTGACAGCTGCCTGGCCCCAGGCAAACTTTGAGGTAAAAAGTGGATTATCCTTCCCGTTTTGACGTCATCGTCATTGGCGGTGGCCATGCCGGCACCGAGGCTGCGCTGGCCGCTGCCCGGATGGGCAGCAAGACGCTGTTGCTCACCCACAATATCGACACCCTGGGACAAATGAGCTGCAACCCGGCCATTGGCGGTATCGGTAAAAGTCACCTGGCCAAAGAAATTGATGCACTGGGCGGGGCCATGGCAATAGCCACCGATCATTCCGGTATCCAGTTTCGTGTACTGAACAGCCGCAAAGGTCCGGCCGTACGTGGAACCCGCGCACAAACCGACCGTGCGCTGTACAAGGCGGCCATCCGCCACATGCTCGAACACCAGCCCAACCTGTGGCTGTTTCAGCAAGCCGCTGATGACCTGATTGTTGAACAGGACAGGGTACGGGGTGTCGTGACGCAGATGGGCGTGCGTTTCCACGGTGAAACCGTGGTATTGACCACAGGTACTTTTCTCGGTGGCACCATCCATATCGGCATGCAAAACCAGCCCGGCGGCAGGGCAGGTGATCCGCCGGCCATTGCCCTGGCCAGACGCCTGCGTGAGTTGCCCCTGCGCATTGGCCGGCTGAAAACCGGTACACCACCGCGTATCGACAGCCGCAGCGTGGATTTTTCCCAACTGATCGAGCAACCCGGTGATACGCCATTACCGGTCATGTCGTACCTGGGCAAGGCAGAGCAGCATCCACAGCAGGTCAGTTGCTGGATTGCCCATACCAACGAACGCACCCACGAAATCATCCGCGCGGGACTGGACCGCTCACCCATGTATACCGGCATCATTGAAGGTGCCGGGCCACGTTATTGCCCATCGATCGAAGACAAGATCACGCGCTTTGCCGACAAGGGAAGCCATCAGGTATTTCTTGAGCCGGAAGGGTTGCAGACCAATGAAATGTATCCGAACGGCATTTCGACCTCACTGCCCTTTGACGTTCAGCTGGAACTGGTACGCTCCATGCGTGGACTGGAAAATGCCTACATCATGCGTCCGGGTTACGCCATCGAGTATGACTACCTTGATCCGCGCGACCTGCAGCACAGCCTGGAGTGCAAGCATATTCACGGGTTGTTCTTTGCCGGCCAGATCAACGGTACCACCGGCTATGAAGAGGCCGGAATCCAGGGATTGCTGGCCGGCTGCAATGCCTCCCTGCGGGCCAGGGGCAAGGATGGCTGGGTACCACGGCGGGACGAAGCCTATGTGGGAGTATTGGTCGATGACCTGATTACACTGGGTACCAAGGAACCTTACCGCATGTTTACTTCCAGGGCCGAGTACCGCCTGATTCTGCGTGAGGACAACGCAGACATGCGCCTGACCGAACAGGGGCGCATGCTGGGTCTGGTAGACGATATGCGCTGGGCGGCCTTTGAAGCCAAGCGCGAAGCGATTGAACAGGAAGAGCAACGCTTGCGCAGCACCTGGGTGCGCCCGGGCACCGCAGAAGGTGATGCCCTGGCCGCGCACTTTAACATTCCGCTGGCGCATGAGTATAATCTGTTGAATTTGCTGGCCCGGCCAGAAGTCGACTATGCCGGTCTGCGCCAGGTGACCGGTAGCGGACTGGATGACCAGCTGGCCGCCGAGCAGGTGGAAATCCGTACCAAATACGCCGGTTACATTGCCCGGCAACAGGATGAAATTGCCCGGTTACGCACCAGTGAAAACATTGCTTTGCCGGCTGATCTGGACTATGCGCGGATATCCGGCCTGTCCAGAGAGATCCAGCAAAAACTTGAGGATACCCGGCCGGCTACCCTGGGACAGGTATCGAGGATTCCTGGAGTCACGCCGGCAGCGATTTCCCTGTTGATGATCCATTTGAAAAAACGTCAGGCCGGTATGGCCCTGGAGTCTGCGGAATCATGAGCATTAGTGCTGCACAACGACACGCACTGATTGAGGGTGCACAACAGCTGCAGATTACCCTGGACACTGTGCGTCTGGAACAACTGCTGGCCTACCTTGGCTTGCTGATCAAATGGAACAAGGCCTATAACCTGACGGCAGTACGCAACCCCGATGAAATGGTTTCCCGCCATCTCCTGGATAGCCTGAGCGTGTTGCCCTGGGTGGAACAGGCCGGTCAGCGCTGGCTCGACGTGGGTAGTGGGGGGGGTATGCCGGGAATCATCCTGGCCATTATGTTGCCGGAAAGGGAATTTGTGTTACTGGACGGCAACGGCAAAAAAACCCGTTTTCTGACCCAGGTAAAACTTGAGCTGGGTCTGGACAATGTGCAGGTTGCGCATCAGCGAATCGAAGAGCACCAGGCGGATGCTCCCTACGATGGAATTATCTCGCGGGCATTCAGTTCGCTGCCGGACTTTACCGCTTGGACTGCACACGTGGGCAGTGCCGGAACCCGCTGGCTGGCGATGAAGGGCGTGGAGCCGGATGACGAATTACAGCAGCTGCCAGGAGGCTTCGTGTTGCAGCAGTGCCACGAGTTGTTTGTTCCGGGTTGCCAGGGCCAGCGTCATTTGCTGGTATTAACCAGAGAAAACGGAGCTTGCTGAAGTGGCCAGAGTAATTGCGGTTGCCAACCAGAAAGGCGGTGTTGGCAAAACCACCACCTGCGTCAACCTCGCCGCCTCGCTGGTAGCAGCCAGAAGGCATGTGCTGGTGATCGACCTGGATCCGCAGGGCAATGCCACCACCGGCAGTGGTGTCGACAAGCTGGAGCTGACCTGTTCGGTGCTGGATGTGCTGACTGGCCAGGCCAGTCTGGTTGATGCCATGCACTACTCGGAACAGTGTGGTTATCAGTTGTTGCCGGCCAACCGCGATCTGACAGCAGCCGAAGTGGTTCTGCTGGACATGCCCAGGCGCGAGTTCAGGCTTAGCGATGCGCTGGCACCGGTGCGGGATAACTACGATTACATCCTGATCGACTGCCCGCCAGCGTTGAACATGTTGACGATCAACGCATTGGTGGCCGCCGACAGTGTGCTGATCCCCATGCAGTGCGAATACTACGCCCTGGAAGGACTGACCGACCTGATCGGCAGTATCCAGCGCATTACCGAAAACCTGAATCCACAGCTGGAAATCGAAGGCATCCTGCGCACCATGCATGATCCGCGCCTGAGTCTGGCCATGGATGTGTCTGCACAACTGAAAGAACATTTTGGTGATTTACTGTTCAATACCCTGATTCCGCGCAATGTGCGTCTGGCGGAGGCACCGAGCCACGGCATGGCGGTACTGGGGTATGACAAGCAATCGAAAGGCGCGCTGGCCTACCTGGCACTGGCCGGAGAGTTGACCCGGCGTCAGCGTGAACGCCAGCGCAGCCAGAAAAAGTAACAGGAAAGAACAATGGCAGTTAAAAAAAGGGGGCTGGGCAGGGGCCTGGACGCATTGCTTGGCAGCAGTACGGCAAAACCGGCACCCACACAGCCGGATGGGCAACCGGCAGAAAATATTTTGCACAACATTGCCCTTGAGCACATCCGGCCGGGAAAATATCAGCCACGCAAGGACATGGATCAGGCCAGTCTTGAGGAACTGGCACAATCCATCAAGGCCCAGGGCATCATGCAACCGATCGTCCTGCGCAGCATTGCATCCGGCCAGTATGAAATCATTGCCGGCGAGCGGCGCTGGCGTGCGGCCCGGCTGGCAGGCCTGCAATCGATTGATGCCATTGTGCGCGAGGTTCCCGATGAAGCCGCCATCGCCATGGCGCTGATCGAGAACATCCAGCGTGAAGACCTCAATCCCGTTGAAGAAGCGGTGGCACTGCAGCGTTTGCAGCAGGAATATGAATTGACGCAACAGGAAGTGGCCAATGCGGTTGGCAAATCGCGGGCAACAGTTGCCAACCTGTTGCGCTTGCTTGCCCTGCCCGATGAAGTGAAAACACTGGTGGCCCATGGTGATATTGAAATGGGCCACGCCCGGGCAATTTTGGGCATGCCGGTCGAATTGCAGGCGGAAACCGCACGCCATGTTGCTGCTGAAGGTATGACGGTACGCCAGACTGAAGCCCATGTCCGGGCGGTGCAACAACCCAGGCCGCAGCCGCAGCCAAAGCAGGGTGACCCGGATATTCGCCGGTTAGAAGAAAAGCTGGCGGAGCGCCTTGGCGCCATGGTTCGCATCAAGCATGGCAGCAAGGGCAAGGGCCAGCTGGTAATTCAGTACAGTTCCCTGGATGAACTCCAGTCGGTACTTGCGCGGATGCATTGATTTAATTAGTGATAGAATACAACTTTAGTCGTAAAAAAACGGTTAAATTGATCTCAGGTCAACGCTTGGACATAAAAAATGACATTTGAGTTGAATGCAGGGCCGGTGCAACCTATACTCTCTGCGCAATTTTGTAGTGGCAGGGCGTAAGCGCTACAAACCTGCCAATGGGGTCCAATATGGCAGTCCGTAACAGGATTCCGTTCTGGCAGCTGGAAGCGTTTCGTGTGCTTTTGTTGCAGTTAACGGTTAGTTTTGTGTTAGCTGGTGCTGTAGCCCTGATACAAGGGAGCGTCAGTGGTTACTCGGTAGCCCTGGGTGGAACTGTCGCCTGGTTGCCCAATGCATGGTTTATCCGCAAGGCATTCAGGTTCCAGGGAGCGCGTTCCATGCCGGAAACTGTCCAGTCACTCTGGTCAGGTCTGGCGGGAAAAATGATATTGACGATGGTGCTGTTTGCGCTGTCGTTTGTGGTAGTGCAGCCGTTAAACGTGGCCGGGCTGTTTGCCGGCTTCGTTCTGGTTCAGCTGACCGGAGCGGCGTCACTGCTGATTATGAAAGATTTCTAAAGCGTTAGCATTTGAGGCAAATATGGCAAACAGCAATGCTGAATACATTCAGCACCACCTACAAAACCTGACATACGGAAAAATCGACGGCGTCTGGCGCTTTGCCCAGACTGCAGAAGAAACCCAGCAAATGGGCTTCTGGGCCATCCATGTGGATACCATGGCCATGTCCCTGTTGATGGGCTTCATTTTTCTGTATCTGTTCCGCCGTGTTGCCAAAATGGCCAACAGTGGTGTGCCGACCGGCCTGCAGGGATTTGTCGAGGTTGTCGTCGAGTTTGTACAAAACATGGTGCGCGACACCTTCTATGGACGTAATCCGCTGATTGCGCCGCTGGCACTGACCATCTTTACCTGGATTCTGCTGATGAACAGCCTGAAGTGGATCCCGGTCGACGTGATTCCCGGCATTGCTGATGCCCTTGGCGTTCCAGCTTTCAAATATGTACCAACGGCCGACCCGAACGCAACTTTCGGCATGTCGATTGGCGTGTTCTTCCTGATCATTTTCTACAGCATCAAGGTCAAAGGCTTTAGCGGATTCACCAAGGAACTGTCATTCACGCCGTTTAATCACTGGTCGCTGATTCCTTTCAACCTGTTCCTGGAAATTCTTGGTTTGTTGACCAAGCCGTTCAGCCTGGCGCTGCGTCTGTTTGGTAACATGTATGCCGGTGAGGTTGTATTTATTCTGATTGCGCTGCTGCCCTTCTGGGTACAATGGACTCTTTATGGTCCATGGGCGATTTTCCATATTCTGGTCATTCCGCTGCAGGCCTTCATTTTCATGGTGCTGTCGATCGTATACCTGAGCGCAGCCCACGAAAGCCATTGACGCGCAAGAGAGCGTTAATTTAAAACTCTAAACTGTAAAACCTAAACCTGAAAACTCTAGGAGTAAACTATGGGAATCGTAATCATCGCAGCTGCCATCATTATCGGTCTGGGTGCCCTGGCTACCGGTATCGGTTTTGCCATCCTGGGTGGCAAACTGCTGGAATCCACCGCACGTCAGCCTGAGCTGGCTCCTTCCCTGCAAACCAAGACCTTCATCATGGCCGGTCTGCTTGACGCTGTACCAATGATCGGTGTCGGTATTGCCATGTACCTGATCTTCGTTGTTGCTCCAACAGCAGGCTAATTGCGCGATTTCATGATTACGGCAGGCATATGACCATGACCTGCCGTTGAACGTTATCTTTGGATAAACAATGAAATAGCATGGGGTACATCGATGGCTATTAACCTGACGCTTTTGGGTCAATTGATTGCCTTCGCTATTTTTACCTGGTTTTGCATGAAGTTTGTATGGCCGCCGATTACGGCAGCCATGGATGCACGCCAGAAAAAAATTGCTGAAGGCCTGGATGCAGCCGGACGTGCCGAGCGCGACCTGAAGCTTGCTCAAGAAAAAGCTGCCGACATGCTGCGGGAAACCAAGCAATCAGCAGCCGAAATCATTGAGAAAGCCAACAAGACTGCAAACGATATAGTAGAAGAAGCCAAGCAGCAGGCACGCGCCGAAGGCGAACGTTTGCTGGCTGGTGCAAAGGCTGAGATCGAGCTCGAAGTGAACCGTGTCAAGGATGAACTTCGTAACCAGGTTTCGGCACTGGCAGTAACAGGTGCTGAAAAAATTCTTGGCGCAGCTGTGGATGCCAAGGCACACAATGACCTGGTCGAGCAACTGGCCAAAGAACTTTAAGCGAGGCAAGCGATGCTGAATATCAATACGCTTGCAAGACCTTATGCCAAAGCGGCTTTCGAGCATGCTTCGGCAGCCGGACAGGAAGAGGCCTGGGCATCAATGCTGTTGCTGGCCAGTAACCTGGTCAAGGCTCCCGAGGTTGTTCAGCAACTGGGTAACCCGTCGCTGAACAAGCAGGCTAAGGTCGAGTTTCTATTGCAGCTGTGCAGTAAGGAAGCGGACAAGGGCTTTGCCAACTTTCTTCATGTTCTTGGAGAAAATGGCAGACTTTCTCTGCTCCCCACCATCAATGAGCTGTTTGTTGCACTGGTTGCAGAAAAGAACCGTGCAGTTGAGGTGGAAGTACAGTCTGCTTTCGAATTAAGCGCTAAACAATTAAAAACACTGGCTGCCGCCTTATCTAAGCGGCTTGATCGTACCGTTCAACCCAAAGCGACAGTAAACCCCGCTTTAATTGGCGGTCTGTTTATCCGCGCTGGTGATTTGGTAATTGACGGCTCGGTCCGCGGCAAGCTGGACAAGCTGGCCGAAGCGTTGAAATCCTGATTTGGGGACATATGGCATGCAGCAACTGAACCCTTCTGAAATTAGCGAAATCATCAAGCAGCGTATTGCCAAGCTTGATGTTTCTGCTCAAGCCCGTAACGAGGGCACCATCGTCAGCCTGTCTGACGGTATCGTACGCATCCACGGCCTGGCCGATGTGATGTACGGCGAAATGATTGAATTCCCTGGCGGCATCTTTGGTATGGCACTGAACCTGGAGCGTGACTCCGTGGGTGCAGTAATCCTGGGTGCTTACACCGGTCTGACCGAAGGCATGAGTGCCAAGTGTACCGGCCGTATCCTGGAAGTACCGGTTGGTCCGGAACTGCTGGGCCGTGTTGTTGATGCTTTGGGTAATCCGATTGACGGCAAAGGTCCGCTGGAAACCAAGCTGACCGATGCTGTGGAAAAAGTAGCACCTGGCGTGATCTGGCGTAAGTCCGTAGACGAGCCGGTACAGACCGGTTACAAGTCTGTTGACGCCATGATCCCGGTTGGTCGTGGTCAGCGTGAGCTGATCATTGGTGACCGCCAGATTGGTAAGACCGCCCTGGCTGTCGACGCCATCATCAACCAGAAAGACAGCGGCATCCGGTGTGTCTATGTGGCCATCGGCCAGAAGCAGTCCACCATTGCCAACGTTGTGCGCAAGCTGGAAGAAACCGGCGCCCTGGCCAACACCATTGTTGTGGTTGCCAGTGCTTCCGAATCTCCTGCCCTGCAATACCTGGCGCCATACTCCGGTTGCACCATGGGTGAATACTTCCGTGACCGTGGTGAAGACGCCCTGATCGTTTATGACGACCTGTCCAAGCAGGCTGTGGCCTATCGCCAGATTTCCCTGCTGTTGCGTCGTCCGCCAGGACGTGAAGCCTACCCGGGTGACGTGTTCTATCTGCACAGCCGTCTGCTGGAGCGCGCATCCCGCGTATCCGAAGAGTACGTTGAGCAGTTCACCAACGGTGAAGTCAAGGGCCAGACTGGTTCCCTGACCGCCCTGCCGATTATTGAAACCCAGGCAGGTGACGTTTCCGCGTTTGTTCCGACCAACGTAATTTCCATTACTGACGGTCAGATCTTCCTGGAAAGCGCCATGTTCAACGCGGGCATCCGTCCTGCAGTGAACGCCGGTATCTCCGTATCCCGTGTTGGTGGTGCAGCCCAGACCGACCTGATCAAGCGTCTGTCCGGTGGTATCCGTACTGCTTTGGCCCAGTATCGTGAGCTGGCCGCATTTGCCCAGTTCGCTTCCGACCTGGACGAAGCCACCCGCAAGCAGCTGGAGCATGGTCAGCGCGTAACCGAGCTGATGAAGCAGAAGCAATATGCGCCGATGTCCATTGCCGACATGGCGGTTTCCCTGTACGCAGCTGAACGTGGCTACCTGGAAGATGTGGCAGTCGATAAGGTTGGTGCATTTGAAGAGGCCCTGCTGGCCTGGTTCAAGCGCGAAAAAGCCGACCTGATGGCAACCATGAACAAGGAAGCTGCCCTGAAACCAATTGATGCCCAGATCAAGGAAGGCATCGAGCAGTTCAAGGCAACTCAAAGCTGGTAACACGCAGCGGGAGCTTGTCTCCCGCCTGCTAACCTGAAAGGTGTCAAATGGCAGGCGCAAAAGAGATTCGCACCAAGATTGCGAGTATTAAAAATACGCAAAAGATCACCAGCGCCATGGAAAAGGTGGCGGTCAGCAAAATGCGCAGGGCACAACAGCGCATGGCTGCAGGCCGTCCCTATGCAGAACGTATTCGTCAGGTTGTCGGCCATCTGGCTGATGCCAACGCCGAATACAAGCATGAATTCATGGTCGAGCGTCCGGTCAAAAAAGTGGGCTATATTCTGGTTTCCACTGACCGCGGCCTCTGTGGTGGTCTGAACTTTAACCTGTTCAAGAACCTGATCCAGAGCATGCAGGAATGGGAAAAGCAGGGCGTTGAAGCCGAGCTGTGCATTATCGGTAACAAGGGAGCCAGCTTTTTCCGTCCGTACGGCATGAACATCAGTGCAACCGTCAATGGCCTGGGCGAAGAGCCCGAAATCAGCCAGCTGATCGGCAGCATCAAGATCATGCTTGACGGTTTCCTGGAAGGTCGAATTGACCGTTTGTATCTGGTATCGAACAAGTTCATCAATACCATGTCGCAGAAACCGACTGTTGAACAGCTGGTTCCTCTGGCAGTGGATGAAAAGGTGGAAAATAGCCGTCTGGGCTCCTGGGACTATATTTACGAGCCTGGAGCCAAGGAACTGCTGGATTCACTGATCGTCCGTTACATCGAATCCCAGGTGTACCAGTCCGTGGTGGAAAACGTTGCCTGTGAACAGGCGGCCCGGATGATTGCCATGAAAAATGCGACTGATAACGCCGGTGACCTTATCGATAACCTGCAACTGGTTTACAACAAGGCACGACAGGCGGCTATCACCCAAGAAATTTCCGAAATCGTTGGCGGCGCTGCCGCGGTATAAACGGTTCAAATATTCAGAGGACCAGATATGAGCGGACGTATCGTTCAAATTATCGGCGCCGTAATCGACGTGGAGTTTCCACGTGAACAGGTACCGAACATCTATGACGCCCTGCATGTAGAGGGTAAAGAAACCACGCTGGAAGTTCAGCAGCAGCTGGGTGACGGTATCGTCCGTACCATTGCGATGGGCTCCACCGAAGGCCTCAAGCGTGGTCTGGACGTAACCAACAGTGGCGCTGCCATCAGCGTTCCGGTTGGTGTCAAGACCCTTGGTCGCATCATGGACGTTCTGGGCAACCCAATCGACGAGGCGGGCCCGATCGGCGAGGAAGAGCGCTGGACCATCCACCGTGAAGCGCCAAGCTATGCGGATCAGGCTGGCGGCAACGAGATCCTGGAAACCGGCATCAAGGTTATTGACCTGGTTTGCCCGTTTGCCAAGGGTGGTAAGGTTGGCCTGTTCGGTGGTGCCGGTGTGGGTAAAACCGTAAACATGATGGAGCTGATCCGTAACATCGCCATCGAGCACAGCGGTTATTCCGTATTTGCCGGTGTGGGTGAGCGTACCCGTGAAGGTAACGACTTCTACCACGAGATGAAGGACTCCAACGTACTGGACAAGGTAGCCCTGGTTTACGGTCAGATGAACGAGCCACCCGGCAACCGTCTGCGTGTAGCCCTGACCGGCCTGACCATGGCCGAGAAGTTCCGTGACGAGGGCCGTGACGTACTGTTGTTCATCGACAACATTTACCGTTACACCCTGGCCGGTACCGAAGTATCCGCCCTGCTGGGTCGTATGCCTTCGGCGGTAGGTTATCAGCCGACCCTGGCCGAGGAAATGGGTGTTCTGCAGGAGCGCATTACCTCCACCAAGACCGGTTCCATTACCTCCATCCAGGCCGTTTACGTACCTGCGGATGACCTGACTGACCCGTCCCCGGCAACCACCTTTGCCCACCTGGACGCCACAGTTGTACTGTCCCGTGACATTGCATCCCTGGGTATCTACCCTGCGATCGATCCACTGGACTCTACTTCCCGTCAGCTAGATCCGATGACCATTGGCCAGGAGCACTATGACTGTGCCCGTGGTGTGCAGTATGTCCTGCAACGCTACACCGAGCTGAAGGACATCATTGCCATCCTGGGTATGGACGAGCTGTCTGAAGAAGACAAGCTGCTGGTATCACGTGCACGCAAGATCCAGCGTTTCCTGTCCCAGCCATTCTTCGTTGCCGAAGTGTTTACCGGTGCCCCGGGCAAATATGTGTCCCTGAAGGAAACCATCCGTGGCTTCCAGGGCATCCTCAATGGTGACTATGATGACCTGCCCGAGCAGGCCTTCTACATGGTCGGTTCCATTGATGAAGCCATCGAAAAAGCCGGCAAGCTGTAATCTGCCGATTTTTTGATCAAGCAACCTGCCGGCGGCACTGCGGTGCCCGCCGGTAAAACACTGAGGCAAAGATTATGGCCATAACAGTACACTGCGATATCGTAAGTGCAGAGGAAGAGCTGTTTTCCGGCTTGGTTGAAATGGTAGTTGCCCATGGCCACATGGGTGATCTGGGTGTACTGCCCGGTCACGCGCCTTTGCTGTCCACCATCAAGCCTGGTCCCGTTCGCGTGATCAAGCAGGGTGGCAAAGAGGAGGTATTCTATATCTCCGGTGGTTTCATTGAAGTACAGCCTGACATGGTCAAGGTGCTGGCTGATACAGCCATCCGTGCTGCCGACCTGGACGAGGCTGCCGCCCTTGAAGCCAAGAAAGCTGCCGAGAAAGCGATTCATGCCAAGTCTGCCGATATGGACTACAGCACAGCTTCAGCCCGCTTGGCCGAGGCTGCCGCCCAGCTGCGTACCATTCATGAGTTACGTAAAAACAGGCGCTAACTGTTTCGCATATTCAAAAAAGGGTGACCGTAGGGTTGCCCTTTTTTGTTTATAATTCTTTGGCTGTAAATACCTTGCCGTGAGCCTTACCATTTTCCGTTTTAGTGGGTGCCACGGCTAAGTGCTTTTATCTTTTTACCTGAATAATTTCAGTTCACCGGAAAATTTCCAGGAAATATCCATGTCCCTTGATATCGTTATTTTGGCTGCGGGTCAGGGAACCCGCATGCGTTCTGCTTTGCCCAAGGTTTTGCATCCGGTTGCTCACAAGAGCATGCTTGGGCATGTCATTGACGCCGCGCGTGCCCTTGATCCAGATTCGATCCAGGTAGTGGTTGGACATGGAGCGGAGCAGGTTGAGCAGTCCCTGACTGCGGATGACCTGGGCTTTGTTTTGCAACAGGAACAACTGGGTACCGGGCACGCTGTAGCCCAGGCATTGCCCAGCATGGAGTCGCAAACTGTACTGGTGCTCTATGGTGATGTGCCGTTAATCCAGGTCAATACGCTGAAAGCCCTGCTTGAGCGTTGTGATGATAAAAAGATTGGTTTGTTGACGGTCATGCTGGATGATCCGACCGGCTATGGCCGCATCATTCGCGATGAAGCCGGGAAAGTAACAGCGATTGTTGAGCACAAGGATGCCAATCAGTCCCAGCTGGCCATCCGTGAGGGTAATACGGGTATTCTTGCTGTGCCGCGTGACTTGCTGGAAAACTGGTTGTCCAGGCTATCCAATAACAACGCCCAGGGCGAATATTATCTCACTGATATTATTGCCATGGCAGTTGCTGACGGCTTGCAGGTTGATACTGAAGTGGCAATGGATGCAATGCAGGTCCAGGGCGCCAATGATCGTTCGCAACTGGCCCAGCTTGAGCGGCATTACCAGAAGCTGCAGGTTGAACAGCTGATGCGCCAGGGTGTAACCCTGCGTGACCCGGCCCGCGTCGACATTCGTGGTGAGGTTGAGGCCGGACGTGACGTATTGATTGATGTCAACGTGGTCCTGGAAGGCAAGGTAGTGATTGAAGATGGTGTCACTATTGGTGCCAACACGGTAATTCGTGACTCGATCCTTCGTAAGGATTCGGTGGTGAAATCCCATTGTCACCTTGAAAATGCAGAGCTTGGCGAGGGTGCGGACTGCGGCCCTTTTGCCCGTTTGCGCCCGGGTGCGGTGTTAGGCAAGGGCGCCCATGTTGGTAACTTTGTTGAACTGAAAAATACGCGAATGGGTGCTGGAGCCAAGGCGGGTCATTTGACTTATCTTGGCGATAGTGAAATTGGTGTCAGGACCAATGTTGGTGCAGGAACCATCACCTGTAACTATGACGGTGCCAACAAGCACAAAACCGTGATGGGCGAAGATGTATTTATCGGTTCCAACAGCTCTATTGTTGCTCCGGTAACCCTGGGCGACAGGGCCGTTACCGGCGCCGGTTCTACCATTACTTTCGATGTACCCGCAGATGCTCTGGCCGTAGGGCGTGGCAAGCAACGCAATATCGAAGGTTGGCAGCGCCCAAAAAAGGGCTAGCTACCAGCAGAAATGAAGCGGGTTTCAGGTATCTGACAGCCCGCTAACGCCAGCGCAAGAGCTGGTTTTTTTCGTTGATTTGCTTGTTCAGCGTCCAATAGTCGTAAAGCACCCCAAGTATGAATAGCCCGCCCGTCAGCAGGTAAAGGATGCCGGTAATCCATTTGCCCTGATACATGCGGTGGACCCCAAACACACCGAGAAAAGTGAGCAGAATCCAGGCCAGGTTGTAATTGATGCGGCCGGTCTGGAACTGGCTGCAGGCATTGCGGTCCATGCTCGGGATCAGAAACAGATCAATCACCCAGCCGACAAAAAATAGTCCCAAAGTAAAAAACCACAGGGTTCCGGTCAGCGGGCGACCATAGTAAAAGCGGTGCGCGCCCATAAAACCGAAAATCCACAGCAGGTAGCCTATTATCGGGCTGTGGCTGGGGGCTGAATAACGCATTTTGTCGCCTCTTTTGAGTCTTTGTAAAACGGTTCCATGTTTAGAACAACAATTTTACTGTTTGGTTTGATTTTAACTGCTTGCGGCCAGTTAAAAATTGACAAGAGCCAGCAATCAATCGGTCACGATCAAAGAATCCAGTGGGTTGTTCTGCATTATACGGCTGCCGACCTGCAGCGATCCCTGCACTTATTGACCCGCACGGACGTCAGTAGCCATTATCTGATCGATGATGTCCGAGTGTACCGCCTGGTTGATGAGAAATATCGTGCCTGGCATGCCGGCAATAGCGAATGGCAGGGGCGAACCTGGCTTAATTCGTCTTCGATCGGTATCGAGATGGTACATCCGGGTTATCTGGAGTCTCCTGCCGGCAGGAAATGGCAGCCCTGGAATGAAGCACAGATTGACCTGCTGGTGCTGCTGCTGAAAGATATCAGCAAACGTTATGGTCTTGGTCCAGCCAGCATTGTCGGGCATGCCGACATAGCGCCGCAACGCAAGCTTGATCCTGGGCCCGAGTTTCCCTGGTTTCGTCTGGCGCAGGAAGGCCTGATTAACTGGCCGTTGCACGCCGACATGCTTGCACAAGTGCCCGTCTATCAACTGAAGCTACCGGATCTACTGTGGTTCCAGCAGCAATTGAAAGCCCTTGGTTATGCCATAGAACTCAGTGGCGAGCTGGACGAGCAAACACGCAACGTACTGATTGTGGTGCAGATGAAATACAGGCCAAGGCTTTTTGATGGTGAACCGGATGCCGAAACTGCCGCCATCCTGTGGTCGCTGGTCAAACAGCAATCTTCCTGAGGATTTTCGATGCTCAATGTGCTCTGGTCTGCATTTTTTCTGATTGCTGCCATCGCTGGTGTAGCCCAATGGCTGCAGGGTGAGTCTGCTGTATGGGCGGCAATGGTGGAAAGCCTGTTCAGCATGGCCAAGTTGTCCGTTGAAGTGATGATTCTGCTGTTTGGCACCCTGACGTTATGGCTAGGATTTTTGCGGATTGCAGAAGAAGCCGGGCTGGTTGAGCGGATTGGCAAGCTTCTTGGGCCATTGTTTTCCCGGCTGATGCCTGAAGTGCCGCGCGGGCACCCGGCCCTCGGACTGATCACACTGAACTTTGCCGCCAACGGACTGGGCCTGGACAACGCGGCTACCCCCATCGGGCTGAAAGCGATGCGTGAGTTGCAAACCTTGAACCCGTCTGCCACGACGGCTTCCAACGCGCAAATCCTGTTTCTGGTGCTGAATGCATCCTCGCTGACACTGCTGCCGGTGACCATTTTCATGTACCGGGCCCAACAGGGCGCAGTCGACCCGACCCTGGTGTTCTTGCCTATCCTGTTAGCAACCAGCGCTTCGACCCTGGTTGGCCTGCTTTCAGTTGCCGTGATGCAGCGTATCCGGCTGTGGGATCCTGTGGTTCTGACGTATCTGTTGCCTCTGGTGGCGGCGCTGGCTGTCTTTATGGTGGTTCTGGCCGGGTTGAGCACTGTGGCGCTGGCGGCTGTATCGTCATTGCTGGGTAACCTGACCCTGTTTGGCATCATTCTGTTTTTTTTGCTGCTGGGTGCGTGGAAAAAAGTACCGGTGTATGAAAGTTTTGTTGCCGGTGCCAAGGAAGGCTTTGACGTGGCACGCGGGCTGTTACCTTATCTGGTGGCAATGCTTTGCGCCATTGGTGTCTTGCGTGCTTCGGGTGCCTTGGAGTTTGGCCTGGACGGGGTGCGCTGGCTGGTTGACTGGCTGCAATGGGACAATCGGTTTGTCGATGCCTTGCCCACCGCGCTGGTCAAACCGTTTTCCGGTAGCGCGGCACGGGCCATGCTGATTGAAACCATGCAGAGCCAGGGGGTGGACAGCTTTGCCGCACTAGCTGCAGCCACGATACAGGGCAGTACTGAAACAACCTTCTATGTATTGGCAGTGTATTTTGGTGCGGTCGGCATTCAGCGCGTGCGGCACGCGGTAGGTTGTGCATTGTTGGCAGAGCTGGCCGGGGTTGTTGCAGCCATCTGGGTTTGTTACTGGTTTTTTGGATAGCAGCATGAAATGCAAGGTGTTGTATGTCGGCCTGCTGGCAGTGTTTTCCGGCGGCTGTGAAGCGGCATTGCCCGGACATGATCCGGCCATGGCCTGGGTTGATGTGGCTGGTCGCGCCGGTTATAGCCTGTCGGCAAGGCGGCAGGATGGCGTCAAGGTCCAGGATGCCCGCTTTTTTCAGCTGACACCCGGCAGGCATCGGCTTGAACTGCGTCTTGGCTATGAGCGTAAAGGCAGTGCGAGCGGGTCCCAGTGGCGTCATTGCCGGGTCGAGTTTGACTATGCTGGCTTTGCTGCCGGCCAGCGCTACTCGGTATATGCCGTTGCAACGGGATTTACGGTCCGGGTCTGGCTGCGTAACCAGAAGGGAGAGAGGATCCTGGAAAGCCGTTCGGTACGTTGCGGCAGCCAGTACTGACCGGGCCTTGAAAAATATTTTTGTGAAGAGGCTTTACAAGCAGTTTTAAATCTGTAGAATACGCACCTCATCAAGCGGCGCATTATGGAAAGCGTAATCCAAGCAGTTGATTTCTAAATAAAAATTTGAAATCAGGGGTTGACAGAGATAAAAATCTCTCTATAATACGCAGCCTCGGTTGAAACGCAGTATGCAGTTTCGCCGGAATGTTCT
>CAYMXO010000018.1:0-33128 GCA_964394445.1 uncultured Thiopseudomonas sp.
CTTCTCCAGCGCCGATGTGGCGGCGGATGGGTGTAATGATGGTTATCATATTTTGGGGCCAGAACATATCGCCTTACTGGATACTTACGCCTCAGCTTTGGCACCTTTGGGTGTTCAACATACACAAGAAGGATTGATGATTCGCCGTGGCAAGGATAACAAGGCCAAAGACAGCGGACAGTGGGGCATGGCATTGCGCTGGATGGGTGATAACACAGAATATGGCGCCTACTTCATGAACTACCATAGCCGTAATCCGTTTCTGTCTACGCAAAATGCTGCTTCGCTAGCAGGCTCCATAGGGGCGGCAGCAACCTTAAATGGTGGGATAGGGAGTGTTGGTCCTCAAACACCTACAGCCGTCTTGGCAGGTGCTGCGGTTGCAGTGGGTAATAGTCGCTATTTCATGGATTATCCTGAAGATATTCGGCTTTATGGGCTAAGCTTCTCTACAACGTTGCCAACAGGTACTGCATGGCAGGGTGAGGTTAGCTACCGCCCTAATGCGCCTGTCCAGATCAATACACAAGATCTGACTTTACGTTTGGCGGCCAACGCAAATACCATGTTGCCCGGAATTTTAGTGGGGGGAAGTTCTGCCGACTATCTGGCTCAAGCGGGCCAGTCGCATCGTGGCTATAATCGTAAAGAAATTACCCAGTTGCAAACTACCTTTACTCATTTCTTTGACCAGATACTGGGTGCCGAGCGAGCCACGGTGGTGGGTGAGGTTGGTTATGTGCATGTGGGTGGGTTGGAAAGCAAGAACAAAGCCCGTTACGGACGTGATCCCATTTTTGGTTCACCTGACAGCTTCATTGGCCCGACTGCCAAAGACGTTTACGGCAACAAAGGCTTCGTCACCAAAAACTCCTGGGGTTATCGCGTGCGTGGCCAACTGGATTACAGTGACGTCTTTGCCGGTGTCAACCTGAAGCCGAACATGGCGTTTTCCCATGACGTGAAGGGCTATGGCCCGAACGGCCTGTTCAACGAGGGCGCCAAGGCGCTGAGCGTGGGTCTGGATGCAGACTACAAGCACACCTACACCGCAGGTTTGTCCTATACCAACTTCTTTGGTGGCCGATACAACACGTTGAAAGATCGTGACTTCGTCTCGCTGAACTTTGGCATGAACTTCTAAAGCGCTCATCTGCAGGAGCAGCTTCAACCACGGCCCGGGCTCTTGTCGCCAAGGTCGTGGCTGGAGCCACTCCTACAGAAGCATGGACATTACAGGCGGGCTGTGCGCAGTGATGCACAGCCGGGCTGAAACACATACGCATTCGCAGGAAGACATAATATGAAACTACAAAAGACCTTGATGCAAACCGGTGCCTCCTTTGTACTCTCACTGTTTGCCGCCAGTGTCATGGCCGCCGTATCGGCTGACGAGGCCGGCAAGCTGGGCACCAGCCTGACTCCGCTGGGAGCAGAAAAAGCCGGTAATGCCGATGGCAGCATTCCTGAGTGGACCGGCGGTCTGGCAGCCAATGCCGCAGCGGTGGATGCCCGCGGCTTTTCTGCCGACCCCTTTGCCGGTGAACAGCCGCTGTTTACCATAACTGCGCAAAACGTGGACCAGTACAAGGACAAGCTGACCCCGGGCCAGCAGGCAATGTTCAAGCGTTACCCGGATACTTACAAGATGAACGTGTATCCGACCCACCGCTCTGCCAGCGTACCGGCTGACGTGGCGGCAGCCACCAGGGACAATGCGACCCAGGTCAATCTGGTACAGGGCGGCAACGGCCTGGAAAACTTCAAGGTTGCCAACGCATTTCCGATTCCGCAAAGCGGCCTGGAAGTCATCTGGAACCACATCACCCGCTACCGTGGCGGCAGCGTCAAGCGCAAGGTCACCCAGGCAACTCCGCAGACCAACGGTTCCTACTCGCTGGTGTACTTTGACGAGCAGTTCGTTTTCCCGAACAAGCTGAAAGATTACGATCCGAACAAGCCCTCCAACATCCTGTTCTACTTCAAGCAAAGCGTAACCGCACCGGCACGTCTGGCCGGTAACGTGTTGCTGGTACACGAAACCGTCAACCAGGTAGCCGAACCACGCCAGGCCTGGCTGTACAACGCCGGCCAGCGTCGTGTGCGCCGTGCCCCGCAGGTTTCCTATGACGGGCCGGGTACCGCTGCTGACGGTTTGCGCACCTCCGACAACCTGGACATGTACAACGGTGCACCGGACCGCTACAACTGGGAGCTGCATGGCAAGAAGGAAATGTACATTTCCTACAACAACTACCGCCTTGACTCTGCGGACCTGAAATATAGCGACATCCTCAAGGCCGGTCATATCAATCAGGATCTGCCGCGCTATGAGCTGCACCGTGTCTGGCATGTGACGGCCACCCTGAAGGATGGCGAGCGTCATATCTATGCCAAGCGTGATTTCTACATCGACGAAGACACCTGGCAAGCTGCGGTCATTGACCATTACGATGGCCGGGGCAACCTGTGGCGGGTTGCTGAAGCCCATGCCAAGCAATACTTTGCCCAGCAGGTGCCCTGGTATGCCTTCGAAACCCTGTACGACATCCAGTCCGGCCGTTACCTGGCCATGGGCATGAAGAACGAGGAAAAGCACTCGTACGAGTTTAATGCGGTGGCTACATCCGGCGAGTTTACACCTGCAGCCCTGCGTCAATCTGGCGTGCGCTGATCCCTTTTGCAGACCGGATTTGGCCGGTCTGCAAGATGACAAAGCCCGGGTACGGTTCGCCGTATCCGGGCTTTTTGTGTGTGGATGATGCGCTGGATTGCAGGCAAAAAAAGACCCGCCACAGGGGCGGGTCGAATACCGTGTTAAGCCTGATGAGGAGATGCCGTAACCAAATTTGGTTGCGGACTGCTCGCTGGTGACTAGCCAGTGGTGCAGATGATAATTGTTCGCATTTATAAAGGCAAGTGTTTTTTGCATTTTCAGTCTCGTGCCGGTTGCTGTTGTCCTGTGCCGGCTGGCCGAGGTGGCGAGCGTGCAGGGTGGCAGCTTTCAGGCTAGAATGCAGGCCGGTTTTGTTTTGTGACGGCAGGCTCCATGAGCAAAGAAGATGCACAGATTTTCCGGGTGATTTTCCATAATCAGGGCCAGGTGTTTGAAATTTATGCCAAGGCCATCTACCAGAGTGACCTGTGGGGTTTTCTCGAGGTGGAAGAGTTCGTGTTTGGCGAGCGTACCCAGATGGTGATTGATCCCAGCGAAGAGAAGCTCAAGGCACAGTTTGAGGGTGTGATCCGCAGCTATGTTCCAATGCATGCCATCGTGCGCATTGACGAGGTGGAGCGCCTGGGCGTGGCCAGTATCAGCGAGGCGACCGGCAGCAACATCATGAGTTTCCCCATACCCGTGCCGCCGAAAGCCTGAGCGGGCGAAATATGTATTTTGTTTGCCGCGGCTATCCATTGATTACGCCGGGCGCTTTACTGCAGGAGTTTTTATATGACAGAGCACAGGCAAAGCGCCGAACAGGTCTTGCTGGCTGCCAATGGCTTGCAGCCGTCCGATCTGGATGCGGTGCTGGCGCAGGTGGCCGGCCCGGGTATTGATGCCGGTGATCTGTATTTTCAGCGCCGCATTACCGAGTCCTGGGCGCTGGAAGAAGGCATCGTCAAGCAGGGCAGCTTTAACCTTGACCAGGGCGTTGGCGTGCGCGCCATGGCGGGCGAGAAAACCGGTTTTTCCTATAGCAACAGCATTGACCTGTCCGCGTTACAGCAGGCGGCGCAGGCATCGCGCAGCATTGTGCGCAGCGGTGCACGGATACAGGCGCAGCCGTTGCTGCAGCAGTCGCCGCTGGCGCTCTACACCGCGGATACGCCACTGCATGTGTTGAGCGCAGAAGAAAAAGTCAGCCTGCTGCAGCAGGTGGATGCTTTTACCCGCAGTCTGGATGCCCGGGTCAGCCAGGTCAGTCTGAGCTTGCTGGGCGCATGGGAGCATGTGCTGGTGGCTGATCTGGGCGGCACCCTGGCCACCGATGTGCGGCCCATGGTGCGCTGCAATGTCAGCGTGATTGTCGAGCACAACGGTCGCCGTGAGCGGGGCAGTCATGGTGGCGGCGGCCGTACCGATTACAGGTATTTCCTGGAAAACGACCGGGTTTACGATTATGCCCGTGAAGCGGTACGCCAGGCATTGGTCAATCTTGAAGCTGTGGATGCGCCGGCTGGCAGCATGCCGGTGGTCATGGCGCCGGGCTGGAGCGGCGTGTTGCTGCATGAAGCGGTTGGGCATGGCCTTGAGGGCGACTTCAACCGCAAGGGCAGTTCCAATTACAGCGGTCTGGTCGGCCAGCAGGTGGCCTCGCCCCTGTGCACCATTGTCGACGATGCCACCATTGCCGGCCGGCGCGGCTCGCTGTCGGTGGACGATGAGGGCGTGGCGGCACAAAACACGGTGCTGATCGAGAACGGCATTCTGCGCGGTTACATGCAGGACAAACTGAATGCCCGCCTCAGCGGTGTGGCCAGTACCGGCAACGGCCGGCGTGAATCCTATGCACACCTGCCAATGCCGCGCATGACCAATACCTACATGCTGGCTGGCGAGTCGGATCCGGAAGAGATCATCCGCTCGGTGAAAAAAGGGCTGTACTGCGCCAGTCTGGGTGGCGGACAGGTGGACATCACCAGCGGCAAGTTTGTCTTTTCCACCAGCGAGGCCTATCTGATCGAGGACGGCAGGATTACCGCACCGGTGAAGGGGGCAACGCTGATTGGCAACGGGCCCGACTGCATGCGCAGGGTGTCCATGGTGGGCAATGACCTGGCGCTGGACAGCGGTGTCGGCATGTGCGGCAAGGCCGGGCAGACGGTGCCCGTCGGGGTGGGGCAGCCCACCCTGAAAATTGATGCCATTACCGTGGGCGGAACGGCCTGAGGTTTTTGGATGGCTGTTTTGTGCGGCGACGGCTCTGCTGTCGCCGCATGGGGTCAACCGCTGTGCGCACTACGGGTCTTGGGCGGGTTCCAGGTTTTGTTTGCGGTGCCAGACTCCCGCGGCCAACAACAGGCTAACCAGAACGCCCAGTGGCCATGAGCCAAACCTGAGATAGGGCGTCAGCCCCTGCATGGGTACCACTTGGCCATGCAGGACGGCCTGCTTGAATTGCGGGATCCCGGCGGTGATCTGGCCAAAGGGGTCAATCAGCACACTGACGCCGTTGTTGGTGCCGCGGATCATCCAGCGGCCAGCCTCCAGTGCGCGCATTTGTGCCATTTGCAGGTGTTGCAGCGGTCCGATGGAACGGCCGAACCAGGTGTCGTTGCTGATGGTCAGCAGGATGTCGCTCTGTGCCGCCAGCCGGGTGGCAAACTCCGGGTAGACCACTTCGTAGCAGATGTAGGGTGCAATGCTGTGTCCGCGGGCCTGCAGGGGTGGCTGGTTGGCCGGTCCGCGGGCGAAGTCGGACATGGGCAGGTCAAAGAACTCGATCAGGCCGCGCAACCAGTCCTGCAGTGGCACGTATTCGCCGAAGGGCACCAGTTTTTGTTTCAGGTAATCGCCTGAACCTTCACCCAGAACGGTGATGCCGTTGTAGAAGTGGCGGCGGCCGCCGGGCTCGATATGGCGCACCGGAATGCCGGTAATCAGGGCGCTGCCGCGCTCCAGGGCGCGTTCGTGCATGAACTCCAGCCAGGCGCGGGCGCTGTCCTGGAACAGCGGGACGGCGGTTTCCGGCCAGAGCAGGATATCGGCGCTGGCGCTGGTCAGGGTCATTTCCCGGTACAGGTCCAGCTGGGCGCCGAGCTGGTCCGGATCCCATTTCAGGTTTTGTTCTACATTGCCCTGGAACACTGCCACGGACAGCGGCGTGCCGGACGGGCGGGTCCATTCATGCTGGTGCAGCGGCATACAGGCCAGCCAGAGCGCCGGTAGCAGCAGGGCACGGACAATGGTTTGCCGGCGTTGCAGCCGGTTGCAGAACAGCTGCACCACCAGCGCACCGCTCATGGCCAGTATCAGACTGATCAGCCAGACACCGCCCAGCGGTGCCAGCCCGGCCAACGGCCCTTCCAGCTGGCTGTACCCGGCATAGAGCCAGGGAAAACCGGTCAGGAACCAGCCACGAAAGGCTTCCAGCACCACCCACAGGGCACCGAAGGCGGCGGCAGCAGACAGCCGGTGTTGCGAATTGCGCAGGTAGCGGACCCAGAGCCACGCGTGCAGGGTGTAGAACAATGCCAGGGTGGCGACAAACAGCAGAGTCAGAAAGCCGGCCAGTACAGGCGGCGCCGAGCCATAGTCATGGATGCTGACGTAGACCCAGCTGGCACCGGACAGGAACAGGCCGAAGCCGTACAGCCAGCCGCTCAGCATGGCCTGGCGGGTAGTGGCCTCTTGCAGCAGCAAATAAAACAGGGCACAGGACAGCGGAGCCAGCGGCCAGAGATCAAACGGCGCCAGCGACAGGGTCAGCAAGCCGCCAGCGAGCACGGCCAGCAGAGAGTGTGTCCAGCGGTTGTGAAGAATGGCGTGCAAGAGTTGAAGTCCTTTGCCGGTAGTGAGACGTGGACAGATGGCGGCGGCCGTTGCGCCCTGTCCTGCTGACAGGCTATGGCCCGGTGTCCGCTTTGCAGGCTTCGGCACCGGGTTGCTGCAGGTATGTTCGGGGCGCGGCAACGGGTGTAGCTAGCCAGCCTTGCTGACTCTGAGCAGGTGCAGGCGGCGGCTGTCGGAATTGACCACCCGGAAGCGCCATTGTTCCAGCTCGATGGTTTCGTTGCGCTTGGGCAGATGGCCGAAGGCGCTCATCACAACCCCGCCAATGGTGTCATAATCATCTTCGGAAAAACCGCTGCGGAAAAACTCGTTGAAGTCTTCCACCGGAGTCAGCGCCTTGACAACAAAATCACCCGTGGGCAACTGACGGATGAAGTTGTCGTCATCGATGTCGTGCTCGTCTTCGATGTCGCCGACAATCTGCTCCAGCACGTCCTCGATGGTCACCAGTCCGTCCACGCCGCCATATTCGTCGATAACGATGGCCATGTGGTTGTGGTTGGCACGGAACTCTTTGAGCAGCACATTCAGCCGCTTGGACTCGGGCACGAAGGTGCAAGGACGCAGCAGCTGGCGCAGGCTGAAGTTGTCCGGGCGCTCAAGGATCAGCGGCAACAGGTCCTTGGCCAGCAGGATACCGAGCACTTCATCGGTATTTTCGCCAATCACCGGATAGCGCGAGTGCGCGGCGTCGATCACGGCAGGCAGAAATTCTTCCGGGGTCTGGTCAATCTGGATGCAGATCATCTGCGAGCGCGGAATCATGATGTCGCGCACTTTCAGCTCGTCGATTTCCATGGCCCCTTCAACAATGCCCAGCGCATCGTCGTCGAGCAGGTTGTTGCGGTTGGCTTCACGCAGCAGGGCAAACAGTTCCTGGCGGGTTTTCGGTTCCTGATTGAATGCCTGTGCGAGCTTGTCCAGCCAGGACCTGTGCCCGCTACTCGAATTGTCTTCGCTCATGGTGTGTGCAGTTCCGTCCGTTCGTGTTCGGCATAGGGGTCGGGATAGCCCAGGCTGGCCAGCAGGCGGCGCTCCAGTGCTTCCATGATTTCGGCCTCGTCATCCTCGATATGGTCATGACCCAGCAGGTGTAGGCAGCCATGAATCACCAGGTGCGCCCAGTGCGCGTGCGGGCTCTTGCCCTGCTGCGCAGCCTCGCGGGCCACCACCGGGGCACAGATTACCAGGTCACCCAGCAACGGAATGTCCAGAATGCCGGGGGGGATGTCGGCAACAAAGGACAGCACGTTGGTGGCGTAATCCCTGCCGCGCCAGTTGTGGTTCAGCTCGCGGCCTTCGTCTTCGTCAACCACGCGGATGGTCAGCTCGGCGGCCGTGCGCGTTTCGGCCAGAGCGGTCTGGCACCAGAGCTCGAAGTCGGCCAGCGCGGGCAGGTTGCTGGCCGTGCTGGCCAGTTGCAGGTCAAGCTCCAGGTTCATCATTGCCGTCTGTCTGTTTGTGTTGCTCGTCATAGGCGTCGTAGGCTTCGACAATCAGCTGTACCAGCGGATGGCGTACCACATCGGACGAGTCAAAGAAGGTGAAACCCAGCCCCTCAACGTCCCGCAGCACATGCAACACATGTTTGAGGCCGGACTGGCTGCCGCGGGGCAGGTCGATCTGGGTGATGTCGCCGGTGATGACCGCGGTGGAGCCAAAACCGATGCGCGTAAGGAACATTTTCATCTGGGCGCGGGTGGTGTTCTGGCTTTCGTCGAGGATGATGAAGCTGTTGTTCAGTGTGCGTCCGCGCATGTAGGCCAGCGGGGCCACTTCGATGATCTGGCGCTCAATCAGGCGGTTGACATAATCGGTGCCCAGCATTTCGTACAGGGCGTCGTACAGCGGGCGCAGGTAAGGGTCGATCTTCTGGCTCAGGTCGCCAGGCAGGAACCCCAGCTTTTCGCCGGCCTCCACCGCCGGGCGTACCAGCAGGATGCGTTCGATATCGCCGCGCTCGAGGGCGTCCACGGCACAGGCGACGGCCAGGTAAGTCTTGCCGGTACCGGCCGGGCCCACGCCGAAGTTGATGTCGTGTTGCTGGATGGAGCGGACATAACCTTGCTGGTTGCCGCCGCGCGGACGAATGGTTTTTTTGCGGGTGCGCAAGATTACGCCGTTGCCGGTGTGTTGCTCGTCCGGCATGGCCGGCTGGCGCATGCCGGACTCCTGCAGTAGCAGGTGTACGTCGTCCGGTCCGAGATCACGCAGCTTGGCTTCGCGGTAAAGGTTGCGCAGAAAGGCTTCCGCCTTGCGGGTGGCTTCTTCCTCACCCAGCAGTTCAAATTGTTCACCGCGGTTGCGGATGGTGACCTGCAGCTGGCGTTCGATCAGGCGCAAGTGCTCGTCATACTGGCCACACATGTTGGCAAAGCGGGCCGCTTCAAAGCCATCCAGGGTAAAACGGTGAATCGATGTCGTGCTGTCCAAGAGTGGAAAAAGCCTCGCTGGAAAATAATGCGTCTAGGATAACCTTGCCGCAAGAAAGCGCAAGAGTAGAAAGGGCGTAATGGGGCCGGAAAAAGCAGTTTTCCAGTCACCCGGTGGCCCGGGCGCGGATTTGTCGCAAGGGATACTGCATAAACACAGGCCCTGGCCGTGCGGCCAGACCTGTGTTTATGCTGCTGCGTCAGGCATGGCGCAAGGACTCGCACAGTCGGACCAGCGCACTGGCCCAGTCGGGATGGTTGTTCAGGCACGGGATCAGCTGCAGCTCCTCACCGCCGGCGGCAATGAACTGTTCGCGGCCGCGAATGGCCAGCTCTTCAAGGGTTTCGATGCAGTCGGCAACAAAAGCCGGCGACATGACCAACAGCTTTTTAACTCCCTGGCTGGCCAGTTCGTCCAGGCGCTCTTCGGTATAGGGCTCGATCCACTTGGCCCGGCCCAGGCGCGACTGGAAGGAAACCGACCACTGCTCCGGCTGCAGACCGGCTGCCGCAGCAAACAGCCCGGCAGTGCGCATGCACTGGGCGCGATAACAGGTTGCCAGGACGTCGTCCGGTGCTGTCTGGCAGCAGTCAGGTGATTGCAGGCAGTGGCCTTTGCTCGGGTCGAGTTTGGTCAGATGGCGCTCCGGCAGGCCGTGAAAGCTGAGCAGCAAATGGTCGAAGTCTTGCTCCAGCGTGGGGCGGGCACTGGCAACCAGGGCGTTGATGTAGGCATTGTCATCATAGAAAGCCGGCAGGGTGTGCAGCTTGACTGCCAGATTATGTTTGCTGACCAGCCGATAGGCTTCCTGGATGGCGGTGGTGGTGGTGCTGTCGGCAAACTGCGGGTACAGCGGAGCCAGCAGGACGGTTTTGGCACCCTGTTCGACCAGGCTGAGCAGGGCCGACTCCATGGAGGGCTCGGCATAACGCATGCCCAGCTCGACCGGGCCGTGGGGCCAGAGCTTGCGTACTGCATCGCGCAGTTGCTGGCTGATCACCACCAGTGGGGAGCCATCCGGCCACCAGATCAGCTTGTAGGCTTCGGCAGACTCGGCCGGACGCTTGAGCAGGATCAGGCTGACCAGCAGCCGGCGCATGGGCCAGGGCAAGTCCACAACATGGGGGTCCATCAGAAACTGGTTGAGATACTTGCGAACGTCACTGACTGAGGTGGAGCGGGGCGAACCCAGGTTCACCAGCAACAAACCCTGATCTTGCATATATAACCCTTGACTGCTCAGACTTCGTGAATAGTCGGGCATTGTAAGGCCACAGCCGTCCGATTGCGAGCCCGGCGCTGCCTGTGCTTGACCGCGTGGCCATGCGGCGGCATGCTTGGCGGCACGTTTTATATTGCCATCTAGAGGTTTGTCATGAAGCTGGAAACCCTTGCCATCCACGCTGGCTACAAGTCCGATCCCGCCACCCGTTCCGCTGCGGTACCGATTTACCAGACTACGTCCTACACCTTCGATGACACCCAGCACGGTGCCGACCTGTTTGACCTGAAGGTGCCTGGCAACATCTATACCCGCATCATGAACCCGACCACTGATGTGCTGGAGCAGCGCATGGCCGCGCTGGAAGGCGGTGTGGCGGCGCTGGCGGTGGCGTCCGGCATGGCGGCCATCACCATGAGCATCCAGGCGCTGGCCGAAGTGGGTGACAACATTGTTTCCGTTTCCAAGCTGTATGGCGGCACCTACAACCTGTTTGCCCATACCTTGCCGCGCCAGGGCATCGAGGTGCGCTTTGCCGAGCATGACGACATTGCCGCACTGGAGGCCCTGATCGACGACAAGACCAAGGCGGTTTTCTGTGAGAGCATCGGCAACCCGTCCGGCAGCCTGGTGGATATTGAGGCGCTGGCCGCAGCGGCGCACCGCCATGGTGTGCCGCTGATTGTTGATAACACTGTGCCTTCGCCCGCCTTGTGCCGCCCGATCGAATACGGCGCCGATATCGTGGTGCATGCCCTGACCAAGTACATTGGCGGCCATGGCACCACCATCGCCGGCTGTATTGTTGATTCCGGCAAATTCCCGTGGGCCGAGAACAAGGAACGCTTCCCGCTGCTCAATACGCCCGATGTGTCCTATCACGGCGTGGTGTACACCGAAGCCTTTGGCCCGGCCGCCTTTATTGGCCGCTGCCGTGTGGTACCGCTGCGCAACATGGGTGCGGCGCTGTCGCCCTTCAACGCCTTCCTGATCATGCAGGGCATGGAAACCCTGTCACTGCGTATGGAGCGTCACTGCGAGAATGCGCAGAAAGTGGCCGAGTTCCTCAAGGCGCATCCGCAGGTGGAGTGGGTCAACTACGCCGGCCTGCCGGACCATCCCGAGCACGAACTGGCGAAAAAGTACTATAACGGCAAGCCGTCGGCGATTTTGTGCTTCGGCATCAAGGGCGGACAGGCGGCCGGTGCCCGATTCATTGACGCACTGCAGATGATCTACCGTCTGGTGAATATTGGCGACGCCAAAACCCTGGCCTGTCACCCGGCCAGCACCACCCACCGCCAGCTGTCGCCCGAGGAAGGTGCCAAAGCGGGTGTAACCCCGGACCTGGTGCGCCTGTCCATCGGCATAGAACATATCGATGACATTCTGGCGGATCTGAGCCAGGCGCTGGAAGCAGCCAAATAACATGAAACACATCATGGTGGCGCATGACCTCAGTGGTCATGCGTGGCTGGCATTGCAAAGGGCCGCGTTGCTGGCTGTTCAGCACGGGGCGCAGCTGACGGTGCTGCACGTGCAGGAAGACCATCTGCCGCAGCAGGTGCTGGAGCATAACCGCGAGGCAGCCGGGCAGCTGATCCGTGAACAGCTGGACAGCCTGCAGGTGCCGGCGGAGCTGGTGATTGTCAAGGGACGGCCGGTGCAGACCCTGGTGGCCCAGCAAAAGGCCCGCAGTGTGGACTTGCTGGTGATGGGCGACCACCATCAGGAGTCGCCGCTGTATTTTGCCGGTACCACGCTGGAACGGGTGCTGCAACGCAGCACCGCAGCGGTTCTGCTGGTCGTGGACGAAGCGTTACAGCCGTATCGCTGTGCACTGATTCCGATGGATTTCTCGCTGTGCGCCTGCAACGCCCTGCATAAAACACGGGCGTTATTGGCAGCCGATGCCGGCATTCATGCCGTGCATGTGCTGGAGCAGGCGCAGATTCATGGCTGTAGCACCGACGAACATGAATGGCAGGCAGAACTGTTTGCCCAGCTGATAGCCGATGAACAGGCAAAAATGCCGGCGCAGGGCGCTGTCATCAGCCAGCAGCTGTTGCACGGTGAGCTGCATGACAGTCTGGCTGCGGTGATCACCGGGCGCAAACCACAGCTGCTGGCGCTGGGCAAACACGGCCGCGGTGTGCTGGCTGATGCCCTGCTCGGCAGTTTGGCCCAGCACTTCCTGGAAAATCCGCCTTGCGACGTTTTGCTGGTGAAGTAGCAGGGTGTTGGCATGCAGCTGTGGCCGCTGCGCTGAAAATGGCGGGCTGCGGCTTATTCGGGTGACAGGAACTGCAAGTTGTAGCGCGTCGCCCGGGCGTCCGGTACCAGCACGTCCAGTGCGATCCGGATTGGAGTTTGTGCCGGCATGCTGGTACGGCCGGCCAGCTCGCCACCCAGGTATTCCTGTGGGCTGAAGTTGCGGGTGGCCAGCACCTTCTGGCTGTCGTCCATGAAGTTGAGCTGCAGCAGCGGGAATGGCTGGGAAAAGCTGGCGCGGTTATAGATGATGGCGTCCACGCTCAGGGCGTTGGCAAAGTTGCCATGCGGCCGCACCACCAGGTTGCTGCTGGTAATCAGGCCGACATCCACCCGCTCGGGCAGATCGCAGCGCAGCAAGCCGCAGACGGCTTCCAGCCAGGGGCGTGTGACCGGCTGGCGGGCCAGCTGGTCAAGATTGTAGTAGCTGTATTGCACTGCCAGCCCGGCCACTGCCAACAGGCAGAGCAGGGCCCATGGCCAGATGGTGCGACGACGCCGGCCAGGCTGCCACTCCAGCAATAACGGACCTTCATCAATGGCGTCGAAGTCATCGGCGCTGATGGCCGGCTCGCGGCGCTGGCCGGAATGCTCAGCCCGGAATTGCCGGTGGTCCGGATCATCGGCCGACAGGGTATCGGGCTCGTCCGGGTACACCGGCGGCTCATCGAAGCTGTCATCAAACTCCTGAAACTGCTGCACATCACCGGTGTAGCGTACCGGCAGCAGGTCAGTTGTCGCTGCGTCATCGTCATAATCATCAGCGTACAGAGGTTCGTCGGCAGGACTCTCCTGCGCTTCCTGCCGGGCCAGGCGCGCCAGCTCCTGCTCGAAATCCGGGCTGTCCAGGTCGATATCCATGTCGTCATGGATTTTCAGGCTGTCCAGGCTGCTCTGGGGCGATGTGGGTGGCGGCAGGGTTGTCAGGTCCTGCTCCAGAAACAGGCGGGCGTTGAACACCTGCATGCAGGAGCCGCAGCGTACCGCGCCCTGGGCGGCAAACAGCTGTTCGCTACTGACCCGGAAGCGGGTGTTGCAGTGTGGGCACTGGGTGAGAAAGGTCTTGCTCATGGCTGCCTAGTGGCGTGTGCCGCTGATGCGGACCCAGCCGTCCAGCTCACTGGTCGGGTCCAGGGTAAAGTTGCCGGCATAGGCCTGGCGGACGTCTTCCGCCTGCTCGGCCAGGATACCGGACAGAACCAGACGACCACCCGGGCGACAGAAGCCGGCCAGCTGTGGTGCCAGCTCCACCAGTGGACCGGCAAGAATATTCGCCAACACCCTGTCGTATTGCTGCTGCGGCATTTCGGATGGCAGGTGCAGGCTGTAGCGCGAGGGCATGATGGCGTTGCGCCCGGCATTGTCGGCGGTGGCTTCCAGCGCCTGTGGGTCGATGTCGGTGCAGGTGGCATGTTCTGCCCCGAGCAACAGTGCGGCAATGGCCAGAATGCCTGAGCCGCAGCCAAAGTCGAGCACCTTGCAGCCTTGCAGCTGCTGCCCGTCCAGCCACTCCAGGCACAGCGCGGTGGTCGGATGGGTACCGGTGCCAAAGGCCAGGCCGGGATCCAGCAGCATGTTGACGGCTTCGGGATCCGGCGCACTGTGCCAGCTGGGCACCACCCACAGACGCTGGCCAAAGCGCATGGGCTGGAAGTCATCCATCCAGCTGCGCTCCCAGTCCTGGTCTGGCAGTTCTTCAATGGCAAACTCGGGCAGCGCCGCGGCAAATGCGTGCTGTAGTTCCTGCTCCAGCGTTGCGGCCCCCATGCTGTCTTCGAACAGGCCAAGCAAATGGGTTCTGCTCCACAGCGGCGTGGTACCAAGATCCGGCTCGTAGATGGGCTGGTCTTCGGCATCCATGAAGGTTACCGAAACGGCCCCCATGGCCAGCAGGCGGTCTTCATGATTGGCGGCGTTTTCTGGGGTAACGGCAAGACGGACTTGTAACCAGGACATGGGTAAAACCTGTGGAAAGCTTAGTGGGCAGCCAGGCTGCGGTACTGGTTTTGCAGCGGGTTGGCGTACTGCATGACCAGATAGGGGCGGTGTTCCGGCGGGCATTGTTCCAGCCGTTGCTGCCAGGTCGTGCGGGCGTTGCTGATTTCGCCGGCGCTGAACATCTGCTCGATGGCAGGTACGACCAGACTCACGTCCCGTTCGTTCCATTCCTGCCAGGCCAGGTAGTTGACCGGGAACAGCCGGTAATCCTGCCAGATGATCTGGTCAACCTGGCTGGCCAGCTCGCGGGCATCGGCAAAGCCTGTCGTGATCGGCGCGGCAAAGTGGACATGCACCCGGCCTTTGTAACCGGTAATGCCCCTGGCAATGCTGGCATCGTCCTCGCCGGGCTGTTTTTCGTAGCTGCCGGTGGTGGCGCGAACATACAGCTCGCGGGCCTTGTCCAGGTCACAGGGGTCGTATTCGTAGCTGATCGCGACCGGCGTAAGGTTAAGGCGGGCAATGGCGGGCACAAACTCCAGCTCGCGCTGCGACATGTGCAGCATTTTCAGGATGGCGCTGTCGGTGCGGTCGTTTCCGTCCTTGGCGCGCCCTTCGGCCTGGGCAATCCAGATGGAGCAGTGCTCTTCCAGCAGCGAGTGGTTGATATAGCTGGACAGCTGCTGGAACGCCTCGATTTTCTCCCGCCGGCCAGTGACCGAACGCGGTACGATAAAGCTCTTGTTCAGGCGCATCAGGTCGCTGACAAAGGGTTTTTGCAGCAAATTGTCGCCAATGGCCAAACGCGGCGTGGCGATGCCGGCCTGATACAGCGCATAGTTGACATAGGCCGGGTCCATGACGATGTCGCGGTGGTTGGCCAGGTATAAATGGGCTGCATTGGTATCCAGGTTTTCGATACCGGAGAAACTGATGCCGTCGGTGGCCTTTTTCACCGAGTGTTCGACATAGGGCGCCACCCGCGCTTGTAGGTCGGCAATGTTGCGGATGCCGGCGGCTTCCTTGCGCAGGCGCCAGGCTACCAGTGGGCGCAACAGCCAGCCCAGGCTGCCCGAAAGCGCCGGATAACGGTAACGCAGAATGACATTGAGAAAGTCCGGATCGGCGCTCAGGCGCTGCAGTACGTCTGCAACTTCGTGATCGTGATAGGGACGAATGTTGTCAAATGGGCCCATGAGTCTCTCTGTTTCATGGCTGTGTAGCACAGCCTGCAAGATCAAATCGCGTATTATACGCCGATTGTTGCTGTCGGGGCAGAGCTGGTAAGGCATGGCTGGAACCCGTTGGTGCAACATGCAAAAAAGGAGGATCCGGTGAGCGGACGTTACAGTTTTTATCACGTGCCCGAAGCCTTGCAGGCCGGACTGCCCTGGTTGGCAGCGAAGTTTGTGCCGCGCTGGAATATTGCGCCGCGCCAGCCAGTATGGTTACTGCGGCTGGATGCTGCCGGCAGCACATGCTGGGAGCAGGCACTGTGGGGGTTTACGCCGCGCTGGTCGCAGGACCTGAGTCATGTGGTTGATCATGCCCGCAGTGAAACTGTTGCCCGGCAGGATTTTTTTGCCAAAGCACTGGAGTGTCAACGGGCGGTGCTTCCGGCCAACGGCTTTTTCGAGTGGCGCGGCAAGCCGGGCACCCGCAAGCAGCCGTACTGGCTGAGCCGTCCGGAAGGGCTGTTTTATCTGGCAGCACTGTGGGAGGCTTATCCGGTTGCCGGCAGGGAGTACCTGAGTGTGGCGATGCTGACCCGCGCGGCCGCCTACTTGCGCCGACCGGTGCTGATTGCTGCGGAAAACCTGCCGGCCTGGCTGGATCCGGCAACACCGCGCGAACAGGTGCTGTCATTGCTCGAGCTGCCGGCGCTACAGCTGCAGGAGCGCCGGGTATCCACCCTGGTCAATGACCCGCAGCAGGAAGGGCCGCAGTGCATCAGGGTTTTGCAGGAAATTCCTGGTCTTCGTGAAACCGGTCGTTGACCAGCTGTTGCAGGGCATGGACTGCTTCCGCTGCCTGTTCACCTTCGGCGTGCAGATGCAGTTCGGTACCGGGGCCGGCGGCAAGCATCATGACTTCCAGGATGTTTTTTGCATTACACAGCTGTTCTTCGGCATGGCCCAGACGAATTTCACAGGGAAAGCGGGCGGCCAGGCTGGCCAGACTGGCTGAGGCACGAGCGTGCAAGCCACGTTTGTTGCTGATCAGCAGGGTGCAGCTATGGCGAGTCATGATTTTTTGTGGCGGACCTGACATCGCGGTGGCGCACCTGGATGTTGGTCACGGTTTTGCGCAGTGCTGCCGCCAGACGCTCAACCATATATACCGAGCGGTGTTGTCCGCCGGTGCAGCCAATGGCGATGGTGACATAGGCGCGGTTGCTGGCACCCACCCGGGGCAGCCACTTTTGCAGGTAGTGCAGGATGTCATCAAACATTTCCTGCGCTTCTTCCTGCTGGTCCAGGTAATCAATAACGGGTTGCTGCAAGCCGCTGTACGGCCGCAGCTCAGGCTGCCAGTAAGGGTTTGGCAGGTGACGCACGTCCAGCACAAAATCAGCATCGGTAGGCAGGCCACGCTTGAACCCGAACGATTTGAGCAGGAAGGCGGTGCCGGAAGTGGGTTTGTCCAGCAGGCGTTGCTTGAGCAGGTCGCTTAACTGGTAAAGGTTGAGCCGGGATGTATCGATCTTGATGTCGGCTGCGCGGCTCAGGTGGTGTAGCAGTTTGCGCTCATAGGCCAGGGCTTCGGGCAGTGAGCGTTCGCTGTTGGTCAGCGGGTGGCGACGCCGGGTTTCAGAAAACCGCTTGAGCAGGCTTTCATCATCAGCATCCAGGAACAGGACTTCGAACTGGATGTGTTTTTCCTGCAGGCGGGCCAGCAACGCGGGGACCTGCTCCAGCTGTTGTGGCTGGTTGCGCGCATCAATGGACACGGCCAGACGGGCCGGGGCCAGCTCGGCGGATAGCAGGGTGCGGTCGACCAGCTCTGGCAGCAGTGAAGCGGGCAGATTGTCGATGCAGTAGAAGTTGTTGTCTTCCAGTACCGCCAGGGCGGTACTTTTGCCGGAGCCGGAGCGGCCGCTGACAATGACCAGGCGCATGATCAGGGCTTCCCTGTGGCTGTGGTGGCAGCCAGTACGGCCTGATACAGGGCCCGGCTGTCGGGGGCGTGTCGCAGTTTTTCGCGCAGCTGTTCATTGCCGAACAGGCTGGCAATCTGGCGTAGCAGGGCGAGATGTTCTTCGGTGGCGGTTTCCGGCACCAGCAGGACAAACAACAGATCGACCGGAGCGCCATCAATGGCATCGAAGTCTACCGGGCTGTCTAGGTGTAAAACGGCACCCATGGGCAGGGTACAGCCGGTCAGGCGGCAGTGGGGAATGGCGATGCCGTTGCCAAAACCTGTAGAGCCGAGCTTTTCACGGGCAATCAGGCTATCGAACAAGAGATCAGGGTTGATGCCTGGCTGGTCTTCGGCAAACAGTGCGGCAATGAATTCGAGGACCCGTTTTTTGCTGCCGCCCGGCACGTTCACGCGGGAGCGTGCCGGGGTCAGAATGTTTTCGAGCTGTATCATCGATTAGCGCTCAACGGCACCTTTCTGGCGGCCCAGCTGTTTTTCCTTGTGCTTGAGCAGTTGACGGTCGAGCTTGTCCACCAACAGGTCAATAGCGGCGTACATGTCTTCATGCTCGGCCTGGGCAACAACATCGCCACCGGCAATCAGGATGGTGGCATCCACAATCTGGTTGATTTTTTCCACACCCATGGTTACGCGGATGCTGGTGATCTTGTCAAAGTGACGCTCCAGACGGCTGAACTTGTTGTTGACGTAGTCGCGCAGGGCGTCGGTAACTTCCAGCTGATGACCGGTAATGGTGATTTGCATAGTGCTCTCCTTGGTGATGGGTAACTCTGGGTTTAGTGTACTGCAAATGATTTCAAATTTGGGCTGCTTGTGGGGATTTATCTTGCGTACCGGCTCACACAACCGGGTGTCAGAACAGCTGTTTGCGGTCGGTGGACGAAGGAATCCCCAAGGCTTCCCGGTATTTGGCAATAGTGCGCCGCGCCACCTGGATGCCCTGCTCCGCGAGCAGGCTGGCGATCTTGCTGTCGCTGAGCGGTTTTTTCGGGTTTTCTGCCGCCACCAGCTCCTCGATCATGGCGCGGATGGCAGTGGACGAGCACTCGCCGCCCTGGTCGGTGCCGACGTGGCTGGAAAAAAAGTATTTCAGCTCGAAGATGCCGCGCGGGGTGTGCATGTACTTTTGCGTGGTGGCGCGGGAGATGGTCGATTCGTGCATTTCGATGGCTTCGGCGATATCGGCCAGCACCATGGGCTTCATGGCCACCGGTCCGTGTTCGAAGAAGGCCTGTTGCCGGGCGAGAATCTCGCTGGAGACCTTGAGCAGGGTTTCGTTGCGGCTGTGCAGGCTGCGGATGAACCAGCGGGCTTCCTGTAGCTGGTTGCGCATGAAGGTGTTGTCTTCACTGTTGTCGGCGCGGCGCACATAGCTGGCATACAGCGAGTTGACGCGCAGGCGTGGTGCCACTTCGGGGTTCAGCTCGACGAGCCAGCGGTTCTTGTCCTTGCGTACGATGACGTCGGGCACAATGTACTCGGGCGCGCTTTCTTCGATATGTGAGCCCGGGCGGGGATCCAGGCTCTGGATCAGTTGTACCACTTCGCGCAATCCGTCCTCATCGAGGCGCATTTGCCGCATCAGTCTGTTGTATTCGCGGCCGCCCAGCAGCTCCAGATGGCGGTCGCACAGCTGGCGTGCCTCGGCCAGTTTTGGTGTTTGCGGATCGAGCTGGGCCAGCTGCAACAGCAGGCACTCGCGCAGGTCGCGGGCACCAATACCGGTCGGATCAAACTGCTGCACATGCTCAAGCATGTCTTCCAGTTCAGCCAGGCTGGCCTGCAGTGCCGGGTCCAGTCCGGCAAGCAGCTCTTCCAGGCTGCTCTCCAGATACCCGTCGCTGTTGATGCTGTCGATCAGGGCGGTTGCCAGATACTCTTCACGATCGCTCAGGCTGGACAGGTTCAACTGCCACAGCAAATGATCCTGCAGGCTCATGCCGCTGGCGGTGGTGGCGGTGAAGTCCCAGTCCTCGTCGCTGGCCACCGGCAGGTTGCTGGCGCTGGTCTGATAGATGTCTTCCCAGGAGGTGTCTACGGGCAGCTCATCGGGAATCCGTTCCAGATCGCTGATGTTCTCGCTGCTTTCGCCGTGCTCGGGAGCCGGCGGCTCATGAGTTTCCGGCAGCTTGTCAGTGGCTTGCGGGCCATCCAGGGCTTCTGCCAGGGGATCCGCTTCGCTGGCATGGCCGTCGCCATCGGATTCGTCCTGGCGCTCCAGCATGGGGTTGGACTCCAGTGCTTCGCGTATTTCATCCTGCAAGTCCAGGGTGGACATCTGCAACAGACGGATGGCTTGCTGCAACTGCGGGGTCATCGTCAGTTGCTGGCCCATTTTGAGAACGAGCGAGGCTTTCATGGAAACAGGCAAACTCCGTATAGAAGGACGTGCTGCTGGCCGGGACGGCGCTAGCAAGATATATGCCTGAAATTACCTGCTTTGACCAGTCTTGACAAATGGAAACACTGAATAATTATCTGCCTCGCCAACATTCAGCGCTTCCAAATATCTGTTTGCCCGGCGCAAGTGCGGCTGATGGTTTTTCAGGGACAAGCCGGCTGGGGCCGGCCTGTAATGGCGGGACCTAGAGGCGGAAATCCTGTCCCAGGTAGACCTTGCGCACGGTGCGGTTGTCCATGACTTCTTGCGGAGAGCCGGAGGCGATGATGGTGCCTTCGTTGACGATGTAGGCGACTTCACAGATGTCGAGGGTTTCGCGTACGTTGTGGTCGGTGATCAGTACGCCGATTCCCTTGTCCCGCAGGTGCTGGATGATCTGCTTGATGTCGCCGACGGAAATGGGGTCGACACCGGCAAAAGGCTCGTCGAGCAGGATGAACTTGGGGTTGGTGGCCAGGGCGCGGGCGATTTCTACCCGGCGGCGCTCGCCGCCGGACAGGCTCATGCCGGCGCTGTTGCGGATATGGGTAATGTGAAATTCCTGCAGCAGGCTTTCCAGTTGTTCCTTGCGCTGTTTCCGGTCCAGGTCCTTGCGCAGCTGCAGGATCGCCATGATGTTGTCCTGCACGCTGAGCTTGCGGAAAATCGAGGCTTCCTGTGGCAGGTAGCCAAGCCCGGCGGTGGCGCGGCCGTGCATGGCAACATGACTGAGGTCTTCGCCGTCGATGCTGATGCGGCCGTGGTCGGCATGGACCAGGCCAACGATCATGTAGAAGCAGGTGGTCTTGCCGGCACCGTTGGGGCCGAGCAGGCCAACCACCTGGCCACTTTCGATGCTCAGGCTGACGTCCTTGACCACCTGGCGGCCCTTATAGGACTTGGCCAGGTTTTCCGCGCTCAGGATGCTCATTCTTCGTTTGTTCCGCTTTTCTTCTTGGGCTGGATTACCATGTGTACCCTGGGTTCCGGCTGGCTGACGCTGCCGGGCTGGGCGCGGCCGACATTGACCTGTTCCTGCTTGATGTTGTAGGTGATCTTTTCACCCCGGGTCGTATTGCCACTTTGCGATACCTTGGCCTGGTCGGTGATGACAATGGTGTCTTTTGGCATGAAATATTCAATGGTGTTGCCCCAGGCCTTGAGCAGATCGTCTCCAGGATTGGGCACCTGCTCGTAGTAGGCCGGGCCACCGACGGACTTGAAGTATTCGACATCGCCTGTCTTGCCCTGTACCAGGGTCACGGTGTGGCCGGTAATTTTTAGCGTACCCTGGGTGATGACGACATCACCACGGTAGATGGCAGTGCCCTTTTTGTCGTCCAGGTCGGCGGTATCGGCCTGGATGTGGATGGGCTGCTCGCTGTCGGAGGGCAGGGCGCTGGCAAGTGCCGGCAGCAGGCAGCAACCGGCAAACAGCAGTGCGAAAAAATTATTCGGTTTCATATTTTCCTCTGACGGTGGAAAGCAGTTGCATGGTGCCTTGTTTCAGCTGGGCTTTCATGCCTTTGGCGGTAGTTACGCCCTGGGCGCTGTCAATCCGGACTGCAAGATCGGTGAAGGCATGGTCTGTATCGGGCAGATAGGTCAGGTGTTGAGTGGTCAGCAGAAACGGACGGTTGCGGGCATCGGTACGCTCGACCCGGACATCGTCAAACAGCTGGATTTCGTTCCCGTCCGGCCCGGCTTCGCCACGTAGACCACGGATGTGCCAGGGCAGTTCGCTGCCGCGGTGCAGCAGCAGGTCGGGCCGGGTCATCAGGCTGACGTCCGTTTCCTGCACATGGTCGACCCGTTCAGCGGCAAATTCGTAATGTAGCAGGCCTTCGCTGTTCAGCTGCACGGTGTGGCTGTTGGTCATGTAAAAATCGATAGTGGTATCGTCACTGTCGGCAATGCCGCGCTTCGGGCTGTCGGTGCCAATATTCCAGTAACCCAGCGCGGCAGCCAGTACGGCGGCCGGCAGCAGGATCAGCCAGCTACGGTTGGGCAGGGCCATGGCGCGGGTTCCTTACAGATAAGCCTGGCGGGCCGCATCCAGCGTGCCCTGGGCATGCAGGATGAACTCGCACAGCTCGCGCGCGGCACCTTCACCGCCACGCAGGCTGGTGACGGCATCGGCATGCTGGCGGACAAAGCTGTTGGCGTTGGCCACCGCCACGCCCAGGCTGACGCAACGGATTGCCGGCAGGTCGGGCAGGTCGTCACCCAGGTAGGCAACATCGGCATAGTCCAGTTGCAGCTCGTGCAGTACCTCGTCCAGCGCGACACGCTTGTCTTCACGACCCTGGATCAGGGTTGGGATGCCGAGGTTGGCGGCCCGGTTTTCCACCACGGCAGAGGTACGGCCGGTGATGATGGCTGTCTGGATGCCGTTGTTCATCAGCATCTTGATGCCCTGGCCGTCGAGGGTGCTGAAACTTTTGAATTCGCTGCCGTCGGGCAGAAAATTCAGGCGGCCATCGGTCAGCACGCCGTCCACGTCGAAGACCACCAGGCGTACCTTGCGGGCGCGTTCGAGCAGGTCGATGTTGTTGATGTCCAGCATTACATCACTCCGGCACGCAGCAGGTCGTGCATGTTGAGGGCGCCAACGGCCTGTTGTTGCCCGTTGACCACCGGCAGCGAGTTGATCTTGAAGTCCTGCATGATTTTCAGGGCTTCGGCCGCCAGCATTTCGGGGCGGGCGGTTTTGCCGCCGGCCGTCATCACATCGTCAATGATGGCGTTGCGGGTGTCCAGACCGCGATCCAGTGCGCGGCGCAAATCGCCATCGGTAAAAATGCCGGCCAGGGTGTTGTCGCTGTCCAGAATCAGGGTCATGCCCAGGCTTTTGCGGGTCATTTCCAGCAAGGCTTCGCGCAAGGGAACACCACGGCTGACGGCGGGCAGTTCGTTGCCACTGTGCATGACGTGTTCGACCTTGAGCAGCAGGCGCCGGCCCAGTGCGCCACCGGGGTGTGAAAAAGCGAAGTCTTCCGGGGTGAAACCGCGCGCCTCAAGCAGTGCCAGGGCCAGGGCATCGCCCAGTACCAGGCTGACAGTGGTGGAGGAAGTAGGCGCCAGGTTAAGCGGGCAGGCTTCTTTTTCTACGCCGGCATCCAGGTTGACGTTGGCCGAGGTGGCCAGCACGGAGTGCGGGTTGCCGGTCATGCTGATCAGCGGGATGTCCAGGCGCTTGATGAGCGGCAGCAGGGTCACGATTTCGTTGGTGGTGCCCGAGTTGGACAGGGCCAGCACCACATCGCTGGCGGTGATCATGCCCATGTCGCCATGGCTGGCTTCGGCCGGGTGGACGAAAAAAGCCGGGGTGCCGGTGCTGGCCAGGGTGGCGGCAATCTTGCGGCCGACGTGGCCGGACTTGCCCATGCCGACCACGACCACGCGGCCGGGACATTGCAATATGAGCTGGCAGGCACAGACAAAGCCGTCGCCGATGCGTCCGGAGAGGTCGGCAATGGCAGCCTGCTCCAGTTCGATGGTGCGCTGTGCCGACTGGATCAGGCGGCTGGCTGGAATTTCGGTCATGGTTTGTATGGGGGCAGTCAACAAAAAAGGGATTATATGCCAAAACCCTTGTCTGCTTACAGTACCACCTGTTGTGCAGGCTGTCGGGGTGGCCGGTTGCTGTCTGCCGGCACGGCTATTTGGTGGCAAGGCTTTAGCTGCATGGGGCAGGGTGGTATTATTCACCCTTTTATTTGCGTCCACGGAAAGCAGAGCAGATTGATGAACACTGATACCGACTACGCCGTCGAGCTGAAGGGCATGACCTTCAGGCGCGGCGAGCGAGCCATCTTCGAAGGCATTGACCTGCACATCCCGCGGGGGCAGGTGACCGGTATCATGGGGCCGTCCGGTTGTGGCAAAACCACCTTGTTACGGCTGATTGCGGCCCAGCTCAGGCCACACAATGGCGAGATTCGGGTCAATGGCCAGAACCTGCATGCCCTGTCGCGCGGCAGGTTGTTTGAAGCGCGCAAACAGTTTGGCGTGCTGTTCCAGAGCGGTGCGCTGTTTACCGACATGAACGTGTTTGAAAACGTCGCTTTCCCGTTGCGCGTACATACAAAACTCAGCGACGAGCTGATCCGTGACATCGTACTGATGAAACTGCAGGCGGTCGGCCTGCGCGGTGCGGTGGAACTGATGCCCGACGAGCTGTCTGGCGGCATGAAGCGCCGGGTGGCACTGGCCCGTGCCATCGCGCTGGACCCGGACATCCTGCTGTATGACGAGCCTTTTGTCGGCCAGGATCCGATTGCCAAAGGCGTGCTGGTGCGCCTGATCCGCTTGCTCAATGACGCGCTGGGCATCACCAGTGTGGTGGTGTCCCACGATCTGGCTGAAACCTCCAGTATTGCCGACTACCTTTATGTGGTTGGTGACAAACAGGTGCTGGGGCATGGTACGCCGGAGCAGCTGGCGCAATCGCAGGATCCGCGCATCCTGCAATTCATGCAGGGCAGCCCGGACGGCCCGGTGCCGTTCCACTTTGCCGCGCCGGACTACCGCGATGACCTGCTTGGAGGTGCCCGTGGCTAAGCACTCTCCGGTTCAGCGCTTGCAGTTGCTGGGCCGTGCCGGGATTGACGTGATCACCGCCATGGGCCGCTCGGCCCTGACGCTGGTGCATGTGCTGTTCGGGCCCCGTGGCGCCGGCAGCAGCTGGTATTTGCTGGTACGCCAGCTCTACTTTGTCGGCGTCCTGTCGCTGGCCATTATCGTGGTTTCCGGCCTGTTCATCGGTATGGTGCTGGCGCTGCAGGGCTACACCATTCTGGTTGATTTCGGCTCGGAGCAGGCGGTCGGCCAGATGGTCGCACTGACCCTGTTGCGCGAGCTGGGCCCGGTGGTGACTGCCTTGCTGTTTGCCGGCCGTGCCGGCTCGGCACTGACCGCCGAGATCGGCAACATGAAGTCCACCGAGCAGCTGTCCAGCATGGAAATGATCGGTGTCGATCCGCTCAAGTACATCATTGCCCCGCGCCTGTGGGCCGGCTTTATTTCCATGCCGCTGCTCTCGGCGATTTTTACCGTCGTCGGTATCTGGGGTGGCGCGATGGTGGCGGTGGACTGGCTTGGCGTGTACGAAGGTTCGTACTGGGGCAACATGATCGCTTCGGTGGACTTCCACAAGGATGTCCTCAACGGCATGATCAAGAGCGTGGTGTTTGCCTTTGTTGTTACCTGGATAGCCGTTTTTCAGGGCTATGACTGCGTACCCAGCTCAGAAGGCATCAGCCGCGCCACCACCCGTACGGTGGTTTATGCTTCACTGGCCGTACTCGGCCTGGATTTTGTTTTGACTGCACTCATGTTTGGAGATTTCTGATGCGCACACGTGCTCTCGAGCTGTCGGTCGGCCTGTTCATTCTGGTCGGCATTGGCGCGCTGCTGTTGCTGGCGCTGCGGGTCAGCGGCCTGACCCTTGGTGGCCAGGAAGATACCTATACCCTGTATGCCAATTTCGACAACGTGGCTGGCCTGACCACCCGCGGCAAAATCACCATGGCGGGGGTCACCGTGGGCAAGGTGCAAAAAATCACCCTGGACCATGACAGCTTCATGGGCCGGGTCGAACTCGGCATTGATAAAAGCGTCGACAACCTGCCGACCGATACCACAGCCTCCATCGTGACTGCTGGCTTGTTGGGTGAAAAATACATCAGCCTGAGCGTGGGCGGTGAAGACGAAGTACTGCGCGACCGGGACGAAATCTACGACACCCAGTCCTCGCTGGTACTGGAAGAGTTGATTGGCAAGTTTTTGATGAACTCGGTGAATACCAATGATTAAGATCCTGACTCCCGTTGCTCTGCTGCGCGTCCTGCTGCTGGTGGCACTGACCGTTTTCTCCGGGCTGCTGCAGGCGCAGACCGCACACGAAACCGTGGAGCAGGTCACCAGCGAGCTGTTTGCCGACCTGAATGCCAACCGTGAGCTGTACCGGCAGCAGCCCCAGGCTTTTTACGCTGCGATGGATCGCCTGATCGGTCAGCACGTGGATGTCGAGGGTGTGGCGCGCAGTGTGATGACCGTGCGCTACTCGCGCCGCGCCACGCCAGAGCAGATGCAGCGATTCCAGGACAACTTCAAGCAGGGCCTGATGCAGTTTTACGGCAACGCTTTACTGGAATATGACAACCGTGGCGTGCGTGTGCTGCCGGCGAGCAGCGAAGAGGGCGCCGAGCGCGCCGAAGTGCGCATGGAGGTCACCGGTGCCGGCGGTGCGATACATCCGGTGTCTTACACCATGGTGAACAAGGATGACCGCTGGCTGTTGCGCAACGTCATCATTGAAGGCATCAACCTGGGCAAACTGTTCCGGGACCAGTTTGCCGAGTCCATGCAGCGCAACCGCAATAATCTGGATGCGGTGATCGATGGCTGGATCGACAGTGTGGCCCGCGCCCGCAAGGCCGCCGAGGCATGACCGGGCAGATCCGTTTGCAAGATGCCTGTCTGCGCCTTGAGGGGGTGCTGGATCATGCCAGCGCTGGCCCGTTGCGACTGCAGGTTGCCGGGTTGCTGCGCGCTGCGCCGGCTGCAACATTGACAGTTGACTGTTCGTCTGTGACCCGGGCCAACAGTGCCGGGCTGGCCCTGTTGCTGGCGATTTTGCGCGATGCGCAGCAACTGGGTAAAACAATTTCCATCCGCCATTTGCCGGCTGACATGCAGCAAATGGCCCATGTGTGTGAGTTGACTGATATTCTTCAGTCAGCAACTTGAGATGAGGTAAAGAATCCATGCAGGCTACCGAAGTACAGGCCCTGATTGAAAATGCCATTGCTGATACCCGGGTCGAGGCCCTGGGTGAGGGCTGCAATTTTCAGCTGAATGTGGTCAGTGACGAACTGGCGGCGCTGGGTCCGGTAAAACGCCAACAGGCAATTTACGCAGTGTTGAACCCGCTGATTGCCGACGGCAGCATCCATGCCGTCACCATGAAATTTTATAGCCAGGCCCAATGGCAGGCCGAGCGCGGCTGATTACAAGAGAGCACCATGGACAAACTGATTATTACCGGTGGCAACCGGTTGAGCGGCGAGATCCGCATTTCCGGCGCAAAAAACTCTGCGCTACCCATTCTCGCGGCAACCCTTCTGGCCAGCGAGCCGGTGACTGTCTGCAACCTGCCGCACCTGCACGACATCACCACCATGCTGGAGTTGTTCGGCCGCATGGGTGTGCAACCGATTGTCGATGAAAAACTCAACGTGGAAATCGACCCGACCACCATTCAGAGCCTGGTTGCACCCTACGAGCTGGTTAAAACCATGCGCGCCTCGATTCTGGTGCTGGGTCCGCTGGTGGCACGCTTTGGCAAGGCCGAGGTGGCCCTGCCGGGCGGCTGCGCAATCGGTTCGCGTCCGGTGGATCTGCACATTCGTGGACTTGAGGCACTGGGTGCTGAAATCCGTGTCGAGGACGGTTATATCAAGGCGGTTGCACCGGAAGGCGGCCTGAGTGGCGGGCGCTTCTTTTTTGATACCGTCAGCGTTACGGGTACTGAAAACATCCTGATGGCCGCAGTATTGGCAAATGGCCGCAGTGTGCTGGAAAATGCTGCCCGTGAGCCCGAGGTGGTGGATCTGGCCAACTGCCTGAACGCCATGGGCGCCAGGATCAGCGGTGCCGGCACTGACACCATCACCATTGACGGTGTCGAACGCCTGAGCGGTACCCGCTATAACGTAATGCCGGACCGGATCGAGACCGGTACCTATCTGGTTGCGGCAGCCATGACCGGCGGCAGCATCAAGGTCAAGGATACTGATCCGGCCGTACTGGAAGCGGTACTGGCCAAACTGGAAGAAGCCGGAGCCAAAATCGAGTGTGGCAAGGACTGGATCAGTCTGGACATGGAAGGTAAACGCCCCAGGGCGGTCAACCTGAAAACTGCGCCTTATCCGGCTTTCCCCACCGACATGCAAGCCCAGTTCATCGCGATGAATGCGGTAGCTGAAGGTACCGGAACCGTGGTCGAAACCATTTTTGAAAACCGTTTCATGCATGTGCTGGAAATGCAGCGCATGGGTGCGCAAATCCAGATTGAAGGCAACACTGCGATCGTGACCGGCATTGAAGAGCTGAAGGCGGCCCCGGTGATGGCCACCGACCTGCGTGCCTCGGCCAGCCTGGTGCTGGCGGCCCTGATGGCCCGCGGCGATACCCTGATCGACCGTATTTATCATATTGACCGTGGCTACGAGTGTATCGAGGAGAAGCTGCAGCTTCTGGGTGCCAAAATCCGCCGCGTACCGGGATAGAAACCATGCTGACCATTGCTTTATCCAAGGGCCGTATTCTTGACGATACCCTGCCACTGCTGGAGAAAGCCGGTATTGTGCCGGCGGAAGATCCGGGCAAAAGCCGCAAGCTGATCATTCCCACCACCCGCGACGATGTACGCCTGCTGATCGTGCGGGCCACCGATGTGCCGACCTATGTCGAGCAGGGCGCGGCCGATATTGGCGTGGCCGGCAAGGACGTGCTGATGGAGTATGGCAGCCAGAGCCTGTACGAGCCGCTGGATCTGAAGATTGCCCGTTGCAAGCTGATGACTGCCGGTCCGGTTGGCGTGCCTGAACCCGCTGGCCGCCTGCGCGTGGCGACCAAATTTGTCAACGTGGCCAAGCGTTATTATGCAGAGCAGGGACGCCAGGTCGAGGTGATCAAGCTGTACGGCTCGATGGAACTGGCTCCGCTGGTGGGTCTGGCCGACAAGATCATCGACGTGGTGGATACCGGCAACACCCTGCGTGCCAACGGTCTGGAACCGCAGGAGCTGATCGCCCATATCAGCTCGCGGCTGGTGGTTAACCCCGCCTCGATGAAAACCAAACACGCCAAAATCCGTGCCCTGATGGGCATCATGGAGCAGGCGGTGGCGGAGCTGGAGTAAAAGGCACTGTCTGGTTGCTGGTGTTTTTATCCACAAGCAACCGGGTGCCTGTTTGTCGCAGAAAGCTGCGGGAGTAGCTTTGGCTGCGGTCAATGATTGCCTTGTTGCACGGTCTTGTTCGCCACTGAAGTGGCTCCTACAGAGGCCACTGAAGCTGGCGGCAGGCAAGCCCCTTCGTGCCGGAAGGGTGGCCGGTTTTATCGTTTGCGCAGGTTCTCTGCCGCGGCCTGTTCCAGGTCCGGCGGCAGGAAGTCGCGCTCCGGATCGTAGTCCGGATACAGGTATTCATTCAGTGCCAGCAGGCTGTCCGGGCCGAGGCTGCCAGCCGTCTGCTGCAGGCGCAGATGGTTCAGGATGTAATCGTAGCGGGCATTGTTGTAGTTGCGTACCGCTGCATACAGCTGGCGCTGGGCATCCAGCACATCAACAATGGTACGGGTGCCTACTTCATAACCAATCTGCGTTGCCTCGACCGCACTCTGGCTGGAAATGATGCTTTGCTTGCGCGCCCGTACCTGCTCGACATCCGTATTGACCGCCCGGTGCAGGTTGCGAGCATTCTGTACCGTCTGGCGGCGCAAGCCTTCCTGACTGTATTCGGCATTGTGCAGCTGGTGCACACCCTGGCGCACACGGGATGACGTGGCACCACCAGTATACAGCGGAATGTTCAATTGCAAGCCAATCATGCCTTGTTCGGCGTGACGGTTATAAGACGGACTATTGGGCATGCCACGGTTGGCAAATCCGAGACTGTCGTTATCACCTTTTTGATACTGGGCCACAGCGTCCAGCGTGGGCGCATGACCGGCTTTGCGGGTACGCAGATCCTGCTCGGCTGCCAGCACGGCCTGCTCCATGGCACGCAGCTGCAGGTTGTCGGCCAGTGCGCGCTCAACCCAGGCAGCGGCATCGTTGGGAGCAGGTGGTTGCACCGGCACGTTGTGGCGCATGCCTTCAAGGGCATGCAACCGGTGGTCGGTCAGGGTTTCCAGCGCCTGAAAAGCATCTGCAACCTGCTGTTCGGCCTGCATCCGGTTGGCGCGGGCGTTGTCGTAGGCCGCCTGGGCCTGCAATACATCAGTCTTGTCCGACAGCCCGACATTAAAGCGCTCGCTGGCCAGTTCATGCTGGCGCTGGAAGGCGGTTTCTTCCGCCTGGCTGGCAGCCAGATTGTCCTGACTGCGCAGGATGGCGAAATACACCTCGGCTGCTTGCAGCACCAGTGCCTGCTCGGTTGCCGACAGATCCAGTGCGGCCTGCTCGCTGTCGGCCTGTGCGGTTTTCAGCTGATACCAGCGATCCAGGCGAAACAGCGGCTGGCTCAGGCTGGCCTGGTAGCTGTAGGTATGGCGTTTGCTGGTTTGTTCGCCCGGCTCACGGGTATCCACCTTGGTGCGGCTGCTGTTGTTGGCAGCGCCGGCGCCCAGCTGCGGCAGCAGTCCGGCGCGGGCCTGCGGCACATTTTCGCTGCGTGCCTGGTAAGCAGCATGGGCAGCGGCCAGTTCGGCGTTGTTATCCACCGCAAGGCGGTAGACATCCAGCAGGCTGGCGGGAGCAGTAAGAGGTGCGGCCTGTACCTGCAGGGCCAGTAAACCAGCCAGTAACAGACTGTATGAAAAACGCATTGCGTATCCTTTCCTGCCGGAAACATAAAGAGATCAAGGCTAAAGTCTGGTCCCGTTGTGGTCAAGCTTTCCTGGCGTGCGGGTCAGCGTCACAGCGTCACCCGCTTGCACCCTTGCTGCAACTATGTTTAGATGACGACTTATTCTTGTCGGGGTGCTCTTCGGAGCTGAGATTGGCGCAAGCCGGATCCCGTTGAACCTGATCGGGTTAGTACCCGCGTAGGAAACAAGAGAAGGCACAGCTGTTCGGCTGCGTCCATTTTTTGTGGTTATTCCTCTACGGGTTCCCCTGACAGTTTTTTGATCCCGACGCTGGCGCGTGCCTTGGCGTGCGGGTGCAGCGCAGGTGGAGCAAAGCCTTTGTCGCCAGGGCAGTTTTTTGCTCCTGCAAAAACTGCATTTTCGCCGTCCATGGCGGTCAGAGCTCGGCAAGGAGCCTACATGGATGTATTTACGGCGTCTTTGCGCAACCTGCGCTGCACCTGCATTGTGCACATGGCTTTTCATCAGCGTCGCTGCCATGAGACACAACCATGAATCAAATGCTGTCACCTGCCTTAAGTGAAACCGCTCAAGTTGATGAGCAATCCGTACAACCCTTTCCCAACTCACGCAAGGTCTATGTGGAAGGCTCACGCCCGGACATCCGTGTGCCGATGCGGGAAATCAGCCTGACGCCCACCATTACCGAGCAGGGCACGGAAGACAATGCCCCGGTGCTGGTGTATGACACCTCGGGCCCTTATACCGATCCCGAAGTACACATTGATGTACGCAAAGGTCTGGCCGATGTGCGCAGCCGCTGGATCGAAGAACGTAACGACACCGAGGTGCTGACCGGCCTGAGCTCCGAGTTTGGTCGCCAGCGCCTGAGCGATGAGCAACTGGACGCCATGCGTTTTGCAGCGCTAAAAACGCCACGCCGGGCCAAGGCCGGACACAACGTGACCCAGATGCACTATGCGAAAAAAGGCATCATCACGCCCGAGATGGAGTTTGTCGCCATCCGTGAAAACCTCAAATTACAGGAAGCCCGTGAAGCCGGTCTGCTCGACAGCCAGCATCCGGGCCACAGCTTCGGTGCCAGCATCCCGCAGGAAATCACTCCCGAGTTTGTCCGCAGTGAAATCGCCCGTGGCCGTGCGATTATTCCCGCCAATATTAACCACACTGAGCTGGAGCCGATGATTATTGGCCGCAACTTCCTGGTCAAAATCAACGGCAATATTGGTAACTCGGCACTGGGCTCGTCCATTGAAGAAGAAGTGGCCAAGCTGACCTGGGGCATCCGCTGGGGGGCCGACACCATCATGGATTTGTCTACCGGCAAGAACATCCATGAAACCCGCGAGTGGATTATCCGTAACTCACCGGTGCCGGTCGGTACCGTGCCGATTTATCAGGCGCTGGAAAAAGTAGGCGGCATTGCCGAAGACCTGACCTGGGAGCTGTTCCGTGACACCCTGATCGAGCAGGCCGAGCAGGGCGTGGACTACTTCACCATTCACGCCGGCGTGCTGCTGCGTTATGTGCCGCTGACGGCCAAACGGGTGACCGGCATTGTGTCCCGTGGTGGCTCGATCATGGCCAAGTGGTGCCTGGCGCACCATAAAGAGAGCTTTCTCTACACCCGTTTTGAAGAAATCTGCGAAATCATGAAAGCCTATGATGTGTCCTTTTCGCTGGGTGACGGCCTGCGCCCGGGTTCGGTCGCCGATGCCAACGACGCCGCCCAGTTTGCCGAGCTGGAAACCCTGGGCGAGCTGACCAAGATTGCCTGGCAGCATGACGTGCAGACCATCATTGAGGGGCCGGGCCATGTGCCCATGCACATGATCAAGGAGAACATGGACAAGCAGCTGGAGTGCTGCGACGAAGCGCCTTTTTACACCCTTGGTCCGCTGGTCACCGATATTGCACCGGGCTATGACCACATCACGTCCGGCATGGGTGCAGCGATGATTGGCTGGTACGGCTGCGCCATGCTGTGCTACGTCACGCCCAAGGAGCATCTGGGCCTGCCCAACAAGGATGATGTGAAAACCGGCATCATCACCTACAAGATCGCAGCCCATGCTGCCGACTTGGCCAAGGGGCATCCGGGTGCACAAATTCGTGACGATGCGTTGAGTAAGGCACGGTTTGAATTCCGCTGGGAAGACCAGTTCAACCTTGCGCTCGACCCGGATACCGCACGGTCTTTCCATGACGAAACCATGCCCAAGGAATCCGGCAAGGTGGCTCACTTTTGTTCCATGTGCGGGCCGAAGTTCTGTTCGATGAAAATCACCCAGGATGTGCGCAACTATGCCGCCGAGCACGGCCTGACCGACGAGCAGAAGGCTATCGAGGCCGGCTTCAAGCAGCAGTCCGAGCGCTTCCGTGAACAGGGCTCGCTGATTTACAAGCAGGTGTAAGGCTTTAACTGCAGGCTTGCATGCAACCGGGCCGGGCTTCGCTGTCTGACTTTGTGCGAACGGACTTGTCCCGTGAGGGCGGCACGGGCTGCTCCGCGGGCTGGGCTGCTTTGTGCGAACGGGCTTGTCCCGTGAGGGCGGTCCGGATTGCCCCACGGACCGGGCTGCTTTGTGCAGGACCGGGTTTCTCAGGGGGCAAGCCCCTTCGTACAGGGTGGAGTCCGGCTGCAGGCG
>CAYMXO010000019.1:0-30565 GCA_964394445.1 uncultured Thiopseudomonas sp.
GGCTGTAGAACTCGGGCGAGGTATCCAGGTTGTGGTTGTAGTAGTCCAGCCCGGCTTCGGCCAGCTCACGGCTTTGCTGCTCATCCAGCTTGCCCAGTGTCATGCAGGTTTCCAGGCCCATGGCCTTGACGCCCTTGACCATTTCCAGCACGTAGGGCATGTCTTTGGCCGTTGGATGTTTCCAGGCCGCGCCCATGCAAAAGCGGGTTGAGCCCTGGGTTTTGGCCCGTCTGGCTTCCTCCAGAACTTTTTGCACTTCAAGCAGTTTTTGCTTGTCCAGCCCGGTGTTGTAGTGGCCCGACTGCGGGCAGTATTTGCAGTCTTCCGGGCAGGCACCGGTTTTGATCGAGAGCAGTGTGGACACCTGCACCCGGTTGGCATCAAAGTGTTGGCGGTGCACCTGCTGCGCCTGAAACATCAGGTCGTTGAACGGCAGGGCAAACAGGGCCAGCACCTCGTCGAGGCGCCAGTCATGACGAAGGTCGGTGGCTGCACGCATGGATTGTTCCTTTTTATGGCTGCTAGACTGCACGAAAGTTGCGCCATATTCAGGGAGGAACCATGCGCTGTCAACTTTCGCGAATACAAAAAGTTTACAACTTTTTGCTGCAGCCGGATCACTGCCTGTTGTGCCTCGCCCGTCTGCGTCGGCAACAGCATGCAATCTGCAATGGCTGCGAGCTGGATCTGCCCTGGCTGTTGCATGGCTGCCGGCACTGTGCGCTGCCTGTTCCAGCCGGCGACAGCGAATGCGCCACCTGCCAGCAACAGCGCCAGCCTTTCCACCGGGCCTGGTGCGCCTGGCGCTACGACTTTCCGCTGGACATGCTGATCGGCAATTTCAAATATGCCCGTGACTGGCCAGCCGGCCGGCTGCTCAGCCAGTTGCTGGCGGAACATTTGCTGTATTTGCAGAATGAAGGCGAGATCGAACTGGCCGGCGCACTGATTCCGGTACCGCTGTCAGCCAGACGGCTGCGTCAGCGCGGCTATGATCAGGCGCAGATGATTGCCGGCTGGCTGGGCAAGGCCATGCAACTGCCGGTGCTGGGCAACAGCGTGCAGCGGGTGCGGCATACACAAATCCAGCAGGGCCTGAACGCGCGACAGCGGCAGGCCAACATGCTCAATGCGTTTGCCCTGGTGCGGCCGGAACAGGTTGCCGGCCGTCATCTGGCACTGGTTGACGACGTGCTGACCACCGGCGCCACCTGCGCGGCACTGGCCCGGCTCCTGCTGGCCGCCGGCGCCCGGCGGGTGGATGTCTATTGTCTGGCCCGGACCGGCCGACAGGAGCAAAACCCCTTATAAGCCGATGGCAGGTGCAGCTGGCCCTGCACAGGACTTTCACGCGTGCTGCCACATACGCACCCTGCTGCAAGTGATCACCGTATCAGGCGGGGCAGGCGTTGCTGGTATGGCGAGCGGATGATGGCTTCAACGAGTGCAAACACCGAACCGCGATGCTGCCTGTGCCTGAGCAGCCAAATCACAGCTCTCCGGCTTTCATGTGCTCCAGCTGCGCGCGAGCAATCGCATGGCCCGCTGCAGCCGCCTTGCTGCGCCACACCAGGGCAGTTTCATCGCACTGGCTGACACCCTGGCCTTGCTGGTACAGGGTGCTGAGGTAATACATGGCATCGGCATGACTTTGCTCGGCCGCCAGAGCAAACCAGTGCACTGCCAGGTGCGGCTTGTCTTGCTCCAGTAAAAAAATGGCAAAATCCGCCTGGCAGCCGGGATCGCCCTGTTCTGCACGCACCAGCAGCGCATAGTCGCTGGCACCGGGATCATCTGCCCCCGGAAGCTCAAAGGTAAACCTTGGCGCAACCTCACTGAGCAGCAAAGTGGTTCTGCCTTGAGCGTCTCGGGGTAACTGACGGTACCTTCCGTCCGCCAGGTGACGCCACAACGTGCGTTTACTGATCTCCATCAGCAGGGCAGCAGTATCAACGCTGATGGCCGGGCTGGTTTGCATGGCTGTTCTCTGTCGGGTTGTTATGTTTTCACGTGTCACACTTATAAGTGTGACACCGCCGGAACCTGTCGCACATATAAACGGGACAATTCTAGCCTGTCACACTTGCAAGTGTGACAGGCCGGGTTTCGCATACTATTCACTGCGTGGGCTCCCCACGCAAAAGCGATTGCGCCCATTCTGTTATAAAACAGCAAGAAATAACAGGCCCGGTATGCCAAGCCCTTGCCAGTCAATGGCTTGGGAAGGTTTTGGTATAAATTCCCCGGCCAGTTTGCTTCTGCTGATATGTGATGCAGGTCACAAAACAGGGGCAAGCACCCAACAACAATTTGGGTTGGCACACAAGCTGCAATGTCTCTCACAGGAAATCGGTAAAACACTGTTTAAACCGGGCCTGCTTAACTTTTTAGGAGAGACAAAATGAAAAACGTACAAAAGGGTTTTACCCTGATTGAGCTGATGATCGTTGTGGCGATTATTGGTATTTTGGCGGCGGTAGCCATTCCTCAGTACCAGAACTATGTGGCCAAGTCCCAGGTTAGCCGTATAATGGCTGAAACCGGCTCGCTGCGCACAGCAGTCGAAACCTGCATGATGGACGGTACAGAGCTTGACGACTGTGAGCTGGGCTGGACCGCAAGCAGCCTGATTGGCGATGGCGGCACTACTGGGGGTGGCGATGGTCCACAGGAAGGCCTGACGGTTGAGTACGACTTGGAAGACGGAACTGCTAAAATCGAAGCCACATTTGGTAAGGCTTCCTCAGCAATCCGCGCAGATAGCTTGACTTGGACCCGTGCTGGTAACGACTCTACGGACCCCAACCCAGGTTCCTGGACTTGCGAGACGAGTGTAGCGGACAAGTATCGTCCTCAAGGTTGTGCAGGTGCTGAAGCTGGAACACCTGGCGCCTAAGCGCGATCTAGAAGGTTCCGTTTAAAACACTGTGAACCTCGTGAAAACCCTGGCTAATCTAATTCAGCCAGGGTTTTTTTGTTAAAAACTTTCTTATCGAATAGCAAGGTAAATCATGCTGCTTCGTATTGTTGCCTATAGCGCAATACTGGTATTCACCAGCATCGGTTTTTGGATTGTGCATAATTCCGCTAGCGATGCCACTTGGACTGCTCGCCAGCTCTATTTTCTTGAGGCCTGGCGTGCGGGCAACAATCAACACTGTAATGGCCCTTCTCAGCAACAGTTACGCTCTCTGTTAAAAACTGCTGCCAATAAGGCTGGCTCTCTTGCTTCCCAGCTAGCCTATCTGTCACCCACGGGACAGCTCACACTTTGCAGTAGTGCAGCCTACGGTGAACAGCCTAACGCAAATGCTCGTTTTCGCTATGCTAGCCTGACCAAATTATTGACCGCGCAGGCCGTCATGCAGGCCATGGCGAATGCCGGCCTGCCACTGGATACGCCGCTGACATACTTTGTCGTGCAGGCAGCGCAAGCCGCCGATGACCGCTGGCAGGCGGTGACGATTGCCCAGCTGTTAAACCATAGCGCCGGCCTTGACCGTTTGCGCAGCCCCGACCCGATGACTGCGCATGCGCGCACCCCTTGGTGTCCGGGTAATCTGGATCAGCTTACCAGTACCAAGCTGGATTTTGACCCAGGCACTGCATTTGGCTACTCAAATCTGACTTACTGCCTGCTTGGTGTGGTACTGGAGCAGCTGAGTGGGCAGGATTATCGGAGTGCAATGGAGAAGCAGTTCGATTTGTCTGCCTATGGCATCCGCTTTATTGATGGCCCTTATCTGGACGATGAGGTGCGTTACGACTTTCGTCATGCCGGTTTTTATGGTGAGAACTACTATCGCTATCTGGACTTTCCGGCCCTTTCTTCTTCCGCTGGCCTGTCCGGCTCCGCCAGTGCGCTTGTGCGCTTGCTCGGTGATTTGTACCGGCAGCAGCGGCTGACAGTCCTCCCTGCTATGCTGCCTGAAAACTGCACCCCGAGCGTCATGAAAAGCTGTTATGGCTCGGCGCTGTTTCCTTATCAACAGGGCCCGGACGGTCCGCTGCTCTGGGTGCAGCAAGGCTATCTGTTTGGTGCGTCTTCGCTTGCGGTACTGGACACACAGGGCGGTATTCTGGTTTGGCTTGGCAACGGCAAGCCTGCCAAGGGCTCGGCAGCCGACAAGATGCTTGAGCATGTGTATAACACTTGGCAGCAGCTTGCTAACTGATGTGCTGCGCACAGCCAGCTAAACAGCACATATCGGTACTACCTGTAAGCTCTTGATAGCGGCAGCCAAGCTTTTCTATTCACCGGCTGGCCCATTACTGTCTGGAATTATCCGAGCTGTACGGTACGCAACGAGTGGTGCCGGTGGTGATCTTTCTGCGCGAAGCGCGCAACCTGCCGGAGCACCTGCAACTGGGCGGTGATCAGCTGACCTATCTGAGTTTCAGCTACCTCAAATGCGAACTGGCCAAGCTGGATGCCAGTCAGTATCTGCATAGTGACAATCTGGTTGCGCGGTTAAACCTGCCCAACATGCGCTGGCCGGAAGAACAAAAAGTAGACATCTACGCCAGCGCCGTCAGCGGCTTGCTCACCCTGGAACCCGACCCGGAAAAGCAGCTCAAATACATTGACTTCATCGACATCTACACTGCCATGGACGATAATCAAATGCACGAATACCAGACCCGTTGCCCACAGGAGAACCAGAAAATGGCCACTCTGACCGAACGACTACTCAAGGAAGGGATGCAACAGGGCATGCAACAGGGCATGCAAAAAGGCATGCAACAAGGAGTACAGCAGGGCGAACAAAACGTGCTGCAGCGTTTGCTGGTTCGCCGTTTTGGCCCGCTGGACAACCAGACCCGCCAGCGTCTGCAACACGCCACCGCGCAAGAGCTGGAATGCTGGGCCGACAACATTCTGGATGCCAGAACGCTGGATGACGTGTTTGCTTGCCATTAAGGGAATACTTCACAGTGGCAAGTATTGTCGCTAAGTAGGTGTCTGGCTTTATGAGCCGCTACAGACAACGGACCTGCCAATAAAAAACCGCTTCAAAGAGCGGTTTTAAAGTAATCCACTGCATAACATGGCGGGCGGCTCTATATTTAATGAGCGCACCGGCTCTCCTGACTGAGTATCAAGCAGGCTGCAGTGTTAGCTGCAGTCGTTCGCCCAGCGCCATGCTGGCACGGGTCAGGGTAGCGAGGGTCACGCTGGTATCATCAGCGTCCAATAGACGACGCACCACGGTGCGACTGGTCTTCATCCGTCGTGCCATTTCGGTTTGGTTAACGCCTTGTTTCTTCATGGCCAGCTCTATTTGATAAGCCAGCACACGCTTGATTGCTGCGGCAGTGACATCCTCTTGAATTCCATCTTCGGCCAGAAAGTCATCAAAGTCAGTGCCAATATATGGGTTCATGGTGCCTCCTTTAACTGTTTGAGTCGGGTTTTTGCTGTATTGAGGTCGTTGGCTGGGGTTTTCTGCGACTTTTTTACAAAAGCATGCAGTAGTACCATCCGGTTACCCAAAACCGTAAACAACACTCGGGCAATGCCATCGTTGATATGGCAGCGGACTTCCCACAGGCTGGTATCCAGCTTGCGGATCAGTGGCATCCCGATCGGCCAGCCGAACTGTGCCGTTTTGATGTTCTCGCCTATTTGCTTGCGGTCCTCGGCAGTCAGATCACGCAAAAAATCACGCACAGGCTCATTGCCTGCTTCGCTGCGGAAAAAATTCACGGTCAGTATGGGCTGCATATTCATGTCTGAATTGTACCGAAAAAGGTTCGTTGCGACAAACTACACTACGACAATATTCGTTATACAAACTCTTGCTGCCTCAGTTGGATAGCACCGCCTGTGTGGTAAAAAGCTAAGGAACAGCTGAAAAATCGCCTTGGTGACCGCTTTCATGAGCTCGACGTGCCGCCGCTGGTGGAGTGGCCCGATGACCGCCGTGCTGCGTTGCTGTTTGTGCTGGAAGAAGAAACCGAACCGTCACGCTTTTCCATTCACCGGCTGGCCCATTACTGTCTGGAGTTGTCCGAGCTGTACGGCACAGAGCGCGTGGTGCCGGTGGTGATTTTTCTACGTGAAGCCCGCAACCTGCCGGAGCAGGCGTGATTTCAGCCATGACGGCTGGTTAACCAAAGTATTTATGTGACGGAACCGACGGCTGATCGCCGCTGAAGCGGCTCCTACAGGTAATGCGCACTGGCCAGGCTGGATGCCAGTCAGTATCTGCACAGTGACAATCTGGTTGCACGGTTAAATTTGCCCAACATGCGCTGGCCGGAAGAGCAGAAAGCAAACACCTACGCCAGCGCTCACCGTATGCAGGGGTAAAGCCACCCGTCATGGGTATACCCGCCTCACAATGCAAGGGCGGACGTGTCCGTAACCGGCATAGCTGCGTCACGGACACGTCCGCACCTGTCGGGCCGTCAGGGCAGCGGGTAGTCTTCCAGCTTGCGGGCAATCAGCATGCGCTGGATCTCGCTGGTGCCTTCGTAGATCTGGGTGATGCGGGCATCCCGGTAGTGGCGCTCCACGGCGTAATCTTCCAGGTAGCCATAGCCACCATGGACCTGGATCGCCATTGAGCAGACCCGCTCGGCCATTTCCGAGGCAAACAGCTTGGCCTGGGAGGCTTCCGACAGGCAGGGCTGGCCAGCACTGCGCAGTTTCGCTGCATGCAGCACCATCAAGCGGCTGGCGTTGATCTGTGTGTGCATGTCGGCCAGCATGTTGGCGACACTCTGATGCTCGCGGATCGGCTTGCCGAATTGCTCACGCTCGCCGGCATATTTCAGTGCGGCCTCAAAGGCGGCACGTGCAATGCCGACCGACTGGGCGGCGATGCCCAGCCGTCCGCCTTCCAGCCCGGACAATGCCAGCGCCAGGCCCTTGCCGCGTGGCCCGAGCATGTTTTCTTTGGGCACCCGGCAATTGACCAGGGTCACGGCACAGGTATCCGAGGCCTTCAGCCCCATTTTCTGCTCCATGCGCTCGACCTCAAAGCCTTCGGTGTCGGTCGGTACCAGAAAGGCCGACAGGCCCTTCTTGCCCAGCTCGGGATCGGTCACGGCAAATACAATGGCCAGCCCGGCCCGTTTGGCATTGCTGACAAACTGCTTGCTGCCGTTGATTATCCAGTGGTCACCCTCTTCGACGGCGCGGGTGCGCAGGTTGTTGGCCTCGGAGCCGGCCTGCGGCTCGGTCAGGCAAAAACAGCTCAGCACCTCGCCCGAGGCCAGGCCCGGCAACCAGTGTTGTTTCTGTTCTTCAGTGCCCCAGTTGAGTACAGGGGCGCAGCCAACCGAGCTGTGAATGCTCATCACCGCACCGGTGGCGGCGCAGCCACGGGCGATCTCCTCTACCGCCAGCGCATAGCAGGTATAGTCAATGTAAGAGCCGCCCCACTCCTCCGGCACCATCATGCCCAGCAGGCCCAGTTCGCCCATCTGGCGCAATACCTGGTCGTCCAGCCAGCCGTCCTTTTCCCAGCGCTCGGCATTGGGGGCCAGCTCGGCGGCGGCAAAGTCACGCGCCATGTCGCGGATCATCCGCTGTTCTTCAGTCAGGTCAATGTCATGCATGTTCAGGCTCCTTGTGTGCCGGACAGGCTGATATCAGCAAACAGTGCATCCACTTCCGCTTGCGGCACCTCTTCGCTGCTGCTGTATTTCCAGCGCGGATTTTTGTCTTTATCCACGATCAGGGCGCGCACGCCTTCAATAAAGTCGCCTTGCTCAAACCAGCGCGCCACCAGTTGCAGCTCCATGGCAAAACATTGTTGCAAACCCAACCCGCGACCACGCCGCAACAACTGCAGGGTAGTGGCCATTGCCAGGGGTGAGCGGCTGCGCAGGGTGTCAATAGTAGTTTGTGCCCAGCCCGTCAGGGACGGGTCCTGTTCGCTGGCCAGTGACTGCAGAATGTCTGGCACCCGGTCAAAGGCAAAATGACGGTCAATCGCACCACGCAACGGTTCCAGTTCGCCCTGCTTGCCGGCAGGGCTGGCCAGGGTTGCCAGCAGGCTGCGAATCGATTGCTGGGGCACCAGCTGCCAATCCATCTGGTCCAGGCAGCGGTCCAGTTCGGCCACCTGTTCGTCGGCAATCAGCCAGTCAGCCAGGCCGGTATAAAGTGCGTCCTCTGCGCCGGTCATGTTGCCGGTAACACCCAGATAAGTGCCCAGCTCACCTTCAAGCCGGGACAAAAAGTAGCTGCCCCCCACATCCGGGAAGTAACCGATGCTCACTTCCGGCATGCCCAGCCGTGCGCGGCCGGTCACCACCCGGAAGGCCGCCCCCTGAAACAACCCCATGCCGCCACCCAGTACCAGACCCTCGGCCAGCGCCAGCAGGGGTTTGGGGTAGTCGTGGATGTACTGGTCCAGCCGGTATTCTTCACGGAAGAAGGCCTGGTTGAGCGGACTGCCCTGCTGGTGATTGTCGTACAGCTCGCGAATGTCGCCACCGGCACAAAACGCCTTGTCGCCGCTGCCGCGCAGCACCACGGCGACCACATTGTCGTCGCCGGTCCACTGTTCCAGGCAGGCTTGAATCTGCCGCACGGCCTCAAGATTGATGGCGTTGTAGGCGGCAGGCCGGTTGATGGTGAGGTGCCCGACCCGGTTGCGGACTTCGGCAAGAATCAACGGCTGAATGTCAGTCACGGCGTTACTCCTGTTTTGTGTACAGCTTGATGATGGCAGAGAAATCCAGCTGACCATGCCCCTGCAGGCTGAAAGTCTGATACAGCTGCTGGGCCGCTGCGCCAAGAATCACCGGCTGACGGGCCAGACGGGCGGCCTCGGTGGCCAGGCCCAGGTCCTTGAGCATCAGGTCGGTGCCAAAGCCGCCAGTATAGCCGCGACTGGCCGGCACATTCTCCAGTACATCCGGATAGGGATTGTTGACTTCCGAGCTCCAGCAGCGACCACTGGAGGTGTTGATGATGCCGGCCAGCACCTTGGCATCAATGCCCAGTGAAGTACCCAGCGCCATGGCTTCGGCAACGCCGATCATCGAGATGCCCAGCAGCATGTTGTTGGCCACCTTGGCCACCTGGCCGTTGCCGCTGTCACCACAGTGCACGATGTTTTTGCCCATTGCCGCCAGTATCGGCTGGACAAACTCGAACTCGTCCACGCTGCCACCAACCATAAAGGTCAAAGTAGCGGCCGTGGCACCGGCGGTACCTCCGGACACCGGCGCATCCAGCATGCTGTGACCTGCCTCACGGGCGGCAGCACTGACCTCACGTGCACTGTGCGGATCGATGGTGGAGCAGTCGAGCAGATGGGTCGGCTGCTGCAACAGGGCCAGCAGGCCTTCATCGCCCAAGTACAGGGATTTCACATGGGGGGCGGCTGGCAGCATGCTGATGACCACTTCTGGCCGGGCAGCCGCCAATGCAGCCAGCGACTCACAGGCAGTGGCGCCGGCATTGACCTGCGCCGCCACCGCTGGGGCAGACAGATCAAACACACTTAACTGGTGTCCAGCCTTGAGCAGGTTGGCAGCCATGGGACCGCCCATATGGCCAAGGCCGATAAATCCGATATGCATGGGATGTGACTCCGTTCTTGTTGGTTTTGAGTCGGGCAGGCAACCCGGCCGGTAAGAGCCGGGTTGTATCTGCTTATTTCAGGCTGATGGTGGTGTTGAGCGCCCCGGCTTCGGCATCCTCATCAAACCAGCGGGCAGTGACTGTTTTGGTCTGGGTGTAGAACTGCACCACCTGCTTGCCGTATGGACCCAGGTCACCCAGCTTGGAAGCGCGGGAACCGGTAAAGGAGAAGATCGGCACCGGCACCGGAATCGGCAGGTTGATGCCGACCTGGCCCACATCGATATCCTCCTGGAAACGACGGGCCGCGGCGCCCGAGCGGGTAAAGATGGCGGTACCGTTGCCGTTGGGGTTGCGGTTGATGATGTCGATCGCCTCGTCCATGCTGTCGGCAGTCATCACACACAGCACCGGCCCGAAGATCTCTTCGTTATAGATGCGCATGTCGGTAGTGACGCCGGAGAACAGCGTTGGCGCGACAAAGTTGCCGTTTTCATAACCGGGGACCTGCGGGTTGCGGCCATCCAGCTCCAGTGTGGCGCCTTCGCTGACGCCGCTGTCGATCAGGTCGGTCATACGCGCCAGCGCATTGCGTGAAATGACCGGCCCGACATCAGTACCTGGCTCGCAACCGGCACTGACCTTGAGGGTTTTCGCCCGCTCGACCAGCTCCGGCAGCCAGTTTCTGCTTTCACCAACCAGGATCACCACCGGCAAAGCCATGCAGCGCTGGCCAGCGGCACCGAAGGCGGCGCCGGCAATGGCGTTGAGGGTCTGCTCCTTGTTGGCATCGGGCATGATGATGGCGTGGTTCTTGGCCCCCATCATGCACTGTACGCGCTTGCCGTTGAGCGAGGCCCGGTTGTATACATGCGTGCCGACATGGGTCGAGCCGACAAAGGATACCGCCTTGATTTCCTTGTGGTCACAGAGCGCATTTACCGCATCCGGACCACCGTGGATGATATTGAGCACACCGGCGGGGATGCCGGCTTCCAGCGCCAGCTCGGCCAGACGCATGGTGACCATCGGGTCCTGCTCGGACGGCTTGAGCACAAAGGTGTTGCCGGTGGCAATCGCCATCGGGAACATCCACAGCGGAATCATCGCAGGAAAGTTGAATGGAGTGATACCGGCACAAACGCCGATCGGCTGCAGCAGCGTATAGGTATCGACACCGCCGGCCACGTTGTTGGCCAGCTCGCCCAGCTGCAGGTTGCCGATACCGGCCGCGTGCTCGACCACTTCCAGGCCACGGAATACGTCACCTTCGGCATCGGCCAGGGTCTTGCCCTGTTCGGCGGTGAGGGTGGCCGCCAGCTCGGGCATGTGTTCACGAATCAGCTGCTGGTACTTGAGGAAAATCCGCGCACGGGCGCCAATCGAAGTCTTGCGCCAGGTCTTGAACGCCTCGGCTGCACCGGCAATCGCCGCTTCAATTTCATCAGCCGTGGCAAAGGGTACGCGGGCCAGAACTTCCTGGGTGGCCGGGTTGACCACCTCGCGCCACTCGCTGGTTTTGGACTCGACAAACTCACCATTGATGAGTAGCTTGACCGTTGGAATACTGGATGCAGTCATTGTATACCTCGCTGTGCGGCTGTCTGATGGATGACAGGCGTGCCGCCGGATTTGTTTGAAGAAGGCCGCGCACTTGCGTCCCACAAGAGTTGTTTTTGTTTTGTGCGCCCTGCTTGGGTACGACCTCAATGTAGCAGTGCAAATTTGTCATTAACAACCCGCATGACTGCAGACTTATTGTGCAATTTTGCAGATTAGACCTAAGGCGAACAGTAAATGGACTGGGATCAACTGCGTTTTTTTCTGGAGCTGGCCCGCGCCGGACGCCTGGTGATTGCCGCCCGCCGGCTGGAGGTGGACCACACCACGGTCTCGCGCAAGGTGCAGGCGCTGGAGAAAAAACTCGGCATGGCGCTGTTCCTGCGCGAACCCGACGGCTACAAGCTGACCGAAGCCGGCCGGGACCTGCTGCCGCAGGTCGAGGCCATGGAAAGCGCCTATGTCGGCATTGCCCAGTCACTGACACCCGGCAGCGACCAGCAGCTGTCCGGTCTGGTACGGGTCGGCACTACCGAGGGCTATGGCAGCACCATCCTTGCCAGCCAGCTGACCCGGCTGTCACAGCGTCACCCGGACCTGAAAGTCGAGCTGCTGGCGGTTCCGCGCGCACTGCAACTGTCGCGTAACGAGGCCGATATCGTCATCACCCTGGAGCGGCCCGGGCGCGGCCCTTTCATCATCACCCGGCTGACCGACTACCATTTGCACCTGTATGCCAGCCACGGTTATCTGGCGCAGCACGCGCCGATTCACCAGCACGAACAGCTGAAGGGGCACCGTTTTGTGTCCTATGTCGATGACCTGCTCTACAGCAAGGAGTTGCTGTTCCTTGACGAAGTGGTCAAGCCGGCACACACCCCCCTGCGCAGCACCAGCATCCTGGCCCAGCAGCAGATGGTCGCCGCCGGTGCCGGGCTGGCGATCCTGCCGGCCTTCGCCGCCGACCAGAACCGTGCTCTGGTACCGGTGCTGCCGGACGCCATCCGCTTCACCCGGACTTTTTGGATGCTGATGCCGATCGAGCTGAAAGATATTGCCCGCATGCGCACAACCTGGAATTTTCTGCGCGAGCAGGCGGCCCTGCTGCAGTCCACCCTGTTGCCGGAGCACGGCTGAAGTGACGCCATCCGCAACGCCGCCACGCGGCACCGGCAGTACCGTCTCCATTGAGCTGGTCAAACAGTCATTGCAGATCGCGCACCGGCAAGGACTCTATGTGCAACCGCTGCTGCAGCGCTGCGGCTTGCCACCCGACATCCTGCAGCAGGCTTCCGGCCAGCGTCTGCCGGTGGCCCGCTTTGCCGAGTTCTGGCGGCAGCTGGCCGGCTTTTTACAGGACGAGTTCTGCCTGATGGACAACCGCGCCATGCGCCCCGGCAGCTTTGCCTTCATGTGCCGCATTGCCGCCCGGCAACCAACCGTGGCGGAAGGTATTGCAACGGGCCTGCAGTTTCTCTCACTGGTATTCGACGACATGCACGCCGTACTGCGTCGTGAGCAAAACCTGGCCCAGATCGTCTTTCTGGAAAGCGAGCCACAACCCAAGCGGGCTTTCACCTACTTCACTTTCTGGATGTATGTCCACGGCCTGACCTGCTGGCTGGCCAACCAGCGCATCCCGATCCTGGCCATTGATTCACGCTGCCCGCCACCGGAGCTGGATGAAGACTATCGGGTCATGTTTACCCACAGCCTGCGTTACAACTGTCAACAATCCCGCCTGCTGTTTGTGTGTGACAGCCTCGACAATCCGGTACGTCGCAGCGAGGAGGAGCTACAGCGTTTCATTGCCGAGTCCCCGGACAACATCATGGTCAAGTACCGTGATCCACACAGCCTGACCAGCCAGGTTCGCCATTTGCTTGGTACCATTCCCCCTGCCGCGTGGCCCGATGCACCCGCCACGGCGCAACAGCTGTGCATGTCGGTGGCGACCCTGCGTCGCCGTCTCGGTGAAGAAGGTCAAAGCTTTCAGGCAATCAAGGACAGCGTGCGCAAAGCCCGCGCCCTGCAGTTGCTGGCCAACGAGCATCAGACCTTTGTCGATATCGCCAGCACTTTGGGTTTTGCCGACGTCAGCTCGTTTTACAAGGCATTTCGTAAGTGGACCGGCATCCAGCCTGGTCTTTACCGCTCCATCGTGCTGGGCAAACACGACTGATTGTCCAAATCGCTCAACCAGATTGACGGTTTTAGCTATTGTTTTGTCTGCTGCTTCGAGCCGACCATCAAGGCGTATCTCTTGCACTGTCAACAATAATAATTTGCCAGGAGTCAGCCATGAACCCCGTCAATCACGATTATTTCGATGCTTTTAAAGCCTTCGACTACGCCACCACCGTGCGCAATGCAATCAGCGGCACACTGGAAGCGATGAACGCCTGTCACGAATGCTGTGACCGCCATGCCCTGCCCGGCCGCATTGGCCTGTTGCAGGAAAACGCCGACGGTACCTCCAGCATCCATAGCTATATCGAGCTCAAGGATCAGGCCGCACAGTTTGCCAACTTCCTTGCCAGCCAGGGTATTGGTGCTGGCGATGTGGTCGCCGGTCTGCTGCCACGCAGCCACGAACTGCTGATCACCATTCTCGGCACCTGGCGCATCGGCGCTGTTTATCAGCCCCTGTTTACTGCGTTCGGCCCCAAGGCCATTGAACACCGGTTGCACACCTCCGGTGCCCGGCTGGTGGTCAGCGATGCCAACAACCGCGCCAAGCTGGATGAAGTCGACAACTGCCCTGACGTGATGACAGTGGCTGGCCGTAAAGGTACCGGGATTGCCCGTGGCGATTACAGCTTCTGGGCTGAAATGGCCAGCCAGGGTACCGATTTTGAACCGGTGATGCGCACCGGTGACGATCCCTTTTTGCTGATGTTCACCTCGGGCACCACCGGGCTGGCCAAGCCGTTACAGGTACCGCTCAAGGCGATTGTTGCCTTCCAGCGCTATGCCATTGACGCCGTTGGTGTGCGCATGGATGACTCGTTCTGGAATGTGGCCGACCCCGGCTGGGCCTATGGTTTGTACTTCGGTATTACCGGACCGATGTCGATGGGTGTGCCGGTACTGTCGGTGGACGGAATTTTCAATCTGGATCGCAGTCTGGCCATCGCCAAGAAACACAAGGTCAACAATCTGGCCGGCGCGCCCACCGTGTTCCGCATGATGATTGCCGCCGGTGAAAAGGTGGCGCACGAGTGGAAAGGCCAGCTGCGCGTGGTCAGCAGCGCGGGCGAGCCGCTCAACCCGGAAGTGATCCGCTGGTTTGCCGACAACCTGGATGTGCGCGTCAATGACCACTACGGCCAGACCGAACTGGGCATGGTGCTGTGCAACCATCACGGTCTTGAGCACCCGATCCACATGGGCGCCGCCGGTTATGCATCGCCCGGCCATCGCGTGGTAGTGCTGGATGAAGATACCCTGGAAGAACTGCCGGCAGGCGAACCTGGTATTCTCTCCATTGATCTGGAGCAGTCACCGATGACCTGGTTCCAGGGCTACAAGGACATGGAAACCGCTGCCTTTCGTGGCCGCTACTACCTGACCGGCGATACTGCAGAACTCAACGAAGACGGCAGTATCAGCTTTGTCGGCCGTTCCGATGACGTCATTACCACGTCCGGCTACCGGGTCGGCCCGTTCGATGTCGAAAGTGCGCTGCTTGAGCACCCGGCGGTGGTTGAAGCTGCGGTCGTGGGCAAACCGGACCCGCAGCGTACCGAAATCATCAAGGCCTTTGTCATGTTGCAAGACGGCTATCGGGGTACTCCCGAGCTGGCCGAAGAGCTGCGTCTGCATGTGCGCAACCGCCTGGCTGCACACGCCTATCCACGCGAAATCGAATTCCCGGATGAGCTGCCAAAGACCCCCAGTGGCAAAGTGCAGCGCTTTATCCTGCGCCAGCAGGAAATCAACCGGGCCAGCGAAGAAAGCAGCCGCAAGGTAGCCAACGGCTAAGGAATATCGCATGCAAATCGCCCAACATACCTTTGTGGTCAGCGGTGCCGGTTCCGGCCTGGGTGCCGCCACCGCCCGCCACCTGTGCAGTCAGGGCGCACAGGTGGTACTGCTGGATATCAACGCAGCCGCCGTTGCCGAACAGGCAGCGGCACTCGGTCCGCAAGCCATGAGCATTGCCCTGGATATTTGTGATGCCGCAGCCGCCGAACAAGCCCTGCAGCAAGCCCGTGAGCACTTCGGCGGCCTGCACGGGCTGGTCAATTGCGCTGGCATTGTCGCCGGCTCACGCATTCTGGGCCGTGACGGCCCGCACGACCTGGAGCTGTTCAACCGCGTATTGCAGGTCAATGTCAGTGGCAGCTTCAACCTGTTGCGGCTGGTGGCCGGCCATATCGCCGACAACGCTCCGGACACCGGCGGCGAGCGTGGTGTGATCATCAACACCGCTTCGGTAGCCGCTTTTGACGGCCAGCTTGGCCAGGCCGCCTATGCTGCTTCCAAGGGCGCGATTGCCAGCCTCACGTTGCCGGCGGCACGCGAGCTGGCCCGGGCTGGCATCCGGGTCATGTGCATTGCACCGGGCATCTTTGAAACCCCGATGATGGCCGGCATGACCGAAGACGTCCGCAACAGCCTGTGCGCTGGCGTACCCTTCCCACCACGGCTGGGCCGCCCGGACGAGTACGCGGCGCTGGTGCAGCACATTATTGAAAACAGCATGCTCAACGGCGAGGTGATCCGCCTCGACGGTGCGCTGCGCATGGGAATCAAATGACATGAACAAACAGGACCCGGTGGTTATTGTCGGCATGGCACGCACGCCGATGGGCGGGTTTCAGGGCAGCCTGTCCGCCCTGACGGCACCGCAGCTCGGCGCACAGGCAATCGCCGCCGCCGTGCAACGCAGCGGCATCCCGGCAGAAGCGGTGGATGCCCTGATGTTCGGCTGTGTATTATCGGCCGGGCTGGGCCAGGCCCCGGCGCGACAGGCCGCACTGGCTGCCGGACTACCGACCGCCACACCCTGCACCACCATCAACAAGATGTGTGGCTCGGGCATGCAGAGCCTGATGCTGGCCCATGACACCTTGCTGGCCGACAGCGCCAGCGTGGTGGTGACCGGCGGCATGGAAAGCATGAGCAATGCGCCCTACTTGCTGGACAAAGCCCGGCAAGGCTATCGCATGGGCCACCAGCCAGTGCGCGACCACATGTTCCTCGACGGGCTGGAGGACGCCTACGACAAGGGCCGCCTGATGGGCACCTTTGCCGAAGACAGCGCCGCGGCATACGGCTTTAGCCGGGAGCAACAGGACGAGTTTGCCGAACGCTCATTGCTGCGAGCCTGCCGGGCGATCGACAGCGGGGTGTTTGACAGCGAAATCACCCCGGTCACCGTCAAATCCCGCAAAGGCGAGGTTACCATCAGTCAGGACGAGCAGCCGCCCAAAGCAGACCCGGCCAAGATCCGCACCCTGCGCCCGGCGTTTCGCGAGGGCGGCACCGTCACTGCCGCCAACGCCAGCTCCATTTCTGATGGCGCTGCCGCACTGGTGCTGATGCGGCAAAGCCAGGCCCGCGCCCGTGGCCTGCAACCGCTGGCGGTTATTCGCGGCCACAGCAGCCATGCTGCCGAGCCACACCTGTTCACCACAGCTCCGGTTGGCGCCATCAATACATTGATGCAGCGTACCGGCTGGAGCCTTGACCAGGTAGACCTGTTCGAAATCAACGAGGCTTTCGCCGTGGTCACCCTGATTGCCATACAGGCGCTGCAACTGGATAGCGACAAGGTCAACGTGCATGGCGGGGCCTGTGCACTGGGTCACCCGATCGGTGCTTCCGGTGCCCGCATACTGGTGACCCTGATCAACGCCTTGCAACAACGCAACCAACGCTATGGTGTGGCCGCTGTCTGTATCGGTGGTGGCGAGGCAACTGCCATGGCAATCGAACTTTGCCGGGCTTGACCATCTGCTGGCAGAAGATCGAAAGTAGTGGAAACAGCGGATGCACAAAATTTATGGCCTCAGCGGTACAACGCTGATGCCGACACAAGACATATCCCAAGGAGAATCCAATGTCCAAAGAACTGGAAACCTACCAGAGCGCACAACAGCTGCAGCTGAGCACCAAACTGGTGGTGGAAAAAATCGGCCACACCGCGCTGCTGACCCTGAACAACCCCTCCGCCAACACCTGGGATGCCGGCATGCTGCGCGGCATCGAGCAACTGGTGGCCCACCTGAACCAGGACGATGACATCTACGCTCTGGTGATTACCGGCGCTGGCGAAAAATTCTTCAGTGCCGGTGCCGATCTCAACCTGTTTGCAAATGGTGACAAGGCCATGGCCCGTGAAATGGCCAAACGCTTCGGTGCGGCATTTGAAGCCCTGAGCAACTACCGTGGCGTCAGCATTGCCGCCATCAATGGCTACGCCATGGGCGGCGGTCTGGAATGCGCGCTGGCCTGTGACATCCGCATTGCCGAAGAACAGGCGCAAATGGCCCTGCCGGAAGCCACTGTCGGCCTGTTGCCCTGCGCTGGCGGCACGCAAAAACTGCCCTGGCTGGTCGGCGAAGGATGGGCCAAGCGCATGATGCTCTGTGGCGAGCGCATCAATGCCACCACCGCCGAACGCATCGGGCTGGTCGAGGAAGTGGTTGCCAAGGGCGAGGCCTTGAATACGGCGCTGGCGCTGGCGGAAAAAGTCGGCAACCAGAGCCCTGTCGCGGTTCGCGCCATCAAGCCGCTGATCCAGGGTGCCCGCACACAAGGGCCGGATCACTGGCTGCCGCTGGAACGCGAGCTGTTTGTTGACCTGTTTGATGCACAGGACACCACCGAAGGCGTCAGCGCCTTTCTGGAAAAGCGCAAGGCCCAGTGGAAAAACTGCTAACAATGCACTAAAGCAGGCATGGCCGGCAGCGCTGCCACATCAGTGAACGGAGCTGCTGGCCGTACCAGCACGGGACCCATGCCCTGGATGCCGGTGTGAGTCTGCCGGTTTCACTCTGTCGCTCAGGCCAGTCGTGCCGAAAAGCTGTTGGCCGCCAGCTGCCCGGCCTGTTCTTTGCTCATGCCCAGGTGCTCATGCAGCGCCATGTAGTTTTCCGTTACATAGCCACCGAAGTATGAAGGGTCATCCGAGTTCACGGTGACCAGAGCACCCTGCTCCAGCATCTGCAAAATCGGGTGCTGGCTCATGTCCTCGTACACTTTCAGCTTGGTGTTGGACAGCGGACAGACCGTCAGGGCGATCTGCTCATCAATCAACCGCTGCATCAGGCGCTGGTCTTCCCAGGCACGCACGCCATGGTCGATACGGTTGACCTTGAGCACGTCCAGTGCCTGCCAGATGTATTCCGGCGGTCCTTCCTCGCCGGCATGGGCCACCGCCAGCAAGCCTTCACTGCGTGCTTTGGCAAATACATTGGCAAACTTGACCGGCGGGTGGCCCCGCTCGGAGCTGTCCAGACCGACGGCAAAGAACAGGTCACGAAACGGCATCGCCTGCTCCAGCGTGGCAAAAGCCGCTTCTTCGCTCAAATGCCGTAAAAAACACAGAATCAGCCCGCTACTGATGCCCATCAGGTCACGTGCGTCGGCCAGTGCTTCGCTGATGCCGGTGATTGGCACCTCGAAGGGAATGCCGCGGTCGGTATGGGTCTGTGGGTCAAAGAAAGGTTCCACGTGGAGCACATTTTGCTCCTCGCACTTTTTCAGGTAGGCCATGGTCAGATCATAGAAGTCCTGCTCGGTTTGCAGCACATTGGCACCCTGATAGTAGAGGTCGAGAAACTCCTGCAGGTTGTTGAATTCGTAGGCACTGCGCACGTCTTCCACGCTGCTCCAGGGCAGCTTTACCCGGTTGCGTTGCGCCAGTTCGAACATCAGCTCCGGCTCCAGGGTACCTTCCAGATGCAGGTGCAGTTCGGCCTTGGGCAGTTGGTTTAGCCAGTCATACATGGAGCAGAGTCCTCTTGTTTGTTGGGCAGGTACAGGCTCTTGTTACAGGCAACGCAGACAAACATTACGAGTACAAAAGATTCTTCAGCGCCTGCTTTTTCAATGTGCGATACACATCAAAATCACTGTCAATGCTGATGATCTGGCGTATATCGTCCCGGTTGGCAATGTACAGCAGGCTGGCATCGGCAAGATCCATGGGCAGGTCGGAATACTTGCCCATCAGGTTGCGCAGGGCGGGCAGGTCCGCCCGGGTCATTTCATAAACCTGTACGGCTCCACGCTCAACCCAGGTTAAAAAATCCAGTTGCACCTGTACGTTAAAGCTCAGCATGTGACTGACCTCGGTCAGCACCGCCCAGGTACACACCAGCTCGCCATGATACGTCTGCAAACACTCCCTGACCTGCTGATGGTGTTTGTCGCTACGATCAAACAGGGCTATCAGTGGACCACTATCGATGAGTGTTTTTTGCACGAATGCGTTCCCTGATTTTTTCTTTATAGGTTACCGAGCGGTCAGTATCTCCGCTGGCATAACGACCAAACAGGTCTTCACCCAGCTGAAACGGGGTTTTTGCATTATTTTCATCGTCAATCGCCTGGAAATACATACCCAGCGAATCCTTGATGATCTGGCTTTTGGATACCTTGCGTTTCTCACTCAGATAGTTGAGTCGTTGTTCCAGTTCGGGCTCAAGTCGTACGGATATCATCTCCATATCCTCCGGCAAACACTGTATGACAAACTGTAATACAGTGTGTGAAAAATGTCGAGCTTTCCGGGATAGCCGCCCTCACACCACTTCAAACTTCAACGTGAACCGCAGTCTGCGCATGTACCGCGAAGCAAAACTACACCGCCACCTGCGCCTTGATATGCGGATGCGCCTGATAATCACACAGCTCGAAGTCTTCAAACCTGAAGGCAAAGACATCACGCACCTCAGGATTGATCTGCATGGTTGGCAGGGCAAAGGGGGTGCGGGACAGCTGTTCATCCACCTGCTCCAGGTGGTTGGAATACAGGTGACAGTCACCGCCGCTCCAGATGAACTCGCCGGGTTCAAGATCACACACCTGCGCCACCATCATGGTCAGCAATGCGTAGCTGGCAATGTTGAAGGGTACGCCAAGGAAAATATCTGCCGAGCGCTGGTAGAGCTGGCAGCTGAGTTTGCCGTCAGCGACATAGAACTGGAACAGGGCATGACAGGGCGGCAGCGCCATCTGCTCCACCAGCGCCGGGTTCCAGGCCGACACGATCAGCCGGCGCGAATCAGGATTGGCCTTGATCATCTGTATCAGGTTGCTGATCTGGTCGATGGACTCACCATTGGGTGCCGGCCAGCTGCGCCACTGGTAACCATAAACCGGGCCCAGGTCGCCGTTTTCGTCAGCCCATTCGTCCCAGATACGTACGCCGTTGTCTTGCAGGTATTTGATATTGGTGTCGCCCTGCAAAAACCACAGCAGTTCGTGAATGATCGAGCGTAAATGGCACTTTTTCGTGGTGACCAGTGGAAAACCATCCGCCAGGTCAAAACGCATCTGATAGCCAAACACACTGCGCGTGCCGGTGCCGGTACGGTCGGCCTTGTCAGTGCCGTGGTCGCGCACGTGACGCATCAGGTCAAGATACTGTTTCATGCCTTCACTTCCTCACGTTTGTAAGCCAGGGTCATCAGGAAGATGCCAACGGCAATCATCGGGATACACAGGACTTGCCCCATGGTCAGCCAGTCAAAGGCAAGATAGCCGAGCTGGGCATCGGGCACGCGAACAAATTCGACGACAAAGCGGAAGATGCCATAACACAGGGCAAACAGCCCGGAAACCGCCATCATCGGCCGTGGTTTGCGGGTATACAGCCAGAGGATGACAAACAGCGCCATCCCTTCCAGGGCAAACTGGTACAGCTGGGACGGATGCCGTGCCAGCTGTGCCGGATCGGTGGGAAACACCATGGCCCAGGGCACATCACTGGCCTTGCCCCAGAGTTCGGCATTGATGAAGTTGCCGATGCGTCCTGCACCCAGCCCGATGGGTACCAGCGGTGCGATAAAGTCCATCAGCGCCCAGAACGGCTTTTTCTGTTTGCGGGCAAACCAGAGCACCGCCAGCAGCACGCCAACAAAGCCGCCATGAAACGACATGCCGCCTTCCCAGATGCGCAGCACCAGCGCGGGGTTGGCAATGTAGGAGGCCAGGTCGTAAAACAGCACATAGCCAAGGCGTCCGCCGGCGATCACCCCCAGCGCACACCAGAACACCAGATCCGACAGGGTGTCTTTGTTCCAGTCCGGATCAAACTGTGCCAGCCGGCGCTTGGCCAGCCACCAGGCAGCACCGATGCCCACCAGGTACATCAGGCCGTACCAGTGGATTTTCAGCGGCCCGATGGCGATGGCGACCGGATCAATTGAAGGATATTGCAGCATGCTTGTCTCTTAAAAGCCCAATCAAAGAAGGAAGTTCAAACCAATTACCAGCAACATCAAGGCAAATAATCTCTTGAGCAACACTGGATCAAGACGATGGGCCAGACGCGCACCGACCCTTGCAAAGATCATCGAAGTGGATGCCATGCCCACCAGCGCAGGCCAGTATACAAAGCCGGTGCTCCAGTCGGGCAAGCCGTCAGCACTCCAGCCGGTAAATACATAGGCAATGGCCGCCGCCAGCGCAATGGGAACACCGCAGGCGGCCGAGGTGGCAACCGCCTTTTGCATGATCACGCTGCGCCAGACCAGAAAGGGGACGGTGAGCGAACCACCAGCAATACCGAAAATTGCCGATGCCCAACCGATAAAACCGCCGGCAGCTACCAGCCCCGGGGTTCCGGGTGGTGGCTTGCGGGTTTTTGGCGCCAGGTTAAAGGCCATTTGTACCGCCATGGTAATGGCAAAAACACCGATGTTTTTTTGCAGTACGGGCCCCTGGATTTTTGCTGCAGTCATGGCCCCCAGCGCGGCCCCCACCAGCACCCCGGCACTGATGGGGCGTACCAGATTCCACAAAATGGCCTTGTGTTTCTGATGGGCCAGCACCGAGTTGATCGAAGTGAAAACAATGGTTGCCAGCGAGGTGCCCACAGCTATGTGGGTCAGCACATCTGCACTGACACCCTGCGCTTTCAGGCTGTACACCAGTGCCGGCACCAGTATCAGGCCGCCACCCACACCAAACAAACCAGCCAGCACGCCCGACAACGCACCGACGACCAAATACAACACCAGTTCCATACCCAAGCCCATCGTTTATATGGCAAAGGGGGCCATTCTACATCACTTGCAGGCTGAGCCGCTGTCTGTATCTGTTACCTTGCCGGAGTGTTTTTTTACACTGCTTCGCCTCTAAGCCCGCCTGCCAGGCCAAAGCCCGCTCCCCAGGGCCAAGGCCCGGTCATCAGAAGTGCTGCTCTTCGGTATCGGCCAGCAGGTCGGGACCATCTTCCAGCGGAATTTCCACCATGTGCTCCTGCACCTGTTCTTCTTCAATCCGCGGGTCAAGTGCCACCACCAGTGGCGAACTGGACATCCCGTCAGGCATCGCCAGGTGCTCGACCGGATCTTCGGGAACTTCCGTTTCGGGCGTTTTCACTTGTGGGCGTACCCGTAGCGCAACAAGACCAGCACTGATGCTGAAAAAAACAAACAGCATGTTGGGGCCCATGCCTCGCATCAGGCCACCAACCAGCAACGGCCCCAGGCTGGCCCCGGCACCGAATACCGCCAGCAACACGGCCGCCAGTGAAACCCGCTTTTCCGGCTCGATGTTGTCGTTGGCAAAGGCGACAGCCAGCGGATAAAGACTGAACAGAAAGGTGCAGGTCGCGGCGCCGCCCACAAAAAACACCCAGTGCGGCCACACCGTTTCCACTGCCAGCGGCGCCGAAACAAGCAATAAAAAGATGCTCAGCACACGAATCAGGCGCGGACGCTCAAAGGTGTCCGACAGCTTGCCCAGCGGCAGCTGCACCAGGAAACCTGCCGCAACGCAGGCCGCCATAAACAACCCGATATCCTGTGTGCCCATGCCGATGCGACTGGCATACAGCGGCGCCAGTCCATAAAACGCCCCGACCACCGAGCCGGCCAGCAAAGTGGTAAACATGGCCATGGGCACCTGCTGGTAAAAATAGCGCAGCGACAGCGAAGCCGGGGTCAGCGGTTCGGGGTGAATCCGCCGGGTCAGGGCCACCGGCACCAGACACAGGGAAAAACACAGCGCAACCAGCAGCAACAGCTCCATGCCCAGCTCCGGCAGTCCGGCCAGTACCAGCTGGCCCACCACCATGCCCAGGTAAGAAGCCATCATGTAACCGGCAAACACTTTGCCGCGGTTGTCACTGCTGCTTTGCTCGTTGAGCCAGCTTTCCACCACCATATACATGCACATCATGCCGACACCGACCAGCATGCGCAGCACCAGCCAGACCCACAGGTTGTCCACCAGCCCGTGAATGATCGCTGAAGCACAGACAATGCCGGCTGCCGCCACATAGGCGCGAATATGACCGACCCGGGCGATCAACCGGTGGCCTTTTTTGCCACCACCCACCAGTCCCAGGTAAAAAGAGGTCATCATGGCACCGACCCAGACGCTGTTGGCCCGGTCGGCCACATGCAATGCCAGATAGGTGCTGAGCAGGCCGGTACCCAGCAGCATAAGGAAGGTCGCAAAGTACAAGGCGCGATAGGATTTGAAAATCGTCATGGCAAATCCGGAAACAGGAAAAGCACAACAACCCCGCATGCACGGCATGCGGAGAAGGTGACAAGTCAATATGTGTTGGAACGGGTTGGATGCAGCCAGTGTACGGCAATCCGGAGGGGTTCAACAAACTACCGATTGATCAGCTATTGCAGCTGTCCCGCCGGGCAGTTACTCACGCACGGTAAAATGCATAAACATGTCGCCCAGCTCCCGCCAGAGCTGCGGTAAACCAGCCGGCGACAGCTGACAACCAAGACCAGGCGTCAACATCTTGCCATCCCGGGCGAGCTGCACAACATAGCTGTCCACTCCCCGCTCCTGCAGCTGGCTGGCCAGCTGGCGCAGCTGGTCGGGACAGGTCAGGTTCCAGTGCACGGTGGTGCGGCATTCATAGGCCACTGCGCTGTCCAGCAACAGATCCAGGCTGCGCCAGTTGGCAGCATCACTGCCAATAATCTGGGTAATACCGTCCACCTGGCCACGCGCGGCCTTGATGTCAAAGCCGACCCAGTCACACAGGGGCAATACCTTTTCCAGCGCAGCCGGTTTGATACCGGCCGTATGCAGGCCCACCTTGAAACCCAGCTCGCGCACCTGGCGCATGGCATCCGGCAAACCGGGCTGCAGGGTGGCTTCACCGCCGCTGAACACCACCGCTTGCAGCAAGCCCTGACGCGTGTGCAGAAACGCCAGGACTTCATCCCAGCCGATTTCCGTACTGCCGGCCGGGGCAATCAGCTCCGGGTTATGGCAGTAGTGGCAGCGCCAGGCGCAACCCTGACAAAACAGCACACAGGACAGGTGATCCGGGTAGTCGATGGTGGTCAGCGGTACCATGCCGCCAATGCGGACCGGCATGATTTAGCGGCTGGCGCTTTCGGTAAAGTGGGTACGCTCGCGATGCTCGGACTGTTTGCCCTTGTTGAAGGCACTGACCGGACGGTGATAGCCCATGACGCGGGTCCAGACTTCACAGCGCTGGCGGCGTTCTTGTGGGAGGTTGGTTTGGTTCATGTTGTGTTCCTTTTGTGGTTAAGGGTTGTGCCTGCGTCACCGGAGTCTGGACGCTGCAGGGACGCTACCAGTACATCCATGTAAGCTCCAGGCCGCCATCCATGGCGGCTAAGGCCCTGCTGCGCCCAGGCTCCGGTAGCGCTATAAGCTCCGTGCAATTAGCGAAGCAAGATTAAAATATTGGTGTGACTGTTCTTGAATCAGACACAGTGTTTGGGTAATACCGGGCCATGAGTGGAGCAAACCCTGCAACGCCATGGAAGGCGTTGCGGGGCCTATATGGACATACTTGCGGCGTGTTTGCGCAATTCATGGCCCGGCATTGCTTACCCCAGCTTCATGGTATTCATGCAGTAGCCGCCTCCTGTGCCAGTTCAGTCTCAAGCTGCGCATCGCACTGCGGGCAAAACTCGTGCTCGCCGGCCAGGTAGCCATGCACCGGACAAATGGAGAAGGTTGGGGTAATGGTCAGATACGGCAGACGGAAGCGACCTAACGAAGCCTTGACCAGGTTTTTGCAGGCCTCCACCGACGAGATCTGTTCGTTCATATACAGGTGCAATACCGTGCCGCCAGTGTATTTGCACTGCAGCTCGTCCTGCAGCAGCAAAGCCTCAAAGGCGTCATCGGTATAACCAACCGGCAATTGCGAGCTGTTGGTGTAATAGGGTGCATCCGGATAGCCGGCCTGCAAAATATCCGGGAAGCGCTTCTGGTCTTCTTTGGCAAAACGGTAGGTGGTGCCTTCAGCCGGCGTGGCTTCCAGGTTGTACAAGTGACCGGTGTCTTCCTGGAACCGCACCATTTTGTCGCGAATGTGATCCAGCAGCTCCAGCGCCAACTGACGGCCGGCCGCGGTGTGCATGCCTTCGCGGTCACTGGTCAGGTTGCGCAGCATTTCGTGCATGCCGTTCACACCGATAGTAGAGAAGTGGTTGCGCAGGGTGCCCAGATACCGCTTGGTATAGGGGTACAGGCCGTTGTCCATATGTTGCTGAATGACCTTGCGCTTCACTTCCAGGCTGTCACGGGCCATATCCAGCAGCTGGTCGAGCTGCCGGTACAGGCCGGGCAAATCGTTTTTAAACAAATAGCCCAGCCGCGCACAGTTGATGGTGACTACACCGAGCGAGCCGGTTTGCTCGGCCGAGCCGAACAGGCCGCCGCCGCGCTTGAGCAGTTCGCGCACGTCCAGCTGCAAACGGCAACACATGGAACGTACCTGGTTGGGCTCCATGTCGGAGTTGATGAAGTTCTGGAAATACGGCAGTCCATAGCGGGCGGTCATGGCAAACAGCCGGTCGGCATTTTCACTGTCCCAGGGGAAGTCTTTGGTGATGTTGTAGGTGGGGATCGGGAAGGTAAACACCCGGCCCAGCCCGTCGCCGGCCTGCATTACTTCAATGTAGGCACGGTTGATCAGGTCCATTTCTTCCTGCAGGTCGCCATAGGCGAAAGGCATTTCCACGCCACCGATATAGGGAATTTGTTCACGCAAATCTTCCGGGCACACCCAGTCGAAGGTCAGGTTGGTAAAAGGCGTCTGGGTACCCCAGCGCGATGGCACGTTGAGGTTGTAGATGAACTCCTGGATGCACTGGCGGATCTGTCCGTATTCCATGGCATCCTTGCGCACAAAGGGCGCCAGATAGGTATCAAACGAACTGAATGCTTGGGCGCCGGCCCACTCGTTTTGCAGGGTACCGAGAAAGTTGACCATCTGGCCCAGGGCGCTGCTCAGGTGTTTGGGCGGCCCGGCTTCGATACGGCCGGGAATGCCGTTGAAGCCTTCGGTCAGCAGGGTGCGCAACGACCAGCCGGCACAATAGCCTGCCAGCATGTCCAGGTCATGGATGTGCAGGTCGCCACTGCGGTGGGCGGCGCCAATTTCCGGGCTGTAAATTTCGTTGAGCCAGTAGTTGGCGGTCACCTTGCCAGCCACGTTGAGGATCATGCCGCCCAGCGAATAACCCTGGTTGGCATTGGCGTTGACCCGCCAGTCCTGGCGGTTCAGGTATTCATTGATGGACGCGGCCACGTCGACCTGCTGATGCTGTGATTCCGGCTGCGCTGACTGGTTTGTCATGATCTATCCTTGCACAATATATGGTGTATCCAGAGCCTCTAGACACAAGATGTTGTGCATATTAAGACCCGACCCACCAGAATGAATTGACCAAAATCAAGTGGCAGGAGCAACGTGCCCCAACAGCACGGCATAAAAAAACCCTGTACGGAAACGTGCGTACAGGGTTTCAAGGTGCCTGGCTGTTGGGGCCAGCTTGCCAGCTTCACAAACTGAAGATAGCGATCAAAAGCTGTTGTATCTAACCGCCAGTATTGGTGGATGCTGTATCAATTGCACGAATATTCATTACCTTGCCATCAGCACAATGATCAACGGCAAACACTTTCAATTCCTGGAAGTGCCGGTACAGATCAAGCGGCAGGCCCAGGCTTTCGGAGAGTTCTTCATCCGTCATTCGAGTCTGCCTTTGACGGCGCTCAAGCTGGAAACGGATCTGGTTATATTTAGCCCAACCGAGAAACATTACTATGACCGCCAGGGCAACCAGGTAATAGATTTTCGCCGCGCCACTCACTAATTGCTGCAACCATGAATCCATCTCGTGTGATGTCTGCAGCACAGTAATGACGCCGTGATAAACCAGCCAAATAAAGGCAAACCAGGCCAGCAGGGTTAACAGAATATCCAGCAATCTGGGTAGAGTCCGTAGCTCCGTAATAACAAGTGGTTGTTTCATTAGGCAATCCTCCCTATGCCACGGTCCGGGCTGACCCACCGCGCACGCTTATTGCGTGAAGTCAGCATGACCTTGGTAAAGCCGGCCAGGGTTGTAAACAAACTGAGCAGCCAGAAGGCGGCTGGAAACCATATGATCCAGAACAGCGATCGCGTCAGGTTTTCTTCATAACGGCGCTCCAGCAACAGGCTGACCACAAACTGGAACAGGCACACCATTCCCAGCAACAAGCCGGCAAAGGCTGGAGGGAAAATTTGCACAATAATCAGGTTTTCAGGGATCGGGAAAAACTTGCCCAAAATGTACAACACAACGCTGATCAAGCAGGTAAAAGCCCAGATAGATGACAGGCAGAACTCGGCTACCAGCGGCCACATGCGGCGGTTACGCTATACCCAGATGCTGCGGCTGTGTTTGAGGAACACCTCTGCCCCGCCCTGCGCCCAGCGCAGCCGCTGTTTCCAGATACCGCGCCATGTTTCCGGCATCAGAATCCAGCACAGGGCGCGAGGCTCAAAAAATACCGACCAGTGACGACACTGCAGCTTCCAGCTGATGTCGATATCTTCGGTCGCCATATTTGGACTCCAGAATCCGACTTCCGCCAAAGCACGTTTACGAAACGCAGAAATCACTCCGGACACAGTAAACACCTACCCATAAATGCGCTGGGTACGTTTAATCAAACCGATAATGGCTGAAAACTCCCCGACCTGAATCCGGCCGACCAAAGTTGAGCGGGTACGGATACGCGGGTTACCGGTAACAGCACCCACCCTGGGGTTATCCAGCAGTGGTGCCACCATATAGGCCGCCGCGTCACGGTCGAGCATGGCGTCACCATCTATGCAAACCAACAAGTCGCTGCGTGCTGCCATGGCACCAGTGGTCAGGGCCACTGCCTTGCCCTGGTTTGCCGTCAGGTGGATCACGCGCAAACGGGGAAACTCTTGCGCCAGTTCCTCCAGCACGGCCGCCGTATTGTCCGTTGAGCCGTCATTAATGGCGATGACCTCAATGTTTTCATAGCGCTGGGCCATCGCTGCGGTGATGGTCTCGCGAGCGTTCTGCCCCTCATTAAAGCAAGGCACCAGGATGGATACCAGGGGATTTCCTTCCAGTACCGGTGGCGGCGTATCAGGGCCCCAGGGCCATTTACGTTCACGATAAAACCAAAAGTACAGCCCGCCGGCTACCCAAAGTATCGACATGAACAGTGGCCATAAAAACACAAAGCTAAGAAGCATTTCGCCAGTAAAAACAGCGGCTAACCCCAGCGGCAGACCGAATGCAATACACAGGGCGAAAAGCGCAAATAATCTGTCAATCATGGTCAGGGTACCAATAAGAAGAAAATGCGGGTCGAATCACCTTCATATCAGGGTGATTGGCCGGGAAGTCATCCGGGTAGTAACCAAAGTGCCTGGCCCCGCTCAGCTGCAGCTGATACATCCAGTCAGCCAGCGTTTTTGCCGGCACCGGCTTGTGGGCCTTGCCTTTTTTCCAGTTGATGGCTTGCAGTTCAAACACGACCTTGCTGGCCGCCTTATCGTTTTTCTGGGCCGCCTTGACCAGATCACGCAGCCATTTTTTGCTTTTCCTGACTGGCACGCCCTCCATCAGCGGCATGGCCATAACAGCAGTCCAGTCATACACTTCAACAAAGTCGTCATAGTTCTGGGCAAACCAGCTTTCAGACTGCGGTTCCAGCACCGGCAGAGCAAAGATGTTCCTTGCGGTTTTAATCTGCGGCCCGCGGATTTCCCGCACGGCTGCAGCCAGTTCCTTGGTAAAGCTGGTCAGGTAGCGCGACTTGTAGCGGCTCCAGGCCGCGAACTGTTCTGGAGAGTTGCGTATGGCCTCAATGTCTTTGCCAAAACCTGCATGCCCGTAGGCTGCCAGGGCATCAGGACCGGCATCCTCGAAATCGGACAGCAACGCGTCATCATGAAACAAAATGCCGTGAAACTGGGCGTGACGCGCCAGGTCTTGATAAATTTCAGTAATTTCGCTACGGGCACGGGCACTCCAGGGCGACAACCGCTGATATTGATGCATGTCTGTAGCAACAGTATCACCGTCATTGCTCCAGGCACTAACCCGTGGAATGGCCGGGTCCAGATCAAATGCCAGTACCGGCATCCAGGCATACACTATGACGTGGGCACGATTCTGCAGCTGCCAGGACACGAAGTTGAACAGGTCAGCCCGCATCGGCAGCTTGCTGTTCGGGAAGTACAGTTCCTTCACTGTGCCGTCACCCGCCGGATCGGCAAACGCCTGCAGAAAGACGTGCGAGATTTTCATGTCGTAAACCCGCTGAATCAGCGTGTCAATGTTCTTGCGCTGCTGCTCCTCATCTTCGTCATAGACATAATCCAGATCAACGTGCATCACCCGTGACGAACCCTGCTCCTCAACACGTGTGATTTGCCGGGCAAAGTCGTCAATGCCTGGATTGCCTGAAATCAACACCCGGGGGATGCTGCTCAGATCATCGGTGTTGGCCAGGCCGGGCTGTAGCGTAAAGGCCATCTTGTAACCCTGCTCACGCAGGATGGACAAGGCAGTGCCGCTGGCAGCTCCATAGGGCCAGACCATGGCAACAGGTGATTTGCCGGTAACTTCCTTGAGCTTGCTGGTGATCTTGCGGGCATCCTCGCTGATACGCTGCTGATAGCCCGCATCGTTTTCGTAAGTCTGTTCTTGCGGATCGTAGAGCCGGTTGACTGCTGCCGGCAGCGCACTGCCCTGCGGGTTGGCCTGGGCACCAAAATGCAGATCCCAGGTGTGGGAGCCAACTTCCACCAAGGGTGAATCCTTCAGCTCCCTGACCATGTCCCAGTTGGCAAAACGTTCGCGATCGGTCTCCAGCCCACCAAAATCAATCGTCTCGTCTGCCGGCGTATCCAGCCACTTGCCTACCGGAGCCCACATGGCTGGCCAGTTATAAGCCTTCAACAAGGGATAAACCCGGTTATAAAAGCTGCTGTAACCATCATCA
>CAYMXO010000020.1:0-30270 GCA_964394445.1 uncultured Thiopseudomonas sp.
CCGCTGTACTTTTCCTGGATCAGCTCATCGTTGTCGAAATCCTCACCTGCTGCATAGCCCCAGTGTTGGGTGCGTACCTGCTGGTGCAGCCATTCGGCGGTGGCTTCGGCCAGACGATCGGCCAGCGACTGGATCAGGATGGCGCTGTAGTCATCGCCGGCTGCCTTGTACTGGTTGCACAGCTCTTCCACGCCCAGACCGGCAGTGACGATAAAACCGCCCACATAGTCGGTCAGCCCGCTGTCTTTCGGGGCCACAAAGTCGGCCAGGCAGCGGTTGGCGCCTGCGTCACGGATTTTGCTCTGCTGGCGCAGATGATGCAGTTGCATGAATGGTTCGCCATTGCCGTCATACAGCTCAAGGTCGTCGTGGTTGACCTGGTTGGCCGGCCAGAAGCCGAACAGGGCGCGGGCCTGGATCAGGTCTTCATTGATCAGCTTGTCCAGCATCACCTGGGCTTCGTCGAACAGGGTCTGTGCCGCTTCACCCACCACTTCGTCCTGGAAGATGCGCGGGTATTTGCCGACCAGGTTCCAGGCGATGAAGAAAGGCGTCCAGTCGATGAAGTTGCGCACCTCTTTCAGGTCCACTTTTTCGATCAGGCGCGGGCCGGTAAAATCTGGCACCGGCGGCTGGTAGTTGCTCCAGTCCAGCTGCAGGCGGTTGTCCAGGGCTTGCTGATAGGTCAGGTATTCGATGTTGGTTTTGCGGTTGGCTGTACGTTCGCGGATTTTTGCGTACTCTTCGCGGGTCTTGCGCGCAAACTCGGGCTTGAGTTCTTTCGACAGCAGGGTGGTGGCAACACCGACCGAGCGCGAAGCGTCGGTCACGTAGATGACGGCATCATTGGTGTAGTGCGGGTCGATCTTGACTGCCGTGTGCGCCTTGGAGGTGGTGGCACCGCCAATCATCAACGGCAGCTGAAAGTTCTGGCGCTGCATTTCTTTGGCGACATGTACCATTTCGTCCAGCGACGGGGTGATCAGGCCGGACAGCCCGATGATGTCGACCTTTTCCTCGATGGCGGTCTGCAGAATCTTGTCTGCCGGCACCATCACGCCCAGGTCAACAATGTCATAGCCGTTACAGCCCAGCACCACGGCAACAATGTTTTTGCCAATGTCGTGCACATCGCCTTTTACGGTGGCGACCAGAATTTTGCCCTTGGCTTCCGGCTGGTCGCCTTTTTCTTCCTCAATGAAGGGGATCAGGTGGTTGACCGCCTGTTTCATCACGCGGGCCGACTTGACCACCTGGGGCAGGAACATCTTGCCGCTGCCGAACAGGTCGCCAACCACGTTCATGCCGTCCATCAGCGGACCTTCAATCACATGAATCGGGCGTTCGGCCTGCTGGCGCGCTTCTTCGGTGTCTTCCACAATATGGGTGGTAATGCCTTTAACCAGTGCGTGTTCCAGACGCTTGTTGACTGGCAGTTCGCGCCATTCTTCGTTTTCGGCTTCTTTTTTCGCGCCGTCGCCGCGGTATTCTTCGGCAATCTCCAGCAAGGCTTCGGTAGCACCGGGGTGGCGGTTGAGAATCACGTCTTCAACCTTGTCGCGCAGGCGGGCCGGAATCTGGTCGTAGATTTCCAGCTGACCGGCGTTGACGATACCCATGTTCAGGCCGTTTTTGATGGCGTGATAGAGAAATACCGAGTGGATCGCTTCACGCACCGGGTTGTTGCCACGGAAGGAGAAGGATACGTTGGACACACCGCCCGAGGTCAGGGCATGGGGCAGGTTGTCGCGAATCCAGGCCATCGACTCGATGAAGTCGACGGCGTAGTTGTTGTGCTCCTCGATACCGGTGGCAACGGCAAAGATGTTGGCATCAAAGATGATGTCTTCCGGCGGGAAGCCAACCTGATTGACCAGAATGTCGTAGGAGCGGGCACAGATTTCGTTCTTGCGCGCGGCGGTATCGGCCTGGCCCTGCTCGTCAAACGCCATGACGATAATGGCGGCACCGTAGCGGCGGCAAAGTTTGGCGTGCTTGATGAATTCTTCTTCGCCTTCCTTCATCGAAATGGAGTTGACGATACCCTTGCCCTGGATGCATTTAAGGCCGGCTTCGATAATGTCCCACTTGGAGGAATCGAGCATGATCGGCACGCGGGAGATGTCCGGCTCGCCGGCAATCAGGTTGAGGAAGGTGACCATCGCCGCCTTGGAGTCGAGCATGCCCTCGTCCATGTTGATGTCGATCACCTGGGCACCGGCTTCCACCTGCTGCAGGGCCACTTCCAGTGCTTCGGTGTAGTTTTCCTCGCGGATCAGGCGGGCAAAACGGGCCGAGCCGGTAATGTTGGTGCGCTCGCCAACGTTGACGAACAGTGACTTGCGGTCAATGTTGAACGGCTCCAGACCCGACAGGCGGCAGGCCTTGGGAATTTCCGGCACCTGGCGTGGCGGGTACTTGGCAATCACCTCGTTGATGGCGGCAATGTGTGCGGGGGTAGTACCACAGCAGCCGCCAACAATGTTCAAAAAGCCGGAGGCGGCAAAGTCTTCGATCAGTGCGGCGGTTTCGGCGGCGCTTTCATCGTATTCGCCAAAGGCGTTGGGCAGGCCGGCGTTGGGGTGGGCGGAAACAAAGGTGTCGGCTTTTTCCGACAGTTCCTGCAGGTAGGGGCGCAGCTGTTTGGCACCCAGTGCGCAGTTCAGGCCCACCGACAGCGGCTGGCAATGGCGGATCGAGTTCCAGAAAGCCTCGGTGGTCTGCCCGGACAATGTACGGCCAGACGCGTCGGTGATGGTGCCGGAGATCATGATCGGCAGGGTAACGCCCAGTTCGTCGAATACGCTTTGCACGGCAAAGATTGCCGCCTTGGCGTTCAGGGTGTCGAAGATGGTTTCGATCATGATGATGTCGGCACCGCCCTCGACCAGGCCGCGGGTGGCCGTGCTGTAGTTATCGACCAGAATATCGAAGGTGACGTTGCGGTAGCCGGGGTTGTTGACGTCGGGTGACAGCGAACAGGTACGGCTGGTCGGGCCAAGCACACCGGCGACATAGCGGGGCTGGTCGGGTGTTTCCCGTGTTTTGGCGTCACAGACCTCGCGGGCAATACGTGCCCCTTCGAAGTTCAGCTCGTAAGCCAGCTCTTCCATGCCGTAATCGGCCTGGGAAATGGCGGTGGAGTTGAAGGTGTTGGTTTCGATGATGTCGGCACCGGCATCCAGGTAGGCTTGTTCGATTTTCTGGATCAGCTCGGGCTGGGTCAGGATCAGCAGGTCGTTGTTGCCGCGCACATCACGGTGCCAGTCAGCGAAGCGCTCGCCACGAAAGGCTTCCTCGGTCAGTTTCTCGGCCTGGATCATGGTGCCCATGGCACCGTCAAGCAGCATGATGCGGGATTTCAGGGTGGCGTGGAGGCTGGACAGGCGGCTACTGCGGTCGGACATGAAAAGACACCAGAAAGAGATGAATGAAAATCAGCGAGGAAGCATAGCAAAGAAGGGGTGAGCATGGTATGAGTATGCAAGAGACTCATCCTGTCAAAAAGTATTTGATTGTGCGAAAATCACAACACTTTGGCGGTGGCATTGATCGGTGATATCAGATTGCCATGGCGAGCGCAGATTTGTATCATAAATTTTGGTAAAGTTTGGCGTGCACGCTTGCGTGCTGCCGGGCGGGTTGTTGTTTGCCCGTTTTCCAGTGCTTGCGCTCTGTGGCCGTATGGCACCACCGGTCTTCAGGGCGCGTGATACGGTTTCTCTTCGGGTTTTATCGGGAGCAATTTTCCAGGACAGTAAGACATGAGCAAAACAACTGAAACAACCGGCTCAGGCAGGCTGCCGGCAACAGCGGTGCCACCGCAGGAGCGTGCCGGGCTGATCAGGGAGCTGCAAAAGCAGTTTTTCGATCAGCTGGGAGCCAGCATCAAGAATACTGTTCAGGAAACCGAGAATGAGCTCTATGATGCGATGGAGCAGGCGCGTGATAATGAAGCGCGCTCCGACTATCTGGAAAGCATTACGACCTTTCGCGGCTGCAAGCAGGCCATTGTTGATGGCTTTCTCGGAGCCCATCTGGATGTTTTCAACGCCTATTTTTCCGGACATGTGGTCAAGAAGCAGGAGCCAGACACCGAAGAACCCGCCAAACCGTCCAAACTGTCTCTGCTGAAAAAGGAAGTCCTGGAAGAAAATCTGCTAATCAACACCATGGCCAGCCGTTTGAACCGGCAATACAGCCTGGAACTGGTGGTGATGCGGCGGCGTCTGGCTCATATCGCCGGCATCACTCATGATGATGAAACGCTTAGCCCGCTATGCCCGGACAGTGTTGCCGGCTCGTTACAGAACAGTGTGCGGGGCATGGAAATTTCTTCCGGATTGAGGAGTTTCCTGTATGTGCAGTTTGAGCGCCATGTAATGCAGAGCTTGCGTCAGCTTTATGAAGGGCTGAACGACTTCTTCCTTGAGCGTAAAATTCTGCCCGAGCTTTCCGTGGATGATATCCTCGCCGAGATGTCGGCCGCGCAACGCGCCCGGCAGCTGGCCATGCAAGCCGAAGCCAGGCAAGAAGAGACGGAAGCGTCAAGTGTAGACCGGGAAAAGAAGCCTTCGGCTGCTGGCCGGGTAGCGGCTGCACCAGAACAGGCGGCGGCAAGAGGTCAGGCTGGCGAACAGCATAATAATGGCGCCGAGCAGGGCGGAACCCCGTTCCAGCAGCAAATCGAGCAACAGATCAGCGAGATTAATCAGCTGCTTGGCAGCTATCGCAACACCCTGGGCGTTGTACTGCCAAGTGGCAGTCGCATGCTGGATTCGTTTGCGCCACCGGGAGCCAGCAAGAATTATAGTCAGGATGAAGTAATGCAGGCGTTGCAGGATATGCAGCGCCAGCGTGCCCGGGGTTCGGTGCGTGAAGAGCAGAACACGGATGCTTTTAAGCAGAACATGTACCAGACCCTGGCGGCGGCCAGCAGCAACCCGAAAGATTTTCGCATCGAAGGCAACCAGGCCAACCTGATTGACCTGGTCGGCATGCTGTTTGATTTCGTCAAGGAAGAAAAGCGCCTGACCAACGAGCACAAGGATGTGCTGATTCACCTGCAAAACCTGTACTGCCAGGTGGCGTTGCGCGACGCCAGTTTTTTCCATAATACCCAGCACCCGGCCCATCTGCTGCTCAACCGCATGGTGCAGGCAGGTAACCAGTACCAGGGTGAAAATGAACAGCGGCGCCTGAGTGAAACCATCGAAGAGACGGTTCGCCAGGCACTGATCGAGTATGAGCAGGATGACCACGTATTTGAGCGGCTGCTGAACCAGTTTGACCGCCAGGTCGACAGTTTGCAGCAGCGGGTGGACAAGCGTGAGCGCCGTGCGGTGGATGCTGCCAAGGGGCGTGAAAAGCTGATTTTTGCCCGCAAGCATGCCCGTGGTTTCATCGAGGTGTGCATCAAGCGCCACAATCCGCCAGAAATCATCCGCGCCTTTTTGCAGGCTGCGTGGACGGATGTGCTGGTGTTTTATTTTCTGCGCACAGGCCCTTCCAGCGCGCAGTGGCAGGAAAAGGCCAGGATTGCCGACGAGCTGTCCTGGAGCTGCACACCGCTGGACGAAGAGCAGCGCAAGGAATTTGCGGTCCGCAAGGACCAGATCATGTCCGGAATCCAGCAGGCGCTTGAACAGCTGGGCTGCTACTCGGATGTGGAAATTCAGCGGCAAATCCAGGATATCCAGATTTGCCAGCAAGCCGTGCAGGCGCAGCAGCATGAGGTGGTCAGCAAGCTAGGCAATACGCTGGCTTCAAGCATGACGGAAGCGGATGAAGCGGAGTTGCGCCCCGTCGACAAGGTTGATGAGTCCGGCATGGGTGAGACCGAACGTGAGCTGGTGGCCAAGCTGAAACATGTACGTTTTGGCACCTGGTTCCGCTTCAAGGAACCACCGCACCGTCTGAAACTGGCCTGGTTCAGCCCGACCACCCACCGCTATATGTTTGTCGACAGCGCAGGGCAGGGTTCTTATATCAAGAACTGGAACGAGCTCTTCGAGCTGTTGCAAAAAGGTGAGGCAGCCATTGTTGACACAGTAGAATCTGTTCCGTTCTTCGAGCGTGCCCTGCATGCGATTCAGCGTACGTTGAAGCAGTTTACCGGTAGCTATGTCAGTGAGATCAGGGACAGCAAGCCAGCACCTGCCGCAGGTACCTAGCACGGTTGGCCCTGATAGTCCCGCTGTCGTTTTCGCCTTGGCTGCCAGTTGCTTGCTGGCAGCCAAGGTGACTTGCATCAAGAGAAGCAGCCTGTTCAACAGTTAAGCTTATGGGTATGTATTGTCCGGCAGCAGGAGTACCCCCATGAGCAAGATTCAATGGCTCACCATTGACGGCAACGAAGCGGCGGCAATCGTTGCTCACAAGCTGAGCGAAGTCTGTGCCATCTATCCGATTACCCCGGCCTCCAATATGGGCGAGTGGGCCGACGAATGGTCGGCCCAGGGGCGTACCAATCTGTGGGGTACGGTGCCGCATATTGTCGAGATGCAAAGTGAGGGCGGCGCCGCCGGTGCCGTACACGGCGCGTTGCAGACCGGTGCCCTGACCACCACGTTTACCGCCTCCCAGGGCCTGCTGCTAAAAATTCCCAACATGTACAAGATTGCCGGTGAGCTGACGCCCATGGTGCTACACGTGGCAGCGCGTTCGCTGGCCTGCCAGGCGTTGTCAATTTTTGGTGACCACAGCGACGTGATGGCCACCCGCCAGACCGGTTTTGCCATGCTGTGCTCGGGTTCGGTGCAGGAAGCGATGGACTTTGCCGCGATTGCCCATGCCGCGACCCTGCGTGGCCGGGTGCCGGTGCTGCATTTCTTTGATGGTTTCCGCACCTCGCACGAGGTTGCCAAGATCCGTGCCGTGGGTGACGAGGTGTTGCGTGCGCTGGTGCGTGACGAAGACGTGCAGGCGCACCGCCGGCGTGCCATGAGCCCGGATCGTCCGGTGCTGCGGGGGACTGCGCAGAACCCTGACGTATATTTCCAGGGCCGGGAAACGGTCAACCCGTTTTATAACGAATTTCCCGAAGTGGTGCAGCAGTGCATGGATGCCTTTGCGCAGCAAACCGGACGCCAGTACCGGCTGTATGAATACCATGGTGCGGCGGATGCTGAGAAAGTCATCGTCCTGATGGGCAGTGGTGCGGAAACCGTACACGAGACGGTGGACTTTCTGAACGCACAGGGTGAAAAAACCGCTGTGCTGCGCGTACGCCTGTACCGCCCACTGTGTGCCGAACACCTGTTGGCTGCGCTGCCGGTCACGGTCAAAACGATCGCCGTGCTGGATCGCACCAAGGAACCGGGCAGCGATGGCGAGCCGTTGTACAAGGATGTGCTGACGGTGCTGGCGCAGGCGCAGATGCAGGGCACAAGCCCTTTCGCCAGCTTGCCGCGGGTCATTGGCGGGCGCTATGGCCTGTCCTCGAAAGAGTTTACTCCGGCCATGGTGGCGGCGATTTATGCCGAGCTGGGCCGGGCGCAGCCGAAAAACGGCTTCACCATCGGCATCCATGATGATGTCGGCCACACCAGTCTGGAATGGGACGAAAGCTGGAAAACCGATGCCCATGACAACACCATCCAGGCGATGTTTTATGGCCTGGGCTCGGACGGCACCGTCGGCGCCAACAAGAACTCGATCAAGATCATTGGTGAAGCCACCGACCTGCATGCCCAGGGCTACTTTGTATACGACTCGAAAAAGTCCGGTGCGATGACGGTTTCGCATTTGCGTTTTGGCCCGCAGCCAATACGCTCCAGCTATCTGATTGGCGATCACCAGGCGCAGTTTGTTGCCTGTCACCAACCGCAGTTTGTTGAACGCCATGACATGCTGGCCAAGGCGGCACCGGGTGCTGTGTTTTTGCTCAATACTCCGCACAACGCCGATCAGGTCTGGGACGAGCTGCCGCGCAGCATGCAACAGCAGATGCTGGACAAAAATATCCGCTTCTATTGTATCGATGCTTACCGGGTGGCACAGGATGCCGGCATGGGCAAGCGCATCAATACCGTGATGCAAACCTGCTTCTTTGCCATTTCCGGAGTATTGCCACGGGACGAGGCGATTGCGGCAATCAAGGATGCAGTGCAAAAAACCTATGGTGCCAAGGGGCAGCGCATTGTTGAACTCAACTTCCGCGCCATCGATGCCACCCTGGAAAACTTGCATCAGGTACAGCTGCCAGAGCAGGCCAGCAGCAACTTTGAGCGTCCGCCACTGGTGGCCAATGAAGCCCCTGACTTTATCCACCGCTTTACTGCACGCCTGATTGCCGGCGAAGGTGATTCGATCCCGGTCAGCATGATGCCGGTGGACGGTACCTTCCCGCTGGGCACCGCCGCGTATGAAAAGCGCAAGCTGGCGCTGGAGATTCCCGTCTGGGACAACGAGCTGTGTACCCAGTGCGGCAAATGTCCGATGGTCTGTCCGCATGCGGCGATTCGCAGCAAGCTGGTACCGGTCAGTGCGCTGGAAAATGCCCCGGAAGGTTTCAAGACGCAAAAGGTGCTGGGCCGCGATTTCCCGCAGGACCATGTGATGATTTATCAGGTGTCGCCGGACGACTGTACCGGCTGCAGTCTCTGTGTGGATATCTGCCCGATCCGCGACAAGTCGAATGCCTCGCACAAGGCGCTGAACATGGAGCCGATTGCTCCGCATCATGAGCAGGAAACGAAAAACTGGGCGTTTTTCGAGACCCTGCCTGAATACGACCGCACCTTGCTTAAACGCACCACCATCAAGGGTTCGCAAGTACTGCAGCCGCTGTTCGAGTTTTCCGGCGCCTGTGTCGGTTGCGGTGAAACACCTTACCTCAAACTGGTGTCCCAGCTGTTTGGCGACCGCATGGTGGTGGCCAACGCCACCGGTTGTTCTTCCATTTATGGCGCCAACCTGCCGACCACGCCCTGGTCAGTGAACCCCGAAGGCCGTGGCCCGGCGTGGAACAACTCGCTGTTTGAAGATAACGCCGAGTTTGGCCTGGGCATGCGCGTCTCCATCGACAAGCAGACCGAGTATGCCCACGAGCTGCTGGAACAGCTGAAAGACCAGCTGCCGGCAGAGCTGGTCGAAGGATTGTGCAGTGCCGACCAGAGCGAGGAATCCGGTATTGCCGAACAGCGCGCGCGCGTGGCCGAGCTGGAAACACTGCTGCAAACCCTGGATAGCCCGCACGCCAGTGCGCTGCTGAGTGTGTGCGAATACTTTGTGGTGCGCAGTGTCTGGATTATCGGTGGCGACGGCTGGGCCTACGATATTGGCTACGGCGGGCTGGACCATGTGCTGGCCTCGGGCCGCAACGTCAATATCCTGGTGCTCGATACCGAGGTGTACTCCAATACCGGCGGCCAGACTTCCAAGGCAACGCCTTTGGGTGCCGTGGCCAAATTCTCGGCGGCAGGCAAGCCAACGCAGAAAAAGGATCTGGCCATGCTCGCGATGGGCTACGATAACGTCTATGTAGCCAAGGTGGCCTATGGCGCCAAGGACGTGCAGACCTTGCGTGCCATACTGGACGCGGAAGCCCATGACGGGCCCTCCATCATCATTGCCTACTCGCCCTGCATTGCCCACGGCGTGGATTTGTCCTTCAACCACCGCCAGCAAGATCTGGCGGTCAAGAGTGGCCACTGGCCGCTGTTCCGTTACGAACCGGCGCGTGCAGCGGCCGGTAAAAACCCGCTGCGCCTCGACTCGGCAGCGCCGTCTATCGACTATAGTGAGTTTACCCGCACAGAAACCCGCTTTAACATGCTCAAACGCAGCCACCCGGAACTGGCGCAGGCCTACGCTCAACAGGCGCAGGATGACGTCATTGCCCGTTTCTCCCATTATCAGGAGCTGGCCGACTTGCCGGGTGAGGCCGACCGGGCCGAACAACAAAAAAAGGAGCAGGACACATGATTGATTTAAGTACGGAGTATCTCGGGCTCAAGCTGAAAAACCCCTTGGTACCCTCGTCTTCACCGCTGACCGGTAATGCGGATACAGCCAGGCAGCTGGAAGACCAGGGCGCTTCGGCGCTGGTGCTGCCATCGCTGTTTGAAGAGAGTATCCGCGCCAGCGAGGAAGCCGGCATGCGCTTCCTGCTGGAGCAGGAAACCGGTTTTGGCGAGGCCAGTTCGTTTTTGCCGGTGCATGATGACAGCTGCTTTCGCACCGAGCTGGATGAATACCTGGAATACCTGCAGCAACTCAAGCAGAGTCTGGATATTCCACTGATTGCCAGCCTGAACGGTATTTCGCCCGAGGGCTGGGCGACCCACGCCAGGCAACTGCAGGAAGCCGGCGCAGATGCACTGGAACTGAATGTCTATTATGTGGCAACCAACATTGAAGAATCGTCCAGTCAGGTCGAGCAGCGTTACATTGATCTACTGCGCGAAGTAAAAAAGCATGTCAGCATTCCGGTCACCATGAAACTGGGTTCGCAGTTCAGTTCGGTCGGGCACTTTGTCCGCAATCTGGAGGCCGCTGGTGCCGACGGAGTGTCACTGTTCAACCGCTTTTACCAGCCGGACATTGCGCTTTTTACCCGTGAGGTGATGCCGATGCTGACCCTGTCGTCCAGTTATGAAAGCCTGCTGCGCATTCACTGGGTGGCCACGCTCTATGGCAAGGTCAAGCTGTCGATGGCGGTGACCGGTGGCATCCACAGCGGTGAAGATGCACTCAAGGCGCTGATGGCCGGAGCTGATGTAACCCACATGTGCAGTATCCTGCTGCGTGAAGGGCCGCAGATGCTGGGACAGATACTGCGCGAAATGCAGCACTGGCTGCAGGAGCAGGAGTATGATTCGGTCAGCCAGCTCAAGGGCAGTGTCAGCCGCGAGCGGGCCATTGACCCCAGTGCCTATGATCGTGCCAACTACGTCGAAGTCATGAAGACGCATCGCAGTGCTACCGGAGTCTGGCGCTAGCGTTCAGTTTTGGCGCAGAACCGGAAACGGGCTGAATCGCGATCAAACCCTGCCGATAGCAGGGATGCGGTTCAGCCCGTTTTCTGATCGGGCCGGCTGGCCTGTCGTTTTAACTAGCGGCTGACTTGTAAAGGACTGATGTTGACCGCATTAATGCCCTTGGGGCCCTCTCGGGTTTCAAACTGGACGGCCTGGCCTGCCTTCAGCGACTTGTAACCATCCATCTGGATGGACGAGTAGTGGGCAAACAGCTCTTCGGTGCTGTTTTCAGCCACTACGAAACCGTACCCCTTGCTGTTGTTGAACCACTTGACTGTACCTTTAAGCATGGCGAATCCTCAATTGAACTTGATCCGGGATCATGAAAGTAACTGATTGGGGACACATCGGCTTTAATGCAGGCCATTGACTGGCATACAGGCTTTTGTCCGGTCTTCAATGCGTACTTTCGCTGTTAAACCAATAAAGGCAGCGGCGTGTTGCCGTCATGGTTTCAGTTATATAACGGAAGAATATACAGTCAAGCGAATCAGACTCTTTATAAGACCTGGATCAATTTTTGCGGGCAAACAGGTACAATGAACCCACTGCTTTACTTTTTTAATGGCAGACCATGACCGACTATATACAAAAACCCCTGTTTGATGAAGAATCACACCATTCACTGGCCGTTGCGCCGGATGAGCCGGAACTGCAACCGCCACCCATGTTTCAGGTATTGCTGCTGAACGACGATTACACGCCTATGGATTTTGTGGTGGAGGTGCTGGAAGACTTTTTTGCCATGAGTCGCGAAAAGGCAACCCAGACCATGCTAAGGATCCATACCAGCGGCCAGGCGCTCTGTGGTATCTATACCCGTGACGTGGCTGAAACCAAGGCAATGCAGGTGAGCCAGTATGCGCGCGAGTGCGAACACCCCCTGCAGTGTGAAGTCAAACGCGACGACTGAGTATTTGTTGTCGTGTCTCGAGCGAGGTGACCATCATGTTGAATCTGGAACTGGAAGTAACGCTTAACCTGGCTTTCAAGGATGCCAGGGCGCAGCGCCACGAATTCATGACGGTGGAGCACCTGTTGCTGGCGTTGCTGGATAACCGCGAGGCAGCCCAGGTGCTGCGTGGTTGTGGCGCAGACATTGATGCGTTGCGTGCAGAACTGAAAGACTTTGTCGCTCGTAATACACCGCTGCTGGCCGAACACCTGCAGGACATGGAAACCCAGACGACCCTGGGCTTTCAGCGGGTTCTGCAGCGCGCAGTGTTTCATGGGCAAAGCTCCGGCAAGGAGGAGGTTGGTGGCGGTAACGTGCTGGCAGCCATTTTCAGCGAGTCGGACAGCCATGCAGTCTATCTGCTGCGCAAACACCAGGTGAGCCGGCTGGATGTGGTCAGTTACCTGGCACGCAACGGTCAGACCGGTGGCGATCAGGAAGGCGATGCAGATGCAGGCGGCAGCCTGGCCACGCGGGACGAGGAACGCAATGATCCTTTGCTGGCTTACGCCCAGGACCTGAACGCGCTGGTACAGCAGGGGCGGATAGACCCGTTGATCGGACGCGAGCAGGAAGTTGAGCGGCTGGCCCAGGTGCTGGCGCGCCGGCGCAAGAACAACCCGCTGCTGGTGGGCGATGCCGGCGTCGGCAAGACCGCAATTGCCGAAGGACTGGCGTGGCGCATCGAGCACGGTCAGGTGCCGGAGCTGTTGCTGGAAAGCCGAGTCTATGCGCTCGACATGGGTGCGCTGCTGGCCGGAACCAAATACCGTGGCGACTTCGAGAAGCGTTTCAAGGATCTGCTCAATGCCCTGCGCAAGCGTCCGGATGCCATTCTGTTCATCGACGAAATTCACATGATCATTGGTGCCGGTGCAGTCGGCGGCGGTGTGATGGATGCATCCAACCTGCTCAAGCCATTGCTGTCCAGTGGCGAGATCCGTTGCATCGGTTCCACCACCTTTCAGGAGTACCGTGAAGTCTTTGAGAAAGACCGCGCACTGGCCCGCCGTTTTCAGAAAATTGATGTGGTGGAACCAAGTGTTGAGGAAACAACCCGGATCCTGCAAGGGCTCAAGGCACGTTTTGAGGAGCATCATGGCCTGAGCTATACCGATGAGGCGCTGCAGGCTGCGGCAGAACTGTCGGCGCGCTATATCAGTGACCGGTTGTTGCCGGACAAGGCGGTCGATGTGGTGGACGAAGCAGGAGCCTACCAGCGTTTGCAGCCGGCGGAGCAGCGTGCAGCGCAGATTGATGTTGAGCAGATTGAGCAAGTGGTTGCGAAAATCGCCCGGGTGCCGAGCCGGCAGGTCAGCCGTTCGGACAAAACCCAGCTGCGCAATCTTGAGCGCGACTTGCGCCTGACCGTATTTGGCCAGGATGCCGCAATCGAAGCACTGGCGTCGGCGATCAAGCTGGCCAGGGCCGGCCTGCGTGAACCGAACAAGCCGGTAGGCTCTTTCCTGTTTGCCGGTCCGACCGGTGTCGGCAAGACCGAGGTGGCTCGGCAGCTGTCGCGCTCGCTGGGCGTTGAGCTGGTGCGCTTTGACATGTCCGAGTATATGGAGCGCCACACCGTTTCCCGTTTGATTGGTGCACCGCCGGGTTATGTCGGTTTTGATCAGGGCGGCCTGCTGACCGAGGCGATTACCAAGCAGCCGCATTGTGTCCTGCTGCTGGATGAAATCGAGAAGGCGCATCCGGATGTCTTCAGCCTGTTGCTGCAGGTGATGGATAACGGCACCCTGACCGACAACAACGGACGCAAGGCGGACTTTCGTCATGTGATTCTGGTGATGACCACCAACGCCGGTGCCGAGTCTTCGGCCCGGGCGTCGATGGGCTTCTCCGAGCAGGACCACAGCACTGACGCCCTGGAAGTCATCAAGAAGTCTTTTACTCCGGAATTTCGCAACCGTCTGGATGCCATCATCCAGTTTGGCCGCCTCAGTGCCGAGGTGCTGGCTTCTGTGGTGGACAAGTTCCTGGTCGAGTTGCAGGCGCAGCTGGAAGACAAGCATGTGCAGCTTGAGGTCAGTCGTGCGGCACGGCAGTGGCTGGCGGAACAAGGCTATGATCCGGCCATGGGTGCGCGCCCGATGGCGCGGGTGATCCAGGAGCACATCAAGAAGCCGCTGGCGGATGCCATCCTGTTTGGCGAGCTGGCCGGACAGGGCGGGGTGGCACACTTTGATGTGGAAGGTGACGGACTCAGGCTGTTTTGTGCGGTGGAGTCGGCGCAGCCGTTGCTGCCAAGCCTGTAACTGCTTGCGGTGCCGCCCGGACAACACCCTGCGGCGTTTCCCGCAACAACAACCCGGGAAGGTTATGAAACGGGCATAAAAAAACGACCCGCAGCCGACAGGCTGATCGGGTCGTTTTTAATCTGTAGCTGTGCCGCCAGCGCCTGTTAGCGGGCGCGGTAGGTAATGCGGCCCTTGCTCAAATCGTATGGGGTAAGCTCGACACGTACCTTGTCACCGGTCAGGATGCGGATATAGTTTTTGCGCATTTTGCCGGAGATGTGCGCGGTAACAACGTGCCCGTTTTCCAGTTCAACACGAAACATGGTGTTAGGCAGGGTGTCGACGACAGTACCTTCCATTTCGAAGCTGTCTTCTTTGGACATGCAGTCAAATCCTCAAATGATAATCATGGCCGGTAGATAATCCCGTGCCTTAAAAGGCAGGCATTATAGCTTCTTTGTCCGGTTAACCGCAAATGGCAAAATCAGGGAGCGGGTTTTTGCTGTTGCCATTGACCATCGAGATAAAGCTCCAGAGGCTGGTAGTCGGTCTTGTAACTCATTTTTTGACAGTCGCGGACCCAGTAGCCCAGGTACAGGTAGGGCAGCTGTAGCTGGCGCGCGTGCTCGATTTGCCACAAAATGGTTTGCCGGCCGAGGCTGAAATAACGGTCGTGTGGATCATAAAAGCTGTATACCGCTGACAACCCGTCGGGCAGTATGTCGCTGACTGCCACGGCCAGTAACCGTCCTTCCCGGCGGAACTCGAAAAACCGGGCAAAGGATAGCCGGTGTGCCAGAAAATCCCGGAACTGTTGTGGCGAAGGGGGGAACATGCTGCCATCGGCGTGGCGTGTACTGATGTAATCCTGATACAGCAGATAGTATTCATCAGTCAGGGCAGGAGCCTGTTCGCTAACCTGCAGTTGACGGCCGCGCTTCAGTGTCCGGGCCTGGCCACGGCCTGATACAAAATCCTGTACCGGAATACGTATCGGAATACAGGCCGAGCAGGCCGGGCAGTGGGGCCGGTACACCAGTTGTCCGCTGCGGCGAAAGCCTTGACGGGTCAGAACGCCAAGAACTTTATCGTCAACCTGTGCGCCAGGGTCCAGGCAGAGTGACTGGCTGGTTTCAGCCAGGTAGCTGCAGGGCTGCTCCGTGGTCAGGAAAAAGCGTAGCTCATGCAGTCTGTTCATCAGTGACTCCAGATCATGCGGGATGGCTGATCCAGATGGTGTTCCAGATAGCCCTTAAAAGCCTTGCGGCTGATGTTGCGGGCGCCAAAGCGGGCCAGGTGTTCAGTCGGCATCTGGCAGTCGATCAGTACGAAGCCGGCCTGTTGCAGAGTCTGCACCAGAGTGACAAAGCCGGTCTTGGAGGCATCACTCATGCGCGAAAACATGGACTCGCCAAAGAACAGCCGGCCAATCGCAATACCGTAAAGGCCGCCAACGAGCTGCTGCTGATGCCAAACTTCCACCGAGTGGGCGTGTCCAAGGTCGTGCAGCGCACAGTAGGCGGCCTGCATGGCGGGTGTGATCCAGGTGCCGTGATCGCTGCTGCGCGGTTCTGCGCAGGCAGCAATGACATCCGCAAAAGCCTGGTCATAGGTGATGCGAAAGCGGCCGCTGCGCAGAGTCTTGCGCAGGCTGCGGGGAACATGCAGTTCGTCAGGAAACAGCACGGTGCGCGGGTCGGGTGACCACCACATCAGGGGTTGTCCCTCGCTGTACCAGGGGAAGCAGCCGTGCCGGTAGGCGGCCAGCAGGCGCTGGCAAGACAGATCGCCGCCCAGCGCCAGCAAACCGTTGGGGCTGCGCAGCGCGCGCTCCAGCGGCGGAAAAGTATTTGATTGTGAACTGATCCAGTTTGACATGCGTAAATCCGCAAACAACAAGTCTGCGTACAGGTTAGCAGAATGCCGATACGGCTGCCGGGCATGAAATAAATCCGCGCAGGCCGTACAATAGCAGCCTTTTTTGACGAATTACTGATGGTATGGAAACAGGATTGAAACAGACAGGCTTAATGGATACTGCAGAGCTGTCCGGCTGGCAACAGCAGGTGCGCCTGCGCCTGAAGGAAGGCATGCTGATAGTGCTGGCTGCAGTTTGTGTGTATTTGTGGATGATTCTGCTCAGCTTTGATGCCGGTGATCCCGGGTTTAGCAGTGCCGCGGGGCAAACAACCGATATTGCCAATGCCGGGGGACGGGCCGGTGCCTGGCTGGCTGATTTCCTGTTGAGCGTGCTGGGCTATTTTGCCTGGCTGTTGCCGCTGGTGCTGATGCTGAAAACGGTTCTGGTTTTTCAGCAACGTTACCAGCCCCTTAACTGGCGTCCGGATCTGTTGCTGGCGCGGCTGCTGGGGCTTGTGCTGGTGGTGGTGTCCGGAGCCGGGCTGAGCGCGCTGCATTTTGGCGAGCCTGCAGTGCGCCCGCTGAATTTCAACATTCTGGGTGAACAGCTGGTACAGCCACTGCAGTTATGGCTGAACCTTGAAGGCTCGACGCTGGCCCTGCTGGCAGTCTTTATGTTTGGCATTACCCTGTTTACCAACCTCTCCTGGTTTCGCATGATGGAACTGATGGGACAGGCCACCATGCAGCTGGCCGGCTGGATCGGCAGTCAGGTGCAAAAAGCCTGGGACAGCCAGCAAAACCGCCAGCAGCGCCAGGAGCGGGAGCGTGAGCTGGATGCGCGGATGGATGAAGTAGTGGTACCGGTGGTAACTGACAAGGTTGAGCAACAGCGCGTGCGTGAGCGTGTCATTCAGCGCGAGCGTAACCTGGAACAGCGGGTACAGAGCCGCAACAGCCGGCAGGAGCCTGCAGTGACAGCCGGGGCGGCGCCGGCCGCTCCCAGTAAACGAGCCCTGAAAGACAAACAGGCCCCCCTGTTTGTCGATGATGTGCTGGCCGACAGCCTGCCGCCATTAAGCCTGCTGGATCGACCCCAGGCCAAGCAGCAAAGTTACTCGGAAGAAACGCTGCAAAACATGTCGCGCCTGCTCGAGATCAAGCTCAAGGAGTTTGGTGTTGAGGTTCAGGTTGAGTCTGTGCACCCGGGGCCGGTGGTAACCCGCTTCGAGATCGAGCTGGCGCCCGGAGTCAAGGTCAGCCGCATCACCAACCTGGCCAAGGACCTGGCCCGTTCAATGGCCATGATCAGCGTGCGGGTGGTGGAAGTGATTCCCGGCAAAACCACGGTGGGTATCGAAGTGCCCAACGAAGACCGGCAAATTGTCCGTTTTGCCGAGGTGCTGGAAACCGAGGTGTTTGACGAGGCCAAGTCGGCGGTACCCCTTGGTCTGGGACATGACATTGCCGGCCTGCCAATTGTTGCCGACCTGGCGCGAATGCCGCATTTGCTGGTTGCCGGAACGACCGGCTCGGGTAAATCGGTCGGGGTCAACGCCATGATCCTCTCGATCCTGTTCAAGTCGTCACCGGAAGATGCACGGCTGATCATGATCGACCCGAAAATGCTTGAGCTGTCGGTGTATGAGGGCATTCCGCACCTGTTGTGCCCAGTGGTGACCGACATGAAGGAGGCGGCCAACGCCCTGCGCTGGTGCGTGGCGGAAATGGAGCGCCGTTACAAGCTGATGTCGAAGCTGGGTGTGCGCAACCTGGCCGGTTATAACCGCAAGGTGAAAGATGCGCAGCTGGCCGGCGAGCCTCTGCTGGATCCGCTGTTCGTGCGGGAAGATCCGGATGACCGGCCGGCCGAACTGGAAAAATTGCCAACCATCGTGGTCGTGGTCGACGAGTTTGCCGACATGATGATGATTGTTGGCAAGAAGGTGGAAGAGCTGATCGCACGGATTGCGCAGAAAGCCCGTGCGGCCGGCATCCACCTGATCCTGGCAACCCAGCGGCCTTCGGTGGACGTGATTACCGGTCTGATCAAGGCCAACATTCCGACCCGTATCGCTTTCCAGGTGTCCAGCAAAATTGACTCGCGCACCATCCTGGACCAGGGCGGTGCCGAGCAGCTGCTTGGACATGGTGACATGCTGTACCTGCCACCGGGCACCAGTTTACCGATCCGGGTACATGGTGCCTTTGTGGCAGATGATGAAGTGCACCGTGTGGTGGATGCCTGGAAGGCGCGGGGCGCTCCGGACTACATTGAAGAAATTCTCGCGGGTGTCGAAGAAGGCGACTCTGGCTTTGGCGGTTCTGACGCCGGTGATGGCGGCGATGAAGATGATCCGTTGTACGATGATGCGGTGCGCTTTGTCACCGAAACCCGCAGGGTGTCGATTTCGTCGGTGCAGCGCAAGCTGAAGGTTGGCTACAACCGTGCTGCGCGCATGGTGGATGCCATGGAAGCTGCAGGCGTGATTTCCTCCGCAGCCCACAACGGTTCGCGTGAGGTGCTGGCTCCGCCCCCCGTGCGTGACTAGCACCGATGTTGTCAGCCAGGGATTTACCCTGCTTTTACCCAGAGCCGTGTGATGCCTGACGAACCTATGTGGATAATGGCTGCCCAAGGCAGTCAGGCTGTGACTCGATGACTGCCTGTACCAGAAAACTTGAGCATCAACATATTTTGAGGTCTTTATGCTGACAATACTGGGAAAATTCTTGCGTCGTTGCACACTGGGCCTGCTGCTGGGCAGCCTGGCCTTGCCGGCACTGGCCGCCGGTCAGGAACAGGCGACAGAGAAACTGGCCGCATTGTTGGGGAGTGCACAGACCCTCCAGGGCCGCTTTTCCCAGCTGACCCTGGATGCAACCGGAACCCGGCTGCAGGAAAGCAGCGGGCTGATGGAGCTCAAGCGTCCCGGCATGTTTCGCTGGGTGACCGAGCCGCCAATGGATCAGGAGCTGGTTTCCGACGGTAAAACGGTCTGGCTGTACGACCCGGATCTGATGCAGGTCACCATTCAGGCGATGGACGAACGCATGACCCACACGCCGGCATTGCTGCTGTCGGGCGACGTCAAGCAGATCAGCGCCAGTTTCGAGATTCAGCACAGTGAAAATGCCGGCACTGACGAATTTTTGCTCACGCCCAGGGCTCGCGATACGTTGTTTGATAGCCTGCGCCTGTCGTTCAAGGATAATCTGATCAATGACATGCAGCTGAACGATGCGGTGGGCCAGCGGACCAACATCCTGTTCATGAGCATCCGCATGAACGAGCCGCTGGACGACAGCCATTTTCGCTTCGAGATCCCGGCAGATGTGGATGTGATCGAGGAATAATGTTGGACCTGTTTGCTCCCGAGCCGTTAAACCAGCCGCTGGCCGCGCGCCTGCGTGCTACCTGTCTGGATGAATATGTCGGCCAGCAGCATATTCTGGCCCGTGGCAAGCCGTTACGCGAGGCGATCGAACAGGGCGCGCTGCACTCGATGCTGTTCTGGGGGCCGCCAGGGGTAGGCAAGACGACGCTGGCACGTTTGCTGGCGCAGGTCAGTGATGCACACTTCATTACCCTGTCGGCGGTCATGTCCGGGGTGAAGGAAATCCGTCAGGCGGTTGACGAGGCCAAACAGCAGGCTGCGCAATACCGTCGTCGCAGCATTTTGTTTGTCGACGAGGTGCACCGGTTCAACAAGAGCCAGCAGGATGCCTTTTTGCCCTATGTGGAAGACGGCACCTTCATCTTTATTGGTGCCACCACGGAAAACCCGTCGTTTGAGTTGAACAACGCACTGCTGTCGCGGGCGCGGGTGTATGTGCTGAAAAGTCTGGATGAGGAGGCGCTGGAGTTTTTGCTGGAGCGAGCCCTTGGCGAAGAGCGTGGTCTGGGCGCGCGCAAGCTGTCACTCAGTCCGCAGGCGCGGCAGCTGCTCAAGCAGGCCGCTGACGGGGACGGCCGCCGCTTGCTCAACCTGCTGGAAAATGCCGCCGATCTGGTCGAGGATGGCCAGTGCATTGATGAGCAGCTGCTCACCGAAGTGCTGGGTGATACCCCGCGGCGCTTTGACAAGGGCGGTGAAGCTTTTTATGACCAGATTTCCGCACTGCACAAATCAGTCCGCGGCTCCAGCCCGGACGGCGCACTGTACTGGTATGCGCGCATGCTTGATGGCGGCTGTGACCCGCTTTATATCGCCCGGCGTGTGGTGCGCATGGCCAGCGAGGATATTGGCAATGCCGATCCGCGGGCGCTGGCCGTCTGTCTTGACGCCTGGCAGGTGATGGAGCGCCTGGGTAGCCCGGAAGGCGAACTGGCGGTGGCCCAGGCCATTGTTTATCTGGCCTGTGCGGCAAAAAGCAATGCGGTTTACATGGGCTACAAAGCCGCCATGCGCGACGCCAAAGAGCAGGGCTCGCTGGAAGTGCCGCTGCATTTGCGCAATGCACCGACCAAGCTGATGGAAAATCTGGGTTATGGCGAGGAATATCGCTACGCCCATGATGAACCCAACGCCTACGCGGCAGGTGAAGATTACTTCCCCGAACAGATGCAGCCACGCCAGTATTATCAACCAGTGGCCCGCGGGCTGGAAATCAGGATCGGCGAAAAGCTGCAACACCTGCAACAGCTGGATGCGCAAAGTCCGCGTCAACGCAGGAATCAGCCATGAATGCACTTTTACTGGTCGCCCTGGGTGGTGCACTGGGCAGCTCGTTGCGCTTTGGGGCGGGCTTTCTGTTAACGCAGCCCTGGGCCACGCTGGCGGTCAATCTGTTCGGCAGCTTTCTGATTGGTGCCTGTGCTATGCATTTTGCCACGGGTGAAAACCCGTTGCTGCGTTTGCTGTTGATCACAGGCATACTAGGCGGCTTTACCACATTTTCTTCATTCTCCCTCGACAGTCTGATGTTGTTGCAACTGGGCGAATGGGGCAGGGCGCTGATTTATATTTTTGGCAACCTGCTGGGCGGGCTGCTGGCCTGTGCTTTGGGAATGTGGTTTTACAGAATTTTTTAACTGTTGCTGGCGTTTTGACGGATTGCTCTGCGCAGAGCTGCTCCCCGTTGCGCCAGGCGCATGGATACTCCCGCTTGGCGGGAACAGAAAAAGAGAAACATCATGCTTGATTCACGACTGGTACGTACCGAGCCACAACAGGTGGCAGAACAGCTGTCTGCCCGTGGTTTCCACCTGGATGTTGCCGCGCTGACGGCTCTGGAAGCGCAGCGTAAAGAGGTGCAGATGCGCACCGAGCAGTTGCAGTCCGAGCGCAACAGCAGTGCAAAGTCCATCGGCCAGGCCAAGGCCCGTGGCGAGGATATTGCTCCGTTGCTGGCGGCGGTAGAGAAAATGGGTACCGATCTGGATGAAGCCAAACAGCAGCTGGCTGAAATCCAGGTCCGGCTTGATGACATCCTGCTGGGCGTGCCCAATCTGCCGCATGAATCCGTACCCGCCGGCGCTGACGAAGATTACAACCTGGAAGTGCGCCGCTGGGGCGAGCCGGTCCGTTTTGATTTCCCGGTCAAGGATCATGTCGAGCTGGGCGAAACGCTGGGCGGACTGGATTTTGCCAACGCAGCCAAGCTGTCCGGCGCCCGCTTTGCCGTCATGCGTGGCGGCATTGCCCGTCTGCACCGTGCGTTGGCGCAGTTCATGCTAAACACCCATACTGCCGAACATGGCTACACCGAGCACTACACGCCTTATCTGGTGCAGGCATCGGCCTTGCAGGGTACCGGTCAATTGCCCAAGTTCGAGGAAGATCTGTTCCGCCTCGACCGTGAAGGGCAGGCTCCGTTGTACCTGATTCCCACCGCCGAAGTGTCCCTGACCAACCTGGTGGCTGGCGAGATTCTGGATGCCGGCCGGTTGCCCGTAAAAATGGTTGCACACAGCCCGTGTTTTCGCAGTGAAGCCGGCGCTTCCGGCCGGGATACCCGCGGCATGATTCGCCAGCACCAGTTCGACAAGGTGGAGCTGGTGCACATCGTGCATCCGGACAAATCCTGGGATGCGCTGGAAGAGCTGACCGGTCATGCGGAAAAAATTCTGCAGGCGCTGGAGTTGCCCTACCGCGTGATGGCGTTGTGCACGGGAGATATGGGCTTTTCCGCGAGCAAAACCTATGACCTTGAAGTCTGGGTGCCGAGTCAGGGCAAATACCGCGAAATTTCTTCCTGTTCCAACTGTACCGACTTCCAGGCCCGCCGCATGCAGACTCGCTTCCGCAACCCGGAAACCGGCAAGCCGGAACTGGTGCATACACTGAATGGTTCCGGACTGGCGGTTGGCCGCACCCTGGTGGCGGTGATTGAAAACTACCAACAAGCTGACGGCAGCATCCGCGTGCCGGATGTGCTGGCTCCTTACATGGGTGGCGTGACGGTGATTACCGGCTAATGCACATTTAATATTCGCCCAGGTGGTGCGCTTCTTGATTTGGCGCATGCAGGGTATGTCGTTTTGTTAGTACAGTCGCAGCCAGAATGGTTTACATGGGCATTCAAGGCCGTTAAGGAGTATCAATGGAGTACTTGCCGTTATTTCACCGGTTGCAGCAGCAGTCGGTATTGCTGGTCGGTGGAGGTGAGGTGGCCTTGCGCAAGGCGCGGCTTTTGGCCCAGGCTGGTGCGCGTTTGCGGGTGGTGACACTTGAGTTGCATCCTGAGTTGCAGAAGCTGCTGGAGCAAACCGGCGGCGACTATCAGTTGCGTGGCTGGCAGCCGGGTGATTGCAAGGGGCATGTTTTGGTGGTTGCTGCCACCGAAAATACTTCGCTGAACAGCGAGGTGGCTGCAGAAGCCAGGGCGCTGAATGTGCCGGTCAATGTCGTGGATACCCCGGCACTTTGCAGTGTGATTTTCCCGGCAATTGTTGATCGTTCGCCACTGGTGGTGGCAGTTTCCAGTGGCGGCCATGCGCCGGTGCTGGCACGCCTGGTACGGGCCAGGATCGAAACCGTACTGCCGGCAAGCTATGGCAAGCTGGCGGGACTGGCGCAAAAATATCGCGATGCAGTCAAGCAGCGTTTCAGCGACCTGCAGCAGCGCCGGGTGTTCTGGGAAGACACCCTGCAGGGACCGGTTGCCGAGCAGGTGTTTGCCGGTAATCTCGAACAGGCCGAGCGGATGGTGCAGGACAGTCTGGCCGGCAAGGCGGCAGAAATTGGTGGTGAGGTTTACCTGGTGGGTGCCGGTCCCGGTGATCCGGACCTGTTGACCTTCAAGGCACTGCGCCTGATGCAGCAGGCCGATGTGGTTCTGTATGACCGGCTGGTGGCACCAGAAATTGTTGAGATGTGTCGTCGTGATGCTGATCGCATTTATGTGGGCAAGGCGGCCTCCAATCACAGTTTGCCGCAGGAAAAAATCAACCAGAAGCTGGTTGAGCTGGCGAAGGAAGGCAAGCGGGTGCTGCGCTTGAAAGGTGGCGATCCGTTCATCTTTGGCCGTGGCGGCGAAGAAATTGAAGAGCTGGCCGAACATGGCGTGCCTTTCCAGGTGGTGCCGGGAATTACTTCAGCGTCAGGCTGCTCCAGCTATGCCGGTATCCCGCTGACACACAGGGATTATGCCCAGTCAGTTCGTTTTGTGACCGGTCATCCGAAGGATGGCAGCCTCAATCTGCCATGGAACGAGCTGGTATCCAATACCCAGACTGTAGTGTTCTACATGGGGCTGGGAACCTTGCCGGACATTGCCAGACACTTAATGTTGAACGGGCGGGCCGCGAGCACTCCGGTTGCGGTGATTGAGCGTGGTACCACGGTACAGCAACGGGTAGTTTTGGGTACCCTGGACGACATTGCCAGGCGTATAGTAGAAGAGCGGGTTGAAAGCCCGAGCCTGATTATCGTGGGTGAGGTGGTTGCACTGAAAGAGCGGCTTGCCTGGTTTGCCGGACAGGCGCGGTGAAGCGCAACGCCGTCGAATCCTGAGTAACGCTGTGTTGCAGGCATTCAGGATTCGCTACGGATGCCTGCATGCCCGGATTTGTTCTTGACCGCCCGTTTTGGGCGGTCGTTGATTTTGCCAGACGAGGAAAATAAGGATGTCTATGCAGCAGCCCCGCGTGGAGCGGGCTGATTTTGACCGGGTCATGGTGCCCAACTATGCTCCTGCAGCTTTTGTGCCCGTACGCGGGCAGGGCTCACGCGTATGGGACCAGACCGGTCGCGAGCTGGTTGATCTGGCGGGCGGTATTGCCGTAAACGGCCTGGGACACTGTCATCCGGCCCTGGTCGGCGCGCTGACAGAGCAGGCCGGCAAGCTGTGGCATATGTCCAACGTGTTTACCAACGAGCCAGCCCTGCGCCTTGCCAGCAAGCTGGTTGAAGCCACTTTTGCCGAGCGGGTGTTTTTTGCCAACTCCGGGGCGGAAGCCAATGAAGCGGCCCTGAAGCTGGCGCGCAAGGTCGCCAGTGACCGTTTCGGCGCGGAAAAATATGAAATCATTTCTACCCTGAACAGTTTTCATGGCCGCACTGTGTTTACCGTCAATGTCGGCGGCCAGCCAAAATATTCGGAAGGTTTCGGTCCGCGTCCCGAAGGCATCACGCACGTCCCTTACAACAACATTGCAGCAATGGAAGCAGCCATCAGCGACAAGACCTGCGCAGTCATTTTGGAGCCGATCCAGGGTGAAAGCGGCGTGTTGCCGGCTGAACAGGCCTGGCTGGAGCGGGTGCGCGAGCTGTGTGACAGGCACCAGGCCCTGTTGATCTTCGATGAGGTGCAAACCGGTGTGGGCCGCACCGGAAAACTGTTTGCCCACGAGCATTACGGCGTGACTCCCGACATCCTGACCACAGCCAAGAGTCTGGGGGGTGGATTTCCAATTTCTGCAATGTTGACCCTTGAATGTTGGGCCAGTCACCTTAATGTTGGAACGCACGGCACTACGTTTGGCGGCAACCCGCTGGCCTGTGCTGTGGGTGAAGCCGTGCTGGATATCGTCAATACCCCTGAAACCCTGGCAGGTGTGACCGAACGTGAACGGCTGTTGCGGGATCATTTGCAGCAAATTAACACTCAATACGGGATATTTGAGCAGATACGCGGCAAAGGCTTGCTGATTGGAGCGGTGCTTGGTGAAGCCTGGCAGGGGCGGGCGGCAGAAATTCTCGCAGCCGCCGAAGCAGCGGGTGTTCTGGTCCTGATGGCCGGACCCAATGTCATACGTTTTGCGCCCAGCCTGGTCATTGAGGCAGAAGACATTGCGGAAGGTTTGCAACGTTTTACCGCTGCGGTCAAACAGCTGTGTGACAGCTGATCCCTATTGCTAATCTGGAAGACATGATGAAGTTACAAACTTTGAACCTGGTGCTGGAAGATGAAGCGGGTGAGCAGCAATTGCAGGAGTGCGCAAGGGTTGCAGTGATCTGGCAGGGCAAGGAGCTCTGGCTGCAGCCTGTCGGCAACCAGTTGATGCTGGGGGTTGATGTGAGCGAGGGCGATACCGAGTATGCCAGCCTGCTGCTACGGCCAATGGCAACCAATTTGGTCAGTGTTGAGCTGGAAATGGAAGAGGCCGGCCAGGATGACTTTGCGGATGACCATGTACATGGTCCGGACTGCCAGCACTGAGCAGTTTTGCGCACGTTTCTGTCAAACCCTCTGTTGGCTGGCGAATGCACTGGCCTGTTTGAACCGGATTAACTGAAACCCCGGAAAGAATTTCCGGCTTTCGTGATCCTGATAGTTTTTGTTTATCGTGGCGTTTAGATCAATTCATGAGCTGCCAGGCCAGGAATTGTTTACTGTAGCCCACGCCTGTTAAAGTGCCATCATTGCAAAAGATGGCCACGTATGGATACCAATATGAAAAGCGCTGAAATTCGCGAAGCTTTCCTGCAGTTCTTTGAGGGCAAAGGGCACAGGCGTGTTGCTTCCAGCTCCCTGGTTCCGGACAACGATCCGACTCTTTTATTTACCAATGCGGGAATGAACCAGTTTAAAGATTGTTTTCTTGGCCTGGAAAAGCGCGATTACAGTCGCGCTACCAGCAGCCAGAAGTGTGTGCGCGCCGGTGGCAAGCACAATGACCTGGAAAACGTCGGCTACACTGCCCGTCACCACACTTTTTTTGAAATGTTGGGCAACTTCAGCTTCGGCGACTATTTCAAGCGTGACGCCATTGCCTATGCCTGGGAGTTTCTGACCAGCGAGCAATGGCTGGGCCTGCCCAAAGATAAACTCTGGATCACTGTTTATCATACCGATGATGAAGCCTTCGACATCTGGCGTGATACTGCTGGCGTGCCAGCCGAGCGTATCATCCGGATCGGCGACAATGGCGGTGTGCCCTATGCGTCCGACAATTTCTGGGCCATGGGCGATACCGGCCCCTGTGGGCCCTGTACCGAAATCTTCTACGATCACGGCGAGCACATTTGGGGCGGACTGCCCGGAACACCGGAAGAAGACGGTGACCGTTATATCGAAATCTGGAACAACGTGTTCATGCAGTTCAACCGCACTGCTGACGGCGAGCTGCATCCGCTGCCTGCGCCCAGCGTGGATACCGGCATGGGCCTGGAGCGCATCAGTGCGGTGATGCAGCACGTCAATTCCAACTACGAAATTGACTTGTTCAGCAACCTGCTGGCTGCCGCGGCAGAGGCTATCGGCTGCGTCAACGATGGCAACCCGTCATTAAAGGTGGTGGCTGACCATATCCGGTCCTGCAGCTTCCTGATTGCCGATGGCGTGCTGCCGTCCAACGATGGCCGCGGCTACGTGCTGCGCCGGATCATTCGCCGTGCCTGTCGCCATGGCAACAAGCTGGGCGCGAAAGACAGTTTCTTCTACAAAATTGTTGCGGCGCTGGTGGCAGAAATGGGAGAAGCCTTCCCCGAGCTGAAACAGCAGCAGGCACAAATCGAGCGTGTGCTGAAAAATGAGGAAGAGCAGTTTGCCAAGACCCTGGAGCAGGGGCTGCGCATTCTGGAAGCCGACCTTGCCGGACTGAAAGGTAACGTGATTCCCGGTGACGTAGTGTTCAAACTTTATGACACCTACGGCTTTCCCATGGACTTGACCGCCGACATTGCCCGCGAGCGCGAACTGACCGTGGACGAAGAGGGTTTCGAGCAGGAAATGGAAGCCCAGCGCGAGCGCGCCCGCGCTGCCAGTGCCTTCGGCATTGATTACAACGCGCTGGTCAAGGTGGACGGTAAAACCGAGTTTCTGGGTTACAGCGACCTGGAAGCCAGCGGCCAGATTCTCAGCCTTCTTAAAGATGGCAAGGAAGTTGCCCAGGCGCAGGCCGGCGACGAGCTGGTTATTGTGCTGGACAAGACACCGTTCTATGCCGAATCAGGTGGTCAGGTGGGCGACAGCGGCTACTTGTTGGCGCCCGGTGTGCGCTTTGAAGTGCGTGATACCACCAAGGCCGGTGAAGCATTTTTGCACCATGGTGTGCTGCAGGAAGGTAGTCTGAGCCAGGGCACCTGGCTGCAGGCCAGAGTGGATGCCGGTGTGCGCGCTGCTACCGTGTTGAACCACTCTGCCACGCACCTGCTGCACGCCGCTTTGCGGGAAATCATCGGCGAGCATGTAACACAAAAAGGTTCGTTGGTAGACAGCCAGCGTCTGCGTTTTGACTTCAGCCACTTTGAAGCCCTGAGTGCGGAGCAGATCACTGCGCTGGAAGACCGCGTCAATCAGCAAATACGCTTGAATACCGCGGTGGAGACCTGTGAAACCGACATGGAAACTGCCAAACAAATGGGTGCCATGGCGCTGTTTGGTGAAAAATACGGCAATGCCGTACGTGTGCTCAGCATGGGCGATGGTTTTTCGGTCGAGCTGTGCGGTGGTACCCATGCAAAACGTACAGGTGACATCGGCCTGTTCAAGATTGTCAGCGAGGGTGGTGTGGCCGCCGGCGTGCGCCGGATTGAGGCGGTGACTGGCGAGCTGGCCTGGCAGCTGGTCAAGGACAACGAAAGCACCATCAAGCAGATGATGGCGTTGGTCAAGGGCAACCGTGACAACCTGCTGGACAAGCTCAAAGGTGTGCTGGAACACGGCAAGCAGCTAGAAAAAGATTTGCAGCAGGCCAGGGCCAAAGCCGCCAGTACTGCCGGCAGCGATCTGGCCGGACAGGCCGGAAATGTTAACGGTGTGCAGATCCTTGCCGCGCGCATGGATGGCCTGGACAACAAGGGGCTGATGGACCTGATGGACCAGCTGAAAAACAAGCTGGGCAGCGGAGTGATTCTGCTGGGCTCCGAACTTGACGGCCGCGTGATCCTGGTGGCAGGTGTTACCAAAGACCTGACAGGCCGGTTCAAGGCCGGCGACCTGATGCGTCAGGCAGCTGCGCAGGTAGGCGGCAAGGGTGGCGGGCGTCCCGATATGGCCCAGGGCGGTGGAAGTGATGTTGGCCAGCTGGATACCGCTTTGGCCTTGGTGGAAAGTTTTGTTGCCGGCCAGGGAGCCTGACGCTCAATGGCCCTTTATGTACAAAAATTTGGTGGCAGCTCGGTAGCCAACATCGAGCGCATCGGTCAGGTTGCCGACAAGGTTGCGCGTTTTCATCGCGACGGGCACCAGATTGTAGTTGTGCTGTCTGCCATGAGCGGCGAGACCAACCGTCTGCTGGACCTGGCCAGGCAGGTCAGCAGCCAGCCGTCAGCACGCGAGCAGGACATGCTGGTGTCTACCGGCGAGCAGGTCACCATTGCATTGCTGGCGATTGCCCTGGAGCAACGCGGTGTGCCAGCGGTGTCAATGACCGGCTGGCAAGTGCCGATCCGCACAGATTCGTCACATGGCAAGGCACGTGTACAGGAAATTGACGGTGATCATGTGCGTGCCCAACTCGATGATGGCATTGTGGTCATAGTTGCAGGGTTTCAGGGAGTTGACGCAAAAAGCAACATCACCACGCTGGGGCGCGGAGGCTCGGATACTACGGCGGTAGCGCTGGCGGCGGTGCTCAAGGCTGATGAGTGTCAGATTTATACCGATGTGGATGGCGTTTACACCACAGATCCGCGCGTGGTGGCCAATGCCCGCCGGCTGGATCGCATCACCTTTGAAGAAATGCTTGAGATGGCCAGCCAGGGCTCGAAGATTCTGCAGATCCGTTCGGTCGAATTTGCTGGCAAGTACAACGTCCCGCTGCGCGTCCTGCACAGTTTTCAGGATGGCCCGGGAACCTTGATTACAACGGAGCAGGACACACAAATGGAACAGCCGATCATCTCAGGTATTGCGTTCAACCGCGACGAGGCCAAATTGACCATTCGTGGTGTACCCGATACTCCGGGTGTGGCTTTCCGGATTCTTGGCCCCATCAGTGATGCCAACATTGAGGTGGATGTCATTGTGCAGAATGTGGCCGAGGAAAATGACACAACCGATCTGACCTTTACCGTGGGCCGGCAGGACTACGAAAAGGCGTTGCAGATACTGCAGCAGACAGGAGCCGCGCTAAACGCGAGACAGGTAAGCGGCACCCCCAGCATTGCCAAAGTATCGATTATTGGTGTGGGCATGCGGTCCCATGCCGGGGTTGCCAGCCGGATGTTTGACGCGCTGGCAAAAGAGAACATTAACATCCAGATGATTTCCACGTCTGAAATTAAAGTATCTGTGGTGATTGATGAAAAATACACCGAACTGGCAGTGCGGGCTTTGCATGGTGAGTTTGGTCTGGAAACTCCCTTGGTGAGCCAGGCTTAGAGATTACCGCTGGTACACAAGTACATTGAGTTTTTAAACGTGAAGGAGAAATGGAATGTTAATCTTGACTCGACGTGTAGGTGAGACCCTGATGGTCGGTGATGATGTCACCGTGACCGTTCTGGGTGTAAAGGGCAACCAGGTTCGCATTGGTGTGGACGCGCCAAAGGACGTTGCCGTGCACCGTGAGGAAATCTATCAGCGTATCCAGAACGAGAAGGAAGATCAGCAAGACTGAAGTTGGTAAATAAACTGGAAACCGCCTTGCAAAAACTAAAAAACACTGTATGATTCGTTCCCGTTACGGAGAGGTGGCCGAGAGGCCGAAGGCGCTCCCCTGCTAAGGGAGTACACCTCAAAAGGGTGTCGGGGGTTCGAATCCCCCCCTCTCCGCCATATAAATAAAGTGTTTGCATGGCTTGATAAATAGATAAAACGCTTTATAATGCAGGACTTACGGACTCATAGCTCAGCTGGATAGAGTACTCGGCTACGAACCGAGCGGTCGGAG
>CAYMXO010000021.1:0-29232 GCA_964394445.1 uncultured Thiopseudomonas sp.
CAAGCCGGTTCGTACAGACAACGCCAAACCTGTGCGAACGGGTTTACCCCGTGAGCCCTCACCGGCAAGCCGGTTCGTACAGACAACGCCAAACCTGTACGAACGGGTTTACCCCGTGAGCCCTCACCGGCAAGCCGGTTCGCACAGACAGTACCAAACCTGTGCGAACGGGTTTACCCCGTGAGCCCTCACCGGCAAGCCGGTTCGCACAGACAACGCCAAACCTGTGCGAACGGGTTTACCCCGTGAGACCCTCACCGGCAAGCCGGTTCGCACAGGTGGGCCGGGGCTGTGGTTTTGTTGTATGCTGCGGACCCATTCTGGTCTCAAGGTTTTTTCATGCACGATGCCGCTGTTCATCTGGCACAGGTATTTGCCAGTGACATTCCGTTAAGCCAGTCCATGGGCGTGCAGGTACTGTCCTGGCATGAACGCCAGCTGCGTCTGCAGTTTCCCCTGGCGCCAAACATCAACCACCAGGCCAGCATGTTCGGCGGCAGCATGTATTGCGCTGCGGTACTGGCCGGCTGGGGCTGGGTGCATCTGGCGTTGCGTGAAGAAGGCATTGATACCACCCATATCGTGGTGCAGTCCGGCCAGATCGACTACCCGCGCGCCATCTATCACGAGCCGATCATCGCTTGCTGTGACGCTCCCGATGCAAAGACCTGGCAGCGCTTCCTCGCCACGTACCATAAACACGGCAAGGCCCGCCTGCAGGTGGTCAGCCGGGTACTGACCGAAAGCGGCGAAGACGGCGCCGTATTGACCGGCCAGTTTGTGCTGCACAGCTGATGCACAAGTCTGACGTACTGATTGTCGGTGCTGGCGCCGCCGGGCTGTTTTGTGCCTTTAGCGCGGCCCGGCGTAGTCGTTCGGTGCAGGTGCTGGACCATGCCAACAGGGCCGGCAAGAAAATCCTCATGTCCGGCGGCGGCCGCTGCAACTTCACCAACCTGTATGCAACGCCGGATGACTACCTGTGCAGCAACCGGCACTTTGTCAAAAGTGCACTGGCGCGCTATACACCCTGGGACTTTCTTGCGCTGGTCGACAAGCATGGCGTGGCCCATGAAGAGAAAAACCTCGGCCAGCTGTTTTGCCGCGATGGCGCCAGGGGTATCCAGCAACTGTTGCTCGATGAGTGCGCCGCCGCCGGAGTGCAAATCCATCTGAACACGACCATCAGGTCAATACGGGCCTTGGCCGATGGCGGCTTTGCCGTACAGACCGCGCAGGGTCGGGACTGGCAATGCCGCGCACTGGTAATCGCCACCGGCGGGCTGTCGATTCCCAGCATGGGCGCCAGCGGCTTTGGCTACCAGGTTGCCCGGCAGTTTGGCCACAGCCTGTTGCCGGCCCGCGCCGGTCTGGTGCCCTTCATCATCAGCGACCCCCGTCTGAAACAGCTGTGCAACGAGCTGTCCGGCACTGCCGTACAGGGTGTGACAGCCAGCAGCAATGACCAGTCCTTTAGCGGTGACCTGTTGTTTACCCACCGCGGCCTGAGCGGGCCGGCGATGCTGCAAATCTCGTCATACTGGCTGCCGGGGCAGCCTCTGGTCATCAATCTGCTGCCCCGGCAACCGCTTGAATGGTGGCAGGGGCAACAACAGACCCGTGGCAACAGCGAGCTGAAAACCCTGCTTGGCGAGTGCCTGACGCGCAAGCTGGGGCAGGCGCTGCCGGAATATTTTGGCTGGGACAACAAGCCGCTCAAACACTGCAGCCCGACTGAACTGGCCGCCATTGCCAGTCAGCTCAACCACTGGGAAATCACTCCCGCCGGCACCGAGGGTTACCGCACTGCCGAGGTGACGCTGGGCGGCGTCAACACCGATGAGGTTTCGTCGAAAACCATGGAGTCGAAGCTGCAGCCTGGCCTGTACTTCATTGGCGAAGTGCTGGATGTCACCGGCCATCTGGGCGGCTTCAATTTCCAGTGGGCCTGGGCCAGCGCCCATGCAGCGGCTTCTTCGCTGTAATGCTTTGCCCCGTGATGTGAGGCACAAGGCATGACAGGGAAGTTGCGCAGATTGCGTAGACAGGCTCCCGCGCATCCAGATAACCCGCTTACAGACAGCTCCGGCAAAAACAGATAAAATACCCGACCTTTGCACTACAGCATTACGAGTTTCAGCATGCCCAGCACCCTCAAGTCCGAATTGCTCTGCCCCGCAGGCACCCTCAAAAACATGCGCTATGCCTTCGCCTATGGCGCCGATGCGGTTTACGCCGGACAACCGCGCTACAGCCTGCGCGTACGCAACAACGATTTCGACCACGCCAACCTGGCGCTGGGTATCAAGGAAGCGCACGAGCAGGGCAAAAAATTCTATGTGGTGGTCAACATTGCCCCACACAATGCCAAGCTGAAAACCTTCATCAAGGACCTGCAGCCGATTGTCGACATGCAGCCTGATGCGCTGATCATGTCCGACCCCGGCCTGATCATGCTGGTGCGCGAACACTTTCCCGAACAGGAAATCCACCTGTCGGTACAGGCCAACGCGGTCAACTGGGCCAGTATCGAGTTCTGGCGCAAGCAAGGCCTGAGCCGGGTCATCCTGTCGCGCGAGCTGTCGCTGGAAGAGATTGAGGAGATGCGCCAGCAGGTGCCGGACATGGAGCTGGAAGTCTTTGTCCATGGTGCGCTGTGCATGGCCTATTCAGGGCGCTGCCTGCTCTCGGGCTACATCAACAAGCGCGACCCCAACCAGGGCACCTGCACCAACTCCTGCCGCTGGGAATACAAGACCCACGAAGCCAAGGAGAATGAACTGGGCGATATCGTGCACAAATACGAGCCGATTGCCGCCACACAACAGGTTGAGGAAGTCGAGCCCGTACTGGGCGTCGGCGCCCCCACCAGGGAAGTATTCCTGCTGGAAGATTCCAGCCGTCCGGGCGAATACATGTCCGCCTACGAGGACGAGCACGGCACCTACATCATGAACTCCAAGGACCTGCGTGCCGTCCAGCACGTCGAGCGCCTGGTGCAGATGGGCGTGCACTCGCTGAAAATCGAGGGCCGCACCAAGTCTCACTACTATGTGGCACGCACCGCGCAGGTTTACCGCAAGGCCATGGACGATGCGCTGGCCGGCCGCCCTTTCGACAAATCGCTGATGGATACCCTGGAGTCACTGGCGCACCGCGGCTACACCGAAGGCTTCCTGCGCCGCCACGTGCACGACGAGTACCAGAATTACGAATACGGCCACTCCGTCTCGGACAGGCAGCAGTTTGTTGGCGAACTCAGCGGCGAGCGCAAGAACGGTCTGGCCGAGGTGATCGTGAAAAACCGCTTTGGCGTCGGTGACAGCCTGGAGCTGATGACGCCCCAGGGCAACCTGACCTTCACCCTCAAGCACCTGGAAGACAAAAAAGGCGATGCCCGCGAAGTAGCCCCAGGGGACGGGCACATCATGTACATCCCGCTGCCGGAAGACGTGCAGCTGGACTACGCCCTGCTGATGCGCAATTTCTAGGCCGGCCAGAGTTGCCAGTGCGGATGACTGGTGCGTTTGTGGAGGGCTCCGTCAGACGCCTCATTTAACCGTCGTGTGCGCCTCGAAAAACTGTTCAAGGCCTACCGTATTGCCGGCCAAGGAGCGGCATACCGATGAATGATGACATTTCCCACCTGCTTAATGACTTGAACGATGCCCAGCGCGAAGCGGTTGCCGCACCGCTGGGGCAGCAGCGGGTGCTGGCCGGCGCCGGCTCCGGCAAGACCCGGGTGCTGGTGCACCGCATCGCCTGGCTGTGTCAGGTGGAAGATGCCGGTGCCCACAGCATTCTGGCGGTTACCTTTACCAACAAGGCCGCTGCCGAGATGCGCGAACGCATCAGTCAGTTGCTGGGGCGCAGTCCGCAGGGCATGTGGGTGGGTACTTTTCACGGCCTGGCCCACCGGTTATTGCGTGCCCACTGGCAGGAAGCCGGATTGCAGGACGGCTTTACCATTCTCGACAGCGACGACCAGCTGCGCATCGTCAAGCGGGTGATGGCCGACCTGGGGCTGGACGACAAGCGCTGGCCGCCACGCCAGGCCCAGTGGTTCATCAACGGCCAAAAAGACGAAGGCCTGCGTCCGCGCCACATCCAGCCGGCCGGCGACCTGTTTCTGACCACCATGGCGCAGGTGTATGCCGCCTACGAGGCTGACTGTGCCCGCCAGAATGCCGTGGACTTTGGCGAATTGTTGCTGCGCACACTGGAGCTGCTGCGCGACAACCAGAGCCTGCTGGAACACTATCAGCGCCGTTTCCGCCACATTCTGGTCGACGAATTCCAGGACACCAACGCCGTCCAGTACGCCTGGCTGCGTCTGCTCGCAGCCAGTGCCAGCAGCCTGATGATCGTCGGTGACGACGACCAGTCAATCTACGGCTGGCGCGGCGCCCGTATCGAAAACATTCAGCAGTTCAACCAGGATTTTCCGCAGACCCAGACCATCCGCCTGGAGCAAAACTACCGCTCCACCGCCACCATCCTCAAGGCGGCCAACGCCCTGATCGGTCACAACAGCGAGCGGCTGGGCAAGAACCTGTGGACCAGTGACGCGGATGGTGAGCCCATACGTTTTTATCAGGCCTTCAACGAGCAGGACGAGGCGCGCTATATTGTCGAGGTGATCGAACAGGCACTGCGCCAGGACGGTTATCGCCGGCAGGACATTGCCATCCTCTACCGCTCCAACGCCCAGTCGCGGGCGCTTGAGGAAGCCCTGCTGCGGGCCAATGTGCCCTACCGCATTCATGGCGGCCAGCGCTTTTTCGAGCGGCTGGAAATCAAGAATGCGCTGGGTTATCTGCGCCTGCTGCGCAGCCGTCACGATGACGGCGCCATTGAGCGGATCATCAATGTGCCGCCGCGCGGCATTGGTGAAAAAACCGTCGAACAACTGCGCGAATACGCCCGCGAGCACCAGTGCTCGCTCTGGCAGGCCATACAGCAACTGGTGGAGCACCGGCTGCTTAACGGCCGCGCCTGTAACGCGCTCAACGCCTTCATGCTGCTGGTGGAGCAACTGGAAACTGCGACTGCCGATCTGCCGTTGCACCAGTGCACCCGCCACGTCATCGAGCACAGCGGCCTGCTGACCTACCACAAGGAAGAAAAGGGTGAAAAAGGCCAGTCACGGGTGGAAAACCTTGAAGAGCTGATCACCGCAGCCCAGGCATTCAACTTCGAGCAGGATGACAACGAAGACGATCTGCCGCCGCTGGTGGCTTTCCTCGACCATGCGGTGCTGGAAGCCGGTGAAGCCCAGGCCGACCCGCACGAAGACAGCGTACAGCTGATGACCCTGCACAGCGCCAAGGGACTGGAGTTTCCACTGGTGTTCATGGCCGGCATGGAAGAAGGGCTGTTTCCGCACAAGATGAGCATGGACGGTGCCGACGGCCTGGAAGAAGAGCGCCGGCTGGCCTACGTCGGCATTACCCGTGCCATGCAACAGCTATACCTGACCTGCGCGGAAAGCCGCCGCCTGCACGGACAGGAAAACTACAACCCGCAATCGCGCTTTATTGCCGAGATTCCCGCCGAGCTGGTGCAGTCTGTGCGCATGCAGCAGGGCAGTGCCAGCAGTCATGGTTCCGGCGGCAGCCTGTTCCATGGCAGCAGTGTACCGGATACACCCTTCACCCTGGGTCAGGCGGTACGCCATCCGGTATTTGGCGAAGGCGTGGTGCTCAATTTTGAAGGTGCCGGCGCCCAGGCCAGGGTGCAGGTGCACTTTGCCAGCGAGGGCAGCAAGTGGCTGATGCTGTCGTTTGCCAAGCTGGAGGCGGTTTGATTGGCAGTTCAGCGGTTGAGCCTGGCCAGTGATTGAGAGTGGCAGGCAGGGCCTGAGCCCGACAAGTCCCTGAAGGGCGGCCTGCATGGTATGCCGGGCATGAATGCAGGCAGCTACTTGTCCGTGTCGGTCAGCTGCTACGAACCGCTGGCGCCTGGCTTCAGTCTGGCCGCTCCAGGTTCGGTTTGTGCGGGGGAGGGGTTTGACCCTGCCTCGGCAGGGACGTGCTCTTCATCCGTATAAGGTAGGTTCGGGCTGGCGGGGTATTGCCCCGGGCATTAGCGGTCTGTGACAGCGTACCGGCACGAACCGGTATCAGCCCGAGGCAATCCCCCACCCGTATACAACCCTGCATCAATAAGCGGCAGCAAAAATCTCCACCACCTGCTCGTGGGTCGGCTGGATCGGGTTGGTCAGACCACAGGCGTCCTTCATGGCGTTGGTGGCCAGCTCGGCAAAGTCTTCTTCCTTCACTTTCAGATCCTTCAGACCGGCAGGAATGCCGACTTCGCGGGCCAGTGCTTCAATGGCGGCAATACAGGCCCTGGCGCCTTCGTCGTCGCTCATGCCCTGCACATCGATACCCATGGCGGCGGCGATGTCCTTCAGGCGGCCAGCCGCGGCCTGGCTGTTGAAGCGCTGCACGTGGGGCAGCAGGACAGCGTTACAGACACCGTGCGGCAGGTCGTAGAAACCGCCCAGCTGGTGTGCCATGGCGTGCACATAACCCAGTGAGGCGTTGTTGAAGGCCATGCCGGCCAGCAGCTGGGCGTAAGCCATCTGGTCGCGGGCGACCATGTTCTTGCCGTCCTTGACTGCGGTGGCCAGGTTATTGGCAATGATGGTTACCGCTTTCAGGGCGCAGGCATCGGTAATGGCGTTGGCAGCCGTGGATACGTAGGCTTCGACAGCGTGGGTCAGCGCATCCATGCCCGTGGCGGCGGTAAGGCCGGCCGGCATGTTTTTCATCAGGGCCGGGTCGTTCACCGACAGGACCGGTGTGACGTGCTTGTCGACGATGGCCATCTTGATGTGGGTGTTTTCGTCGGTGATGATGCAGAAACGGGTAATTTCCGAGGCGGTACCGGCAGTGGTGTTGATGGAGATCAGCGGCAGCTGGGGCTTGGCCGACTGGTCGACGCCTTCGTAATCACGGATGTCACCACCGTTGCTGGCAACCAGGGCAATGGCCTTGGCGCAGTCGTGGGGTGAGCCGCCACCCAGTGAAATCAGGAAATCGCAGCTGTTTTCTTTCAGCAGGGCCAGTCCGGCTTCAACGTTGCTGGTGGTCGGGTTGGGCTGTACGCCGTCATAGACGCAGGTCTTGAGACCACGGTCGGCCAGCAGTTGTTGCAGCTGGCCAGCGTAACCCAGCTCGACCAGCGGCTTGTCGGTAACAATCAAACCCTGCTTGAAGCCGGCCTGCCTGGCATGATCGCAGGCCTGTTCAACGGCACCTTCGCCGATCAGGTTGACGGAAGGCATAAAGAAAGCGGAAACGGTCATGGCTATACATCCTTTTTGAGTATGAAACGGTCGGGCAGTTTATGCAGACCCCCTTCAGGGTGGTCTACAGGTGTATCGGTTGCAGCATGTATCCGGTCTGCAACACCGCCGGTCGTCGCCCGGCCATCCATGGTGGATGGCCGGACTGGACGGGTTAGAAGAAGCCCAGCGGGCTGGTGCCATAGCTGACCAGCAGGTTTTTGGTTTGCTGGTAGTGGTCCAGAATCATCTTGTGGGTTTCGCGACCCACGCCGGACTTCTTGTAACCACCGAAGGCGGCGTGCGCCGGGTACAGGTGGTAGCAGTTGGTCCACACGCGGCCGGCCTGGATGCCGCGGCCCATGCGGTAGGCGCGGTTGATGTCGCGGGTCCAGACACCAGCGCCGAGGCCAAACTCGGTATCGTTGGCCATTTCCAGCGCTTCGGCCTCGTCCTTGAAGGTGGTGACGGCAACCACCGGGCCGAAGATTTCTTCCTGGAAGATGCGCATTTTGTTGTGGCCCTTGAACAGGGTCGGCTGCACGTAGTAGCCGTTGGCCAGGTCGCCATCCATTTGCTCTGCATCACCGCCGGTAAGCAGCTCGGCGCCGTCTTCTTCGGCAACCTTCATGTACGACATGATTTTGTCGAACTGGGCTTGCGAGGCCTGTGCACCGACCATGGTTTCGGTATCCAGCGGGTTGCCACGCCTGATCTGCTTGACCTTCTTCATCACCTCGGCCATGAACGGCTCGTAGATGGATTCCTGGATCAGTGCGCGGGACGGACAGGTACAGACCTCGCCCTGGTTGAAGAATGCCAGTACCAGACCTTCGGCGGCTTTCTCGATGAAATCCTGCTCGGCGTTCATGATGTCTTCAAAGTAGATGTTGGGCGATTTGCCGCCCAGTTCCACGGTACTGGGGATGATGTTTTCGGCAGCAAGTTTCATGATGTGGCGGCCGACCGGGGTGGAGCCGGTAAAGGCGACCTTGGCGATGCGGGTGCTGCTGGCCAGTGCTTCACCGGCTTCTTTACCGAAGCCGTGCACGACGTTGAGCACGCCCGGTGGCAGCAGGTCGCCGATGACCTCCATGAACACGGTGATGGAGAAAGGCGTCTGCTCGGCAGGCTTGAGCACGATGGCGTTACCGGCGGCCAGCGCTGGCGCCAGCTTCCAGGCGGCCATCAGCAGCGGGAAGTTCCAGGGAATGATCTGGCCGACTACGCCCAGCGGCTCGCGGAAGTGGTAGGCAGCGGTGGTTTCGTCGATTTCGGCGGCGGTGCCTTCCTGGGCACGGATGCAGCCGGCAAAGTAACGGAAGTGGTCGGCCGCCAGAGGAATGTCGGCGTTCAGGGTTTCGCGTACGGCCTTGCCGTTGTCCCAGGTTTCGGCCACGGCCAAAAGCTCAAGGTTTTCCTCGATGCGGTCGGCGATGCGCAACAGGATGCGGGCGCGCTCCTGGACCGAGGTTTTGCCCCAGGCCGGTGCGGCAGCATGGGCGGCGTCCAGCGCCAGGTTGACGTCGTCAGCGTCGGAGCGGGGAAACTCGCCGCAGACCGCGCCGGTGACCGGCGTGGTGTTGGTGAAGTGGTTGCCGTTCACCGGCGGAACAAACTGGCCGCCAATATAGTTGCCATAGCGTGGCTTGACGGTGAACAGGGCGCCTGGGGTACCGGGTTGTGCGTAAATCATGGTGCATACCTTTTGTTGTTGTGGATACAGCAGTAGTTTTGCAATGCCTGTACCAGAAACGCCGACCGGTTTTACTACCAAAGTATTGGTCTGCTGCAGGCCGCGCCGATACTGGCCGGAGCTGGAGTTGACTGGCCGGTTTCTGAATCTTTACAGCGCAGTTGTCTATTAAGACTGGATTAGGTGTTCAAAAAACGGCTAGCCTGCCTGAACAGTTGTTCAATTTTTTAACAGGGGGAATCCTCGTGGACAGCTTCCTTCCAGACAAGTCTGACCGCTCGGTAATCGACAGCTCCTGGCTGCGCAGCATGGAGTACGGCTTGCGCAGCAATGACCGGATTGATCTGCGCCATCTGAGCCGGGGCCAGCTAAGCAGCCGCAAGCAACAGTACCGGCAAGTACTTGAGCATTTGAAAAGCTATTTTGGCCTGTTTGAACAGTTGCAGGGCGGCAAGCAGAGCCGGCTGATTTTTGCTGACGGCAGCGGTTCCATCTTGCACAGCAGTGGCTGCCGCCGCTTTGGCAGCAAGGCCAGCCGGTTGATGCTGGAGCCGGGTGTCGGCTGGGAAGAGCAGGTAATGGGCACCAACGCCATTGGTACCGCCTTGTTTCAGCAGGCTGATGTGCAGGTGCTGGGCCGGCAGCACTTTATGACGGTCAACCATGGCATCAGCTGCAGTGCCAGTCCGGTATTTGATCCGCAAGGGCAGTTGCTTGGCGTGCTGGATATTTCCAGCGAGGAGCATGAGCACAGCCACGAGATGATGTTCACGGCCAGGCTATTGGCGCTCTGTGTGGAAAACGCCCTGGTTGCCGACCAGGCCGGAGTGCACTGGCTGCTTAATCTGTCGGCCAATGGCGTGCATATGCAGCAGCCCTGGTCCGGTCTGGTCGGATTAAACGAGGCGGGCGAAATCACCGGTGCCAACCGTATTGCCCGGGCCCTGCTGCCTGGGCTGGAGACCAGCCAGTTGCTGCACGAACTGGTACCGGGGCAGATTACCCGCTGGCGCAAGGGCAGCGCACTGTTGACCCGCAAAGTGCATGGCGGAGGTCTGCATCCGGTATGTCTGCCGGATCAGCCGGCGCAGGAGTCTCTGGTCGATGCGCGGGCGCTGGCGTTGCTCAATGCCGGCATCAGCCTGCTGATCCAGGGTGAGACCGGTGTCGGCAAGGATCATCTGGTGCGTCAGCTGCATGCACAAAGCAAGCGCAGTGACGGCCCGCTGGTGGCAGTCAACTGCGGTGCGTTGCCGGGGGAGTTGATCGAGGCCGAGCTGTTTGGCTATCAGGGGGGCGCTTTTACCGGCAGCGACCGGCAGGGCCGGCTCGGCTACGTGCGGGCTGCCGATAAAGGCATCCTGTTTCTGGATGAGGTTGGCGAACTGCCGTTGACCGCACAGACCCGTCTGTTGCGTGTGCTGCAGGACAAGTGCGTGACGCCGGTGGGCAGCCATGCGGCAGAAGCAGTGGACTTCCATGTTCTGGCGGCAACCAACAAGAATCTGGAAGAGATGGTGGCACAAGGAGAGTTCCGGGAAGACCTGTTTTATCGCCTGAACGGTTACCAGGTGCAGTTGCCAGCTTTGCGTACCTATGACCATGAAGAGTTTTGTGATCTGGTCCGGCGTTTGCTGGCTGGTATTTCGCCAAAAACAGCACAGCAGCCGCTGGACGAAGAGCTGCTGCGGCAGCTGTCAGCATGTGCCTGGCCGGGCAACATCCGCCAGTTGAGACAAGCGCTTGAGGTTGCAGTGGTGCTGGCTGCTGATGGCCCGCTGGGCATCGAGCATTTTCCCGTCATAAACAAGATGGCCAGGAGCGGGGAGGCATCCTCACAGCCGGCAGGAAGTCTCAGGGCGCAGAGCGTTGCCCATGCGCTGCAGGTGCTGGACAGTTGCCAGGGGAATGTCAGTGCGGCTGCACGCCAGCTGGGTATCAGTCGTACTACTCTGTACAGTTATCTGAAAGAGCGTCGCCAAGAGGGTTGATTTTGCGCTGTGGCGCCAGGGCCGGACGGGACGCTGCGTCAGGCTGACGCTGGTTCGGTCCGGCAAACCGGCCCAAACCGCTAAGGTCTGACTACGATTCCGTCCGTCCCGAATCTGCCTTGTGCGGGGCAGGGTGTGGCCCGGCGATGCCGGGCTGCTGTCGCGGTGAAGGATGCCTGGGTCCTGGTTTTGTTCGTCACTGCAGTGGCCCCTTGCCGGTGTGAAGTTGTTCGCACAATGCTTCGGCATGGCTCGGCAGTCCGGGAGCGGCTTTAGCCGCATGCGAAATGCAGGCTGTGCGAAAAAGACCAGCCTTGGGAAAGCCGCCAGGCATGGCTGCCAGAGCTACCAGGAATAGATTTCCCAGGAAGGAATGCGCAGCTCCGGCTTGCCGGAGTGGATGAAACCTTCATCGCCATCAGCGCGCACCAGAAAATACGGCTTGCCCTTTTTCGGGATGACCTTGACCGCATACAAAAAACCGTTGATGCGATATTCCTCGATGGTCTTGTCACCCTGCTGGGTGATGGTGACCTCGGGCTCTCCGGCCGGATTGTCGTCAGCGGCCAGGGCTGCACCGGTATTGAAAGCAAGCAGCAAGGCCAGCAGCAGCGGGGAAAAAATGTTGCGCATGACAGATCCCTCCAGAAGGTAAAATCTCGGCCGTAATGACGGCAATATGGCAGGCAGGCAAGTTGGCCTGCACGCTTTCTAGTATAGTCTGCAACCAGCGGGCACGTCAGCAGGGGTTTGCGCCCGGCGTGAAGCATGGGCTGCGGCGGCTGGCCGCAGTCGTGGCTCTTTGCCGGGTTGTTGCTGCCATGTGTCAAGAATTCAATATATGGGGTCATGTTCAAGATGTCGGATGCACCACTGGTTCTGGTTGATGGTTCTTCTTATCTGTATCGCGCTTACCATGCACTGCCGCCGCTGACCACCTCGGGCGGGCAGCCGACCGGGGCAGTCAAGGGCGTGCTCAACATGCTGCGCAGTCTGTGCAAGGACTATCCCGACAGCGTGATTGCCGTGGTGTTTGACGCCAAGGGGCCAACTTTCCGTGACGAAATGTTCGATGCGTACAAGGCCCAGCGCCCGCCGATGCCGGACGACTTGCGCAGCCAGATCGAACCCCTGCACGAGTGTGTGAAAGCGCAGGGCTTTCCACTGCTTTGTGTGGAAGGAGTGGAGGCCGATGACGTCATTGGTACCCTGGCGCTGCAGGGCGGCAATAACGGACAGAAAGTGGTCATTTCCACCGGTGATAAAGACATGGCGCAGCTGGTCACCGAGCGGGTGACCCTGGTCAACACCATGTATCGCACTGCTACCGACGTGGCCGTCGTGCAGGAAAAATACGGTATCGGTCCCGAGCTGATCATCGACTTTCTGGCCCTGATGGGCGACAAGGCCGACAATATTCCCGGTGTGCCCGGTGTGGGCGAGAAAACCGCCACGGCATTGCTGCAGGGGCTGGGCGACATGGACAGCATCTATGCCAACCTGGACAAAGTGGCTGACCTGGGTTTCCGCGGTGCCAAAAGCATGGGGGCCAAACTGGAAGAAAACCGCGAAATTGCCTACTTGTCGCGCCAGCTGGCCACCATCAAGACCGATGTCGAGCTGGATGTCTGTGCTGCCACACTGGCCATGCAGACCCCGGATTACGACCGTCTGCGCGAGCTCTACCAGCACATGGAGTTTAGAAGCTGGCTGAAAGAGGTGGAACAGGCAGCCACTGCTGCCGGCGAACCGCTGGCCGCCGCCGCAGACCCGGTGCAGACCGAATACAGCACCCTTCTGGATACGACTGCACTGGATGACTGGCTGCAACGGCTGGAACGGGCCGGCCTGTTTGCCTTCGACACCGAAACCACCAGCGTGGATGCCCAGCAGGCAAAGCTGGTTGGCATGTCGTTTGCCATCAAGGCCGATGAGGCGGCCTACCTGCCGCTGGCGCACAGCTACATGGGGGCTCCGCAACAGTTGCCGTTTGAGGAAACCCTGGAGCGCATGCGCCCGCTGCTGGAAAACCCCGACATCATCAAGGTGTGCCAGAACGGCAAATACGACATCAATGTGCTGCGCAACCACGGTATCCATTTGCGTGGCGTCAACCACGACAGCATGCTGGCCTCCTATGTGCTCAACTCCACTGCCAGCCGGCACGACATGGACAGCCTGGCCAGCCATTACCTGGGCCGCACGACCACACCCTTTACCGAGATTGCCGGCAAGGGGGCGAAGCAGCTGACGTTCGACCAGCTGGATCTGGCCGTAGCCGCACCCTATGCTGCCGAAGATGCCGACGTTACCCTGCAGTTGCACCAGACACTGCAAAAGCAGCTGGGTGAAATTCCTGCTTTGCAAAGCGTCTATCAGGATATCGAGATGCCGCTGATGCCGGTGCTGGCCGGTATTGAGTACAGCGGTGTACTGGTGGACGCCAGTTTGCTGGGTCTGCATAGCCAGGAGCTGGGCGACAAGCTGACTGCGCTGGAGCGGCAGGCATTTGAGCTGGCAGGGCAGCCGTTCAACCTGGCCTCACCGAAGCAGCTGGGTGAAATCCTTTATGACAAGCTGGGCTTGCCGGTGCTGGCCAAAACTGCCAAGGGCCAGCCGAGTACCGCAGAAGCCGTGCTGGCGCAGCTGGCCGAAGAGGGACACGAATTGCCGGTGCTGTTGATGGAATATCGCAGCCTGAGCAAGCTGAAAAGCACCTACACCGACCGTCTGCCCGAACAGATCAACCCGCGCACCGGCCGCATCCACACCAGTTATCATCAGGCGGTCACCGCCACCGGCCGGCTGTCATCCAGCGACCCCAACCTGCAGAACATTCCGGTGCGTACTGCCGAGGGCCGCCGCATCCGCCAGGCGTTCATCGCACCACCGGAGCATGTTCTGGTGTCCGCAGACTACTCACAAATCGAGCTGCGCATCATGGCGCACCTGGCTCAGGACCCCGGCCTGCTGGAGGCTTTCCGCAACGACCGGGACGTACACAAAGCCACCGCCGCCGAGGTGTTTGGCGTGGCACTGGACGAAGTCACCAGTGACCAGCGCCGCAATGCCAAGGCGATCAACTTCGGCCTGATCTATGGCATGAGCGCGCACGGGCTGGCCAAGCAGATCGGCACCGATCGTACCCAGGCGCAGGCTTACATCGACCGCTATTTTGTCCGTTACCCCGGTGTTCTGGATTACATGGAGCGTACCCGCAAGCAGGCCGCCGGGCTGGGCTATGTGGAAACCCTGTTTGGTCGCCGTCTGTACCTGCCCGAGATCAAGGCGAAAAACCCGATGATTCGTCGCGCTGCCGAGCGCACCGCGATCAACGCGCCCATGCAGGGCACTGCGGCCGACATCATCAAGCGTGCCATGATCGAAGTGGATGCCTGGCTGCAAGATGCCGGCTTGCGGGCGCAGGTGGTGATGCAGGTGCATGACGAACTGGTAGTGGAAGTGCACCGCGATGATGTGGAGGCACTCAAAGAAGGCCTGCTGCCGCGCATGAGCGCCGCCGCCGAACTGGACGTACCGCTGCTGGTGGAAGCTGGCGTAGGCAACAACTGGGATGAGGCGCACTAAGCAGGGCTGCCTGGAAACGGGCCTGTACAGGTGATTGTCCCGGGCAAAAATGGCTTGTGTTGGCACAAGCCGGCGCAGGCTTTGGGCCGCAGAATGCGGGCGTACAAATGCCTTGCCCAGGCAAAAAAATTGAACTATTTTGGCGCGGGTGTTTCCTACTAAACGAATGTCTCTTTATGCAAGAGCTCTCCGAGGAAACTGCTTTAGTCAAGTTGGCAGATCCGCGGTGTTTTCCCTGTCACCGCGGGCTTTGAACTCTGGATTACGCCACTCCCCCCCTGGCGGATCCGGAGTTTTTTTTGCCTGTTGTGTACTTAAGTCGCAGCGATTATTTATCTCTGTATTTTTTACTCCTTTCATGTAGTATGAAACTCTTTGCACTACATGGCCTACTGGCCATGCTTATTTGAGGCTTTTCAGGCAGAGTGAGGCAATAATGACCGAACGCGTACAAGTAGGCGGCTTGCAAGTCGCCAAAGTCCTTTATGACTTCGTGAATGAACAGGCCATCCCAGGCACCGGTGTTGACGCCGACAAGTTCTGGGAAGGTGCTGCCCAGGTGTTCAAGGACCTGGCTCCGAAAAATCGCGCGCTGCTGGAAAAACGTGACGCCTTGCAAGCAAAAATTGACGAGTGGCACCAGGCACGCAAAGGCCAGTCCCACGATGCAGTGGCATATAAGGCCTTTCTGCAAGAAATTGGATACCTGCAGCCAGAAGCGGCGGATTTCCAGGCCAGCACACAGAATGTTGACGAAGAAATTGCGAGCATGGCCGGCCCACAGCTGGTGGTCCCGGTAACCAACGCACGTTTTGCCCTGAACGCGGCCAACGCCCGCTGGGGTTCCCTGTACGATGCGCTCTATGGCACCGATGCCATCAGCGAAGAGGGTGGTGCGGAAATCACTGCCGGTTACAACAAGGTTCGTGGCGACAAGGTTATCGCCTGGGGCCGCAATTTTCTGGATACGGCTGCCCCGCTGGCTGCCGGCTCCCATGCAGACGCTACCGGCTACCGTATTGAAGGCGGCAAGCTGATTGTTGCCATGAAAGGCGGCAGCAACAGCGGCCTGCGCGATGACGCCCAGCTGGTTGGCTATCAGGGCGATGCGGCTGCGCCGACTGCCGTGCTGTTGAAAAACAATGGCCTGCACATTGAAATCCAGATTGACGCCAACAGCCCGATCGGCCAGACCGATGCGGCGGGTGTAAAAGACATCATCCTGGAAGCGGCCATCACCACCATTATCGACTGCGAAGACTCCGTTGCCGCAGTTGACGCAGACGACAAGACTCTGGTCTACCGCAACTGGCTGGGCCTGATGAAAGGCGATCTGGCTGAAAGCGTAACCAAGGGCGAGCGCACCTTCACCCGTGCCATGAATCCGGACCGCGAGTACACCGGCCTGAATGGCGAGAAAGTGACCCTGCACGGCCGCTCGCTGCTGTTTGTGCGCAACGTGGGTCACCTGATGACCAACCCGGCGATTCTGGACGAGCAGGGCAACGAGCTGCCAGAAGGCATCATGGACGGCTTGTTCACCAGCCTGATCGCGCTGCACAACCTGAAAGGCAACACCAGCCGTGCCAACAGCCGCACCGGCAGCATGTACATCGTGAAGCCAAAAATGCACGGTCCGGAAGAGGTTGCTTTTGCTGACGAGCTGTTTGCCCGTGTTGAAGATGTACTGGGCATGGCGCGCAATACCCTGAAAATGGGCATCATGGATGAAGAGCGCCGTACCACGGTCAACCTCAAGGCCTGTATTGCCGAAGCCAAAGAGCGTGTCGTATTCATCAACACCGGCTTCCTCGACCGTACCGGTGACGAGATCCACACCTCCATGGAAGCCGGCCCGATGGTGCGCAAGACCGCCATGCGTGGCGAGAAGTGGATTGCCACCTACGAAGACTGGAACGTCGACGTTGGCCTGGCCACCGGCCTGCCCGGCAAAGCGCAGATCGGTAAAGGCATGTGGGCCATGCCGGACCTGATGGCTGACATGCTGGAGCAGAAAATTGGCCACGTGAAGGCAGGTGCCAACACTGCCTGGGTACCATCCCCGACCGCTGCCACCCTGCACGCCACCCACTACCACCAGCTGGATGTGTTTGCGCGTCAGGAAGAGCTCAAGAGCCGCCCGTTTGCATCGCTGGACGACATCCTGACCATTCCGCTGGCGCCCAGCACCGACTGGAGCGAAGAGGAAATCCGCAACGAGCTGGACAACAACGCCCAGGGTATCCTTGGTTACGTTGTACGCTGGGTCGAGCAGAGCGTGGGTTGCTCCAAGGTGCCTGACATCAACGATATCGGCCTGATGGAAGACCGTGCGACCCTGCGGATTTCCAGCCAGCACATGGCCAACTGGCTGCGTCACGGGATTGTGACCGAGCAGCAGATTGTCGAGGCCATGCAGCGTATGGCTGAAGTGGTTGACCGCCAGAACGCCGGTGACCCGCTGTATCGCAACATGGCGCCGAACTTCGAAGACAGTATCGGTTTCCAGGCCGGTCTGGAGCTGGTCCTGGATGGACGTGCCCAGCCCAACGGCTACACCGAGCCGGTCCTGCACCGTCGTCGTCGCGAGTTCAAGGAAAAGAACGGCCTGTAAGACCGTCGCGTGACAAACAAAAAGCCCCGCTTCGGCGGGGCTTTTTTGTACCTGCGACCTGGTGATTTCCAGGTGCTGTCCCGGCCGGCTCCACCCGGATGTATGCATCTTCCTGCAACTTACGTCCAATGGGGCGGCAGGCTGTACAGAAGTAGCATGCTGATGATATTTGTGGAGGGCTGACAATGAGTCGTCAGGATGCTTTTGCCAAGGCCGGGCGCGATGCTGTGCAACAAAACATACAGGGTACGCTGGAGTTTTTCCGGCAGTTTCCGCCATTTGACAGCATGGAGCCGGCCGAGCTGGGTTTTCTGGTGGAAAACTGTGTGCTCAGGTTTTATGCCGAGGGTGAAAGTGTCATCAGCCCTGAGGATGGATTGGTGGAACACTTGTACATCATCAAGCAGGGGCGGGTGTATGGTGAGCGCAGCAAAGAGCAGGACCTTGGCGACGAGACAATTTTCGAGCTGGGCGTGGGCGAGTGTTTTCCGATGGCGGCCCTGCTGGGTGAGCGTGCCACGCGTACCGTGCATACGGCAGACGAGGACACCTTCTGTTTCCTTTTGACCAAGGAAGCTTTCGTCAAGCTGATGCAGCGCAGTGATGTGTTCCGTGATTTCTGTGTACGCGGCATCAGCAGCCTGCTGGATCAGGTCAACGTGCAGGTGCAGAACCGCGCAGCCGAGTCGCTTGGTTCGCAAATTTCCATGGATACACCGCTATCGCAGCTGTCGTCCATGCGGGAGCCCGTGACCTGTTCCGCTGCTACGCCGTTGCACCAGGCAGTGCAGATCATGCACGAAACCCAGGTCGGCAGCATCATGATTGCCAACGAACTGATGCAGCCGCAGGGGATTTTTACCCTGCGCGACCTGCGCCGGGTGATTGCCGATCCGAGCACTGATTTGCGCCAGCCGATGCAGCAGGTGATGACGCCCAACCCGTTCAGCCTGTCTCCCGAGGCTACGGCCTTTGACGCCGCCCTGGCAATGACCGAGCGGCACATTGCCCATGTCTGTCTGGTGCGTGACGGCAAGCTGGTGGGCATGGTGTCCGAGCGCGACCTGTTCTCGCTGCGCCGGGTCGATCTGGTCAGCCTGGCCCGTACCGTACGCACGGCACCGAGTCTGGAAAAGCTGGTGCAGATGCGCCAGGACGTACAAGCGATGGTCGAGCGGATGATTGCCCACGGCGCCAGCCCGGAACAGATTACCCGTCTGATTACCCTGCTCAACGACCATACCAGTTGCCGGATCATCGAGCTGGTGCTGGAGAAACACGGCAATCCGGGCATTCCGTTCAGCTGGATGGTGTTTGGCAGCGAAGGGCGCAAGGAACAGACCATGTTCACCGACCAGGACAACGGCATCCTGTTCGAGGCGGCCACCACCGAGGAAGCCAACGCCATCCGTCAGAAACTGTTGCCGATTGCCCGTGAAGTCAACGTTGCGCTGGATGACTGCGGATTCTCCCTGTGTCGCGGCAATTTCATGGCCGGCAACGCTGAGTTCTGCCTGTCACGGCAGGAGTGGGTGGCCCGCTACGAAAAAATGATGCGCGAGGCAACGGCACAAAACATGCAGTTTGCCGGTGTGCATTTTGATTTGCGCTGCATCTGGGGACCGGAACAGCCCTGCATCAACCTGCACCGCAAGGTTGTGGAAATGGTGGTTGCCGATGGCGTGTTTCAGCGTGTGCTGGCGGAAAGTGCCTTGCTCAACCGTCCGCCACTGGGTGGTCTGTTCCGCAACTTTACCCTGAGCAAGAAAGGCACCGAGAAAGACAGCCTTGATCTCAAGGTCAAGGGACTGGCGCCCTTTGTCGAGAGTGTGCGGGTGCTCGCGCTCAGTCAGGGCATCGAGGCAACCAGTACGCTGGAGCGCATTCGCCAGCTGGTAGGTCGCGGCATTATCGAGCGGCTGGACGGTGACGCTTACGCCGAAGCTTACCATTTCATCCAGCTGATCCGTATGCAGCATCACCAGCAGCAGGCAGCCCAGGGGCTGACCTATAGCAACCTGATTTACCCGGATGAACTGAACACGCTGGACCGCCGCATCCTGCGCGAATCCTTCCGTCAGGCCCAGCGTATACAGAGTAGTCTGACGCTCAGGTACCAGTTATGAGGTGGCTCAAGTGGCTGCAGCGACGGCCTGAAATCAGCGCCCGGGATCTGCAGCGGCTGGCCGGCGTGCGTGAACCGCTGGCACTGGGCGAGCAGCGACTGACAGAGCAGCGCTTTGTGGTGGTCGATCTTGAAGCCACCGGCCTGCATACCGGCCGCGACAAGATCCTCAGTATTGGTGCCGTGGCCGTGGAAGGCAATGCCATCCATATGGGCCAGCAGTTTGAGCGCACCCTGAAACGGCGTGAGGTCAAGGTCAACGAGGCGGTGTTGATCCACCAGATTGCGCCAAGTGAGCTGGCAACCGGAATCCGGCCGAAAACCGCACTACTGGATTTTCTCGACTTTGTCGGTGACAGCCCGCTGGTTGCGTTTCATGCCGACTTTGACCAGCGCCTGCTGCAAAGGGAGTTAAAAGACTTCTTCGGCTACAGCTTCCGCCATCCGTTTTTTGATCTGGCCGAGGTGGCGCCATTGCTTAATCCGGAACACGGCATGCGCCAGCCGCGGATGGATGACTGGGTAAGCCATTTCAAGCTGAACGTCATGCAGCGTCACAATGCATGTGCCGATGCGCTGGCGACTGCCGAATTGCTACTGATTTTCCTCAAGCAGGCACGGGCTCAAGGCATCAACACCCTCAAGGAACTGGATACCGCACTGCACAACTGGCGCCGCCGCCAGGGCAGCACCATGTAACCGGTTGCGGGTCTCTTTTCGGTTGCCGGCCGGCAAGTGCCGGCAGCATGGCAAGGCACACCTGAAGGTGGCCGTGCTGACGGCCTGCAGCAGATGGCAGGATGATGCAAACCGCAGGTGACACCCCGGGCGGCGGGCTTGCCCGCAACAGGCGGATCACTGAGCCAGATACTGTTTCATGTAACGGTCAAAATCGACATCATCAGCCTGCTCGACTGCTTGCTGTTTCAGGTGGGAGTCGACAGCCAGTTTTGCAAAGTGCGCGCTGTCTACCGGTTGTTGCTTGAGGGCGGCAGCATGCCCGCGACTGAGTTGCAGCGACAGTGCGGCAAAGCTGCAGGCATTGGCGCGCATCTGTTCCAGCACCTGTGCGGATGGGGTCAGGTTGACATCGTCCAGCCTGGCTTGTTGCAGGTCGATGCTCTGGCCGTGGCCATCGGTCTTGTACGCCTGGTCAAGCAGGGCGGCGCAGTGGCGGATGCCGTCGAGCAATTGTCGGCCCCAGTCTTTCAGCGCGATTTTCTTGCCGTCATTGTTGACCAGCTGCAGGCCGGGCTCGCGGCCGCGGTTGACAACATCCATGAAGTTTTGCCGGATTTGCGGGCAGTCGTTTCCGGCAAACAACGGGCTGTCTTCCAGTGCGCAATAAAGCAGGAAACTGTCCATGAAGCGTGCCTGTGGCAGGTCAATGCCCAATGGCAAAAACGGGTTGATGTCCACGCAGCGGGCTTCAACATACTGAATGCCGCGATTGATCAGGGCCTCGACCGGGCGTTCGTCGCCTTCGGTGATCCGCTTCGGGCGGATGGTGGAGTAGTACTCGTTTTCAATCTGCAAGATATTGGTATTGATCTGCTGCCATTGGCCATTGCTGTCATGGGTGCCCATTGCGACATAGTCCGGATAGGGCGTGCTGACCGCCTTGAGCAGGCTGTCGGTGTAGTTTTGCAGGTTGTTGTAGCAGGGTGTGATGCCGGCCTGGGCATTGCTCTGATAGCCCAGATCGCTCATGCGCAGGCTGGTGGCGTATGGCAGATAAAAGGTTTCGTCGTCCAGACGTTGCAGCTTGTGGCCTGGAATGTCGCGGACAAAGCTGGCATCGACTGCCGGAGAGGCACCAAACAGGTACATCAGCAGCCAGCTGTAACGGCGGAAATTGCGGCTCAGGGCAATATAGCGTTCGGACTGGTAATCCTGTAGTGGTTGTGTATCGCCTTCGGCCTGCTGCAGCTTTGCCCAAAGTGCTTCCGGCAGGGAGAAGTTGTAGTGAATGCCGGCAATGCATTGCATGGTTTTGCCGTAGCGCAGGGCCAGGCCCAGCCGGTACAGATATTTGAAACGGCCGACATTGGAGTCGCCATAGCGGGCAATCGGGATGTCTGCTTCGGCGGGCAGCCGACAAGGCATGGATGGGCTCCAGAGTAGTTCGTCGCCCAGTACGCTGTGGGTAAAGCGGTGAATCTGCTCCAGCTCTTCCAGGGTGGCGGCGCTATCGCTGTGGGCCTGGGTAATGAACTCCAGCAGGGGTTCGGCGTAGTCCGTGGTAATGCTGCCGTGACTGAGGGCTGAGCCCAGCGCTGCAGGATGGCCGGTCATGGCCAGGGAGCCATCAACATTCACCCGTAAGGACTCGCGTTCGATGCCGTGCAGGCAGTTACGCAGCAGGGGGTTGATATCGCTTTGCTGTAGCAGCTGCAGACGCTGGGAGTAGGTGTCGTGCAAAAGAACATCCTCAAATTACTACGGAGCCGGCTGCCACTTTACCAGCGAAGTGCCGGGGCGGCAGCTGTAACAGTTATTTTTTCTTGATTTTTCCGGCGTTGGCAAACAGGCCGGCCAGGGTAGCGCTGGCCGGTTTTTCGCTGTAACGAGGCTGGCGCTCCGCACGCTGGCGCGACTTGTCGGCGTGCGCACGTTCATTGCGTGGACGTTCGCTATGGGTTGCGCCGGGTTGGTCACCCAAACGCATGCTCAGGGCGATACGGGCCCGGGGAATATCCACTTCCATCACCTTGACCCTGACGATGTCGCCCGCCTTGACTACGCTATGCGGGTCCTGCACGAAGCGGTCGGCCAGGGCGGAAATATGCACCAGGCCATCCTGATGCACGCCGATGTCGACAAAGGCACCAAAGTTGGTGACGTTGGTCACCACACCTTCCAGCGTCATGCCGGGCTTGAGGTCTTTCAGGCTTTCCACGCCGTCCTGGAAGGCGGCCGTCTTGAACTCCGGACGCGGATCGCGGCCGGGCTTGTCCAGCTCGGCCAGAATGTCGGTGACCGTGGGCAGGCCAAAGGTTTCATCGGTGAACTGTTTGGGGTCCAGTTGCCTGAGGAAGGCCGAATCGCCAATCAGCGAGCGGATATCGCGGCCGGTGTGCCCGGCAATACGCTTGACCAGCGGATAGGTTTCCGGGTGTACGGCAGACGCATCCAGCGGGTTGTCACCGTTCATGACACGCAAAAAACCGGCGGCCTGCTCAAAGGTTTTTGGCCCCAGACGCGGTACCTTTTTCAGCTGGCTGCGGCTGGTAAACGCGCCGTTGCTGTCGCGGAACTCGACAATGTTGCCGGCCAGGGTGCTGTTCAGGCCGGAAATCCGCGCCAACAGGGCGGCCGAAGCGGTGTTTACATCCACACCGACGGCGTTGACGCAGTCTTCCACCACTGCATCCAGCGAGCGGGCCAGCTGTACCTGGGATACATCATGCTGGTATTGGCCGACACCGATGGACTTTGGATCGATCTTGACCAGCTCGGCCAGTGGGTCCTGCAGGCGGCGGCCAATGGACACGGCGCCACGCAGGGACACATCCAGCCCGGGAAATTCTTTTGCTGCCAGCTCGGAGGCGGAGTACACCGAAGCACCGGCTTCGCTGACCATGATTTTTTGCATGCGCAGGTCAGGCAAACCCTTGACCAGCTCGCCGGCCAGCTTGTCGGTTTCGCGGCTGGCGGTGCCGTTGCCGATGGCGATCAGCTCCACCTGGTGCTGCTGGCATAGCGTTGCCAGCGTGGCCAGGCTTTGCTGCCACTTGTTGTGTGGAGCGTGCGGATAAATGGTGTCGGTGGCCAGCAGCTTGCCGGTTGCGTCCATCACGGCGGCTTTGCAGCCGGTGCGCAGGCCCGGATCCAGTGCCAGGGTACGGCGCGGACCGGCGGGAGCGGCCAGCAGCAGATCGTGCAGGTTGCGGGCAAACACGCTGATGGCTTCGGTTTCGGCCTGTTCACGCAGACTGCCGAACAGGTCGGTTTCCAGGTGGGTGGACAGCTTGATGCGCCAGGTCCAGCGTACCACTTCGGCCAGCCAGGCATCGGCAGGGCGGTTGTGATTCTGGATGTCGAAGTGTTTGGCCACCATGACTTCGCAGGGGTGCAACAGGGCGTCCGGCTCGCCCAGCGTCAGCGACAGATTGAGAATGCCTTCGTTGCGGCCACGAAACATGGCCAGTGCACGGTGCGAGGGCACCGACCTGAGCGGCTCGTCGTGCTCAAAATAGTCGCTGAACTTGGCGCCTTCCTGCTCCTTGCCGCTGACGACCCGGCTGCTCAGCCGGGCATCATCCTGCAGGCTGTTACGCAGCCGCTCCAGCAGGGCGGCATCTTCGGCAAAGCGCTCCATCAGGATGTACTTGGCGCCTTCCAGCACGGCTTTGACATCGGCAAAGCCGGCATCGGGCTGGATGAAGCGCTCTGCTTCGGCGTCGGGGCTCAGGGACGGGGCGGCAAACAGCGCATCGGCCAACTCGCCCAGGCCCGCTTCCAGCGCAATCTGGCCCTTGGTACGGCGCTTTTTCTTGTAGGGCAGGTAGAGGTCTTCCAGGCGCACCTTGGTGTCGGCGGCGAGGATGTCGTGCCTCAGCTCCGGGGTCAGTTTGCCCTGTTCCTCGATGCTGGCCAGGATGCTGCTGCGGCGCTCTTCCAGTTCACGCAGGTAGCGCAGGCGCTCTTCCAGGGTACGCAGCTGCGTATCATCAAGGCTGCCGGTCACTTCTTTACGGTAGCGGGCAATGAAGGGCACGGTAGCACCTTCGTCGAGCAGGGCGACAGCGGCTGCTACGTTGCGGCCGGCAACCCCGAGTTCGTCGGCGATTTTCGCGTTGATGTCGAGCATGGAAGACCTGCAAGCTTGAATAAAACCGGCAATTATAAGCCAGGCAACCTGTTTTTTACAGGACCCGGCCAGCAGCAGGTAAAGCTGTAAGATTTGTTAACAAAGGTTAGCGCCGAACAGCGGATGTTTCTATGCATAATTGATGCTCTGCTGGCCTGATAGCTATGAGAGGCCGTATGCTGACGACTGGCAGGTCGATGCTGGCGAAAGGACGTGAGTATGAGTGACGGTGAAAAGATCCTGGTAGTGGATGATGATGCGCGCTTGCGCAGCCTGCTGGAGCGTTTTCTCAGTGAGCATGGTTATCGTGTGCGCAGCGTCGAGGATGTTGCCCAGATGGAGCGCATCCTGCGCCGCGAACATTTCAACCTGTTGGTGCTGGATCTGATGCTGCCGGATGAGGATGGCCTGTCGGCCTGCCAGCGGCTGCGGGCGGAAGGCAACCAGATTGCGATCATCATGCTGACCGCGCGCGGTGATGAAGCCAGCCGGATTGAAGGGCTGGAGCTGGGCGCGGATGACTATCTGGCCAAACCTTTTAATCCCCGTGAGCTGCTGGCGCGAATCCGCGCCGTGTTGCGCCGCCAGGAACCGGATGTGCCGGGGGCTCCGGCTACCAGCGAAAAGGATGTCAGTTTCGGAGAGTTTCGCCTGTCACTGGCAACACGGGAGCTGTACCGCAACGATGAGCCGCCACATATGCTGACAACTGGCGAATTTGCCGTGCTCAAGGCGCTGGTGCAGCATCCGCGCGAGACCCTGAGCCGGGACAAGCTGATGAACCTGGCCCGCGGGCGGGAATGGGATGCGCTGGAGCGCTCGATCGATGTGCAGATATCGCGTCTGCGCAGGGTGATTGAGCCCGACCCTTCGAAGCCGCGCTATATCCAGACGGTCTGGGGTGTGGGTTACGTCTTTGTGCCGGACGGGGCCTGACGGTCTTGGTTTTCTGGTACCCGAAAAGTTTTTTTGGCCGCCTGCTCGGCATGGTGCTGCTGGCGGTACTGTTTTCCAAGGCTCTGACGCTGGTTTATCTGCTGCTTAATGACGACGTGCTGGTGGATCGTCAGTACAGCCATGGTGCCGCCCTGACATTGCGGGCCTACTGGGCTGCCCCGGCCACCGAGCAGAAAGCCATTGCGCGGGCGGCCGGCCTGCAACTGGTGCGGGAAAAACACGTGCCTGAAGGCGAGCGGCAGTGGCCTTACAGCGATATCTTCATCGATCAGATGCGCAGCGAACTGGGCGATGATACCCGTGTGCGTATCAGTGCCCAGTCGCCTCCCTCGTTGTACGTCAATGCGCCGTCTTTGGGACCGGACTGGGTTCGTATCCCCTTGTACCCGCACCCCCTGCGTGGCCAGCGGTTGTGGAACCTGTTTGGCTGGTTTCTTGGCATTGGCCTGCTGTCTACGGCGGCTGCCTGGCTGTTTGTGCGCCAGTTCAGCGCGCCACTCAAGCGTCTGGTGGTGGTGGCCCGGCAGTTTGGTGAAGGCCGCAGCGTGCGCCTGCCGGTCGATGTGGATACCGCCAGCGAGATGGCCGAGGTGTACCATGCCTTCAACCAGATGACCGCCAATATCGAACAGGCCAACCGCGAACGCGAGTTGATGCTGGCCGGCATTTCCCATGACCTGCGCACCCCGCTGACGCGCATGCGCCTGTCGCTGGCGCTGCTGGGAGAAGACAGCGAGCTGGCCCGTGACATGGTGCATGACATTGAAGACATGGATGCCATTCTTGGGCAGTTTCTGGCGTTTATCCGCGATGGCCGTGACGAGCCGGGAGAGAGTTGTGACCTGGCCGCACTGATTGGAGAGATTGTTCAACCCTACCACCAGCAGGGGCATACCATCGAGCTGCAGTTGCAGGACATCCCCTGTCTGCAACTGCGCCGGCTTTCATTCAAGCGCATGCTGGTCAACCTGATGGAAAATGCCATCCGTTATGGCGGCAAACAGCTGATTATCCGGCTGGAAAGGGATGATCCTGGCGGCCGGCCGCATGCGCTGCTGACTGTGCACGACAACGGGCCGGGCATTGCCGGGCGGGACCTGCCCGGCATTTTCAACCCCTTTATCCGCGGTGACCAGGCCCGTAGCGGGCAGGGCGCCGGGCTCGGCCTGGCCATTGTGCAGCGCATTGTTGCCCTGCATGACGGGTGCATCGAGCTGGATAATCATCCGCAGGGCGGTCTTGAGGTAAAAATCTGGCTGCCCCTTGAAAAGCAACAGCGCCGGCCCAAGCTGAAGGCCATGACAAAATCTGTAAAATGGAAACGCAGTGGACAAGGTTCGCATTGATAAGTGGCTCTGGGCCGCCCGGTTTTTCAAAACCCGCAGCCTGGCCAAAACTGCCATCGAAGGTGGCAAGGTGCATTGCCGGGGTGAGCGCTGCAAGCCCGCGCGGGATATACGGGTGGGTGACGAGCTGCAGATCCGTTGCGGCTATGATCTGCGTACGGTTGTCGTCGAAGCCTTGAGCGATGTGCGCCGGGGAGCGCCAGAAGCGCAAAAGCTTTATCGTGAAACCGAAGAAAGCCTGCGCAAGCGTGAAGAAGAGGCGCAGTTGCGCAAGGCGGGTGCCCTCGGTATCCAGACCGACGGACGGCCCAGCAAAAAACAGCGCCGCCAGCTCGACCAGTGGCTGGACAACTATTAGCCTGGCCCCAGCCTGGCGGCAAATATTTCCGCAGCAGGGCCGCCGGTAAGCGCAGGAGCGTCCGGCCAGTGTTGTCTGCACCAGGCTGGCAGGCCTCAATTACCTGCCAAACCAAAGCATCCAATAGGTAACCCATGACAGAAACCGATTTCACCCAGCGCTTTATTTTCGACAATCACGATGCCCGTGGCGAGCTGGCTACTCTGGAGCAAAGTTACGCCCATGTGCTGGCCAAGCATGACTATCCGGAGCCCGTTGCGGTATTGCTGGGGGAGTTGATGGCGGCAGCGGCTTTGCTGGTGGGCAGCCTCAAGTTTGACGGACTGCTCACCCTGCAGGTACGCGGTGACGGTCCGCTGTCGATGCTGGTAGTGGAATGTTCCAGTGAGCGCGAGATCCGCGGGCTGGCCCACTACGATGCGGAACAGGTCGGGGCGGGAGCCACGCTGCAGGAGCTGATGCCCAATGGCGTGCTGGCGATGACTGTGGATCCCGAGCGCGGCCAGCGTTACCAGGGGCTGGTGGCGCTCGATGGTGACAGCCTGGCTGACTGTCTGAATGCCTATTTTGCCAGCTCGGAACAGCTGGAAAGCCGCTTCATCCTGCATGCCGATGGCCGTCGTGCCCGTGGCTTCCTGTTGCAGCAACTGCCGGTTGCCCGCGTAGCTGACGGCGAACCACGGCAGGCCAGCTGGCAACATCTGACCACGCTGGGGCAGACCCTGACTGCCGAAGAACTGATGGGGCTGGACAACACTACGGTGCTGCACCGTCTGTACCATGAGGAAGAGGTCCGCTTGTTCGATCCGCAACAGGTCCGTTTTAGCTGCAGCTGCTCGCGCGAGCGCTCCCAGCGGGCGCTGTTGAGCCTGGGTGAGCAGGATGTGTTGGCGCTGTTGCGGGAACAGGACGGCAAGATAGAAATGGACTGCCAGTTCTGTAACCAGCATTACACTTTTGCTGCGGACGATATTCGTCAGTTATTTGCCCTGGATCACACGAATAATGGTCCATCCACAGTGCATTAGTTAAAAAACTCTGGCATAATTCCCGAATTATTTTTTGAGCCGTGTAGTGCTTTTTGTAAAGCGCTACATTTATAGAGCATACGGCGGGGCCGTTGGGGATCGACATGACGCAAGCAAACATCAACGTTTACACAGACATCAGTGCTGCAGAACTTATTGAGCAGGCCATTCAGCGTGGTGAAGGCCAGCTGGCTGACAACGGTTCGCTGGTAGTGGAAACCGGTCATCGTACCGGCCGTTCCCCGGCTGACCGTTTCATCGTCAAAGAGCCCAGCACCGAAGCCCAGATTTCCTGGGGTGCAGTTAACCGCCCGGTCGAACCTGCCGTTTTTGACGCTCTGTGGGAGCGTGTCCAGGGCTATGTGGCCGAGCGTGACAGCTTTGTATCCCATGTGCATGTAGGCTCCGATCCCCGTTACTACCTGCCGGTCAAGATGACCACCACCACCGCCTGGCACAACCTGTTTGGCCGTTGCCTGTTCATTACTCCGGACGAGTACAACCCGTCCAGCAAGTCCGAATGGCAGATCATCAACGCACCGTTTTTTGAGTGTGTGCCCGAGCGTGACGGCACCAACTCTGACGGCACCGTAATGATCAACTTTGCTGCGAAGAAAGTGCTGATTGCCGGCATGCGCTATGCCGGTGAAATGAAAAAATCCATGTTCTCCGTACAGAACTTCCTGTTGCCGGCCGAAGATGTGCTGCCGATGCACTGCTCCGCCAACGTGGGTGAAGATGGCGAGACCACCCTGTTCTTCGGTCTGTCCGGTACCGGCAAAACCACCCTGTCTGCTGACGAAAGCCGCTACCTGATCGGCGACGACGAGCACGGCTGGGGCGTAGGCACCGTATTCAACATCGAAGGTGGTTGCTACGCCAAGTGTATCGACCTGTCCGAGAAGAACGAGCCGGTCATCTGGAAAGCCATCAAGTTTGGTGCCGTGCTGGAGAACGTTGTGCTCGACGACAAACGCACTCCTGACTATGCCGATGACAGCCTGACCCAGAATACCCGTGCCGCCTATCCGCTGGCTAACGTGGAAAAGATCACCGCTGAAAACCGTGCCGGCGAGCCAAACGCCATCATCTTTCTGACCTGTGACCTGACCGGCGTACTGCCTCCTGTCTCCATCCTCAACAACGAGCAGGCTGCCTACCACTTCCTGTCCGGTTACACCGCGCTGGTTGGTTCCACCGAAATGGGTTCCGGCGAAGGTATCAAGTCCACCTTCTCTACCTGCTTCGGCGCACCTTTCTTCCCGCGTCCGGCCGGCGTGTATGCCGACCTGCTGATCAAGCGCATCAATGCCTTTGGTTCCAAGGTATACCTGGTCAACACCGGCTGGACCGGTGGCGGCTACGGTGTCGGCAAGCGTTTCGACATTCCGACCACCCGTGGCATCATCGCCGCCATCCAGAGTG
>CAYMXO010000022.1:0-28187 GCA_964394445.1 uncultured Thiopseudomonas sp.
CTGGCGAGTGTGGCACATGAGTGCTCAAAAGTTGTCCATAAAAAAGTTTTCCGTTTTTCGGTATGTTCGCCAAATCACAGGTGTGCTCTTGCTTGCTTGCGTGGTGATGCAGAACGCTTGGGCTGCTCCCCAGCGCATACTCTCCCTTGATCTGTGCATGGACTGGGCGCTTGCCTACCATGCCGAGCCGGAGCGGGTGGCTGCACTGTCGCCGACGCTCAAGCGCTATCCGGTGGACTGGATTGGCAATGACTGGCCGACCCACGACGGTTCGCTGGAAAACATTGTGCAGTTGCAGCCGGATCTGGTGCTGGTCGGGCAGTTCAGCGCGCTGATGCTGCGCGAGCGCTTGCGCGATCTCGGTTTCCGGGTTGAAGTGCTGCCTTTGCCGGACAGTCTGGATCAGGTGGTGGAGCACGAGCGTCAGTTGCTGGCCCTGATGGGCAAGGATCCTGCACTGGCGCGGCCTGCACCGCCGCCTCATGCGCCGCAGCCGGCCGCAAGGCGCCTGTTGCTGCTGGGCTCCAACGGCATCGGGACCGGGCGGGATACTTTCGAGCATCAGATTCTCGAGCAGGCAGGCTGGCGCAACTACCTTGAAGTGTCCGGCCATGTGGCGCTGGACCTGGAGCAGATTGCCAGTGATCCGCCGGATGCCATTCTGTTTGCCGCACCGGAGCATCAGGCACTGGCCAACCGCTTTGCCGAACATCCGGTGCTCAAACGAACGGTACCTGCCGCTCACTGGCTGACCACCGACTACTGGCGCTGGCAATGTCCCGGCCCCTGGACCTGGGATCTGATAAGGCAACTGAATCAATGGCTCGACTGATCACGCCGGCTTTGCTGGCTGCCCTGCTGCTGACCTTGCTGGCTTCGCTGGCGATGGGCTCGTCCTCTGTGTCGGTGCTTTCCGGTTTGCTGGGTTTTTTCACCGGCAAGGACAATCTGGATGCCATCGTCATTGGCGAAATTCGCCTGCCACGCACCCTGATTGCACTGGCGGTCGGGGCCGCTTTGGGCCTGAGTGGAGCCGCCTTGCAAGGGCTGTTGCGCAATCCGCTGGCCGAGCCCGGGCTGATTGGCGCCAGCCAGGGCGCAGCGCTGGGGGCGGCCAGTGTGTTTTATTTTGGCCTGTTTCCTTCGCTGGGTGCGGCTGCGCCCAGCGTGGCCGGGCTGATTGGTGCTGCGCTGGCGCTGGTGTTGATGCTGGCTTTGGCGGGCACGGCGCGGGCGCATATGGTGATCATGGCCGGACTGGCAATTTCCACGCTCTGTGGTGCGGCGCTGGCCACCGTGTTGAATTTTGCACCCAACCCCTATGCCATGCAGGAGCTGGTGTTCTGGCTGCTGGGCTCGGTGTCCGAGCGCGGGCTGGAACATTTCTGGCTGCTGCTGCCGGCACTGTTGGCCGGAACGGCACTGATCATGAGCCAGCGCCGGCTGCTCAGTGGCCTCAGTCTGGGTGACCAGGTGGCCCGCAGCATGGGGCTGGACTATCGCCGCGGCAGCATCATGCTGGTGCTGGGCGCGGCACTGCTGGTCGGCAGCTCGGTGGCCGTGGCAGGAAACATTGGCTTTGTCGGCCTGCTGGTGCCGCACCTGCTGCGACCTCTGGTGCAGCACAGACCCGAGCGTTTGTTGATTCCGGCTGCGTTGGCAGGCGCCGTGCTGGTGTGCTGGGCCGATATCTTTGTGCGTTTGTTGCCGCCCGGGCGTGAGCTGAAGCTGGGTGTGCTGACGTCCATACTGGGCGTGCCGCTGTTCATCTGGCTGGTATGGAAGGAGCGCAAGCAATGGAGCTGATCCGGATTCACCGGCTGCGGGTCGGGCAGCGGTTGCTGGATATCAGCCTGGAGCTGCAGGCCGGCGAGGTACTGGGCATCCTGGGTGCCAACGGGGCGGGCAAGTCCACGCTGTTGCATTGCCTGGCGGGCATTCAGGAGTACCAGGGTGAAATCCTGCTGGCCGGCAAAGCGCTGGAAAGCGTTTCTGAACGGCAACGGGCACAACAGCTGGGGTTTCTGCCACAAAGCAGCCAGAGTGCATGGGCACTGTCGGTGCGGGATGTGATCAGCCTTGGCCGTTTGCCCTGGGGGGACAATCATCCGCAAGCGATTCTGCAGGCAGCGGACATGACGGGTGTCAGTGACTGGCTGGAACGCCCGGTTGACCGGCTGTCGGGCGGGCAGCAGGCACGGGTCTGGCTGGCGCGGGTGCTGGCCGGCCAGCCAAGGGTGCTGCTGGCTGACGAACCGGTTGCCAGCCTGGATTTGCACCAGCAACAAGTGGTTCTGCGCCTGCTGCGCAACTACGCGGCAGGCGGCTGTGGTGTCATGCTGTCCATTCACGATTTGTCACTGGCCGCGCGTTATTGCGACCGGCTTTGCCTGTTGCATGAGGGGCGCCTGCTGGCGCTGGGTGCGGTGTCCGAGGTGCTGACGACCGCTCATTTGCAGCAGGCCTTTAATGTAGATGCCCATATTGATTTGCAGGGACAGCCGCCGGTTGTCATTCCGAGGTAATTGCCATGACGTTCAAGTTTGGCAAGAATACGGATGAAATGTGTTATCCGTTTATGTATGAAAAGTCACTGTTGTGTGATTTTGAGGTGATTACCGATGAGCTGTGTGGGCATATTGGCGCTGTAATCTCGCATCTGCCGGATGATATGGCCGATATTGCTGCAGATCTGGAACAGATCCAGCCCCTGGCGTTTCACGTCAACGGCTCCATCCGGGGGCGGCTGGCCATTGCAGAGTCGGATATCCAGTGTCTGCAAGACCGGCTGGAGCACTACCGTGTGGAAGTGGCCGGGCGTTTGGCGCAGTTTGTCTTGCCGCGGGGGACTCCGCCGGTGCCCCAGTTGCATCTGGCCCGTTCTGCCTGCAAAAAAGCCATCCGCCTCATGGTGCGCCTGAAACTCGAGGAAGGCCGGAACGTTGACATGATGCTGCCACGGATCTGCAACATGCTGTGCAATTTCTTTTTTGTCTTGACGCTGGTGATTAACCAGCGCCGCGGGCTGGTTGAGCCGGAGTTTGTCAGCCGCAGCTATGGTTGAGCAAGCCTGTCAGGCAGACTTCTGACCGTTACCGTTACGCTCGATGGTCTTGCGCATCTTGATGTTGAGAATTTCGACACCAAACGAGAATGCCATCGCAAAGTAGATGTAACCCTTGGGCACATGGACGTCGAAGCCTTCGGCGATCAGCAATGTACCGACCATGATCAGAAATGACAGCGCGAGGATTTTCAGCGTCGGGTGCTCTTCGATATATTTGCTGATGCTGGCGGCGGAAACCAGCATGACAATCACCGAAGCCATGATCGCCGCAATCATCACCGGAATATGCTGCACCAGGCCGACCGCGGTGATCACCGAGTCCAGCGAAAAGATGATGTCGATGATGGCGATCTGGACCAGCATGAGAAAGAAGCTGCTGGCACCCTTGATATCGGGCAGGTCATCGCCGCTGCCTTCAACGCTATGCCAGATTTCCAGTGTGCTTTTCAGCAGCAGGAACAGGCCGCCGCCAATCAGGATAATGTCACGCCCGGAAATGCCGATGCCAAAGACGCTGAACAGGTCGTTGGTCAGGCGCATCACCCAGGTCAGTGACAGCAACAGCAGGATGCGGGTAACCATTGCCAGCATAATGCCGAAGAATCGGCCCTTGGCCTGCAGATGCTTGGGCAGACGGCTGACCAGGATGGAGATGAAAATGATGTTGTCGATGCCAAGGACGATTTCCAGGGCGGTCAGAGTGAAGAATGCTACCCAGATTTCAGTGTCGGTAATCCAGAGCCACATGACGGGGTTCCAGAATTGAAGAAAAGAGGGCGGGCATTTTAGCGCGAATTAGCGCGAAAGTGTCCGTGTTAATGGGGTAGAACCCGTTGGAGTGATGGGGCTGAGCCATGGCCTTGTGTACGAATAAATTTGCACCTTGGGTTTGGCTGACGCCGGGCGGGCTTTTGCAGGTATGAATTTATTCGTACATGAAACAGCTCGCCCGGGCGTATGCACTTGCGCACTTGAAGGTATCAGCCATGAATGGTCAGCTGGCGCTCCAGGTTTTCCAGGTGCTCCATGCTTTCCAGCCATTGCATTTCCAGCGCTTCGGCCTGCTCACGCAAGCTGGCCTGCCCGGCCAGCAGCTGTTTGAGCCGATCCTTGGCGTCGGTAGCGTAAAGGCTGTTGTCGGCCAGTTGTTGTTCAATGTCGGCCAGTTGTTCCTGCACTTTGCCCAGCTGTTGCTCCAGCGTGTCGGCCTGTTTGCGGTGTGGTGCCAGCTGCTTGCGGATGGCCGCTTCGGCCTGACGCTGGGCGCGGCGATCAATACGGCTGTCGCTGCCATTTGCGGCGTTGTCGGGCTCCGGGCGCTGGGCCTGTTGTTGGCGGCTGCGAAAATCCTGCAGCCAGCGGCCGTAGTCGTCCAGCTCGCCGTCGAAAGGCATCACCTTGCCATCGGCAACCAGCATCAGTTCGTCCACGGTGGTTTTCAGCAGGTGACGGTCGTGGGATACCAGCAGCATGGCGCCCTGATAGTGCTGCAGCGCTTCGCCCAGTGCGTGGCGCATTTCCAGGTCGAGGTGGTTGGTGGGTTCGTCGAGCAGCAACAGGTTGGGCTTTTGCCAGGCAATCAGGGCCAGGGCGAGGCGGGCTTTCTCGCCGCCGGAAAAATTTACCACCGGCTCATCACAACGGTCGCCGCGGAAGTCGAAGCCGCCGAGGAAGTCCCGCAGTTTTTGCTCGGGTTCATCCGGCGCGATGCGTTGCAGGTGCAGCAGCGGGCTGGCTTTGGCATCCAGGCTGTCCAGCTGGTGCTGGGAAAAGTAGCCAATGGCCAGGTTTTCGCCGCGGACCACTTCGCCATCCAGCAGCGGCAACTCGCCCGAAAGGCTTTTGATCAGGGTGGACTTGCCGGCGCCGTTGGGACCCAGTAGTGCCATGCGCATGCCGGGTACCAGCTGCAGGTTGACCTGTTGCAGGATGCGTTTGTCACCATGCCCCAGCTCTGCACCCCGCAGGCTGATCAGGCTGGCCGAGGTTTTGTCAGCCTCGCGAAAGCTGAAACTGAACGGGGAATCGAAGTGGGCCGGTGCCAGTTCTTCCATGCGCTCCAGTGCCTTGACCCGGCTTTGTGCCTGCCTGGCCTTGCTGGCCTTGGCCTTGAAGCGGCGGATGAAATCTTGCATGTGGGAGCGTTGGGCCTGCTGCTTTTCGTAGGCTTGCTGCTGTTGCAGCATGCGCTCGGCGCGGGCGCGCTCGAAGGCGCTGTAACCACCTCGGTAGAGCACCAGTTTTTGCCGTTCAAAGTGCACCACGTGTTGCACCACCGCGTCCATGAAGTCGCGGTCGTGCGAGATCAGCAGCAGGGTGCCCGGGTATTGCTGCAGCCAGCCTTCCAGCCAGAGGATGGCGTCCAGATCCAGGTGGTTGGTGGGTTCGTCGAGCAACAACAGGTCGGACGGGCACATCAGGGTTTGTGCCAGGTTCAGGCGCATGCGCCAGCCGCCGGAAAAAGATGATACCGGGCGCTGCATTTCTTCTTCGGCAAAGCCCAGTCCGGCCAGCAGACGGCTGGCACGGCTGTCCGCCGTCCAGGCGTCAGCGGCATCCAGTTCGGCATTCAGGCGGCCCATGGCGGTGCCGTCCTGTTGCTGTTCGGCTTGTGCCATCTGTTGCTGCAGTTCGCGCAGGCGGGTATCGCCATCCAGAACGTAATCCAGCGCACATCGCTCCAGCGCAACAATTTCCTGTTGCATGTGGGCAATGCGCCATTGCGCAGGGATGTCGCATTCGCCGCTGTCGGCCTGTAGCTGGCCCTGCAGCAGGGCGAACAGGCTCGATTTGCCGGCACCATTGGCGCCGACAAGGCCGATTTTATGGCCGGGATGTACAGTCAGGTCGACATGGTCAAGCAGCCGCAACGGGCCGCGTTGCAGGCTCAGGTTTTGCAGGCGGATCACAGTAGGGTTGGCCTTCTGGCTGGAGCTGCACGGGCCGGGCATGGGGTGGACGTCCAGCGCCCGCGCTCTGGCAGGTTACGCCACAGGCCGGGTATCCCGGCGCCGGGCTAAAGAATCAATGGCTGGTAATGATAATACTGACGCGACGGTTTTGGCTACGGCCTTTGCGGGTACGGTTGTCCGCGACCGGCATGCTGTCGCCCAGGCCGCGCACTAATACTTTGTCTTTTTGCATGCCGTTTTCGACAAAAATGGCCGCTACAGTCTCGGCCCGGCGCAGTGACAAGGCCTTGTTGTATGCCTGTTCACCAATGTTGTCGGTGTGGCCGTCAATGCGGATGTCATGCAGGTCGACATCTTGCAGTGCACGTGCCAGCTTGCTGATGAAGGAGCGGCTGTCACTGGATACCTCATGCTCGGCAAAGCCGAAGAGTACCTTTTGTGACATGCCCAGCTCCCAGCCGGCTTCGACCGGAGAGAACCCGTGTTGCTGCAACACCGCGATTTGTTTTGCGCTCAGTCCGGGTTCGGGCAGGGCTTGGCAACCACTCAGGAGCAGGCCCAGCGCCAACAGGATAATGATGTGAACTCGACGAACCGGAATGGCAAAGCTCATGTTGAAGCTCCTGTTTGGTCTGTATCCGGGTTGTGGGCACGTTGCCAGTGGCCACGGCCTGTCTGCTTGACCAGGTACATGGCGCGGTCGGCGGCTTTAAGCAGTGCTTCCGGGCTATTGGCGTCGTCCGGGAACACGGCTGCACCAATACTGAGGCCGATATGGGTAGTCTGGCCATCGCCGAGCCTGACCGGGGTACGCATGTCGAGCGTGATGGCTTCGGCGATGCGGATCGTGTCTTCGTTACTGTTCAGGTTGGGCAGCAAAATAGCAAATTCGTCGCCGCCGAAGCGGGCTACGGTATCGCCCGAGCGAACCCTTTGTCTGAGACGTTTGGCGACCTCCTGCAATACCAGATCCCCGGCGTCGTGGCCTTTGATGTCATTGATTTGCTTGAAGTGGTCGGCATCCAGATAGAGCACGGCAAAGCGCATGTTGTTTTGTCGTGCCTGGAGGTAGGTGCGGGCCAGAATGGCTTCAAACTGATTGCGGTTGGCCAGTCCGGTCAGACTGTCGTGGCTGGCCTGGTAATTGAGCTCAGCCTTTTCCTGCTCCTGCACCAGTTGCCAGGAGTGCAACTCGGCCAGCAGCGCATTGAGGCCTTCACTGAGTTCATTGAGTTCGGCAATTTTTGCTCCGGGGATTCGCTCCTCGAAATTGCGCTCATGGCGCACACGATGTGCAGCCTCGGTAAGCACGTGCAAGGGTTGGTTGATGCTGCGTGTTGTGCGTTTGGCCAGATACAGGCTAGCCAGCACGGCAAGGACGAGGCTTGCGGCCATGAATGCAAAGCCCTTGGCCATCACCGGGCTGAGGATGGTGCTATTACTGGCGAGGTAGATCTCGCCGACCACCTGGTTGTCATGAGTGATGGGCAAAAGCAGTGGCGCGGGTTGTACCAGGTGGTTGATCAGTTGTTGCAGGCCGCTGCCGGTTGTATTTTCCACGCTGCCCCATTGTGCCAGCTGGACGCCGTGGCGATCGACTACTGTGATCAGGCCAAGCAGCTCGCCCGGTGCGATGTGTTGTAGGGTTTCGCTGGCCGCTTCGGCATCGCTGAAAACAACGGCAGCTTCCACTGCCTGACCCAGCGAGCGGCCCATCAATTGCAGGTTGTACTCGGCAAAAGCCTTAAGCGAGAAGACTCCCGTTACCAGCGAGATGCCGACCAGGATCATGGCAACCAGAATGGTGTGCAAATGCGCCCGCTTGAGAAGGGTGCTCATTTGTAGCGGATTTGCACGTGGGCCTTGTTTCACCTTGCCTACTCCCGTTTCTTTGCCAGCAGCAGGACGTTGGGGTGAATGCGTATCCCGCTGCGGGCAACTGAGTCCAGGTTGATTTGAAACCGGTTACTGCTTTTTTCGATCTGCAGGCAAAACATGCTGCCTATGCTGCAGCCCCGGTTATGTTCACTGATGGTCAGGATAGGCAGATCCCGGATGCGTGTAAACAGCGCCTGCTCCTGAGGATCGTCCAGATATCCGAGATACAACCCCTGGCAGTTTTCGATTTGTGGGTCAGCGCTATCAAGTAAAAGTGGCTGGCTGTTCCAGTGCGGCGGAAGATAGCCCGATTGTAAAAACTCATCGGTATGGGAGGAGAACCCGGTAATGCAAAGTTGGGGAGTGCTGTGTGAAACAGGCCAGCGGGCGTAATGCAAAATTCCGCCAATGGTTTGTATGATCAGGGTGTTGTGAACTTTGTGCTGCGGGTGGGGCTCGGCGGCCGATAGTGGAGTGCTGGCAAAAATGAGCATTGAACAGACGAACAAGTTCTGCGCAATACGAAGATTACGTAGAAAAATGCCAAGTTTGCAGAAGTTACAAAAATGACGAACCATATTTCAGTCTGCTCAGATGTTGCGAGTAGATGCCTTGCCATGCATTACAGGGTCGGATGGCGGGCAGCGTTGCCGTCTTGATATCGATACGGCTCGGGTGTTTTGTACTTTTAGTCTCGAAACGAATTTTATCAGGGCCGTTTTGCTGCTCTGTGTTGCGCCCCTCTTTTCAGGTTTAAAACGAAAGGCAGCTTTTTCCGTGATGGCAGGTCGCTGACAGAGGCTTTCCGGTAGCCGGAAGTGGTGCCTGTATCGCCGATGCCCTTGGTGTTCTTTCTGGTAAAAAGCGATTTGCTTACCGGCCCAACCGGCATCGTTCAAGGATATTATCATCAGTGCTGTCATCGCGTTGCAACAGGATGGCTTCAGCACCTTTGGTCCACCATACCAGCTGGTCATCGGCATAACGGGCGCCGCTGGCAGAGATGGCAACGCGCATGTTGTGTTCACGGCCGAGATAGGTAACCCGGGCCGAGTCTGTGTCAGGGTAGGTTGCAGTGACTCTTGCGCCGCTTTCGCAGTGGTAAACATAGGTTCCGGGTGTGGAAGGGGTGCTGCTGCAGCCGGCAAGCAGTATGGCCCCGGACAGAACAAAAAAGAGAACCGGTTTCATGGGGCTGGCTCCGTGAAATGATTTACAGGTATTGGAACAGGGAATACCCGCAGGGTTCCCTGCTTCTGTGCCAGTTGCTTCCAGGTATATGAAATGTTGACTGTATTGTTTTTTCGGCTTTGCCTTATAATCAGGATAATTTTTGAAACGAGAGCCAAACGATGTCAGACAAGTACATTTTGGTTACCGGTGGTGCGGGCTATATCGGTTCGCATACCTGTGTTGAGTTGTTGAATGAGGGCTACCGGGTGGTAGTGCTGGATAACCTGTCCAACTCGTCCGCTGAATCCCTGAACAGGGTTCAGCAGATCAGCGGAAAAGCACTGGAGTTTGTCGAAGGGGACATCCGTTCGCTGGCTGACTTGCAGGAGGTTTTTCGCCGCTTTCCAATTAGTGCAGTGGTGCACTTTGCCGGACTCAAGGCGGTGGGCGAGTCGGTATCGATACCGCTACATTATTACCAGAACAACGTTGCGGGTACCCTGAACCTGCTGCAGGTGATGGACGCGCATGATTGTCGCCGTCTGGTGTTCAGTTCTTCCGCCACGGTCTATGGTGACCCGGCTTCTGTACCGATTCGCGAGGATTTTCCGCTGTCGGCGACCAACCCCTATGGCCGTTCCAAACTGATCATCGAAGATATGCTGCGTGATCTGTATAGTTCCGACGAGCGCTGGTCACTGGCATTACTGCGTTATTTCAACCCGGTGGGTGCCCATGCTTCGGGCATGATCGGTGAGGATCCGCGCGATATCCCCAACAACCTGATGCCATACATCACCCAGGTGGCAGTCGGCAAACGCGAGCGTCTGAGCGTGTTTGGCGGTGACTATCCGACCCCGGACGGCACAGGTGTGCGTGATTATATTCATGTGGTGGACCTGGCCAAAGGGCATATCAAGGCGCTGCAGGCGCTGGATGAGCCGCGCTTGCTGACCGTGAACCTGGGAACCGGGCAGGGATATTCGGTGCTGGAAATTGTCGCGACGCTGGCGCAGGCGTCAGGCCGGCCGATTCCCTACGATATTGTTGACCGGCGTCCAGGTGATGTGGCCCAGTGTTATGCCGATCCGGCGCTGGCGCTGGAACTGCTGGGCTGGCGTGCCGAACTGGATCTGGCCCGGATGTGCGAAGACAGCTGGCGCTGGCAAAGCCAGAACCCGGAGGGGTATTAACCCCGTTGCTGTGTGGCGGGGAGCTGTGCTCCCCATGTGGTGACCGCAGGCGCGTTGCCGATAGCGTAAATGCAGGGCAGCCTGCAGACCGGCAGGGCAGGGGTCAAAGATTTTGCTCGGCCACTTCACGCAAGTAACGGAACAGCTTGCGTGCGGCTGCCGGCGGCTTTTCTTGTGCCCGCTCGTGTTGTGCGTGACGGATCAGACCGCGCAGATGCTGGCTGTCAATGTCGGGATATTCCTGCATCAGTTCTTGCAGGGCGCTGTCGCCCTCATCCAGCAGGCGCTCGCGCCAGCGTTCCAGCTGATGAAAACGGTTGTTGTATTCACGGCTGGCCGTATCAAAGTTGTCCAGAACCTGCTGGATGGCCTCAATGTCGTGGCCGCGCAGCAGTTTGCCCAGATACTGGTTATGGCGCTTGCGGGCGATGTGTTTGGTGTGGCGCGCACTTTCTTCCAGGGCTTTGCGCAGGGCATCGTTGAGTGGCAGCCGGTTGAGGATTTCAGGCTTCATCTCGGCCAGTCGGGCGCCCATGTCCTGCAGGGCGAGAAATTCGCGCTTGATCTGCGACTTGCTCTTCTCTTCGTACTCTTCTTCAAACTGTTCTGACATGTTGTTGCCTGATTATCAATGTTCGGTGTGGGCCCGCGGCTGCCCCGGTGGTGCAGCGGTAATGGGTCACGTGCGGACAGAATTCTGGTAGGCTGTCCCGTTATTTATTTGTGTCGGAGTATACAGCATGAACGGCATTGAGCAGTCCGGTCCGGCGGCAATTCCCGCCTTGCAGGCGCAGGTTGAACAAATACTGGCCGAAGCCCGGCGTCAGGGTGCCAGCGCCTGCGAGGTGGCGGTGAGCCTGCAGGACGGGTTGACGGCCAGTGTGCGTCAGCGCGAAATCGAGTCGGTCGAGTTCATCCGTGACCAGGGTTTCTCCATCACGGTTTACTGCGGCCAGCGCAAAGGCTCCGCCAGCACCACCGCAACGGGTGAGGCTGCCATGCGTGAGGCGGTTGCGGCTGCACTGGCGATTGCCAGACATACGTCCGAAGATGACTGTGCCGGTCTGGCGGATGCGTCGCTGATGGCCAAAGAGCTGCCGGAGCTTGATCTGTGGCATCCATGGGAGCTGTCGCCGGAACGGGCCATCGAGCTGGCGCTGGAGTGTGAAGCGGCTGCCTTTGCTGCCGATCCGCGCATTACCAATGCCGACGGCACCAGTGTGGATACCAGCAGTGGTTGTACAGTCTACGGCAACAGCCACGGCTTTATTGGCGGCTATGCCGGAACGGCACACAGCATCAGCTGCGTGATGATTGCCGGCGCGGGCGAGCAGATGCAGCGCGACTACTGGTACGACCATGGCCGCCGGGCTGACTTGCTGGAGCCGGTCGAAAGCATTGGCCGGCGTGCTGCAGAGCGTACCGTCAGCCGGCTCGGCGCCCGTCCGGTGCCGACCTGCAATGTGCCGGTGCTGTTCTCGGCAGAGATGGCGAGCGGCCTGTTCGGGCACCTGCTGGGCGCAATTTCTGGCGGCAACCTGTACCGCAAGGCGTCTTTCCTGGTCGATGCACTGGGCGAGCAGCTGTTCCCGGACTGGTTCACCCTGGATGAGCGGCCACTGCTGCAAGGTGGTCTGGCCAGCAGCGCCTTTGACGGTGATGGCCTGGCCACCCGTGCCCAGCCTTTTATCAGGGATGGCGAACTGGTCAGTTACCTGTTGAGCACCTACTCCGGGCGCAAGCTTGGCTTGCCCAGCACGGCCAACGCCGGTGGTGCCCGCAACGTGTTTGTCAGCCATGGCGAACTGGATCAGGCTGCACTGCTCAAGCAAATGGGCACGGGCCTGCTGGTGACCGAGCTGATGGGGCAGGGCCTGAACATGGTCACTGGTGACTACTCCCGCGGTGCCGGTGGCTACTGGGTGGAAAACGGTGAAATACAGTTTCCGGTACAGGAGGTTACGATTGCCGGCAACCTGCGCGATATGTACCGCAACCTGGTGGCTATTGGTGCCGACCTGAATACCCGCAGCACCATCCGCACCGGTTCGGTGTTGCTGGAGCAGATGAAGCTGGCCGGCAGCTAGGCCAGCGCATGCAGGACCATCATTTTGACGATCTGGCGCTGCGTTTTGCCGAGAAAATTTACGGCAACAACAAAGGCGCCATCCGCCTGGCCGTGTTGCAGGCCGACTTGCAAGAAGTTTTGCCGCAGCGTCCGTTGCGGGTACTCGATATAGGTGCAGGGCTGGGGCACATGGCGCTGTGGCTGGCCGCGCAAGGGCACGAGGTGACGCTGCTGGAGCCCAGCGCAGCGATGTTGCAGGCGGCGCGCGAACGCTTTGCTGCGCAGGAGCAGGCAGCGCAGTTTGTTCATGGTGACTGGCAGCAGCACGTTGCTGGAAGGCCGGAACCTTACGACTTGATTCTCTGCCATGCCGTGCTGGAATGGCTGGCCGGGCCGGCGGCCCTGATTGCCGCGCTGGGTTCTTTGCTCAAGCCCGATGGCTGGCTGTCGCTGGCCTTTTATAACCGCGACGCGCTGGTCATGCATAACCTGATCAAGGGCAATTTGCGCAAGCTGGCCAGGGAGCGTTTTGCCGGTGATGACGGCGGGCTGACTCCGCAGCAACCGCTTGACCCGCGTGAAGTCGAACAGCTGTTAAACCGGCACGGCTGGCAGGTTGGCGAGCGCAGTGGCATTCGCGTGTTTCACGATTACATGCGGCCAGAGTTCCGCGACAGGATTGCTGACGCCGAGTTGGTTGAAACCGAACTGTTTTACCGTCGGCATCCGGCGCTGGGTCCATTGGGTCGTTACCTGCACTGGCTGTGTCGCCACCGCTGACGCAGGCCTGAAGGTTGCGGAAACGGCCTTCGCCAAAACCCATATTTGACTGAAAGGCGGTTGCCTGACGAGGCATCACGGCTGGCCAGTCCGCAATCTTGAGTCAGCCTGTCGCTACAGCCCCGGCCGCCACCAGGGTCTGGCTTTTTCCGGCTTGTCGGCCAGCGGGCATTCGGGACGTTTGCCGTAATCGTCTTCTTCGCATGGCCGGATCCGCCGCCGCTCGGCCAGGCTGGTCTGTTTCATGTGCAGGATAATGGCCGGAGTTTGCAGCAGGCTCCGGCCGTTCTCGTCCAGCAAATGTACCAGCAGCTGATGGCTGCCGCGATCCACTTCTTCCAGCGTCCAGCTTGCGGTTTTGCTTGGCTTGCCGTAGGGCTGGCCATCCAGCCAGGCCTGGTAGCGATGCCCGGGCCGTAGCTGCGGTTCGCTGTTGACCTGAATGGCTATGCTGCGCCCGCTGTTGCGCAGGGTTTCATCGGCGTGGGGGCTAAGCAGGGTCAATGCCTGATAGGGTGGAGGTTCCGGAGCCAGCTGCTCCTTTAGCTCTGCTGGCGGTTGCAGCTTGATAAAGCGCTGTCCGGCCGGCATCCGGTTGATGGTGGAAGGCTTGACGGTTTTCGCACCAGCGCTGGCCGGTGGCCGGTCGGTAAAAACACGCTGGCCGCTTTCATCCACGTAGCTGTATATCTGCGCGTGCGCCTGGACTGACAGCAACAGGGCCAGAACAGTGAGGGCCCCGGACAGTGCAGGCTTCATGGCCGGCGTCGTGCAGGAGCATTGACATGGGCACGCTGGATATTGACTTGATAATCGGCACTTTGCTGTACGATCTCGTCACCAGCCAGCACGTGCACGGCCAGGCTGTGTTCGCCACGGTCCAGATTGCTGGCTTGCAGCAGGCTGCTGCGCACCGGTGCGCCATGGGGCTGGCCGTCCACCAACAGCTGCAGCTTGTGGCGCAGGGACAGTCGCGGTGAGATATTCACCCGTACCTGTATATTGCCGTCGTTGGCCCTGAAGGTGCCGCCTTCAGGCAGGTCCGTGATTGTCAGCATGTTGTAAGGCGCTTTGCTGGCGCCATCCTGTCCGGGCTGTTGCTGGCCAGGGCCTGGCGTTACGGCCGGCATTTGTGTGCGGTTGACGTCTGGCAGCCGGACTTCTTCAGCATCAACGTGCAGGGGGGGCTTGTCGGTGAACACACGGTTGCCGTGCTCGTCGATGTACTGGTAAACCTCGGCGGCCTGACTGGTACAGGTGGCCAGGGCAGCCAGCAGTAAAAACCAGGAGTAACGCATGCTTGACCTCCGTTGCTGCAGACTGTATCTGCTACCGGTTATGCATCCACGCGAAGCGGCGTTAGCCGCATGCGGATTGTTTTTGGCGGCGAAGCTCTGGTATTTGACGCTGCCAGAGTCCAGAATATCACGATTGCAGTCGGCCCTGTTGTGGGCCGTTAGCCGTTTTGGAGACCCTGATGTTGAAGTCGCTCGAATTAATGGAACAGCACCGTGTTAAGTGGATTGACCTGCGTTTTACCGATATTCGTGGGCAGCAACATCATATGACCATTCCCGCGCGCAACCTTGACGAAGACTTCTTCGAGCAGGGGGCGATGTTTGACGGCTCGTCCATGCCGGGCTGGAAGGGGATCGAGTCCTCCGACATGCTGCTGCTGCCTGATGATGATAGCGCAGTGCTGGATCCTTTTACTGAAGAAAAGACCCTGATTCTGGTCTGTGACGTGATCGAGCCGTCCACCATGCAGGGCTATGACCGTGATCCGCGCGCGCTGGCCCAGCGCGCCGAAGACTATTTGAAGGCCACCGGCATTGGCGACAGTTTCTGGGTCGGGCCGGAGCCGGAGTTTTTCGTATTTGACCAGGTGCAGTACAAGTCCGACATGTCCGGTGCCATGTTCAAGATTCATTCCGCCCAGGCTGCCTGGAGCAGTGATGCCGAACTGGAAGGCGGCAACCGTGGCCACCATATCGGTGTGCGCGGCGGCTACATGCCGGTGGCGCCGAACGATCCGGATCATGAAATCCGTACTGCCATGTGCAATGCGCTGGAAGAAATGGGCCAGGAAGTCGAGGTGCATCACCACGAAGTGGCCACAGCCGGGCAAAACGAAATTGGCGTCAAGTTCAACACCCTGGTAACCAAGGCAGACGAGGTCCAGACTCTGAAATATGTGGTGCGCAACGTGGCCGATGCCTACGGCCGTACCGCCACCTTCATGCCCAAACCGTTGCACGGTGATAACGGCTCCGGCATGCATGTGCACATGTCGGTTACTGCCGATGGCAAGAATATTTTTGCCGGCGAGGGTTATTCCGGCCTGTCGGATACCGCGCTGTATTTTATTGGCGGCATCATCAAGCATGCCAAGGCGCTGAACGCGCTCACCAACCCCTCGACCAACTCTTACAAACGCCTGGTGCCGGGCTTTGAAGCGCCGGTGATGCTGGCCTATTCAGCCCGCAACCGCTCCGCGTCGATCCGCATTCCTTACGTCACCAGTCCGCGTGGGCGCCGTATCGAGGCGCGTTTCCCGGACCCGTCCGCCAACCCCTACCTGGCTTTTGCCGCGTTGCTGATGGCCGGGCTCGATGGCATCCAGAACCGCATACATCCGGGCGATCCCGCAGACAAGAACCTGTATGACCTGCCGCCGGAAGAATCACGTCACATTCCACAGGTGTGCAGCAGCCTGAAAGAAGCGCTGGAAGCACTGGATCAGGACCGCGAATTCCTGTTGCGCGGGGGTGTCTTCAGCAACGACTTCATTGATGCTTACATTGAGCTGAAGTCGGCCGAAGACCTGCGCATCCGCACCTTTGTGCATCCGCTGGAGTATGAGCTGTATTACAGCTGTTGACTTCTGAAGACGGCTGGCCCTGCCATTCTGTGTATCTGTCAGGCCAGCCTTGCAAGCTGTCCTCGGTGTGCCGCTGCATATCCAGAGCGGGTATTGAGCCGGATACCCGCTTTGGCGGGGCGGCCCCCATTCAAATTGTTGTCAAATCATGCACTATATTTTCCCTTTGCTGGCCGTATGTTCCTGGGCCGGCAATACCGTCATTACCAAAATGTCTGCAGCCAGCATTGAACCTACCGAGATCGGCTTTTACCGCTGGCTGTTTGCCTGGTTGTTGTTGACGCCTTTTGTCTTGCGCCCGATGTTGCGCAACTGGTGGCGCATCCGGCCCCATCTGGGCAAGATTTTCATCATGGGTACCCTGGGCATGGCCATGTTCCAGAGCCTGATGTACTTTGCCGCACAGTACACCACAGCCGCCAATATCGGCATTACCCAGGCACTGATTCCGGCCATTTCGCTGTTGCTGGCGCTTGCGATCCTCAAGGAGCGCCTGACGCTGGCAGCTGTCGTGGGGGCCGTTACCGCGTTTGCCGGTGTGTTGCTGGTGGTGTCCAACGGAGAGCTGCTGTTGCTGGTGCAGCAGGGTGTGAACCGAGGTGACGGGCTGATGGTGCTGGCGGTACTTTCGTATGCGCTTTACAGCACCCTGCTCAAGCACTGGCAGATCGGCATATCCGCACTGCAGATGATGTATTTGCAAATGTTTGCCGCCATTGTGGTGCAGTTGCCCTTGTTTCTGTGGCAGCCGCGCACGGGGCTGAATGCAGAAAACCTGCCGCTGGTGCTGTACGCCTGTCTGGCCGCTTCGATGATTGCGCCGCTGGCCTGGATGCATGGTGTGCGTTTGATGGGGCCGAGCCGCATCGCGATTTTCTTTAACCTGATGCCAATCCTGAGCCTGTTTGTTGCAGCCCTGACCCTGGGTGAAACCATCGAGCTGTATCACTGGCTGGGTACCGGCATTATTCTGGTGGGCGTATTTCTGGCCGAACGCTGGAAGCGCAAAAGCGTTTGACCTGTTCAGCAGGCAGGCCAGGCACTGCTCAGAACAGTATCGCCAGGCTGTAATTGACTGCTGCTCCTCCCATTACCAGCCAGGTCATCAGCAGGCCGGCAAGCAGCAACGGGCGCAGCCCGGCCCGGCGAATGGCCTGCCAGCGGGTTTCCAGCCCAAGGGCGAACATGGCCAGCATCAGCAGTGCTTCGTCAGCCCGCACCAAAAAATTCCGTACGGCCGGCTGGAGCAGATCCATGCTGTTGAACACGGCAATCAGCAAGAACACCACGGCAAACCAGGGAACCGGCAAACGGGCGGTCCTGTTCGGGTTGCCATCCGGGCTGCGCTGCACCCAGCCGGCCAGCAGCAACAAAAAAGGTGCCAGCAGCATCACCCGCACCATTTTGGCGATTACTGCCGCTTCGCCAGCCTGGGGGCTGATTGCCTCACCGGCTGCCACCACCTGGGCTACCTCATGGACGGTTGAGCCGATATAGATGCCGAAGCGGGACGGGCTGATGTCCCAGTGCCCGGCCAGCCAGTGATACAGCCAGGGGTAGAGGAACATGGCCAGGGTGCCAAAGGTCACCACGGTGGCAATGGCCACGGCCACATCGCGACTGTCGGGCTTGTGCAGTGTCATGCTGGTTGCAATGACCGCAGCCGCACCGCAGATGCTGCTGCCGGCGCCGATCAGCCAGACGCTTTCGCGCTTTAGCCCCATACAGCGTATCCCCAGCCAGCAGGCGAGCATGAAGGTGCTGGCCAGCATGACCAGATCGATCAGCAGCACGGCCGGGCCCAGCGCGGTAATTTCCTGCAGACTGATGCGAAAACCGTACAGCATGATGCCCCAGCGCAGGCCGTAATGCCGGAGCCAGCCAACTCCGGACTGGCAACCTGGGGCGATTGCCAGATAAAACGTATTGCCAAGCAACATGCCGGCCAGAATGGCCAGAACCAGACTGCTGAACCCCGATTGCCTGATGACGGGAAGTTGCCCGGCCAGCAGGATCAGGGCGCCAGCCAGAGCCACCAGCGTCAGCCCGGGCAAAAGCGGACGTAGCGCGATGGACAGGCGGCACACTATTGCTTTCATGCTTATCGATCTTCCAAAAAGCTATAAGCAAGCATGCCTGTTTTAATACTATTTGAGAAAGTTATTGTTTTGATTTGTCATATAAGCATTTCTTATATTGCGGCAACCAGGCAGTCGGCTATTGGATTCTTGCAAGAGCAGCGACAGCTTGGTAGGGTCTCGCTATTGACTACCCGCACTGCATTTGTCGAAAAGGCTGCGCGGGTTTTTTGTTTGCAGCCACTGAATCAGGGGCAAAATAGAGGGCGCTATGGCAAGTTTTGACATTCAAGGTGAAATTCACAGCATCGACGAGACCCGCACCTACGGGCAGAATGGTTTTACCAAGCGGGAGTTTGTGGTCAAGCTGACCGGCGAGGGTGAGAATCCGAGCTACCCGAACTATGTGGCGCTGGAGTTTGTTAAGGACAAGTGCTCCCTGCTGGACAGCTACCAGAAGGGCGATGAGGTCAAGGTGGCGTTTAACCTGGGTGGCCGGTTGTGGAGCGCACCGGGCAAGCCGGAAAAATGCTTTGTCAGTCTGCAGGCCTGGCGAATTGAAAAGCTCTCGGGTGAAGCCGTGCCGCCGGCATCCGACTGGGGCGACTTTTCGCAGGCGCCGCCAAATGATGACGATTTTCCTTTCTGACCTGCTTGCAAACCACTTGCAAACCACTTGCAAATCCCGCAAACAAAAAAGCCGCTTCATGTAGAAGCGGCTTAAGTGTTTGATTTTATTGGTGGGCCCAGCTGGACTCGAACCAGCGACCAAGGGATTATGAGTCCCCTGCTCTAACCAACTGAGCTATAGGCCCAAAAACAGGGTGCTCATTATACCTCTGTCGGGTAAAGACGCAACTGCGGCAAGGTGCGCAAAATGCAACAGCAAGCGGTTTGACAGAGGCGGCCTGTTGGTCCGGCAAATTGTCTGCCATCAGGCCGCCTCTAGCGCTTTATTAGTGCAGTACGCGGAACGATTCCAGCAGGGCCGGCACGCCGGGCAGCATGCCGATCAGTGCCATTACTGTAACCAGAATGCCGAAGGTAATCGCCGGGATGCCCCAGCGGTCGGTGCGGCTCAGCTCCTGGCTGCGCTTCTTGTCGCCGATGATGCCCATGTTGTCGAGGAGCATGGTCAGTGACCAGCCAAATACAGGGTTGACCAGCGCCGAGCCGAACACCACGATGGCGGCCGATTGTGAGGTTTTTCCCTCGCGGGTCATCTGCATGCCGGCCTCCAGCAGCGGGATGTACACACCTACGATCAGCGCAATGCTGAGAACGGGCGGCCAGACTGCAAGGTCCATTGGGTAGCCGATGATGGCCGCAGCAATGCAGAGCACGCCAGTCAGAACGGCACCGGCCGGGATGGGGCGGCGGGCAATGGCTGCCGGAACCATATAGGTACCCCAGGACGAGGTCAGGTTGCCGCCACCCAGCAGGGTACCGACCACCTGGCGACCAGAGGCGATGACCATGGTGTCGTCAATTTCCATCAGTACCTTTTTCGCAGTTTGCGGATAGTTGATCTTCTGGAAAATGCGGTGGCCAAGAAAGTCCGGTGACCACATGGCGACTGCGAGCACAGCGAAAGGCAAAACAGCCATGAATTCGGCTGCGCCGGGCAGGCCCAGCTGCCAGCCGGTATCTGCTCCCCACCAGTAGGCAGGGTTCATATTGGGCAGGCCGGGTTCGGTGCTGAACTCGAATGGAGCACCCAAGGCAAAGGCGATAATTCCTGCCAGCAGACAGCCAAGAGGAATAGCCAGCCATTTTTTGCCCAGGTGTTCCAGGTAGGCATACATGATGACGTTGGCCAGTACGACGACAAACGCAATATAGGCCATGTCAAAGCTTTCGGCCCAGCTGTACAGCGATTTGATCTGCGAGGTGACTCCGATAAAGCCCAGGTAGAGCAGCAAGCCCCCGGCGACGCCGTCGCTGGTCAGTCTGGCCAGCAGGCTGCCGCCACGAAACACGCCGAGCATCAGGCCCAGGGCACCGATCATCAGGCCGAGCGCCATCGGGTGACCACCGGAAGCGACGATCAGTGGAATCAGTGGAATCAGTGGGCCGTGGGTACCGGCCAGGTTGGCGCGCGGGTTGAGAAAGCCGGAGAACAGGATGACAAAAAGCACAGCGGCAATGATCATCTCGTAACGGGCGTTTTCAATGACAAAGCTGTCCGGCAGGCCGAGCGGGCCGGCAAAAGCACCCACCACCGCAGCAGCCATGACAATTTTGCCGATGGTGGCGGCGACTGCCGGCACCCAGTCTTCGAATTCGAAGCGGTAGTCGCGATACGGCAGGTTGGGTCGCCAGCGGCGTGGATTCATGATGGACAGTTCGTAGTCCAGATAATCCTGGCGGCGGGCAAACTCGCTGCTGGGGCGGTGTAGCTCTTTATAGCTGGTTTCGTTTGTGTCGGTCATAGGCGTTAGCTTGTAGTTATTAAAAAACACACACACTCGCTCCCCGGTGCAAAAGTACCGGAAAGAAGTCATTTATTAACGCTTATTGTTTTTGTTATGAGCGCGGCCGGTGGCCGCTGAAGGCGGGAAGTCTCGGCGGGCAGGGCGTAACCGAAGACCGGTTGTGCGCCTGACAGTCGTGAGGCTTGCCTGTACTGAAGGCAGTACAAAAAAGTGTGCTTATGCTGCAGGTGCGGGTCGCTGAAGTCAATTTTTACACGGCAGACCAAAGTGGTATGTTTTGTCTGTGAACACCATGTTTGGCAATAAAAAACCCCGCAACAAGGCGGGGTTTTGGAAGATGCGTTGCTTATTCGTCGAGGAACGAGCGCAGGTGCTCGCTGCGTGACGGGTGGCGCAGTTTGCGCAGTGCCTTGGCTTCGATCTGGCGGATACGTTCGCGGGTAACATCGAACTGCTTGCCGACCTCCTCCAGGGTGTGGTCGGTGTTCATGTCGATGCCGAAGCGCATGCGCAAAACCTTGGCTTCGCGCTCGGTCAGGCCGCTGAGGACTTCGCGGGTGGCTTCCTTGAGGTTCTCCACGGTGGCCACATCTACCGGTGACTGCATGTTGGTATCCTCGATGAAGTCACCCAGATGGGAGTCTTCGTCGTCGCCGATCGGGGTTTCCATGGAAATGGGTTCCTTGGCGATTTTCAATACCTTACGTACCCTGTCCTCGGTCATTTCCATGCGCTCGCCCAGCTCTTCCGGGGTTGGCTCACGGCCCATTTCCTGCAGCATCTGGCGCGAGATGCGGTTGAGCTTGTTGATGGTTTCTATCATGTGTACCGGAATGCGAATGGTGCGCGCTTGGTCGGCAATCGAGCGGGTAATGGCCTGGCGGATCCACCAGGTGGCGTAGGTGGAGAATTTGTAGCCCCGGCGGTATTCAAACTTGTCTACGGCCTTCATCAGGCCGATGTTGCCTTCCTGGATCAGGTCGAGGAACTGCAGGCCACGGTTGGTGTATTTCTTGGCAATCGAAATGACCAGGCGCAAGTTCGCCTCAACCATTTCTTTTTTGGCCCGGCGCGCCTTGGCTTCGCCAATCGACATGCGGCGGTTGATATCCTTGATGTCGGCAATGCTCAAACTGGTTTCCTGCTCGATGGACAGCAGAATGTTTTGATGGCGCTGAATGTCTTCCAGCAGTCCGGCCAGGGGGGTGGCATATTTGCTCTTGCCCTGACTGAGCTTTTCTGCCCACTCCAGCTGTGTTTCGTTACCGGGGAAGTGCTTGAGGAAGTCTGCGCGTGGCATGCCGGCATCGCGAATACACAGCTGCATGATGGCGCGTTCCTGGGCGCGTACCTGCAGCAGGGTACTGCGAATCTGGTCGATCAGGCCTTCATAGACCTTGGGGGCCAGCTTGATCGGCATGAACAGCTCGCCAAGGGTATCCAGTGCGCCGGTTACACTTTTGGTGCTGCGCTTGTAGCGGGCCAGCAGCTTTTGTGTGGCGACCAGCTGTTCTTCAATGGCACCAAAACGTTGCTTGGCCAGCTCGGGGTCGGGACCGCCGTCGCTGGTTTCCTCTTCTTCCTCGTTGTCTTCCTCTTCTTCTGCGTCCTCATCCTCGTCGTCAGCTTTTTTGCTGGCAGGCTTGGACGTCCGCTCGTCGTCGGGTGTGGTGGCCGGCTCGGGAATGCTGTCGTCGGCGTCAATATAACCGTTGAAAATGTCGGTCAGGCGGCCGTTTTCTTCGACCAGGCGGTTGAATTCAGCCAGTACACTGTCAACCGTGCCAGGAAAGTGGGCAATGGCGTGCATGACATCGCGGATACCTTCCTCGATACGCTTGGCAATTTCAATTTCGCCTTCGCGGGTCAGCAGGTCCACGGTACCCATTTCACGCATGTACATGCGGACGGGGTCAGTGGTGCGGCCAATATCGGTTTCCACCGCAGCCAGTGCGGCAGCTGCTTCTTCAGCGGCTGCTTCGTCGGTGTCGGCCTCAGCCATCAGCAAGGCATCAGCGTCGGGTGCAGCCTCGAAGACGTTGATCCCCATGTCGTTGATCATGCCGATGATGTCTTCAACCTGCTCCGGGTCGGAAATGTCTTCCGGCAGGTGGTCGTTGACTTCGGCGTACGTCAGGTAACCCTGCTCGCGTCCGAGGGCGATCAGTTCTTTTAAACGGGATTGCTGTTGTGCTGTAGCGGACATATTACCCTATCCAAACGTGGCCTGGTCTGGCGCAAAGACAAGCTGAGCATTATAGGCGATGCCGGTCATTGTTGGCCAGTTACCAGAGGCTTGCGGTGTTTTTGCGCAAGCAGGTGATTGAGTTGTTGTTTCTCGCTGTCGTCCAGCGGGCGGCTTTTTGCCAGTTCAAGCAGGCGGGCCAGTTTCTGTTCCCGTTGACGCCCGGACAAACAGGCTATGGTGTCAATAAACTGTTGTTCAAGGTTGTCATGCTCGATAAGCCATTCTTTTTCTGCCAGGGAACGCAGCAGGTGTCCCTGGCTGGTACCGTGCCAGCGAGCGATCAGCTGCAATGGCGCTGGCTGTGGCGTTTTTTGCAACGCTTCCAGTAATGAGACGAGCAATTGGGCGTGCGGGTCATCTTCTGCAGCCAGATTGCTGGCCGACTCCACTTTGAGCGCCAGTTGCGGATGGTGCAGCAGGCTGCGCATGGCGACCAGGTGGGGTGTTTCAACCTGATGCGGTTCCTGTTGTCGCGGCGACCGGGGCGGCGAGGCTGGCGCGGATGCGCGTTGTGCAGCAAAAGTATGGCTCCGTTCGTGCGGGCGCAAGCTGTCGGGGGACTGTTCCTGGCCAGGGTAGGCCGCCGGTTGTTCCTGCCGGCTGGCCGGGGCCGGCCGGGGCGAGCGGTTGATGCCCAGACCGGTCAGTTGCAGCAGCTGGCGTTCCATCAGTTGCTGCAGGTTGTGCCCGGGGATGCGCTCGATCAGTGGCCCGGCCAGGGTGGCCAGATGCGCCTTGCCTTCCAGGCTGTCCAGATCCAGCTCTTCGCCCAGGTGGCGAAAAAAGTAATCCGACAGTGACAGGCTCTGGCTGCCAATGCGCGCCCTGAACGCTTCCGCACCCTCGCTGCGCACCAGGTCGTCCGGGTCACTGCCGTCGGGCAAAAACAGGAAGCGGGCGCTGATGCCGTCCTTCATGTGCTCGAGGGTGGCCTCCAGCGCGCGCCAGGCGGCTTTGCGGCCGGCATTGTCACCGTCAAAACAGAAGGTGATGGCCGGTACGATACGCAGCAGGCGCTTGATATGTTCAGGCGTGGTGGCCGTACCCAAAGTGGCTACGGCATTGCGCAAACCCTGCTGGGCCAGCGCGATCACATCCATGTAGCCTTCGACCACCAGGATATCCTGCAACTGGCGGTTGTGCTGGCGTGCTTCGTACAGGCCGTATAGCTCCTGCCCCTTGTGAAATACCGGCGTCTCAGGCGAGTTCAGGTACTTGGGTTTGTCGTCACCGAGCACGCGGCCGCCAAAGCCGATCACCCGCCCGCGGCTGTCGCGGATGGGGAAAATGATGCGGTCACGGAAGCGGTCGTAGCGACGCCCGCTGTCGGGGTTTTCGGCCAGCAGGCCGGCTTCCAGCAGGTATTTTTCCTTCAGGCTGTCGCCGCCCAGCTCGCGCAGCAGGTTATCCCAGCCGGGCGGGGCATAACCAAGCAGGAAATCACCGGCGATATCCTTGCTGATGCCACGCTTGCCCAGGTAGCTGATCGCGCCCTGGCGTGCCGGATGACCGTGCAGGGCCTGGCGGTAAAAATCACAGGCTGTCTGCAGGATGCCAAACAACGGCGACTGGGCCGGCTGGCGTGGCTGTTGCTGGCGTGGGCCGTCTTCCCGGGGAACCTCGACGCCAGCACGGCGGGCCAGGGTCTCCACGGCCTCGGGAAAACCCAGATGGTCATGGTCCATGACAAAGCCGATGGCATTGCCGCCGGCGCCGCAGCCAAAGCAGTAGTAAAACTGCTTGTCGGGACTGACGCTGAAAGACGGGGTTTTTTCCTGATGGAACGGGCAGCAGGCGCTGTAGTTGCGACCAGACTTTTTCAGCTGGATACGCTCGCCCACCACTTCGACCAGGTCGGTGCGGTTGAGCAGATCGTCAATGAATCCCTGGGGGATCAGTCCAGCCATTGTGGTTCTACCGTGGTTGCAGTGTGGGGCGCAGTGTGCCGGAGCGCGGGGCGGGCAGCAGAAGGCTGTGTCCGGGCCTGAAGCGCAAAAACCCGGAACGAGTCCGGGTCTTTTGGCTGCAAGAGTCTGTCAATTAATACAGACGCTCGCGGCGACGTTGTTCGCGCTGTACTTTCTTGGCGTGACGCTTGACGGCGGCGGCCGCTTTGCGCTTACGCTCTGCAGTAGGCTTTTCGTAAAATTCGCGACTGCGCACTTCAGAAAGTACACCGGCTTTTTCGCAGGCGCGTTTGAAGCGACGCAGGGCAACGTCAAATGGTTCGTTGTCTTTCAGTTTGACAGCTGGCATTCAATTCGTACCTTCATCGGGGACCGGTGGTTGATGTGTTTTGCTTTCCTGTTGAACAGCATTGCAATGCACATCGCGTATTAAGGGTTGCGGATTATAGACGCTTTGTTTGGGGAATGCAAAGCGCAGAGCGGATTCGAAGTTGAAAGCTTTTACAGACACCTAGCGTATTCTGCCGCGCAGCGCTTTGACCTGTTCGTACAGGTAGTCAGGGCTGGCCATTTCAGGGGCCACCGGCGCGCCGATTTTCAGCCCGACCCTTGAGAAGAAGCCGCGGCGGAACGGTTTGCGCATGGCCTTGCCTTCAATGCGTGAAAAGAAACTGCCCCAGAGCCCGGACAGCCCCATCGGGATCACCGGTACCGGCCGGGCCTGCAGGATGCGTGTTACCCCGGGGCGGAACGGTTGTATGCTGCCGTCGCGGGTAATGGCTCCCTCGGGGAAGATGCCCACCAGCTCGCCACTGGCCAGGGCGCGGTCGATGCGCTGAAAGGCCTGTTCCAGCAGCTCGGGGTCTTCCTTGGCCGGGGCGATCGGGATGGCGCCGCTGTGGCGGAAAATGAAGCCCAGCAAAGGTGTCTTGAAAATCTGGTGATCCATGACAAAGCGGATCGGGCGTGGTGTTGCCCCCATCAGGATGACTGCGTCCACAAAGCTGACATGGTTGGCGACAATCAGGGCCGGACCGTCATGGGGAATATGGTCGGTGCCCTTGGTACGCAAGCGGTACAGGCATTTGATCAGTAGCCAGGCAAGGAAACGGATGAAAAATTCGGGTACCAGGCTGTAAATATAGATGGCGACGGCGGCGTTGCATAACGCTGCCACCGCAAACAGTGCAGGGATGGACAGACCGGCAGCAAGCCCGGCAATGGCCAGCAGCGCTCCGGCGACCATGAATAGCGCGTTGAGAATGTTGTTGGCAGCAATGATGCGTGCCCGCTGTGCCTCGGCGCTGCGAAACTGCACCAGGGCATACAGCGGCACAATAAAGAAGCCGCCAAAAATGCCCAGCAGCAACAGGTCCAGCATCACCCGCCATATCTGCCAGTGACCCAGCAGAAACAGTAGCGGGTGCGACTGTTCACCGGCCAGGGAAACGGGTGAAGCAAAAAACAGGTCCAGTCCGAACAGGGTCAGGCCGATGGAACCCAGTGGCACCAGGCCAATTTCCACCTGACGGCTGGTCAGACGCTCACACAAGAGCGAGCCGGTACCAATGCCGAGCGTAAACACGGCCAGCAGCAACGTAACCATGCTTTCGCTGCCGCCCAGTACTTGCTGGGTAAAGGCCGGCAGCTGGGCGAGAAACAGGGCGCCGTACAGCCAGAACCAGGAAATACCCATGATCGACAGAAACACCGAGCGCTCTTTGCGGGCATGGCCGATGCTGCGCAGGGTGGCGCTGAACAGGTTGAATTGCAGTTTGAGGTCGGCAGAGGGAGCCGGTGCCGGCGGAATTTTCAGGCTGGCCGTCAGTCCGGCCAGCGCCACCAGAATGCCGGCGCCCGCGATCCAGGCCGGATCCGGCAGATAGCCGGCCAGTACGCCGCCGCTCAGGGTGCCGAGCAGGATGGAGATAAAGGTGCCTGCTTCAATCAGGGCGTTGCCGCCCAGCAGCTCGCTTTGCTTCAGGTGTTGCGGCAGCAAGGCGTATTTGACCGGACCAAACAGGGCAGACTGCAGCCCGGTCAGAAACAGGGCAGCGAGCAGAATGTGCAGGCTGTGTTCAATGAAACCCCAGAGTGCCACCAGCATGATCAATACTTCCAGCAGCTTGGTGAAACGGGCCAGGCGGGCCTTGTCGAACTTGTCGGCAAGCTGGCCGGCAGTCGCGGAAAACAGGAAGAACGGCAGGATGAAGATGGCCGCTGCCAGATTGGCCAGCACTCCGGCGGACAGGTTGCTCCATTGCGCGGTATGGAAAGTCAGCAGCACCACCAGGGCATTCTTGAACAGGTTGTCGTTGAATGCTCCCAGAAACTGGGTCACAAACAGGGGGGCGAAGCGCTTCGTCTTGAGAAGCCGGAATTGTCCGCTCATTGGGCTTTTCATCCTGAAACGGGTTGGCAATGCGCTGCACGATAACGCTTTTCGGGGTGAATTGGCAAAAGCGGTGGAGCCACGGCGCTGACCGGCTTATCATTGACCCCTTTTTCAGGGTGGAACTCTAGACATGCTGGTACTGGGACTGGAAACCTCCTGCGACGAGACCGGAGTGGCGCTGTACGACAGTCAGCGCGGATTGCTGGCTGATGCATTGTTCAGCCAGATTGATTTGCACCGCATATATGGCGGCGTGGTGCCGGAGCTGGCTTCCCGCGACCACGTCAAGCGCATGCTGCCGCTGATCCGGCAGGTGCTGGACGAGTCAGGTCATGACATGCAGGACCTTGACGGCATTGCCTACACGGCTGGCCCGGGGCTGGTCGGTGCCTTGCTGGTGGGCGCTTCCTGCGCACGGGCGATGGCGTTTGCGCTGGATATTCCGGCGGTTGGCGTGCATCACATGGAAGGGCACCTGCTGGCGCCGATGCTGGAAGACAATCCTCCCGGATTTCCCTTTGTTGCCTTGCTGGTTTCCGGCGGGCATACGCAGCTGGTGCGCGTGGACGGCATCGGTCGTTATCGCTTGCTGGGCGAGTCGATTGATGATGCGGCGGGCGAGGCCTTTGACAAAACTGCCAAGCTGCTGGGTTTGCGTTATCCCGGCGGCCCGGAAATTGCCAGGCTGGCGCAACAGGGCAAACCCGGGCGCTTCCGGCTGCCCCGGCCGATGACCGACCGGCCCGGACTGGAGTTCAGCTTTAGCGGTCTGAAAACTTCGGTGCTGAACCACTGGAACAAATGCCGGACGGCCGGCGAGGCGGATGAACAAGCCAGGGCTGATCTGGCCCGGGCCTTTCAGGAAGCTGTGGTCGATACGCTAACCATCAAGTGCCGCCGCGCACTGGAGCAGGAAGGCTTGCAACGACTGGTCATCGCCGGTGGTGTCAGTGCCAACAGTGCACTGCGCGAGGCGCTGGAGCAGATGTTGGGCGAGCTGGGTGGCGAGGTATTTTATGCGCGACCGCGTTTTTGTACCGACAACGGCGCAATGATTGCCTATGCCGGATGCCGGCGCCTGCTGGCTGGCCAGCAAGAGGGGCTGGCAATTCATGCGCGGGCGCGCTGGCCAATGACGGAGCTGGAGGAGATTTGACGCAATGGCTTTCCCG